>NZ_CAJTQC010000082.1 GCF_910578445.1 uncultured Duncaniella sp. | reverse complement strand
GCGTTATGCTTATCTTGTAGTTTGTGAACGTAGGAAATTCAGAAACCGATGCAAGGAATAGCATAGTGGTTCTCACGCATATAGCGTGGGTCACTATTGTTACATCTGCATCAAAGGTTTCCTACGACCATCAGTTTAGACGTGGCATAGTTGGCTCACGTTTTCTTTAATTAATCTCTCCACCGAGTCAGTGGAATAATTGGCTATAGGTTATGAATAAACTGATTCTTACCTCCTTGATTGGCACCGCCCTCTTGATAACGGCGTGCAGTGATGACAACACAGTTTTCAACGAACCAACCCCGATAAGGGCTTATGAGGCGGATGCCGAAGTGCTTTCGCAGTTTGTCGAGGTGAACAGTAGCTCAGGACTGTTCTCTATCAATCCTGACAAGAAAGTTACGGCAACCGACTATGTTGTCAACCGCTCACGGGAACAACTGTTGGAGGTCAGCTCCATAAACCGGATTCGGTTTGAGAGCGAAATGGAGCAGGCGAACAATC
>NZ_CAJTQC010000081.1 GCF_910578445.1 uncultured Duncaniella sp. | reverse complement strand
AAAACTAAATCAAGGTGTTTAATAATCATGAATTCAATAGCCTTATGACACTCAACAAACTTTTACTATCTATCTGCTTGGTTTTCTCTCTATTCCATCTGGAGTGCGACGCCCAAACAAGGAGTCGCGCAGAAAAATACCGCACAATAGACCGATGCAGAATTCAATGTGTATATGAACACTTTGTATATGATCCGGTTCTTGATCGGTCGCAAATCGAAGATGAACTTCTCGAAATCGGTCATACAAATAGCCGTTATTGCATATATGCAAGATATCAACGGGACTCTGTCATGGCCAAGGACTATCCGAATGGATTGCCATTTGAGGAATATTCAAAACTCGGAGACAAATATGGAAGAATGTCGCTTGACGAGATGATAAAGGACAAGGCTAAAAACACAATTACGTCATATGAGCATATTTTAATGGATCAATATACCTTTGAAGAACCGACACCTGACTTCAATTGGACTCTTTCTGACGAGACGGAAGAAGTATGCAA
>NZ_CAJTQC010000080.1 GCF_910578445.1 uncultured Duncaniella sp. | reverse complement strand
CATACGCCACACTCCTCATTACCAACGGCACAGACATCTATACCGTCAGTAAAATGCTTACGCATAAAAACGTGGCCACGACGCAGATCTACGCCGAGGTCGTAAACCAAAAGAAGCGCGATGCCGCTAATTCCATCTCGCTGAAATAACTTCCAAGTGAAACATCCCAAATATTAAAAGCGAATCACCCCAAAAACACCAAATAAATCACCCCAAAAACACCGATTTGTTTGGAATCATCATAATCTGTGATGCCATCAACTCAATCTCTCTGAAATAAATACATGAATAATTTTGCCAAAGTAAACTTTTTAGTTAACTTTGCGGTTACATAATAAGATATGGCGAACCGAACCATAAAGCTATACAAAGATTACTTCAAGGAGTTCTACGTGGCTCAGACTGATGCAGTAAGACGCAAAATAAACTACTGCATCAACGTAGTCAAGACTGTGGATAGAGTTCCAAAGACCATTCTGAAGAATATGGAAGATGCCGACGGGTTATATGAAA
>NZ_CAJTQC010000079.1:318-570 GCF_910578445.1 uncultured Duncaniella sp. | reverse complement strand
CCTCGACTGTATCAAGCTCCGCCTGAAGGATTTGCTGCTGCATCTCCGGCGACTGCGGTATCTTGCCGAACTGGTCGTGCGACATTATCACGCAGTCATAGTCGTTGTTCTTGATTTGATTGAAGAACGCCACGCGGTTGTCAGCCTTGAAACTCTTTTCATCGGCAAACAGTATCCGGGCATTGGGATAAGCACTCTGATACGTCATGGCAATCTCGGCGATGTTGGCTTTCAGACCGATAATCATCGGTT
>NZ_CAJTQC010000079.1:0-265 GCF_910578445.1 uncultured Duncaniella sp. | reverse complement strand
CCCGTCCCCACCTCGTGGTCGCACACGCCACCGCCATTCTGTTTCAGCATCCAGATACAGTCCATCTGACTTTGATAAATGGAGTGTATTCCATACCTGTCACCCAATAATTTCATATTGAGGTCAGGGAAGGTCTGATGGCTACCGTCATACTGCGGACGGACGAAACAGTTGAACTTATTATTATAAAGGTCAACAAGTTTTTCCTTGAACTCCGGGCTTTGTGCTTCAAGCCATTCTGAGAAGCCATTTCGTATCTCGTCAA
>NZ_CAJTQC010000078.1 GCF_910578445.1 uncultured Duncaniella sp. | reverse complement strand
AGACGGAGGATAGGTCAAAAGACTGCATCTTATACCCCAAAAAAATCAATACTATAAAAAGAATCACTCATGAACGTGAAACTAAATATTTGTCTGCCAGGTAATATATTCGATATAATCATAATTCATACAGTTCTGATCTTGGAAACATACTTTATGTCAGATTCAAGACGGAACTTCTGTTAACAAACCGCGTTTTATGCCTTATAGTGTGCAAATGTGGCATATCAGAATGATTTATCGGCTCAAAATTACTATAATTAATTGGAAAAACGGCTCAAATCGAGCCGATGGGAGGGTAGTAGTCGAGATAGAGCGACAGTTTGCCGCTGTGAAGTTTTTCTTTACGGAGAGTTACTTTGGTGATGGTTGCCGGAATGCCGATTTTGGATACCGGTGAGTAAATCGCCGAGAGAGTCATGCCATACTTGGACTGAATATCCTCTACCGAATACCATTCGGTTATTTCGGGATCTTCCTTTCTCGCTGAAACGTGTAACATTCAATTGAGATTATTCGGAGGTCTTGTTGAACCGACTTATTCGCTCATTTACGATGCAGACATAGTTGCGTTTCAGTTTTTCTTTTGAATCAAAAATCATG
>NZ_CAJTQC010000077.1 GCF_910578445.1 uncultured Duncaniella sp. | reverse complement strand
CTGACCAACAAGGACGGCCACGGATGCAAGGGAACACTTGCGGCAGCCATTCCCGGAACAAAGAGTGACGAAATTATATCCATACTCATCGGAGCTATGGGGAAATCAATCAGACGCAGGGTCAAGGAAGTGACATGCGATCTTTCGCCATCAATGATGCTCATAGCCGCGGAAGTGTTCTATAACGCCCATGTAGTCAACGACCGTTTTCATGTCCAGCAGGTCTATAATGAGGCCGTTGACGAAATCCGCATCGACATTCGCCGACAGCTCATCGCAGAGGAAAACAACCGCAACAAGTCCGAACCGCCGGTAACGTACTCCAACGGCGAGACCATGCGCCAGATACTGGCCCGCAGCAAACACACTCTGATGATGTCGCAGAACAAATGGACTGACATACAGCGCCATCGTGTCAACATACTGTTCAAATACCACCCAATATTGAAGGCTGCATACAGCCTTGCGATGGAGCTGCGCAAGATTTTCAACGCTAAAATCTCACCGACAAAAGCCATGGGGAGGATGAACAAGTGGTATGAAAAGGTAATGGCATTGGGTAACAACAACTGGGTCAAGCCGAAAGCACGGTGCATGAATTTTGAGAAATGTGTTAAATTTGT
>NZ_CAJTQC010000076.1 GCF_910578445.1 uncultured Duncaniella sp. | reverse complement strand
ATTTTTGAATAATTTGCATCTGTTAGTCTTATTTAATTCTAACTTTTTTGATTTGTTTGCCGAAGATTTGAGGTGTTGAGAGGCAGGAGTTTGAAGAAAAATCGCTAACTTTGCAGTAGGATTGGCTAAGTCAGTCCGCGACATTCTAAAAATAAGAAGCGTTATGCTCATCTTGTAATTGGAAACGTAGGAAATTTTCAACAGCACAAAGATGGCATAGTGGTTCTCACGCTCATAGCGTGGGCTACTATTGTTACATCTGTGCAAAAGGTTTCCTACGACCCCCAATTAAGACGTGGCATAGTTGGCTCACGTTTCTTCATATAAATTGTAATTCTCTCCATCGAGTCAGTGGCAAAAAAATATAACATGAAGAAATTTTGTATTACTTATATGTCATTGGCATTGCTAATAACGATAGGGTGCACAGATGATACCGCTCCATCAGAAACCTATAGGGGCTATTTTACCGAGACTGAAGGTGGTATGAGATATGACTTTTATCAAGAGCCAGATACCACGGTACTAATACTAAACAACTCCAAAGTGCCTTGCGACTCCACAGAAACTATCGAGGAGGTGCCATGTGGTGATACTCCAATCTATATGGGTAAAACTTATATATTA
>NZ_CAJTQC010000075.1 GCF_910578445.1 uncultured Duncaniella sp. | reverse complement strand
GGCGTTTTTATGCACTATTTTGTACGGATTTTGTACGACAGCGACTCATTTCACCCCAAGCGTCAGCAAGGTGGTGGAGGTTTGCGGACGTAGACGGACGTCAACGGACGCGCACGAACAAACTAAGGAGAAATTAACACCAACGAAATGAGTAGCAACATTAAAATTGAAAGAATCTGTGAGTGGTGTGGCAACCGTTTTATGGCTCAAACAACGGTTACACGTTTCTGCTCGAAGCGATGCGCTGAGCATTCATACAAGGAACGCATGAGACAAAAGAAGATGGCTCTTTCCAATCAGGAGACCATCCAATGTAATCCAGACCGAAAAAGTAGAGATAAGGATTTCTTGACACCTACTGAAACGGCACAATACCTCGGTGTGTGCCGGACATATATTTATGACAATATCAATCGAGGTAAAATCAAAGTGACGAGAATCGGAAGAAAGACTCTCATCAGTAAAGCCGACATTCAGGCTATGTTTGATTTTCTCACACCGAAAGAAACGGAGCAGACAGAGTCAGCTGAGAAAAAGTCCAAATCAATCTCTGATTTCTATACCCGTGCCGACATTCGGGAGAAGTATGGCGTAAAGGATTCGTGGATATATAAGGTCGTTGCCGAGAACAATGTTCCGAAGACCATTC
>NZ_CAJTQC010000074.1 GCF_910578445.1 uncultured Duncaniella sp. | reverse complement strand
GAGCAACGGCGAGGTATGGACTTTCCTCACGAACAAGGACGGACACGGTGGCCGTGGGACGCTGGCGGCGGCCATACCCGGCACAAAGAGCGATGAGATAACCACAATCCTCATCGGAGCCATGGGTAAATCGGTCAGACGCAGGGTAAAAGAAGTGACCTGCGATCTGTCGCCCTCGATGATGCTGATAGCCGCCGAGGTATTCTACAACGCCCACGTCGTTAACGACCGCTTCCATGTGCAGCAGGTCTATAACGAGGCTGTCGACGAAATTCGCATAGACATACGCCGACAGCTCATTGCCGAAGACAACAGCCGTGACAAATCAGAGACCCCAATTACATATTCCAACGGCGAGACCATGCGCCAGATCCTTGCCCGCAGCAAGCACACCCTGATGATGTCGCAGAACAAATGGACTGACATACAGCGTCATCGCGCAAACATTCTGTTCAAACACTATCCGATACTGAAAGCTGCATACCATCTGGCTATGGAACTGCGCCAAATCTTCAACGCAAAGATATCACCCACCAAAGCAATGGGTCGGATGAACAAGTGGTATGAAAAAGTAATGGCATTGGGCAACAACAACTTCCGCTCTGTCATCAAGACGTTCAAGAACCACGCCCCGACTATCCTAAATTATTTCCGACGTCGCGCAACTAATGCCTCGGCCGAAGCCTTCAACTCCAAAG
>NZ_CAJTQC010000073.1 GCF_910578445.1 uncultured Duncaniella sp. | reverse complement strand
ACTGCGGGCTTCAGCCCTGCAGATAGTGCGAATGCTCTCTATGTATGTGTGGCAGCGCCACACTCTTTTATGTTGTAAAATAGTCAATACGAACTGTATTGTAATGTAAATTTTTAATTTGAATTATTCCAATTGAAGCCCATAAAATTGGTTTTTCTGTATTTCTTTCAATGAATCCTTTGTTAATACAAAAAAAATCGCTAAATTTGCAAATGGAATTGGGCATTATGTCCTTTTCCGCTACATTTCGGTTAAAAAGAGGCGTTATGTCTTCTTCTTGTATGTGAAAAGCCTAGGAAACTTTACTCACTGAAAACAAGAGAGGTCGTAATGGTCTTCACGCATATGCGTGGGGCTGTTATTCCCATATCTGTTTTCAAAGGTTTTCCTAGCACCTTCACATAGAGACGTGGGCATACAGTTCCACGCCTTTTGAAGGAACAAACTTTAATGCCAAGTTGGGACTGGGAGGCAATGTATTGTATTATGAGAAAGATTTTTGTCTCATGTTTGCTACTTTGTAGCACTTTTTCTTTTGCACAAAAAGAGACAGTGACAATCAAAACCGGAACCACGATTGAGGTGGAAGCTGCACAAACTGTTCAGGCTAAGAACGTTGAGGTAGGTGATATGGTTCGTTTCCGTGTCACAAGTCCTGTTATGGTTAATGGAAAAACCGCTATACCGGCAGGTTCTATGGTTGAGGCACGTGTAACAGAAGCCAAGA
>NZ_CAJTQC010000072.1:553-799 GCF_910578445.1 uncultured Duncaniella sp. | reverse complement strand
AAGTTTACGTTGCCACTACCTTGCTACCCTACGCTTCTCTCCGGGTAACGCTTCGCGTGGTGCTCCGATGGCTATGCCATTTAGGAAGTGCCCGCTCAGATTAATCGCATACCATCCTGCGTGCATCTGAACGCCTGCCTTCGTGTCTTATTCTCAGTTACAGAGTAGTTACTATGCGCCATCGAATAAGACGCAAAATCAACCATCCATATACACACATTATAGCACGTGATCAATCAGAGCGGG
>NZ_CAJTQC010000072.1:276-511 GCF_910578445.1 uncultured Duncaniella sp. | reverse complement strand
ACGACTTGCTGATTATTGCGAACCAGCTTCCGTAGTTGTCGGCGTTGCCGTCAAGGTGCTCGTTGATGATGTGCTCAACGAAGCTGCTGACGCTGTAGCCCGAACCGCCGAAGATGCGGGCAATTTTGTCCACGCGCTCAAACGTGTCATTGCTGATTGCCACCTGATGCTTGTTGTCCTTTCCGAGTTTAATCGGGGCGAAGAAAGCAGTGCGGTAATCTTCGAGGTCGAGCTT
>NZ_CAJTQC010000072.1:0-266 GCF_910578445.1 uncultured Duncaniella sp. | reverse complement strand
GGCGTTGGGGCGCGACGGTTTGGGTTGAGTGACCGCGCCAATCTCACCGGATTGCTGAGTCTCGGGAAAGATAGAGTTTTCCATAGGGTTCTCAATTTTAGAAGGGTTAGACATTTGGGGATTTTTAGGTGCGTCAGTCATTTCAGATGACTGACCAGCGGGATTTTTTGATGTTGCCATATCTATCAGTTTTGTTGTGGACTTTCGTCCGGTTGATAATCTTAGTTATGTGAATACCTTGTACTCTTTAGCTATTCGATTTCCCT
>NZ_CAJTQC010000071.1 GCF_910578445.1 uncultured Duncaniella sp. | reverse complement strand
GCCATCTGTTCAAGTTGTTCAAACAGACTTGCCTTTATTCCCGAATCATCGAATAACGTCAGTTTCTTGCGCCAATCGTCAGTAGCGTTAAGGTCAGGAACAAGCAACACCTCTCTTCCTCGTAGTGCTTGGATTGCCTCGTGGTTGAGACAACTGCACTTTCCACCTGTGGCGAGCCACAGATATTGCGGGAGGTAATGAGTTGCGAGTATTGCAGTCTTCTCACTCTCCACGATAGCCACCGGCTTATCTCGGATATAAGGGAGTAGATGCTCACCGAAGAAACATTGGGTCAGTTTGTAGTCAGGCAATCTCAGCACCGAGTGTACCCAGTTGATGTGCGGGAATGGAGCCTGTACACGATGCCCTGTCAATCGGTCATACAGCATAATCTTTCCACTACGGACTTCACCGTCATTTGAGATTTGCCAGAATACCGTGGCTCCTTGCCAATGCTTTGATGTGCCCACCCGATACATCTCCATCAGTCGGGTTGCCTCGTCACTGCCGATTACAGTTGCCACGAAAGCGAACAGATTATTGCGGTCGTATCCCCGCATGGTGGCCGCCACCATTACATCATCAATCCTGTTCATAGGTAGTAACTTTGTTAGCGGAGTAACATGAAAGCTTCTGATACCATCCTTGTCGTATGCGACGGAACAGGGTATTGAGATTGCGGGTAAGGAACATCTTGAATGTATGGTCTTTCATTCCGAACCGCTCGGCTATACGGATGCCGTCGGCGGTGGAAGGTGACTTTCTTCTTGATACCGGCATCTTTAAGCCATTTCTTGAACGGC
>NZ_CAJTQC010000070.1 GCF_910578445.1 uncultured Duncaniella sp. | reverse complement strand
TGATAGAGCACGTTGTTCTTCTCGAAGTCTCGCGGGTCATTCACAAAATCATTGTAGATGGTGAAGTCTCCGACCTCGATTGTAGGGCGTGTGACAACTGATTTCAGATACACTGTCTGATTATCATTGGAACGTGGATAAATTTTATTCTTGTCCATAGTTTAATCCTTTAACTGTTTGATAAGCCATGCCATATTTTCGCCGAGGTTACGCATATTTGCCATGCCTTCCTCATCATTGAGAACATCTCCGATATTCTTACCGTAAACTATATTCCAATAGGCCGAGCCAACGACAACCATCTCTTTATTGAGCATAGATGACCGTGTTGCCGTCCTTGCGTGAGCTTCCGTTAGTTCCGATTACTTTCATCTGTTGTATTTGCGTTTTATCTCATCGATTGACTTGCCGACGATACCGAAGTTTTCATCTGGCAACTCCTTAATTGTAACCGTAAAGAACTGCTCCGGGATATGTGTTATCTCGGAGGCTGTTTCTGTCAGCCGTTCAATCAGCTCTTTCTTCTGTTCAGCAGTCAACCGTCCGCTTTCGATTGATATGTATGGCATCGTAAGAATTATTAGAGTTTGTTTTTGCTCCCGAGGTTATAAGGACAGATGTCTCTACATTTATGGCAAGATATTTTCCATGTTTTTTGTTCCTCGTCATCGCCAAATGCATGGTTCCAGCAATCAAGTTGCTTTAGTTCTGATTCAGACAGAGCGTTAATCGGACAGACATCGGCACATAAATTGCAGTTGTTGCATATTGGAGCGAGAAGCGGGTCTGGTTCAAATTCATGCTCAGATAAC
>NZ_CAJTQC010000069.1 GCF_910578445.1 uncultured Duncaniella sp. | reverse complement strand
AGAGCATGTGAACACCCTTCAACTGGGATTTGCCGGTCGTGAGCCATTCCTGTAATTTGAGTGCATAAGCGAGCGAACTCTCCAATACAACCTTGTCGGCGGAGATTGGTACAACAATCATGTCCATGCAGTTGGCCACTGTTACCACGCCACGATTATTCACTGTACCGGGGAGGTCGAAAAACACGATGTCGATGTCGTCTCCACTTTCAACCAGCTCCTTGACTTTTGACATGGCTTCCTCCGGAGGGCATACCAGAACAGGGAATGGTTTCAGCTTGGTTCGGACGAGTGTGTCGGAGAATGTTTTCTTGAACGAGGGACTCAGGTCAAGAAGCATCTTCTCTCGCTTGCGCATTTCGTCGATGCTGTACTGCGGATAGTCGCAGTCAACAACGAGAACTTTCAGACCCTTGCAGTAATACAGGTAGCTCGCTACCGTGACCGTAAGGGTAGTTTTGCCTGCTCCTCCCTTTTGGGTGGAGAAAGCGACAAATTTGGGTTCTTTCATTCATTTTTGAATAGAAGTTAAGACACAACACGGGCCTTGGGCGACAGCGGGGAATTCAAACCGGGTAATTGGATTCCACACTACCGTCTGTGTCACAGCGTAATAATAAAATGTATTGGAAGTCAGCCTTACAAATGGCTTAAATAGCCCTGACGTGCAGTCCCATAGGGTAACTGTTTTGAACTCAGCGGGCACCAATCACAGCCATAGCATCGGCCGTGTGAATTGTATATTGTGTCGCATTTCAAGAATCATGAATCGCGCTGGAGTCGTTCCTATAACCATTAACTTGAACGCTCAGGGGATTCTGTCAACCGGAATG
>NZ_CAJTQC010000068.1:612-836 GCF_910578445.1 uncultured Duncaniella sp. | reverse complement strand
ACAAAGTGCTTTACTATACTTTCACAACGCTATGCGGAAAAATAAAGAAGAGTTAGAACTTTCAAAATACGATAATGAGTTATCGAACCTTGAGAATAAGATAAGTGATGTGCTGCTAATGTGTTGTCATTTAGTGACTATGTGGAAGTAAGCAGACCTGCTTACAGCTCATAAACTCCAAATATGTTATTCCCTGATGGTATTTATCGGGATAAAGAAAATGA
>NZ_CAJTQC010000068.1:0-563 GCF_910578445.1 uncultured Duncaniella sp. | reverse complement strand
GATAAAAAGAGGAAAATCCTTGCGGAAATTCCTCTTTGGTCAACTCGTGCGCATAGGGGGACTCGAACCCCCACGTCCGCAGACATTAGATCCTAAGTCTAACGCGGCTACCAATTACGCCATATGCGCCTTACGTGTACGGTGCAAAATTACTCAGTTTTTGCGAAACGCCCAAATTTTTGCCGGAAGAACAATTGTTTTGTACCTTTGCAATATGAATTTCAACCTTCAACACACATGCGCGGATTCAGCCGCCAGAGCCGGCATGATATCCACCGCCCATGGCGACATACTGACCCCGATTTTCATGCCAGTCGGCACAGTGGCGTCTGTCAAAGCAGTGCATCAGCGCGATCTCGCCGATGACGTCAAAGCCCAGATTATACTCGGCAACACATATCATTTATACCTCAGGCCAGGCACAGAAATATTGCATCAGGCCGGAGGACTCCATAGATTCATGGGATGGGAGCGCCCGATTCTGACCGACAGCGGCGGATTTCAGGTGTTCTCGCTTGCTGCAAACCGTAAACTCAAGGAAGAAGGAGCATGGTTCCGATCGC
>NZ_CAJTQC010000067.1 GCF_910578445.1 uncultured Duncaniella sp. | reverse complement strand
ACCGCACTGATTGAAAGTGAGTTGTCAGTGTCATACGGACACCTTGAAATAACCGCAGATAACTACGTGGTGGCTTGTAATTAATTGAGTATCAGCATAAATTACTCACATAAAAATTGTATGGTGATTGAGTGGAATTTGAAGTGATTTCTAGGTTAAGATGACCAATCCTCCAGCCGCGCAATAATCTCGAATGAACAGTCGTTAAAAATTAGTAAATTTGCAGTATGAGAAAGAATAACAACAAAAGAGCAGCCAAACAATGGCTGGTATATGCTAATGCTTCACGATGCAATCATTATGCTTCACTGAAAGAAACAGGATTTATCAGTTGGAAACGTGAACAAAACAATTTTGCGGTAGGTGACATTGTGTATGTCTTCAGTTCTAAGGAGCGTAAGTTTATTTATAAGACAGAAGTTGTCGCTGAGGAACTGCGTGCTGACGGCAATTATTGGATTGAAACTCCGCCAATGCACATGACTTGGAGATTAAAGGCGATAGAGGAATATACAGGAGAGAAACTTGATGAATCAGTTTTGAAATTACATGGCTTCAAAGGAGGTAAAAGTCTTCAACATCCGATGTGTAATAATCCTGAGCTGTTTGCTTATATCGAATCTCAATTTGAGAAATAATGAACTACATCGAAACAGGCCGATTGATTCTTCGCTCGTGGAAGCAGGGGGATTTACCTTTGTTCGCCAAGATGAACAAGGATTCACGTGTAATGCGCTGCTTCCCGGCAACACTGAGTGATGCTGAGACAGAGGCTTTCTACAATCGTATTCAGAATGAGTTTGACTCTAAAGGCTGGGGATTATATGCTGTGGAAATAAAATCCACATGTGAATTTATCGGATATGTTGGACTGCATGAGATTG
>NZ_CAJTQC010000066.1:665-892 GCF_910578445.1 uncultured Duncaniella sp. | reverse complement strand
GATAGATGTCTTCATAAGAGATGCCGGGATGAACACTCCGAAGACGTAACGCATAATTAATCGCCAGCCGGAAAAGGTCAATGGTGTACTTTGAGTACCCATTGTCATGAAAGTGTCCAAGCAGAATTGATGCTTTGGATTTTAAATCCTGTTCTTTCATATGAATGAATATTGATTACTGAAATTAATATAATAAAAATCAAAACAACATGATAGAATATTCACTG
>NZ_CAJTQC010000066.1:273-564 GCF_910578445.1 uncultured Duncaniella sp. | reverse complement strand
CGTTTGCCTCGGCAACTGTAATGCACCTGTTGACAGTGTGCCTTTGAAATCTCCGGTGGAATGCCGCGCTCTTGGAGGTATGCGACAAGTGCGTGGCTCTCCAGCGGCACTGTTCGGATGTTCTCAAAACTCGGAGCAGTGTGTCGCGTAACGGATGTGGCAGCGACTGTCTGCACCGATGGCACAGGGCAACTGTCAGCAATGCATCGCAGTAGATGACGCATATCGGTTGACTGATACATCTCGGCTGCAAGGTCTACGATATTGCCTCCTTTACCGATACCGAAGTCA
>NZ_CAJTQC010000066.1:0-248 GCF_910578445.1 uncultured Duncaniella sp. | reverse complement strand
GATGGCGTATGCTCCTGTCTTAGCGGTGACTTATACCAGAGTTTGTCCCCACTCCGTCTGACCGGCTCATGTCCGAGTCGGGACATGAAGGTGGCTAAAGGGATAGATTTTATCTCTTTGAACATTGTGGCAAAAATGTTTAGGGGTGGTAGTTCAGGTTCAGCGCACATATATACACACCGTACCGAACTAAACTCGATTAGTAGTAGAAGTCGCGGTTAAACTGGTAGGCTCCGTTCTCCTTTACA
>NZ_CAJTQC010000065.1 GCF_910578445.1 uncultured Duncaniella sp. | reverse complement strand
ATGCTCCTTATCGAGATGCCGGGCTATGATAAACTGGGTGTTTTTGATGCCCATTTTATCCATATATTCCAGCGCGAGTTTCACCATAAACTCATCGCTCATGCGCTCCGCGTCTTTCGGAGAGTAAGACAATGAGATGTGTCCGCACCAGTGTCTGACCCTGCTGTTGAGATGTCGCTGACACTCGAAACCGTCAATAATGTCTTTCGGCGTGTCGGTCATCAGACCCTCGGAATAGAGCAAACGAGCTTCCTTGTTCTTCTCTTT
Organism: uncultured Duncaniella sp.; assembly: GCF_910578445.1. Classification (GTDB taxonomy): domain Bacteria; phylum Bacteroidota; class Bacteroidia; order Bacteroidales; family Muribaculaceae; genus Duncaniella. The sequence goes on along the minus strand of NZ_CAJTQC010000065.1, from coordinate 832 downwards.
CAGCGCGAGTGCATACTCCACACAACCCGAAAAACAGCTGCCTTTAGTTATGCCTCCAATCATACGATAGTTTGGAATAGAGTGATTTTATTTCCTTGCTCAGACCCTTGAGCCCCCACTCGACAAGCTTAAAGCCCGCTTCGTTGGCTTTCTTCGCAAGCTGATTCAGATTGTTAGCCATGCTCCCTATCTGACGCAGAATCGCCATATCTTCAGGTGTGGCTATCGCTGTAACCTTGGCGTTGAGCAGAGCGTGACGCCAGTAGTCTGACAACTTTCTGCCGGATTTGCGACAGTTTTCCTGCACGGTTTTATACTGTTCTTCATTGAGCCTGACACTGACAACATACGACTTGCCTGACTTTTCTGTTGCTCCCGGAGGAGACTTTTTTCTTCTTGTGAATGTCATTGTCTTGAGATTTTGAGATTCGACTTTGTGACCATCGGGAACGGACTCCAGCCGCCCGGTAACGGAGGATGCAAGGTCGGGAATGTTTACATTGCCACTACCTTGCTATCCTCCTAATCTTGACAGATTATCCGGATACCGGCGCTGCCGATAGCTTCGCCATTTCACTGCCTAAGGGCAGTGGTCAGAACGATTTACTGATTAGTGTGAACCAACTTTCGTAGTTGGCGGAATTGCTGTCGAGGTGTTCGTTGATGATGTGCTCGACAAAGTTGCTGACGCTGTAACCGGGGCCACCGAAAAAGCGGGCGATGCGCTCGACATGGTCAAACGTGTCATTGCTGATTGCCACCTGATGCTTGTTGTCTTTGCCAAGCTTAATCAGACCGAAGTATGCCTTGCGGTAATCTTCGAGGTCGCTCT
>NZ_CAJTQC010000064.1 GCF_910578445.1 uncultured Duncaniella sp. | reverse complement strand
ACTATATTAAAATCCAAATAAAATGAGGCAAAAATTACATCCACCTTAGATTATTTGAGAATAGTCATGCCTCCGTCCGCTCTTGGGGGCGGTTTAGGCCGCCCCCGCCGCTGGGGCATCCCCTCGCCAGAAGGAGAGAGGAAGTGTTCAGACGGTGGCATCAGGTTTCGTAGAAACGAAACCGTTTATATATGACTTATTGGATGTCACAACAGCAAAAGCCTGTCTGACGAGTTTGTTTGCTACGGCAATCATGGCAACCTTGCCGGATTTTCCATTGCCTCGTAATCGTTGGTAGCATTCCTTGCACGCCTTGTTGTGCTGACTTGCTGACCATGCCGCCACATAAAGCATTGAACGCAGAGTCTCATCACCGTTACGGTTGATATGTCCCCGGATGTTTATGCTCGTGCCGGACTGCTCTATTGTTGGACAGATACCGATAAAGCGGGACAACTGCTTGGCATTGTCGAAGTAGGTAAAGCCTCCGGTGGCTATAATCAGCGCTGTGGCAAGTGTGACCCCGATACCCTTTATTGAGGTAAGGAGTTTCAGCTGCCTGTCAAACACCTCGGTCACGACCGCCTCCATTTCCTGCTGCATGTACTTGATCTGCTTCTCAAGGAACGTTATGGTCTGTTTAAGAGAATTGACACACTTCTTGTCCTTAACCGGCAGAGGTTCAAGCGATGAGAGTAGATTCTTTGTCGCTGTCAGTTGCTTCTGGAGTTGACGCAGGACTGTTTTCTTCTGCTTCAGAATCATTATCTGTTCTGATGGGAACTTATAGGGTTCAGGCTTGAACCTCTCCCCGAAATCGGCAATGAGACAAGCGTCTTTGGAATCCGTCTTGGTTACGGACATCATCACGCGGGCATAGTTCTTAATCTTCTTCGGATTGATGAGGCTTGCCCGGATGCCCGACTTGTCAAGAAGATAAAGAAGGAGGAAACAGTAGTTGCCTGTCGCCTCCATCACGCAGTGGTGGATGGCAGGGTCAAGCTTCGAGATGAACCTGCGGATGCCTTTAGCATCATTTGGGAAGGTCTCGGTACGGTAGCTTTTCCCGTGAAGGAAGGCTGCTACAAAAGTCGCTTTGCTGATGTCGATGCCTATGTATGTCATATTATCAAATCTTTTGTCAGGAACTACATCTTTTGCACTCTCGTCGCAAACACGGGGTCGGTTTCACCGCCCCAACGAACTATCCAGTCTTTAGATGTAAAAGCATGGGGACC
>NZ_CAJTQC010000063.1 GCF_910578445.1 uncultured Duncaniella sp. | reverse complement strand
CGGCAACCGCCGTCAGCATCGACATGGCGAGATAGTCTTTCGGAAATCCGAGGGTCGTGTTCGCCTCGTCTATGATTTCACGCATCTTTCTCGGAAGCACATCAAGGGGAAAGGGATTGCGGGAGGTCTTTTCTGCGGTTGTTTCTTCTTTTTTCATCGCTTCCCTCCTTTCCCTGTTGTGGCGGGTACGAGTACGCCGACGGCGTTTCCGTCGATGAGGCGCGCCTCCGCCCACTGCAACAGCTCGGACTTTCTGAAATGCAGCTTGGAGCCGAATTTCTGGAACGGCACGGTTCCCGCGCTCGTTTCCTTGTAGAGCTGTCCTTTCTTTATCGGGTAGCCGTTGGAGTTGAGGAACTCCAAAGCCCCCTTCATGTCAAGTGATTCACATTCGTTGTTTGCCGTGGTAACGGCGCGTGCGGAAGCGTTGGCTTCCTTTTCGGCGAGATATTCCTCCACCGACCCCCTTACGAGAAGTTTGAGGACTTCCACCAAAGGGAGATGCAAAAAGTCAGTCATGTTGATTCGGATTGTGGATGTTTGAGTGGTCTGGGGATTGTTTAGCGCATCGGGCATGGGCTTTTAAGGATTAAAAACGTTTGCGGTGTCATCATACAGATGTGGGGGTGTTGTCAATAGGGTTAATATGTGCCTTCCAGCCCATGACTACACCCGGAGGGATGAGGCAGGTCGGCGGTTAAACTAATATCGGACACTCGTCCGTATGCTTACTAAAATGGCGAAAACCACTGAAATATCGGCTCTGATGCCCGGCTCTTGCCACGGGATATAAGGCAATAACGGGGCTGTCTGTTATCGCGTGCGGATTTTCCCGCGTTGATAACGGTCTTGAATATGCCTGATTATATCGGCGATAATCACCTTTCGCAAGGGTGCGGTCGGCAGAGGGGGAACACTGATGCCGCTGTAATCATCTTAGCGGTTTTAATCATTGTGCCCGGCACGTCGGCTGCCATTGCTCCGTTACTTTCAACAAGGAGAAATCCGCGATGGTTCGCAGTGTCCGGCTTTGTCCGCGTTATTCCGCTATGCGTCCTACTTTTTCTTTTCGGCGGTCATTTCTCCTTTCGGCGCAACGAAAGTACAATCCCTATACGGATTATCCAAGTTTTCAGTAACTTGCGACTGCGTTTGACTGTCGAATGACTGAAATTGACTGATACCCTTGTCGGATTGCTATATTAAGATACGAAAAATTTTTGAATTATGCAAATGTGGAGCGAAATCGGGCGATGAGAAGAAAAAGGACACCGGGTATCCCTCCCGATGTCCGACCACTAA
>NZ_CAJTQC010000062.1 GCF_910578445.1 uncultured Duncaniella sp. | reverse complement strand
AATTACGCCAACGAAATTAAACGAATTTATATTGCTGATATGAAGCGTTTTAGCTATTGCAAAGCGGGCAGTTGTCCTTTATCTTTGCATCGCTGTTCCGACCGGGACAGTGGCTGAACGGTTCATAAAGTCGCCGGAGTCGTTTGGTCGTTTAACAATCGGCGACATTGTATTTGCCTATGACAAATCTTTTAGAGTTAATCAACAGCGGTGTGACCGATGTCACGGTCAATGTTAAACTTGCTGACCTCGTTGAACTGATAAAGCAGACAATCGAGGCAGCCAAAGCCGAGCTTCTTCCCGCTATGGTCAGCGCGGCACAGGAGGTTCTGCTCACCAAGAAGGAGGTGATGGAGAAATTCGGCGTGTGCCACACCACCCTCTGGAACTGGAACAAGAACAAGATTCTAATCCCGGTGAAGGTCGGTAAGAAGGTGTGCTATCGTCAGAGCGATGTCGAACGTCTGATACTTGAAAGGGATAGAAAATGATGGACGCGAAAGAATTGAACAAACTCTGGCAGTCGTATCAGCTCAGAGTGACCGATGAGATAGCCAAAAGTCCTGAGGTTCTCTTTTGCAACGGATCGGTTATCGGCACACTTGGTAACTTCTCGGCATCCACCGGAAAGGCGAAAAGCAAAAAGACGTTCAACGTGAGTGCGATTCTTGCGGCTGCACTTACCAATGGAGAGGTTTTGCGCTATATCGCCGAGTTTCCCGATGACAAGCGTACAATCCTGTATTTCGATACCGAGCAGAGTCCACACCATTGCCAGCGAATCATGCGACGTGCGCTTCAGCTCGCCGGGCTACCACTTGACAGCCATCCGGAAAATCTGATATTCGCCCAGCTCCGCGCCATTACGCCCGATTTGCGCCTTGAACTTATCGACAATGCTATCGCAAACACACCCAATGTCGGACTGGTGATTATTGACGGAATCCGCGACCTTATGTTCGACATCAACAATGCCATTGAATCGTCACGACTTATAGGCAAGCTCATGGAGTGGACTGACAAGTATCAGATACACATACACACGGTTCTGCACCTTAACAAGAGCGATGACAACGTGCGCGGTCATGTCGGCACCGAACTCAACAACAAAGCAGAGACGGTTCTGCAAGTCTGCAAAAGCACGACCGACAGCGAGGTGACGGAGGTTTCGGCATCGTGTATCCGCTCGATGGACTTCCCGCCATTTGCTTTCATCGTCAATGAGGCAGGACTTCCGGAGATTGCCACTGAATACACCTTTGCCGGGAAGTCAAAGGTTCAGACCTTCTCATACTCGGAGCTTTCGCCCGAACAGCACCGACAGGCTCTTGAAATGGCATTTGCCAACGGCGCTATAAAAGGGTGTCAGAACTGTGAGGACAGCATCAAGAGAGCCTATGCCGCCTGTGGGTTCCCATATGGCGACGGCAAGGTGACGAAACTGAAATCTTTTCTAATGAACAAACGGATGGTAATCCGGGAAAACGGCACATACTCATACAACCCCGATTTTTATTACTGATTTAAGTTCGGTTCAGTACGGGGTGTATATATGTGAGCTGAACCCGAACCAAATCCCCAACACAAATTTTAGATATGCTCAAAGAGATTAAATCAATCCCTTTAGCCACCTTCTTGTCTCAACTCGGACATGAACCGACGGCGAGAAAAGGAACGAGGCTATGGTATAAGTCGCCATTGCGACAGGAACATACGCCGTCGTTTAAGGTGGAAACCACGCTTAACTGCTGGTATGACTTCGGACTTGGCAGAGGCGGCAACATCATCGACCTTGCAGCCGAGATGTATCAGTCAACAGACCTGCGCTATCTCATGC
>NZ_CAJTQC010000061.1 GCF_910578445.1 uncultured Duncaniella sp. | reverse complement strand
CCGCGAAGAGGCGGATAAATACATAGCCGACGCCCGTCGCCAGCAGGCCGACATGCTCCGCGAAGCCGACAAGATGAAAACCCAGATCATCGAAGAAGCCCGCTCCGCAGCGCAGACCGAAGCCAAAAAGGTGATGGACGCAGCAAAAGTGTCAATCGAACAGGAACGCAAGCAAGCCGAGCAGCAGTTCCGCAACGAAGTCTCGTCATTTGCCCTCGACATCGCACAGAAAGTCGTCCGCAACCAGATGAAAGACGAAAAAGCCCAGGAACAGCTCGTAAGCTCTCTGCTTGACGAAATGGAAAAACAGAACTGATATCCCTCCAGCCGTACCGGGCCGGCAGCCACTCTGGCCGTCAGCTCCGGAACGGCAAGGGCAAGAACCTCAGCTCCGCATTTCCGGCAGCCTCCCCTCTAAACTTCCACTACTCTCATCATCCGTTAACCCTAAGGTTCCAACCACCAAGCAATGAATCAAGGTCTCATCCCAAGCCGATACGCAAAAGCGCTTTTCGAGTTTGCCTCCGAGAAGAAGGCCGACCGACGCATCTATGACCTGATGCACGCACTTGAAAGCTCCTTCGCTTCCGAGCCGTCGCTCCAGCAGGCCGTAGGCAACCCCTTCATCCCTGCAGCCGACAAGATGAAACTCCTGACAACCGCTGCCGGAGCCTCAGGAAACGATGAAGTCTATGCCCGCTTCCTGCAGCTTTTAGCTGACAACAACCGCCTTGATGCCGCCCGTGACATAGCTCTCGCCTACATGAAGCTATATCGCAGCCAGCATCACATCTACCTTGTCACCGTCACCTCTGCCGCCCCGATGGCGCAGGCCGAGGAAGAACGGCTACGCAAACTCATCCTCCGCCATCTCGACGGCGGAACAATGGAGTATCACCATCGCGTCGACCCCTCCCTCATAGGAGGCTTCACCGTAACAATCAACAACGAGAAGCTTGACGCCTCTGTGGCCGATGAACTCAAACAATTGCGTCTGAAACTTTTAAGCAACTAACCAACTTCACATCCCCCTCATACCAAAATGATAAACCCAAGCGAGATTTCTCAGGTCTTAAAACAGCAGCTGGAGAACGTCAGCTCCAAAGTGTCTTTCGAAGAGACAGGAGTTGTTCTGGAAGTAGGCGACGGAGTAGCCCACGTCTACGGTCTCGACAATGTCTGCGCCAACGAGCTTGTAGAATTTGAAAACGGAGTGAAAGGTGTAGCCCTCAACCTTGAGGAAAGCAATGTGGGTGTCATCCTCCTCAACGAAATCAACAACGTTACTGAAAACATGACCGTCAAGCGCACAGGCGAGATCGCCTCGATCCACGTAGGCGACGGCGTGTTCGGTCGCGTGATCAACGTACTCGGCGAACCTATCGACGGCCGCGGCCCAATCCAGGGCGAACTCTTCCCCATGCCCCTCGAACGCAAGGCCCCCGGCGTTATTTTCCGTCAGCCCGTCAAGCAGCCGCTCCAGACAGGTCTGAAAGCAATCGACTCAATGGTGCCCATTGGCCGCGGACAGCGCGAGCTCATCATCGGCGACCGCCAGATCGGCAAGACAGCCATCGCCATTGACACCATCATCAACCAGCGCGCAAACTTCGAGGCAGGAAAACCTGTCTACTGCATATACGTGGCCATCGGACAGAAAGCATCGTCCGTAGCAGCCATCGTTGAGACCCTCCGTCAGCACGGAGCGCTCGACTACACCGTGGTAGTCGCAGCCACCGCCGCCGACTCCGCATCAATGCGCTACTACGCCCCCTTTGCCGGAGTAGCCATCGGCGAATACATCCGCGACACCGGCCGCGATGCCCTCATCGTCTATGACGACCTCTCGAAGCAGGCCGTGGCCTATCGTGAGATCTCGCTCATCCTCAAGCGCCCCTCAGGCCGCGAAGCATATCCCGGCGATATCTTCTATCTCCACAGCCGTCTGCTCGAACGTGCCGCCAAGATCATCGACAACCAGCAGGTGGCAAGCCAGATGAATGACCTTCCAGCCTCGCTCAAAGACAGAGTCAAAGGCGGCGGCTCGCTCACCGCGCTCCCTATCATCGAGACCCAGGCAGGTGACGTTTCGGCCTACATCCCCACCAACGTGATCTCGATCACCGACGGCCAGATCTTCCTCGAAACCGCTCTCTTCAACCGAGGCATCCGCCCGGCCATCAACGTAGGTATCTCCGTGTCGCGTGTGGGCGGTAACGCGCAGATCAAATCAATGAAAAAAGTGGC
>NZ_CAJTQC010000060.1 GCF_910578445.1 uncultured Duncaniella sp. | reverse complement strand
TTGAGGATTACTTGTAATACGAAAACATAAACTCGCTCCCTCCGATTCCGAACCCCTACGATAGTTTCGAGGTGCACGAAACTACGAGGACTATTTAGCGGTCAAAATGTAGTTGCAATCACGCGCTCAGAGTTTGCGCCAGATTTCGATGTCTTCGGCATACTGTTTCAGATGCTCGGCGAGGATTGCGTTGGCGTAACTGCTGACGGTAGTGCCACGGCCACCGAGGATTCTGGAAACGCGCTCAAGCTGGTCCCATAGGTCGCCTTCGATGTTCAGGGCATGGCGGTTCACCAGCTTTGCAGGAGTGAGGAACGTTGCCTTGAACTCGGCGAAATCCGATTTGCGCTGCTGCCTGCCGATGCGCTGTTGCTTCGGTGGCTCGGTTACGGCAGTTGCCTCGGTTACTGGCTGTTCGTTGTCAAACAGATTGTCAGCGTTGGCAGGTGTGGTGCTGTTAACAGTGTTATCGCTGTTGACTGCGGGATTAGGGTTGGTGGAGTTATCTGATTTCATTGTGACTTCGGGGTTAAGGGTCGATACTTTGGATTTGGTTGCATCGGTCAACTCGGTTGACTTGGATGCGGTGGGTTTATTTGTTTTCATTGGAAAGTGTGTTTTTGGTGAAACTTCGATTGATAAGAAAATCATTCAAGTCGTTGAACTCGGAGTAGAGCGTGGAGCGGTCAATCATTGTTGAGCCATAAATGGCGGTCAACTCGGCGAGTGCTGTTTTCCCGGCATTGTCGTTGTCAAGGTAGCAGTTGATAGTAGTGTAACCTTTGAGAAAAGGCACAGCCTTGTTGACATTGACAACCGAGTTGAGTATGATTGTGTCGGCTCCACTGATGATGCCGAGTGTGAGTGCCGAGAGATAATCTATAAATCCCTCGAACACGGCACACTCTGCTGACGGGCCATCTCTCGCCCACGGCAAATATGAGATGTCCTTGCGTCTACGGCAACCTTTGAAATATCGGTTGCGCAGTTCCCAGCCTCCGCTGACGTTCTCAAATGCCACGGCAAAATAAAACTTGCCGTTGACGCTGTATTGAGCCTCCTTGCAGTTCGCCGTGGCGATGTGTGCCGGGATGCCACGCTCTTGGAGGTATGCGACAAGTGCGCGGTGTTCCAGTGGCACGACCTCAAACCGCTCCATGCTCGTCGCAGAGTGTCGCTGGGGATAAGAGGAAGCGACTGTCTGCACTGATGGCACCAAACAACTGTCAGCGATGCAACGCATGAGATAGCGCAGGTCTGTTGTCTGATACAACTCGGCTGCAAGGTCGATGATGTTGCCGCCTCTGCCAAGTCCGAAATCATACCAGCAGTTGAGCGCAGTCTCGACCTTGAATGACGGCGTATGTTCCTGTCGCAAAGGCGACTTATACCAGAGCCTTGTTCCTTTTCTCGCCGTAGGCTCATGTCCGATTCGGGACATGAAGGAGGCTAAAGGGATTGATTTAATCTCTTTGATCATGGGTTCTAAAATGTTTGGGTGAGATGGTTCTTGGTTTAGCGCCTATTATATATGCCCTTTTCTAAACCAAACCAATTTGGTGTTTCTCAATAGTAGAAATCAGGATTGTAGATATACTCGCGGTTCTCGTAACGAATCATACCTTTGTTGTCAAGAAAGGTCTTCAAGCCCTTTACCTTGTTGTTGGAATAGGAATGACCACAGGCGGCATATCCGCTTTTGAGTGCAGCCTCGAAGTTCCGGCAACCTTTTATCGGACCGTTGGCGAAGATTACGCCTAATGCCTCGCGATGCTGTTCCTCGGTCAACTCCTTGTATGGATAAGGGTCTTTGGCTTTCTTGCCCGGCTCGGAGAACACATACCCGCTTGCAATCTCAGGGAGTCCATAGTCATTGACGCGGAAGGCAAATGGATCGAACTCGGCGGCGCGGATCATGGCGGCGCAGACCTCCGACACGGTATCATCGGTTTTGCTGCGGCTAATTTGGAGGATTGTCTCTGCCTTGTTGTTCAGCTCGGTGCCGACATGACCACGGGCGTTGTCGTCGCTCTTGTTGAGATGCAGGACGGTGTGGATATGAATCTGGAACTTGTCTGTCCATTCCATCAGCTTGCCGATAAGGTCGGTCGATTCCTTGGCGCAGTTGATGTCGTACATAAGGTCGCGCACACCGTCGATGATTACAAGTCCGACACCGGGAGTGTTGATTATCGCCTGTTCGATTACTTCAAGGCGCAATGTGGGTGTTAGCTGGCGCAGAGCGGCGAACTTCAAATGTTCCGGATGGGTGTCGGTCGGGAGTTTCGCCAGGCGCAACGCACGTTCCATAACTTTCTGACAGTGATACGGACTTTGCTCGGTGTCAAAATAGAGGATTGTGCGCTTGTCATCGGGGAACTCTGCGGTGTAGCCCAATACTTTGCCGTTGACGAGTGATGCCCCGACAATCGCGGCGACATTGAATGTCTTTTTGCTCTTGGCTTTGCCGGTCGAAGCCGAGAAGTTGCCGAGTGTTCCGATAACGCTGCCGTTGGCGTACAGCACCTCCGGCGCAGTCTGAATCTCATCCGTGATTCTCAACTGCTTTTCCTCCCAAAGTCGGAGGATGTCCTCTTTCACTTCTT
>NZ_CAJTQC010000059.1 GCF_910578445.1 uncultured Duncaniella sp. | reverse complement strand
CGACATCAAGGCTGACAAGTCAAAGCTTATTGAAGAACGTTCTGCCTGTGCCAAGGAGACGGAGGCGGCGAGAAAAGAGAAAGAGACAGCCTTGCAGGAAGCGGCGGACGCGAAAGCGCAGCGCGATTCCAACCGCAAGGATGCCCTCAGCAATCTCGCCAACCGGTTCACAGGTAGCAAGACCAAGAAACTTGAGTCCGAACTCGCTGACTCTCGTGAAGAAATCAGAACGCTCAAAGAGCGAGCAGAAGAGACAGCCAAGACCCACCGCAGCCGTGTATGGGATTTGCAACAGCAGCTCGACAGGCAGAAAGAGCAGCATAACAGCATCGTCAGAGGACATAAGGAAACTGAAGACCTTATACAACGATTCTTTCCCGGTGTCATTGCTGCCCTGCCAGCCATTAGAGACTGCATCCGGGTAAAGATGTCAGACACACTCATCACAACGTTACTTGACGGGAAACCGAGGTCATTCAAAACAGGCTATACGCTCTATGACCCCAATGAGGAGAAAGATGTCGATGTCGGAAATGTCGAGGTGCAAATCAAGAGAGACCCGACCGATGACAACAACTACCGCCTTCATCTCGGAGGTAAGAGAGTGTTCCAATGGTTCAGAGAAAAATGGCAGTCCTTGAAACAGACTGTCAGGAGAGGCTTTGGTATAAGATGAGCAAAAAGGGAGCCGCAAGTTTTGACTGCGACTCCCTCTTTAGTAATTTGAGATTTATAATCTGTAGGTCAGCATCAAGTGAAAGCCAAGCTGTTTGCTATTTACAATCGGGCTGGTTATTGTTGTATTCCCTAAACGTATTGACATATCGGTATATTCCGTTCTTCTCGAATAGAAATCAATGCCGCCGGTCAGAAAAAGACGTTTCCACAAACGATAATTTACAGATGCTTCAAGATGATTGAACGATGAATTAGACGCATCACCTTGCACGTCCACCGGCTTCCCTTCCGGGGTAAGAGACCAGTCATAGTTTACATCGTAACCGTTCCAGGTATAGATCTTGTAAAACTGGTTTGCGATTCTCACAGATATTCGATCATCCGATAAAGCCCAGTTCAAGCCGGCCTTGACCGAAAATCCGGATCCCCAGTTGTAATTGCGGTGATAATCCCTGTAAAAGTCGGTCAGTACGCCTGCAAGGATGACGCCGTTCAGATGCAAATATCCGTCTAACGACATCAGCTTTGACGGGGTATATCTGAACATGGCTCCTCCGCCGACAGATGCGGGAGTTCCCATTTTATATGGCACGGAACAAGGGAAATATAGGGCATTTCTTTCCGGGCGTATAGTGTCGGAGTCAAAATAATCGAAATGCTGATATAGTCCTACGTTGAGGCTGACATTCTTTTTGTCGAGTATTTCTTTTGAAAGTAGTCGCCCCATAATCTCCACACGGCTCAGAATCGGCTGCGACTTTATGCCTTGCAATTCCATCAGGAAAGAGAAGTAATCGTAGGGAGCTTTTGTAGTTTCCGCAAATCTGTCGCCATACTCTATGTTGATTTCCGCGACGGCTCCTGCCCGGCTACCCTCGTCGTTTTCAATAAGAGACAGGTACCTGCCTCCCAGTGACAGCTCCACACTGATTGGAGGTAACCCGAACCTGCGTCCGGATGTGGCGCGTTTTCTCCATGCCGCACCGGTGACAATTCGGTTGATTCCTTTCATGGGGTCAACAAGGAATGCTGCCAACTCACGGCCGAAACGCTCGCCTCCGGTGCTACGGTCGTCGAGGATAAGGTCAGACGTGCGGTAAAGCACTTCGCCAAGAGCAGCGCCGCCTATCGGTGTGGCTATTATGTCGTTGGTAGAGGGGTATTCACATTCCATAAACATCTCCCACATGGCACTTCCGCCGATGGCGAACAGCTCCGACTGCCAGAAATTGAAACCATTGGAGCGTCCGGCATTGAAAAATATAGAGCCGTTGTAGGGATGGTCAAACATATTGGTGTGCAAATGGTCATCGTCCCATTCAAAACCATGCCTGAAATTCTCTTTGATGGTATTCCATGAAATATAGGCATAATGTCCTTTCAGCACATAGCGGTCGAAGGCCCAAAGGCCTATATTGAAGCCCACGGTCTCTGCGCCTGCCCTCCAGAACGCCTTATGTTCGTGCATACGCACATCGGCGCTGTCAGGTAATACCGGAGTCGAGACTATATGCCGATACGGTGCATATTTCTCTACGGATACCGGTTTGTTGTCTTCAGAACATGTGTAGATGTCATTTGAACATTGACTATCCGATGTTATCGGCATTTGCGAATAAGCAACAACTGTCGATAACATAAACATAATTATTGAGGATATGAACTTATTTATATTTTGCATTATAGTAATCGATTATAGATGTTCATACCATTGCAAAACAAGTTATGCCGAGCTTATCCTCGATATTGGCAACGCTCTTGAAACTGAGGTTTTCGGTACCTGACAGCAACTTGCTGACATATTGTGGGCTTACGCCGAGACGGGCGGCGAGGTCAGCTCTTTTAAGACCGTTGTCCTGCATATAGCCAATAAGAGTTACGGCAAGCTGACGCGACCAGCGGAGCCAACCTGCATTTTCCTTTCGCCATGCGGCTTCTTCTGCAAACCGCGAGGGGGTATCACTCTGATGTTCCTCCAAAAATTTAATTGCCTT
>NZ_CAJTQC010000058.1 GCF_910578445.1 uncultured Duncaniella sp. | reverse complement strand
TCAAGTGCTAACGTGGCAAAAATTGGCTCAATTTTAGCCGATTTTTCAATAAATTTTAGTAATTTTGAGCCGATAAAACTTTCAGATATGACTCAAGAGATTGAAATCCTTCAGTTTCTTCACTACAATCCGGAGGCATCACGTGCTGAAATAGGCTCGGCATTGACCAATGCCCCAAGTCCGGCAACACTCAAACGATTGATTGCCGATGGTGTCGCCAAGGGACACATTGAGGTTGTAGGTCGTGGACCGGCTACTCGTTATAGACTTACTCCGCAGGCTCATGTGACGATGGAGCTGAACCTTGACACATACTTTGACAAGGATGTCGACGAGCGTCAGGTGCAGGAATCGTTCAATTTTGAGCTCATAAATGAAATTCTTCCAAAGGTGGATTTATTCACCGATGATGAACTGCAACGGCTTGATGACGCACAACAAGTCTTCCGTCAGCATCTCTCGGAGATGTCCGAGTTGGAATATCGTAAAGAGATGGAACGTCTCGGAATCGATTTGTCATGGAAATCTTCGCAGATAGAGGGCAACACTTATTCTTTACTTGAAACTGAAAGGCTGCTGAAAGAGAAACAAACGGCAAGCGGAAAAACCAAGGAGGAAGCCGTGATGCTACTCAATCACAAGGATGCGCTCGACTTTATTCTCGATGTGCCGGACTATCTTAAAGATTTGACTGTCGCCCGTATCGAGGAGATTCATGCGATACTTACAAAAGAATTAGGTGTTGAGAGGAGCATCCGTCATCGCCGTGTCGGTATAACCGGAACAAACTACACTCCGCTTGACAATGAGTTTCAAATCCGGGAGGCTCTTGAAGATAGCGTGCGACTCATAAACGGCAAGAGCAATATCTTCGAGAAAGCCCTTCTCGCACTTGTTTTGCTCAGCTACATTCAGGCGTTCACCGACGGCAACAAGCGCACAGCCAGAATAGTGAGCAACGGTATTCTCATCGCCAACGGCTATTGCCCGATTTCATTCCGCACGGTAGATTCAATCGACTACAAAAAGGCAATGCTGATGTTCTACGAGCAGAACAATATCGCAGCCTTCAAACGCATCTTCATCGACCAATTCCTCTTCGCCGTCAAGACTTACTTTTAGAAAATTTATATGGAACGGTAATCAATCTTACTTTCAAATTTGTTTCAACTATAACAACATATCCAACTATTATGGCTAAGAAGAAATCCAAGAATAACAGCAAGGGACAAAAGCAGCCCGCACTTTCTCCATATCGGTTCATGCGTGAAAAAGCGCGAACCCTGCCAGTTGGCAAATGTTATATCGCTCCTCCTGATTGGCAGGAATCCGGAATGGCTCATGTCATCGTTACCCGAGTGCGACCAAGCGGCAATCTGGTTATGGCATCCTTTCTTGTCGATACGTTCTGTCTCGGCGTAAAGGATGCCGGGTACCATGAAAATATGACTCCGTATGATTTTGAACAGTACCTTGACAATTATAAAAACGGGATGGGACTTGAAGAAATCAGTTATAATGAAGCCCACAACATTATCTATGGAGCAATGGCTTTCGCTGAGGAAGGTGGCATTAAACCGTCAAAAGAGTTTGATCCGGCCGGATATATTCTGGAAGAGGATACGGATGACATACCGCTGATTGAATATGATTTCGGTAAAAACGGCAAACATTTTCTTGTTGTCAATCCTGACAGAAAGGAAATGCCATATTACCATACACTGAAGAAAAACCTTGGCGATGATTTTGAATATGTCATGCCTTTTGGAGAGGAATACGAGGACGACAGTGATGATGACGATGAATACTCTCCGTTATCCAAAATCGACTCTGAGACCATAAAGAAAGCGTTTGAAGGGATGAGCAAATGGCAAGAGGAGTCAGACCGTCATCCCGATGAAAAATACACCTATCAATACCCCGACTATCCTCAGACGCTTTCCGTCAAGAATCAGTTTATAGCGGATGAGCTGCTTTCGCCTGATAATTACAGCTGTCTGCCCCGTGAGGTCATTGACCGGATTCTTGCCCTGCCGAAAGACGAAGCTGCACAAGATATCAGCAATGTCATGCTCTATTCTATCGGCAAAACATATAAAGGTATCAATGATGATACAATCGAGAGTTGGAACAACAGTGCTATTATGCACTCGCTCATACTTCTCGCCCAACTTCAAAGCGACAAGGGTCTTGATGCAGTTTTTGAGATTATGCGACAGACCGATGAGTTTGCCGACTATCATCTTGGCGACCTGACTCCGGAACTACTACACCCTGCTCTTTATGCGTGTGGCAAGGATAATATCACCGCAATAGAAGCGTATCTGAATCAACCCGGACTGGACTCTTATCTCCGCTCACAGGCACCCGATGCTTTAGCAATGATAATCTTCAATCAGCCGGAAAGACGTGGCGAAATTATCGAAGTGTTCCGACGACTTCTGAACAATATGGTTTCAAATCTTCCTGTTCAGAGAGCTTGTGACGGCACATTCGCCGGTTTTGTGATGAGCAATCTGATGGATATAGACGCGAAAGAACTCATCCCCGAAATCAAAGCCACATTCGCAACAGATTGTGTGAATAAGACCATAGCCGGAGACTGCAAAAATGTCATCAAAGACATCGAACTCGGTCGTGGAGCAATACATAATGACAAATATCAGATTCCTGACATATATGAGCAATATGAGAGTCTCAAAAAATTCATAACGAAACCAGAATAGTCCCGTTTTGTACGCTCATCTGTATGTCGCGAAAAGTTAAAGATGCGATATCCCTTTGATAATCGGATTATTGTAGCTACCTTTGCATTGAGTCACTGTTGTCGGTTTGGCAAATGCGACTTGTAACGATTTAAGTAGCAGACGGTTAACCACTTGCAACCATAGAAAATTCACGTCACTTGTACGGATTAGAGTTACACTTATCTGTATATCAACAAATTAACCGCTTCTGCATCGGCAAATGACGTAATTGTCACAATCCGTCACAATCCATTAGTACAGCGTGCTTTACAGCACGCTTTTTTCATACCCTTACTGATGGATTCTAACGGATTCTGACCCCTTTTTCGCCCATTTTTGTATC
>NZ_CAJTQC010000057.1 GCF_910578445.1 uncultured Duncaniella sp. | reverse complement strand
TTTCCACTCGTCTGTGAAGCCGGGGAAGCGCAAAGGTGGAACATTGGTTATATTATTTCTCTAAGTTTTTAAATAACCAATAATATTAACACTATGACGCATCTGACTATCAGAGAAATTGCGGAAGCTTGGAAAGAGCAAAAGCGACCGTATGTCAAGCGCTCAACATTCGCTGCATATATGCTGACGCTTGAAAACCATCTGTTGCCATACTTTGGCGACATGACCGAACTGAATGAACCAATCGTTCAATCCTTCGTACTTGAGAAGATTAACTCAGGACTTTCAGTCAAGACCATCAAGGACATTCTTATCGTTCTGAAAATGATAATGAAGCATGGAGTCAAGCACAAGTGGATTGACCATGCGGAGTGGGATATTAAATATCCTACCATCTCCACGCCTTCGGAAATAGAGGTCCTGACCATAGCCAACCACAAGAAAATCCTTGACCATATAAAGGCAAACTTCTCATTCCGTGCTCTTGGTATCTACTTGTGTCTCACCACAGGACTTCGTATCGGAGAAATTTGCGCATTGCGCTGGGAAGATTTAGACACACTGACCGGAACACTTCAAGTACGGCGTACCATAGAACGCATCTATATTCTCGATGGGGAAAAGAAACACACAGAGCTGGTTATTAACGACCCCAAAACACCGAACTCTGTTCGCGAAATCCCTCTCAGTGCCGAAGCTCTCGCGCTTATCAAGCCACTGATGAAAGTGGTCAATACCGGATTCTATGTAATATCCAACGATAGTAAGCCTATAGAGCCACGTACATATCGTGCGTATTATAAGCGCCTGATGAAAACGCTCAATATCCCGGCAATCAAGTTTCACGGACTCCGCCACTCATTCGCCACTCGTTGCATTGAGAGTAACTGTGATTACAAAACAGTTAGTGCCCTCTTAGGTCACTCTGACATCTCAACTACTCTCAACCTCTATGTTCATCCAAATATGGAGCAAAAGAAGCGTTGTATCACTAAGATGTTCAAATCACTTGGTAAAAGCTGATATGGACTGATAAAAACAAGCCCGACAGATATCATATATGATACTTCTGTCGGGCTACATTCAGGGTTTAGTAGAGGCGGAGGCAGGTGACGTCGGCTTCTTTGACGATGTGGGGATCGTTACTCTCGGACTTGTCGAAGGCGAAGGCGAGGTGCTGGATGCGGTGCTTGGGGCAGAGCTGCATGAGAACGTTGGTGAACTTTCTCATTTCGGCGGCGAGCCATTTTACATCGTTGGTCGAGGTGACTCCGCCGAGCAGTAGCACGTTGTCGGGGAGATGGGCGGCTCCGCCAGTGGTCGTTAGGATTACGAGCGACACAGCAAAGGTTGCATCTTCCGAGGTAAGACTTGTGCCGTTGGCGTAGTCCTTATAGCGGAGCTTCGCAGTCGGAGTGCCGAAATTGTCGCGAAGATATTTCTCGATGTCGGCGAGGGCTGCTTTTAGCCGAGGGTCGCTTACGACCGAAAGGTCGGTAGGCGGCTCCGCGTTGGGGGTTGTGTCAGTCGCCGGTGAAGCCTTGCGGCTAAAGATGTTTTTCACACGAGAGAGGAGCTGGTTGAGGTTGTTGAGTGCTGTCATTTTTTCGTTTTTTGAGAGTGAAACATTGTAGAATCAGGCGCATTTTTTGAAGCAGTTGCCTCGATTGCGAGATTCAAAAGTCGGTTAATTTTCATGCTTACCAGATTGATTTTGACTCCGGTGTCCATGAATCGGAAGGACGGAAATAGACTTGGGTACGCTCGGCGTGTTTGCGGCGTTCAAGCTGGACAGTCAAAGCCTTGATGCTGTCCTGCTCCTGCTTGGAACCAACCATCATCGCTTCTTCGCGGAGCATCATATCCCGGATACCGTCCGCATTGTAGCTCATGCGCTCGTAACGATAGAGCCATTCAACCTTCAGGTATTTCTGATTTTCTGATACCATGTAGAAGAATCCGATAGCAAATCCTATGGCTGCGAGAACCGAGACGATAGCCGTGATTTTTGCCCACTTGGGCATTACCAGCCACCAGTGTCCGCTGATTATGCGGTTAACTTCGTAGCGAAGGTCATTGACCGCATTCTTCAGATAGCTTACCGATTGAGCGTATGTCGAGCTGATACCGTCCTTAATCACCTTGTCAACGCTTTTGTAAAGGTCTGTTTTGACGGCTTCGGAAAGTCCATTTTTGATGTTTTCTGCCAGCCCGTCGGTCTTCATCTCGATATTGTAGGTAGGTGGATTCTTTATCAGTTCGTTCACCTTGTTGACTGCCGGGATGACACCCTCTTGGAGTATGTTCTCGACTTTTTCTGCATACTCTTTGATGTCGTCGGCAGTGGCGCAGTTGAGCTGCGATTCCTTGATTTCGGTACACGTACCGGTGATTGTGCTGAGGTCATCAGCGATGTTCTGGAGAATATTCTCCGGGGAATTTTCAAAATTTTCTTTCATGTTTTTGAGTTTTTGAAATTAAAGACTTCTGCCTCTTTTTTTCTTTGGACGGCGTTTCATCTTACGGATGAATTCCTCCTCTTCCGGGTCGTAGGCAGGTCCGACTTGGAAGATGCCACCGAGTGTGTTTCCGAGACCTTCGACCATATCGGCTCCGGCTTCGATGATTTTTGCTGCGGCACTCGGCTCCTGTTTAGGTTGCTGTCGCATCGGTTGTGGTGATGATGATGCCGGCTGGGACTGACGGTTCTTGTTTCGGTCGAGTGCCTTGCAGATGACATTGTAAGAGCATCTGCCGTCGCGATCAATCTGCGAAGCCTTGAATTTCTGACCGTCTTTGATGTAAGAGAGTCCCTCGACTTCGGTAGAACCACGTCGGAATTTCTTCCTTACCGTTACACCTTTTTGTGCGAGTTCGCGCTGAAAAGTAGTCCAGTCTTTTGCCGATTTCTTGGCGGCTTGAATGGCAAGATATATCTCCTGACGTGTCTTCGACCGTCCTTGCAGACGATGTGTTTTCACATGGTCTTTGTTCTCACCGTAGGTCAGACCGTACTTCTTTTTCATCTCGTCGCAGATTTCGTTGTTGCGATAATACTCAAAGCTGTCGCTAACACATTTGCCGTCATTGTCCACTCGATTATAGACAATAT
>NZ_CAJTQC010000056.1 GCF_910578445.1 uncultured Duncaniella sp. | reverse complement strand
AATAATCTAAGGTGGATGTAATTTTTGCCTCATTTTATTTGGATTTTAATATAGTGGTCATTATCTTGCAAAAATAATGATTTTTTGGCAACTCCAGATTTAGAGGCCGGTTAAATTTTAATCACCTGCCGGGTGAACCTAAGGTCAACCGACAGGTGATGGATTATTATCTATCAAGTCATTGCCATTCTCCACGCGCCTGCATTCGGAGAATGGACTATCACTCAAATCCGAAACCACGCTCCTTTTCTGAAACGCGGTCCGGAAGCCGGAGAGCAACACTGTCTCCGTCTTCCGAGAGGAAATGGGCAAAACAGTCAGGTGTCGAGGGTCTTGCCGTCGGGGTATGAAATCTTACCCGTAGAAATCTCATAAATTATAATAGTATCGTGCATCGTGAGTTTATAGTAGGTTTTGTCGCGGCTCATGGCATAGACATCGGCCTGCTGCTCGATGCCCTGAAGATAGTTGAACAGAGCCGGTGGGAGCTGATTGTAGACGAGGACTTCCGGGAGGCGGACACCGTTGCCGTCGATGAAAGTCCATGAATATTCGGAATCGAACGAAAGTGACGCACCGTTGGTGATTTTCACTTTGTAGCCTGAGTCGTTCTGAGTGAAACTCTTAACCCCGCTACCGGGATAGTATTGTTCGATGAACGATGTAATCGGGGTCGGAATTTCATCCCATACATTGTTGGAACACGCACCCATGAAGAGGAGTATAACGAGCAGAGGCAAAAGAGTAAGCTTTTCGAGACGGGTCATAGGCAAAAGAGGATAAAAACAGGTGAATAATCATTGTATTTCCTTTAGAATTAAAAACATTTTTTAGGCAATAAAAGTTGAGACTGAAAAACGTTAAATAATTACCCTCACATATTTCACATGTGTTGAACCGGGAGGGCAATAACATGGGACTGACGAAATAATATAACAAGTGATAAAATAGCATAAGCTTCGCTAAACCAACCAACAAGATGAGTCTGAAATCGGTTTCTATTGAAAAAACAATCTGTCAGACTGCCTGTAAAAGTCATGGCCATGCAGACTACAGACTGTCGAAAAAATATTATACACTATTATAATTATATTATGGATAGAAAAATCAAACTCTCCGACCTTAAGTCGGCCGTGCAGGAAGCATATGACAATCACAAAAATGACATGGGCGGAACTCCAAGTCAAAAAGTAGCAGACATGAATCAGGGAATGTTTGGCATTTCGGTGCGTCTGACCGACGGGACAAAATTTGATGTCGGCCACAGTCAGGCCCGGTTTGCAATGGGCGCGATTTCACGTCTGCCAATCGCCATACAGCTCCTGACCCAAATGCAACCCGCCGATCTCGTTAAAAAAATGGGCCTCGGGCACAAGGGTTGCGGATGTGGATGCGGACCCAAGCCCGACGAACCGAAACAGAAAGTCAAGGGAATGCACGCCAAGGGTGTGCGCGCCGCAAGCCTTGTTGAGCCGGTCGGAGATTTTGACGGAAAAATGGATATCCTCTCCAATCTAATGATAGAGCTTATGGGCTCATCGCCGGTGCTCGACGATAAACTTTATGAGGCCGCACAGCAGAAGGCAGCTGAAAATAATATTGTTAATTCATTTGCCGAAACCGGCTATGAGCTTTATGACGAAGCAGGCCTGTCAATCAATCTGTACAACCGACTGCGTTCGATGCTCGTGACAACAGAACAGCTTGCGGAAATGGGGGCGACCATAGCAGCCGACGGTGTCAATCCGGCCACACAGGCCGTCGTGTTCGACGGTCAGCTATCGGCCACAATCTGCTCAATGATGGCTGCAAAAGGGCCGAAAGATATGGGTAAGCCGTGGCTCATACTGACAGGTGTCCCGGCCATGTCGGGGTTCGGAGGAGGTTTCATCGCTGTGATTCCCGGTCTGGGCTCAATCGCCGCTTTCTCTCCGGAACTCAACGAGTCAGGTGTCCCGATGAAGGCAGCAAGGGCTATCAAAGACATCGTAACCTCGCTCCAGCTCAACGCTTTTTCAAGCGCACGCGTAGATATCGAATAGCATAAGACATACAACATAACTAATGCATTGAGACACACAAAGAGGGCTCTGATCTGACCGGTCCATGAAAACAGGACATGACGATAAGGAATCCTCGACACACATTCTGTGGCGAAACCGTCGGCCTCCCCATCTGCGGAAAGCCGAGGGTTTCGTTTCTTTTTATAGGTGTCATCGGTGACGGAAATCCACTGCGGCTTTTCGCAGAGATTTTGACTGTTCGGCTAAAAGGTGTAAATTTGCGTATGAAATTTTCAGACCGACTTTCTCTTTTCGGCTCACAGGCAGCCTCATCGGCCAAGAGCCTCATAAAAGTAGCCCTACAGTCACGTGGCGCGCATATCAGCAGAGCGAAGACCGCAGCTGAAGGAAAGGCTCTAATCATAATGGGCAACGGACCGTCGCTGGCCGACGTTATCGCCCGCCACGGACAGCAGTTGTCACAGTCCGTCACGATGGCTCTTAACTTTGCAGCCAACGCTGAGGAGTTTGAGACGCTGAGGCCGGATTTCTACCTCATGGCCGATCCGCATTTTTTCACCGGCAGAGCAAGCGACCCGAATGTCGAACGATTGTATTCCCGGCTCAATTCAACAGTCGACTGGCCGATGACGCTCTATGTCCCGTCAGGCCACACGGCTAAGAATCTGGGCATCGACAACAGGAATATCCGTGTGGAAACATTCAATTTTGTGGGTGCTGAGGGGTTCGGTTGGCTGACGCGCTTTCTCTACAGCCACGGGCTTGCAATGCCTCGCCCGAGAAATGTGCTTGTCCCTGCAATCATGACGGCAATGAATGCCGGATTCCGTGAAATATATCTTACAGGGGCTGATCATGGCTGGCTCAATACGCTGAGTGTGAGCGACAACAACGAAGTGGTGAGCATACAGCCGCATTTCTACAAGGATAACGCGGAGGAGAAAAAGAGAGTGGCATCGGTGTATCGCGACGTGCGACTCCACGACATACTTCTGAGTTTTCACCTCGCGTTCAAGTCGTATCACGCGCTTGAGGAGTATGCGCGTGGCAATGGATGTCATATCTATAATTCGACGCCGGGATCGTTTATCGATGCTTTCGAACGCCGTCAATTGCCGCTGGAGAATGCGTAGAGCTGAAAATAACAATCACTTTCACACAGAATACATGCCTATTAAAAACAGTCTTCAATATTTTTTTGCATAAAAAGACTGTGATTAAAAAATTTTTTATACCTTTGCACCGTCAAATAAAAATCGACGATACAAAAGCACAAAAGGAAGGATGCCGGAGTGGTCGATCGGGGCGGTCTCGAAAACCGTTGTTCCCTTACGGGAACCCAGGGTTCGAATCCCTGTCTTTCCGCAACCTAATCGGACGAAAATCAGTCCGAAAGCGACAAACCGCAGACTATCAAATAGTTATGCGGTTTTT
>NZ_CAJTQC010000055.1:266-3519 GCF_910578445.1 uncultured Duncaniella sp. | reverse complement strand
TGGTCTTCAGTTTTCTTTCATCGCCCTCTCCGCTGAAAAGAGCGTTAGCGATGATGCCCCGTCGAGCAAGGGCATTTCTGAACATAGGCCAGTCGGTGATAGTAACATCATGCAACACTTCGGTAGCCGCTTGGATAATCTCCACGCGGCTGCGTTCCGAACCCCGAAGTTTTGAGGTGTCAAGATTAAGACTGTCTGTTCCCATAGTCAGATTATGCCGCTTGGTGACATCGGCGCAGACCGCTTTGTTGCGGTATAGGTTAGTTACAGGCTTGATGATTTTGCCGTTGTAGTTGACACGACTGAACATAATATGACAGTGTGGGTGTTCCTTATCCGTATGCCTGACGATGATATACGGCGTGTCTGTTATGCCCATCTTCTCCATATATTCATGCGCAATTTTAAGCATGAAATCATCAGTCATACGGTCGCTGTCATTCGGCGAAAAACCGAGTGAAATGTGTCCGCACGGGTCTTTGATTTTTGACCTTGTGAGCGTCGGTCTTTCCACATCCGATGTCGCCATCTTTCGCCAACCTTCCTCGCCGACGTTCAGCCTCACACCGTCGCTGTCGATGATGTGCCATACCCGCTTTTCCGATGGTTGCTTGTCCTGTTTCACGCGGGTAAGGTAATCCAGACAATCGCCAAACGAATTGCCGTGACTTATTTTGCCAATCATATTTCAGAGCTTTTTTCGTTGAACAGGCTGATTGCTGCATCCAATTTCCGGATTAGAGCCGACGCCTCATTTGCTACGCTCCAGCATCGTCCGGCATTACAAGCTCTGGCAATCTGGTTGAGATTGTTTCTTTCGCGAATAAGCTCGTTGAGAGTGGCCATCTGTTCACTGGAAACACGCTCGATGATTGCTGTATTCAGTATGCAGTCGCGTCCGAATGTGGAGAAGCTGGTATAACCGGCATTCCTCATTCGTTCTCGCACGGCAGTGAGGTCGTTGCAGGAGAACTTAATACTCCTTACTATATTGCGGATATCCAAGATGTCCGTCTTATTGTATCCCGATAGCGGGAGTGAATTGAGTTGCTTTCGCATAAATGATTGTTATGATTAAGTGGATAAAGTGGTTGTAGTGATGATGGAGGGGAATTGCGAGGTACTCGATTGGCTCAGGTATTACCTTAGCCTAAACTCGCTCCCCCTCCATTATCATTACGGTGGTTGCCGCCCTTTGGCGGCAAATCCTGCGGTTCGCAATGCTGAAACAGTCTAACCAATCAAAGTCAGATACTTCAGATACTATGGTAGGCATCTGTTTCGGCACACGATTGTTGCCAGAGATAGCGTTCCTCCTCCTTTGCCCAGAAGGCTGGAACAAATCTGATTGGATAACTAAATGTGTCGCTCATTTTTAATCTCGGTTTTAATAGTGGAAGCCAAGTAGTTAGCTATGGCTCTATAGCCCTGAGGTTATGAGGTCATGAAGCCTTGAACTATAGATAAATAGATTTGTCAATCAAACAATATAGAATATTGTAGGTAAATCAATCTTTAAGACAATATCATTATCGTTCATTAAGCAGTTCCATTTCCATATCTATAAGTTGAACTGTAAGGAAGGATACAAATCTGTCTATGAATAGATGTGCCTTTCAATAATATTCATGTTCTCATGACTGACTGAAAATCATACTTGCAGTTCGATAGATGTTCCGGGAGATCAACAGTGGTTTGAACACCTTGAAGGCAGGTAAGATTGTCAATCCTTACTTAAATATACAAATAAAAATCCAGTTTTTCAAATCGTCAGATGATTCATAATTCCGCATTTCAGCATCTTGTCCGAATATGTCCGGCTATGTCCAAGAATGTCCGATTTGAGAAACTGAATTTTTAACAATTAAATGTCCGATAATCCGGTCATGCCATAACTACACCATCAAATTTGCGGCGCATTTTAACCATATCCTCCGAAATGGTCTTGTCCTGCATTTTCGCGTAGGTCTGCGTGGTTTTTATATTCGAGTGACCGAGCATCTTCGAAATGGTTTCTATCGACACATGGTTGTCAAGCGAAAGGCAGGCGAAAGTGTGGCGCGCGACGTGCGTTGTCAGCTTTTTGGTGATACCCGCAAGGTCGGCGATTTCCTTCAGGTAGCCGTTGCATCGTTGGTTCGATAATACGGGCAGCAGTCTGTCTGTGCCGATTATTTTCTTGTGGTCGGAATATTTTTCGATAATCTGGCGTGGGATTTCCAACAGTGGTATCGAACTGAGTTCGTCAGTCTTCTCTCGGTGCTTCCGTATCCAGAGTTCGCCGTCGGCATCGGTCACAATCTTGTCGGCAGTGAGGGTTGACACATCCGAAAAAGCCAGACCGGTGAAGCAGCAGAACACAAACACATCAAGCACCGCCTCCAGTCGTGGGAGCACTGTGAGGTCGAGCGACATGATTGCATTGAGTTCCGCTTCGCTAAGATGCTCGCGATTGGTCTTCTTTTTTGAATAGGTCTTGCCGTAGAACGGATCGACGTCAAGCCATTTATAGTTGACTGCATCGCGTATAACGCTCCTTATGGTGCTGATGTAGCGAATCGCGCAGTTGTGCCCGCACCTCTTCTCTGTGCGTAGCCAAAGCTCGAAATCGTCAATCATAGGGAGCGTCACATCACGCAGAGGAATGTCCTCGGCCTTCTTATGCGATTTGAAGTATTCTTTTAGATAGGTTACACAACGCTCCCAGCGAAGAACAGTTCCCTTTGAGATGTCACCAAGTTCCAGCCGCTTACGATATTTCTCATTGTTTTCGCGGAAAGTTTCAAGAAACATCCGGATTTTAACTTTTTCGTCAACACCGAGAAAGCGTTTTTTCATAGTATCCGGATTGATTAGTGCGCCTTCCGCCACCATTTGGGTGTGGATTGCAAGGAGCTTTGCCCTGACGGTTTCAAGATATCGGTTAAGTTCGATGTCGGCTCGGCTTTTGCCTTTGGACATACCCTTTGCCGCAACCCACATATCGGGTTTGACAGTCCGGTTGATGTTCAGTTCCGCACGTTGACCCGCGATTGAGATACGCAGGATAATCGGCACCTCACCGTTGCGTAGCACCCGCGCCTTTCGTGCGATAAAGGTCGCATTAAAGAATTGCTGATTCTTCATACTTTGATGTGGTTTAGTGTTACATTAAAGTTACAAAAATTATTGCTGTCCGATAAAACTCAAATAGCGCAATAAAGTATGTCTCGAACGCTGATTTTACGGTGTTCGAGTCTTCTTTTTTACTTTA
>NZ_CAJTQC010000055.1:0-256 GCF_910578445.1 uncultured Duncaniella sp. | reverse complement strand
TCAAACAATGACGGTTCGGGAGGCGCTCCGGAGGCCTCGGAAAGGATGATTTCCCACTCTTTTTCCGGGTTGTTAAACAGACTGTTGAAGTCAACGTAGTACATCAGGGTAATTCTGACCATTGTTGCCAGCCCGGAGAAGCTCCACTGGCGTTTCAGCCCCTTCTGCATCACCATCAGCAGTAGATTGGCGATTAGTGTGATCCAGATCTGGATCTTGATGGCATTGGCGCTCTCGCCATAGAAGTATTTGAGTG
>NZ_CAJTQC010000054.1 GCF_910578445.1 uncultured Duncaniella sp. | reverse complement strand
AAGGTATTTGGGACATTCGGGTCAGAATGGCGAGTCTTTGCAATCGAAGTCAAGAGTAGGAGAGAGTGGTATCTTGGGATTGTCAGTACGAATCCAGGGGCGTTTAACTCGTCCGTCGGCGCCACAATAGTCGCGGTGCATACCCGGCACTTTCTCTTTCTCCGACCTTACCCAACCGGGTATATGCTCCATGAGGGAGTTGATATACTGCGATGAATAGCGGAATGATGTTCGGATGGCATCGTTCGGCATTTCGCACTTTATCATCTTCGGAGATACTATTGTCAGCGGTTCAGTGCCTATCTGACGGTATTCGTCATCGATAAATGATGACGGATCAATAGCCCACTTCTGCCACTGCGCCCTCTTGCCGAGCGGCCATGAGAAGTATGCTTTTGGAACGAGTCTGTTCAAGAACGCCTCTATTTCATCAAGCAATTCATCTCCGGCGGCAGTGGTATATTCAGCTTGTCGCCGATTGGCCTCCGATTCCAATTCAGGAGGGAGAAACAGCGTCTCTCCGGCAGTGTAATAGTGATAAGCCTCAGCCCACAACTGGGGAACCTCGGATTTCAGTGCGTCAATCCATTCTCGAACTTCTCCTGTGCCCTTTATAGGGATTACCCACCAGCGGCGATTGCCGTTACAGCTCTGTAGAAACTCTGTCTCGTTGGTCGTTGCGGCAAACACGTTGCTTCGGGGAATCGACTCACTCTTCCGGGCGTATGCCGGGCGCACATCATCGCGGACCCGGCTGAGAAACGCTTTGGCTGCCTCAGCATCATGGGCGCGTTTCATGCCGTTGAGTTCCGATATTTCCACAATCCATGCGCCAGTGATATCCTCAATCTTCGACTTGTCGTCGTGAGCGAATGAGAACGAATCTGAAAACCAGTTTCCGGCGATGATATTCAGGAATGTGCTTTTGCCAACACCCTGCGGCCCTGTAAACGTGAGTATATGGTCGAATTTGCATCCGGGACTGAAAGCGCGGGCCACCGCGCCGACCATCCACTTGCGTGTCTGCATCCGTGTAAGAGGAGTGTCATCGGCACCAAGGTACCGGATTACAACTGTATCGATGCGCTCCACATTATCCCATGTCGCACTCTGTATAAATTCATGCACGGGATTGAAGCCACGCTCCTTTGATGTGGTTTTGAGCATGTCGATAATACGCGGCTGAGAGAGCTGAAGCCCGTATACATTCTCGATATAAATGGCAATCTTGCCTATCGATTCATCGTCAATACGGTTGTCTCGCTCATTGCAGAAGTCTGGACAGTCGGTAATGTCCTGCTTGGTAAAGCGGTCGAAACGCACTTTTTTGAGCTGTGGGTCGTTGAGTAGAATCAGTTTGATATTCTGACCTGTTCTTTCAATCTGATTCCTGTCGTTGAGCGATAGCGCCGCCTCCCATTCGTCCGAATTTACATTGACTGATTTATTCTTGTCTTTTATCACTGTGAGCTTTACCGTTGTGTCCTCGGCGCAGAGTTGCAGCATTGCTTTATATGAGGGGCGACGTTTCGTTGCGGTTTCTTCCTTTTTTACATATTTGTCAAGGTCTCCGAACCTGAATATTCTTACAATTTCAAATGCATTGCAGGGCGCGTTGACCCCACTGATCCAGACAATCTGTTGAACTTCGTCTGTTTCGAGTGTGACTTCCGGGTTGTATGTAGCGGCATACAACCCGGTGGTTTTATCAAGAAGGAATAGGTCCGCCAGAAATTTTTCAATAGCGGCACGGCAGGAATAAGCACGGCAGAAGGTGTTTTCCATATCATGTCTTTCGGACAGAAGTTTGTAACCTACGCTCATATGAATCTCCTGTCTTTGGCACTGTTGCGCATGCCTTTGGTCATCTGCTCCATCTGTTCTTCGATGGAAGGCTGGCCTTTCCGAAGCCCCTCGGCCATCCACTTCCTTAACTCGGAGGGGAGAAAAAGCAGGTTGCGCCCTGGCTTATAGCATGGTATACGCCCCTCCTGAACGAGTGCATAGACCCTTGACACAGACAGTCTAAGAATACTGGCGGCATCTTTGACTGTTACCATCTCTTCCGGAGCGGTAACGACCATTGGAGCCATAGCGCCTTGCAGTAGTTTACCGACAGTTTCGGTCAGGGCATCGACTTTTTCTTCAAGCCGTGCCATAATCTGAGGCATTGCCTCGAATGTTGGTTTTTCAATCATAATGCGGTACGATGGGGGATTTGAACATCGTGCCGCAAAGTTCATCGGTTATATTCCTCCAATCCAGTTATCATCCGGATAACCAATGGATAACCGATAACCTGAATATTATCCGGCTTCTTCTGGCACAGGAAATATATATGGCACCAGCGGTCGGTTGACTTCGATTATCTGAAGTCGGAACTTTGTAGTAGCGTCGGAATCCTTGAGTCGGCTTTTGATAGTACTGACCGCATAGTTCTGAAGCGTCAGCGGGAATGAGGCTTTAATCATTTCGGCTGTGGCAAAACCAAAAATTTTCGGACAAGTATCAGGATTATGGATACGACGACACACGTTCCATGCGAAATGGATCAGGTCAAATTCAAAGACTCCCTGCAATTTTCGCTTCTCTACAACCTCGAAAGGTCCGCAGGTATTCAGTTTCCTGAAATTGTCGAGCAGTTTTTCAATCTGTTCGTCCGACAGTAGATTGCCGAGAGTTCCGGAGATATAGCCGATGATTTCTTCCGATAGCTCCGCAGTTTTATCATTCTCAACGACTGATACTTCGCCTTCTTCGCCCTGTCTATCACAAGTGACGACAATATCGTCTGCTTTAAGTGATTCTGGGGCGTTGCCGGAGTCAACTGTTTTACTTAGGTTTTGTTTTAATACCGCAGCGCACTTTCTTCCGGTTGCAAAAATTGCGGGCATTGCATCATTTACCATCGGTCCCGCCACAAAGACAGCCAAAAGAAACGGTGCTTCATAGAGAGTGAATATCCAAGCGGCATCAAGCCAGAACAATGCTGTGCCCGGATTTGAGGATGACCCGTTAGTTCCCGCATAAGCTGTCTTCATTGCCATAATCAGGAAGACAATGGTGATTAATACGGTCATGGTTTTCAATGTGTTGTCGCTTTTCATATAATTGTGAGATTTTGAAATTGTCCGACAAAATTACAGAGGATTGATTGCTAAAAACGAAATGTTGGACACTTTTCTTAGCCATATCGGTTCACTTTTAGCAACTTCCTGTATTTTTAGCATAAAATAGTCCGTTACCGGGCGGTAACGGACCATTATCTGCCTATTTGTGAAACGTGAGAACGTCCCACTGTCATTTCAGGGGGAAATCAGGTGCATTCTATTTGGGCTTGATTTTAATCTTGCCGAGAGTCTCAAGCAGTGCGGTCGGAACCTCATGCGTGTAGCGTAGAGTTGTCTCAAGATTCTTATGGGTGAGAGCCTGGCTGACCACGTAGGGATTGCTGCTCATTGCCATCTGAAGAGTGGCGTAGGTATGGCGGAAGCAATGGAACGTGATGTGCTTGTCGATGTTCGCTGCCTTTATCCAGTCTGCCAGAGGTTTTGCCGTAAGTGTTTTCTTGAATCCGGGAAATACTTTGCCTGTCTTACGCTCTCCGATTAGCTCTATGGCATCCTCGCAAAGCGGTAGGGTTGCAGCCGTCTTTGTCTTCTGTGTCTTGATTACAACGCATAGTCCGATTCCGGCAATCTCCTGAATATTCTTCCAGTCGAGGTTGAGAATGTCACTGAAACGCAGACCTGTGAGACAGGAGAAGAGCGATGCCCTGCGAAGCACGTCGCTGTCGCAGGGAGTCTGGGCCAGTCGGATAAGCTCGTCCTGATTGAGAAACTCTTTCACGACATCATCCCATTCGATGTATTCAAGAAAGTCGTTGACGTTCTCGGT
>NZ_CAJTQC010000053.1 GCF_910578445.1 uncultured Duncaniella sp. | reverse complement strand
TAGAATGGCACCGACAAATTTTGCCGTGCGGTTGAGATTTTCGGCGATTCCCTGAAGGTCGCGGATTGCCTTGACATCTTTTGGCGTGAGCCTTTCCACGACTTTACAATGCAGTGCCGACTGACGGATATATTCCGAGCGGTTGAGCCCTGCCATGAGAGCCTTGTCGAGCATGATCTGATACTGGTCTATGTCGAATTTCACCGGCACCATGATGGACTTTCGTTCATCCGCCGGGAGCTTTGGGCGTCCTTTAGAGGGACGTAAATTGGATTTCTTCATTGGAAATTCTGTTTGAGGTTTGTGACCATCGGGAGCGGAGGAGAGCGAGTCGTTTGAGGATTACTTGTAATACGAAAACATAAACTCGCTCCCTCCGATTCCGAACCCTTGCGATAGTTTCGAGGTGCACGAAACTACGAGGACTATTAGCGGTCAAAATGTAGTTGCAATCAAGCACTCAGAGCTTGCGCCAGATTTCGATGTCGTCGGCATACTGTTTCAGATGCTCGGCGAGGATGGCGTTGGCGTAGCTACTGACGGTAGTGCCACGGTCGCCGAGGATTCTGGAGACGCGCTCAAGCTGGTTCCACAGGTCGGCTTCGATATTCATGGCATGACGGTTCACCAGTTTTGCCGGAGCAAGGAATGTAGCCTTGAACTCGGCGAAGTCCGATTTGCGCTGTTGCTTGCCGATTCGCTGTTGCTTCGGCTGCTCGGTTACGGCAGTTGCCTCGGTTACTGTCTGCTCGTTGTCAAACAGATTGTCAGCATTGGCAGGTGTGGTGCTGTTAACAGTGTTATCGCTGTTAACAGAATTAGTTGCGTTTACAGCATTAGTGGAGTTGATAGAGTTATCTGATTTCATAATAAAATCGGGATTAAGAGTTGATACTTTGGATTTGGTTGCATCGGTCAACTCGGTTGACTTCGGTGCAGTGGATTTATTTGTTTTCATTGGGAAGTGTGTTTTTTGGTGAAACTTGGATTTGTGAGATACTCATTCAAGTCGTTGAACTCTGAGTAGAGAGTGGAGCGGTCAATCACGGTTGAGTCATATATGGCTGTCAATTCGGCGAGTGCTGTTTTTCCGGCATTGTCGTTGTCAAGGTGGCAGTTGATGGTGGAGTAGCCTTTGAGATAAGGCACAGCCTTATTGACATTGACAACCGAGTTGAGGATGATTGCGTCGGCTCCGTTGATTATACCGAGTGTAAGTGCAGAGAGATAATCAATAAATCCCTCAAACACGACACACTCTGTTGACGGGCCATCTCTCGCCCACGGAAGATATGAGATGTCCTTGCGTCCCCGGCAACCTTTGAAATATCTGTTGCGCAGTTCCCAGCCTCCGCTGATGTTATCAAACGCCACTGCGAAATATCTTTTGCCGTTGACACTGTAATGCGCCTCCTTGCATTTCGCCTTGGCGATGTGTGCCGAAATGCCACGCTCTTGGAGGTATGCGACAAGTGCGCGGTGTTCTAGTGGCACGACATCAAACCGTTCCATATTCGGAGCAGAGTGTCGTGGATGAAAAGAGGAAGCGACTGTCTGCACCGATGGCACAGGATAGCTGTTGGCGATGCAACGCATGAGATAGCGCAGGTCTGTTGACTGATACAACTCGGCTGCCAGATCGATGATGTTGCCGCCTCTGCCAAGACCGAAATCATACCAACAGTTGAGTGTTGTCTCGACCTTGAACGATGGCGTCTGTTCCTGTCGCAACGGCGACTTATACCAGAGCCTCGTTCCTTTTCTCGCCGCCGGTTCATGTCCGAGTTGGGACAAGAAGTCGGCTAAAGGGATAGATTTTATCTCTTTTATCATGGGTTCTAAAATGTTTGGGTGAGATGGTTCTTGGTTTCTTTCTCAGCTTTGCTACGAAAGCGCTTCGCGGTTTAGCGCCTATTATATATGCCCTTTGCTAAACCAAACCAATTTGGTGTTTCTTTCTCCGCTTCGCTATGA
Source organism: uncultured Duncaniella sp. (assembly GCF_910578445.1). Lineage (GTDB taxonomy): Bacteria > Bacteroidota > Bacteroidia > Bacteroidales > Muribaculaceae > Duncaniella. The sequence continues at coordinate 1,975 of NZ_CAJTQC010000053.1, read as the reverse complement.
AAGCGCTGCGCGGTTACTCAATAGTAGAAATCTGGATTGTAGATGTATTCACGGTTCTCGTAGCGAATCATGCCTTTGTTGTCAAGAAAGGTTTTCAAACCCTTGACCTTGTTATTGGAATAGGAATGCCCGCAGGAAGCATATCCGCTTTTGAGTGCAGCCTCGAAGTTGCGACACCCTTTTATCGGGCCATTGGCGAAAACTACACCCAATGCCTCGCGGTGCTGTTCCTCGGTCAACTCCTTGTAGGGATAAGGGTCTTTGGCTTTCTTGCCAGGCTCTGAGAAAACATACCCACTGGCAATCTCCGGCAGTCCGTAGTCATTGACACGGAAGGCGAATGGGTCAAACTCGGCGGCACGAATCATGGCTGCGCATACCTCTGACACGGTATCATCGGTTTTGCTGCGGCTTATCTGGAGTACGGTCTCCGCTTTGTTGTTCAGCTCTGTGCCGACATGGCCACGGGCATTATCATCGCTTTTGTTGAGATGCAGAACCGTGTGGACATGTATCTGGAACTTGTCAGTCCATTCCATCAGTTTGCCGATAAGGTCGGTTGATTCCTTTGCGCAGTTGATGTCATACATCAGGTCGCGCACACCGTCGATGATTACAAGTCCGACACCGGGGGTGTTGATTATCGCCTGTTCTATGACCTCAAGGCGCAATGATGGTGTAAGCTGGCGCAATGCCGCGAATTTCAGATGCTCCGGGTGGGTGTCGGTCGGCAACTTTGCCAGTCGCAACGCTCGCTCCATAACCTTCTGACAATGATACGGGCTTTGTTCGGTGTCGAAATAAAGGATTGTGCGTTTGTCATCGGGGAACTCTGCGGTGTAGCCCAATACTTTACCATTGACGAGCGATGCCCCGACAATGGCGGCGACATTGAAGGTCTTTTTGCTCTTTGCTTTGCCGGTCGAAGCCGAGAAATTGCCGAGCGTTCCGATAACGCTGCCGTTGGCATACAGCACTTCCGGCGCAGTCTGAATCTCATCAGTGATTCTCAACTGCTTTTCCTCCCAAAGTCGGAGGATGTCCTCTTTCACTTCTTGCATCGGCGGCCTCCCTTCTTTGATGACTGGATAAGATCGAGCGCAAGTTGTGCGTCGATAACGATTTTTCTGCCCGTTTGAGTTATGGCATCTTTGATTACGCCACTGTTCTTGATGCGATGTGCGGTTGCTTTGCTGCACTGGAGAAGTTCGCAGAGGCCTTCGATTCCGTAAACGAGCCAACGTTTTGCAGTGGCAGTAGCGCTTGCGGTCTCGGTGGAATCCTTGACATTTCGGGAATCAAGTAATTCTAAAAGTTGTTCTCCGGTGTACTGCCAGAGAGGAAGTTTGAGTAAATGGTCTTTTGTCATACGCAGTGTGGGTTTGAATTATACTTCCGCTCTCTGAGAGAGCGTATCCGAGTATCTCCCGGACACTGCAAAATTACAACCGGTTATGAGTGGTCTGTATGTGGTTCCTGTTCTCCACTTACTAAAACTACCCGTCAGAGTATCAAGCTCTAACGGGTAGTATCATAAGGTCTCTAAAGTGGAAATTTGAGTGGTGAAAGTGGTGCGCGAGTGGTATCTTTAAGTAGCTTGGACTATCAAGCCCGCTTTTTATGTTTTTTGAAGATTCTGTCAATCTCATCAGCATATTCCCTACTTGATGCACTGGCATCATCGCCGCGTGGATGACAATACTTCTTTTCATAGTAGCTCCACTGAATATCAAGATGAGCGAGAATATCCTCGCGCCACGCTGCTTTATGCTTGGCCGGAACAATCTCGTATAATTTCGATATAAGATAGCACGCCTTGATTTTCTGTTTTGGTCGTATCTTTATCGGTTCATGCTTACCATGAAGATTGAGCGATGAATGGAACTGAGTCTCGGTACTATCGAAAACATCAGAGCAGATTCAATATTGTCCTAAATAATTTTTGAGTGCTACTCAACGTGCAGAGGCATCAGCC
>NZ_CAJTQC010000052.1:4892-5141 GCF_910578445.1 uncultured Duncaniella sp. | reverse complement strand
GGCGATGCCGGCTGGGACTGTCGTTTTTTATTCCGGTCGAGAGCCTTGCAGATGACATCGTAGGAGCATCTGCCGTTGCGGTCAACCTGCGAAGCCTTGAACTTTTGCCCGTCCTTGAAGTAGGAAAGACCATCGATTTCGGTAGAACCCCGCCGGAATTTTTTCCTGACGGTAATGCCTTTCCGGGCGAGTTCTCGCTGAAAAGTAATCCAGTCTTTTGCCGATTTCTTAGCAGCTTGAACGGCGAGA
>NZ_CAJTQC010000052.1:0-4812 GCF_910578445.1 uncultured Duncaniella sp. | reverse complement strand
CGCAGATTTCGTTGTTGCGGTAATACTCGAAACTGTCGCTTACACATTTACCGTCATTATCCACCCGGTTATAGACGATGTGGCAGTGCGGATGCTCCTTGTCAAGATGCCGGACAATGATAAACTGGGTGTTTTTGATGCCCATTCTATCCATATATTCCAGTGCGAGTTTCACCATAAATTCATCGCTCATGCGCTCGGCATCTTTAGGAGAATAGGACAAAGAGATGTGTCCGCACCAGTGCTTGACCCTGCTGTTGAGATGTCGCTGGCACTCAAAACCGTTGATAATATCTTTCGGCGTGTCGGTCAGCAGACCCTCGGAATAGAGCAGACGTGCCTCTTTGTTTTTCTCTTTCAGTGCGAGGGCATACTCCACGCAGCCGGAAAAACAGCTTCCTTTAGTTATGCCTCCAATCATAAGACAGTCTTGTATAAAGCGTTTTTATCTCCTTGCTCATACCTTTAAGAGACCACTCCACGAGCTTGAACCCTGCTTCGTTAGCTTTCTTTGCAAGCTGATTCAGATTGTTCGCCATGCTCCCGATCTGACGCAGAATCGCCATATCTTCGGGGGTGGCCACTGCCGTAACCTTGGCGTTGAGCAGAGCGTGACGCCAGAAGTCTGACAATTTTCTGCCGGATTTTCGACAGTTTTCCTGCATGGTATGATATTGTTCTTCATTGAGCCTGACACTGACAACGTATGACTTGCCAGACTTCTCGGATGCTCCCGGAGGAGCTTTCTTTCTTCTTGTGAAAGTCATTATCTTGGGATTTTGAAATTCGACATTGCGACCATCGGGAACGGACTCCAGCCGCCCGGTAACGGAGGATGCAAGGTCGGAAATGTTTACATTGCCACTACCTTGCTATCCTCCTATTCCTTACAGAATATCCGGATACCGGCGTTGCCGATGGCTTCGCCATTTTCACTGCCTTGGGGCAGTGGTCAGAACGATTTACTGATTAGGGTGAACCAGCCTTCATAGTTGGCGGCGTTATTGTCGAGATGCTCATTGATGATGTGCTCGACAAAGTTGCTGACGCTATAACCGGGGCCGCCGAAGAATCGGGCAGTGCGTTCGACACGGTCAAACGTCTCATTGCTGATTGCTACCTGATGCTTGTTGTCCTTGCCGAGTTTAATCGGGGCAAAGAAAGCGGTGCGGTAATCTTCGAGTTCGCTCTTGCGCTGCTTGGCGGTGGGGCGGGGTGACTTGGACTGAGCGGCTTCGCTCTGTTCAGCGATGGGCTGAACTTCGGGGTTGGTAGGATTTTCCATAGTTTCAGAGAAAATTGAATTGTTAGACATATCAGTCATTTCGGATGACTGAGGATTCGAGATTTTTGATTGTGCCATTTCATTCAGATTTTAGTGAGCTTTCGCTCGGTTTGTATTCTTCGATGCCTACGAGTCCCATCTGTAGCGCGTCAGCGAGTTGGCGCAATGCCGGATTTCGTTGCATCATTTGTTCAAGGATGCCGTGTGGAGTGTTGAGGCAACCGGCTATGTATGGGAGCAGATGCTCTCCGAAGAAACATTGGGTTAACTTGAAGTCGGGCAATCTCAATACTGAGTGTACCCAGTTGATGTGTGGGAAGGGTTCCTGCACACAATGTCCGGTCAATCGGTCATACAGCATAATCTTTCCGCCACGGATATTGCCGTCAGCCGAGATTTGCCAGAACACCGTGGCACCTTGCCAATACTTCGATGTGCCTACGCGATACATTTCCATCAGTCGCTGTGCTTCATCACTTCCGATTATCGCAGCAACGAAAGCGAGTAGATTGTTACGGTCGTAGCCACGCATGGTGGCCGCCACCATTGCATCATTAATCCTGCTCATCGGAAGTAACTTTGTTAGCGGAGTAACACGACAGCTTCTTATACCACCCTTGGCGTACACGACTGAACAGGGTGTTGAGATTGCGGGTGAGGAACATCTTGAAGGTGTGGTCTTTCATCCCGAACCGCTCGGCTATACGGATGCCGTCGGCGGTTGAAAATTCCTCGGTGAGATGCACATAAACTGTGCGGTGCAATTCATTCAACTTCCCCTCGCTGATGCAGGTGAGTACGCTTAAAGCGTTGCCTCGGAAATATTCAGCCAATTCTATCGCGCCTGCCACATCGTTATCCTCGATGTCTGACGGACTAGGTTGGTCTTCATCGACAGCCCAGCGAACAATCCGGAGTATCAGACAGAACCGGAGCACATAGATTTCTAGTTTGCAGAAGAAGCTGACCACATTGTCGCTCATCTAATTGTCGCATAGCGCGGCGTTCTCATGTTGCCACTCATAGAGTCTGCGTTTGGCATCCGCAGTGAACCGCATGACAGTGGGTATTGGCTCCTTCTCCTCGTTGACCACACACTCCACTGAAAGAAGACGGTTGAGTATGCGCTCCTTGCGGCTCATCGCTATAGCCTGCTGATATTCGCAATGCTTTTTCTGAAACTCCTGATTGTTCTTCCAGTCGGCATTGACCAGCGGGCGCATCACGAATGTAAGCGGATGTGATTTGCAATCTCCGGGGCGTCCGACAATCGCGATATACACGATTGCCGATTCCTGCCAGTTGCGTTTCACCTCGATTCGGTGTGTATTGCCGATTGCCACAGATATTGCAGCAAGCATAGCCGATGCCGTGTAGTCAATCGGAAATCCGCAGGTGGTGTTGAGTTCGAGGATAATCCGTTGTATCTTGGAGGGGAACACATGTACCGGGAAATCACTGTCGGATGTCTTGGCGTGATTCATCAACGCGCTGATCACAGAGTCCGGGGTAATATTCTTTTCCATAGGCTCAGAAATTATAGCCCCCTCTGGGACGGCGTTTCATACCGGCAGTGATGGCCGCTGCTGTTTCGGCTAGGGAAGGAGCGGCGGAGTGTTTACGGCCGCCCTCGATCCATGTGTAGATTTCATCCTCATAAAAGTAGAGGAGCTTGCCGCGCTTATAGCTCGGAATGGGGTCATTCGGAGCTTTGACCGCGCGGTAAAGGGTGGAAAGTGACTTGCCTATTATCTGGCAAGCCTCTTTCGCATACACGAGTCTGCGTGAGGGCTTGGTCTGTTTGGAGTGGCTGGCGATGCCTGCCTTTTCAAGCAGGTCAAGCACTCGGTCGAGTTTCTCGGAGAGACCGCTTACCACATGTGGCAGCTGGTCGAAAGTTGGTGTTGATGTTTCCATTTCAGTACGGTTTTAAATTGTTTTACGGAAATAAAACCGCACTGATTGAAAGTGAGTTGTCAGTGTCATACGGACACCTTGAAATAACCGAAAATAACCTCATTTGATCCTGTAAGCTATTGAGTATCAATTCGGGTCGTGCATAAACTTTTCAAGTGGTGATTAAATGAATTTTAGAGTGATTTGATGGTTAGGATTACAGATAACCTAAATTTAAGCGATCTTGACTTAATGCAATATTAAGTTGCCCGATGTAGGGTTCGATGTAATGATGTAAGTTTAGATAAAATAAACTTCACAAATTTGTGAAGTTCGAGGGCTTTTTATATCTTTGCATCGTAATAGAATTATATGATAGTCGAATTTGAAGAAGAGTATTTAAGAGACCTCTATACGAAAGGTGTTAGTAACGACAAAAAACGTCGTTACAGAATTGACGTAGTCAAACGTTATAAACGAGGAATCGATTACTTGAAATGGGCATCTCGCAAAGAGGACTTATTTCGTATCAACTCTTTGAATTTTGAGGCATTAAAAGGAAATAAAGTTGGACGGTTTTCTATTCGGGTGAACGATCAGTATCGAATAGAGTTTACCATGCGAGAAACTACTGAAGAGCCGATTTTGACTATCTGTAATATTGTTGAACTCTCAAACCATTACGATTGATATGATTACATTACAAGGCGTTGCTCCGGACATGATAGCTAACAATCTTACTCCGTTTGAACCCACTCATCCGGGAGAACTTATCCGAGATGAACTTGAGGCAAATAGTCTTACTCAGGCAAAACTCGCCGAGAGTATAGGTGTAAAGCCTTCTCTGCTTAATGAGATAATCAAAGGGAAGAGAGGGGTTAATACCGAAATAGCTTTACTTATAGAAGCGGCATTGAATATACCGGCTGATTTATTGCTTAATCTACAAAGTGATTATAATATGCAGATGGCGAAGTCAGACGCATCTTTTATGAAGCGTCTTTCTTCAATTCGTAATATTGCGGCAGTGTTGTAAAGTGTTGATTTTTGAATGATATTTGTTGAAACAGACCGATTGATTCTTCGCTCGTGGAAGCCGGGGGATTTGCCTTTGTTCATTGCAATGAACAAGGACGTTCGCGTTATGCGTTATTTTCCGGCTATTCTAAATGATTCCGAGACTGAGGCATTTTACAAACGGATACAGGACGAGTTCAGTCAAAAGGATTGGGGATTATATGCTGTGGAAATAAAATCCACAGGTGAGTTTATCGGATATGTTGGACTGCATGAGATTGGTTTCGATGCAGACTTCACTCCCGGTGTCGAAATAGGGTGGCGTATAGCCGCTGACTATCACAATCAGGGATATGCAACCGAAGCTGCCAAAGCTGTGCTGAGTCTGGCAAAGAGTGCGGGGATTGAAAGGCTGTTTTCTTTCACTGCCAAGATAAATGCCCCGTCAGAGCGTGTGATGCAAAAGATTGGAATGGTAAAGGCCGGAGAGTTCAGGCATCCTAATCTGTCGGATGATTCTCCGCTGTGTGTTCATGTGCTTTATAAGATTGATTTATAACAAAAGGGCGAATAACCATGACAAAAGTCACGGCTATTCGCCAATACTATACCGG
>NZ_CAJTQC010000051.1 GCF_910578445.1 uncultured Duncaniella sp. | reverse complement strand
GTCGGACAATCAATTGACGTTGTTCTGATTTCTTATATCGAACTCACGTTAAAATTATAATAATTTATCATCTTTTCAACCGCATAAGAATCCGGATTGAAACGCATACTCTCCACCCGATAATAAAGCGCCGTTGCTGTTTCCGGAAGTACGGACGACAGCAACGGCGCTTTAATATCTTTAATATATAGGAACACCTACACCTCTACATTTCTTTAAGCTGAGCCCGGTAGCGCGCAGGAGTCATTCCGGTTGTCGCCTGAAAAGTGGTGTAGAATGTCGATAGCGAACTGAACCCCACTTCGGCGCATATCTGCTTCAAAGGCATGTTTGCCGTAAGGTCGGAGATTAGCGATATGGCCTCCCTTATGCGATATTCATTGACAATCTGAGTGAATGTCTTTCCCGTCGAATCATTGATTGCCCGCGAGAGATAGGTGCGGTTAGTGCCAAGCCTCTCGGCTATAGCACCGACAGTGATTGACGAATCTGTAAAAAGTTTTTCGACCGACATCATGGCCGTGAAACGCGACATCAGACTGTCGGCCTTGTCCTCAGACAGTGTTCCAGTCGAGGGCTTGTGCTTCTTGGTCTTTTCGAGCTCTTCGAGAAGCATCTGTTCCCGTGAAATATACTCACTGTTCTGCGACACAATAGCACGATAAAGCCTGTCTTTCTTGCGGTAATTATAATATGTCAGCCCCAACAGCATCAAAACAGCCACTACACACACCGCCAGCAAGACTATCTTATGGCGCGTAGACATCAGTTCCATTTTCTGCTCATCAATCAAACGCTCGTTGGCATAGACCTCATGGCGGATACGGTTTTCCTGCAAAGCCCGCTCGCGACTCAGCTGAAAGATGCTGTCCTGATAGGCCTGATACTCCAGACTGTAGTCAAGAGCTTTCTTATAATTACCGGCATCACGATAGGCATAGACCAGTTCCCTGATTATTTCAGGCGAATGTATCTTCATGTCCGACGAGTTGACGTGGTCAAGTCCATGTTCCAGCACCTTGATGGCAGACTGCACCTTGTTGTCGCGACGCAACAAACCGGCATAAGACAAATAGGTAGCTGAAATTTCCGATATGTCAGAGTTCTTAAAATTCTCCATAGCAAGGGCATAGTTGGCATAAGCCCGGGAGACATCACCACGTTTCTCAGCAAGCCTTGCTTTCAGGAGATACAGCTCCGGATCACCACCGAAACCACCTTCGTAGTGAAGCTTCTCAATCTCACCTATCAGAGTTTCCACCCTGTCAAGGCTGTCGGAAAGAAGATAGAATTGAGTAAGAGCCTCTTTGGCATAGTATAACGGAATCGGGTCACCCCTCTTCAACGCAATTTCGTGGGATTGCTCGGCAAGTTTCTGTCCGGAAACATCGTTCATAACTATATAGGCCCCCGAAAGGTTAGACAGGATTATGCCGTAACGTCGTTCATCGTTTATAGCCTTGGCTTCTTCAAGCGCCCTGTAGTAATAGGAGGTAGCGGTGTAGTTGTCGTTGTGTACGAACATATAATACATCGCCATACTGTTATCAATCGAGAGCAAAGCATCGTGGTTCTGAGTATTCTCGGCTATGACACGGGCTTCCTCAAGCTGACGGAAACATTCGGAGGCATCCTCATTGAGAAACGACGAGCCGAGCACGATACGCCCGTAGAGTTCGCAGTAATCCCTGTCGCCGGTGAGTTCACCAAGCTTCAGAAGTCTATTGGCATATTCCCTTGACTTGTTGACATCACCTATATTCATATAGTAGAACGCCACAGTCTTAAGGAGCTGCCTGTCGTTGGGATTATTCTCAAGAGCCACCAAATAGTCATTGATCGTATCCCTTCCGTTTATCGTATCGGCATGAAGCATGAAAGGCGACGTCAACGACATCGCCAATATTAATACTATCTGTATGATTACCTTCATGCTGATTAAGATACTATAGTGTGGAGAGATATGATTGTTTTTCAAGCTTTTATGGCATCAGTCAAGCTTCAGGACCGCAAGGAAAGCTTTCTGCGGAACTTCTACCGAACCGATCTGTTTCATGCGCTTTTTACCCTTCTTCTGCTTTTCAAGGAGCTTGCGCTTACGCGAGATGTCGCCGCCGTAACACTTGGCAGTCACGTCCTTTCGCACAGCCTTGATGGTTTCGCGGGCTATGATCTTAGCGCCGATGGCAGCCTGAATGGCAATGTCAAACTGCTGGCGAGGAATAAGCTCCTTGAGTTTCTCACACATCCGACGGCCGAAAGTGACGGCATTGTCGACATGGGTAAGAGTCGACAGCGCGTCGACGCTCTCGCCGTTGAGAAGAATGTCGAGCTTGACGAGCTTTGACTCGCGGAAGTCATGGAGATGATAGTCAAACGAAGCATAGCCCTTCGAAATGCTCTTAAGCTTATCATAGAAGTCAATCACGATTTCACCGAGCGGCATATCGAAAATGAGCTCCATGCGGTTGCCCGAGATATATTCCTGCTTGACGAGCTCGCCTCGCTTGGCAAGGCAGAGGGTCATTATCGGGCCTATATAGTCGGCGGCGGTGATGATTGACGCGCGGATATAAGGCTCTTCAATGTGGTCGATGAGTGTCGGTTCGGGCAGCCCCGAAGGGTTGTGGACTTCGGTCATCGTGCCGTGCTTGTCAAAGACACGGTATGAAACGTTGGGGACGGTGGTGATGACATCCATGTCAAACTCGCGTCCGAGGCGCTCCTGAATGATTTCCATGTGAAGAAGCCCGAGGAAACCGCAACGGAATCCGAATCCGAGAGCCATCGACGATTCGGGCTGGAAAGTGAGCGATGCGTCGTTGAGCTGAAGTTTTTCAAGCGACGAACGCAGGTTCTCGAAATCCTCCGTCTCAATCGGATAGACACCGGCAAATACCATCGGCTTCACTTCCTCAAAACCGTCGATTGCATTCTCACACGGAGTGTTGACATGGGTTATCGTATCACCCACTTTCACTTCACGCGAAGTCTTGATGCCTGAAATGATATATCCGACATTGCCGGCCGAAAGTTCCTGACACGGCTGCATGTCGAGTTTCAGCACACCGATTTCATCGGCATTGTATTCCTTGCCGGTCGCGACAAACTTCACGAAATCGTTCTTACGTATCGTGCCGTTGACAATTTTGAAATATGCGATGATACCTCTGAACGGATTGAACACAGAGTCGAAAATCAAGGCCTGAAGAGGCTCTGCGGGATTGCCTTTGGGAGCAGGGACGCGCTCGATGATGGCCTGAAGGATTTCAGGCACACCGATGCCGGTCTTTCCGCTGGCCCGGATTACCTCCTCAGGGTCACATCCGAGAAGATCCACAATCTGGTCCTCGACCTCCTCAGGCTTCGCACTGTCAAGATCCACCTTGTTGATTACCGGAATAATCTCAAGATTGTTGTCAATGGCCATATAAAGGTTCGAGATGGTCTGAGCCTGAATGCCCTGCGAAGCGTCGACAATCAGAAGAGCACCCTCACAGGCAGCTATCGAGCGCGACACCTCGTATGAGAAGTCCACGTGTCCCGGAGTGTCAATCAGATTCAACACATAGTCCTCGCCATTCAGACGATAATTCATCTGGATAGCATGGCTCTTGATTGTGATTCCACGTTCGCGCTCCAGATCCATGTCGTCGAGCACCTGCGCCTGCAGGTCCTTTCCGGCAACGGTGTTGGTATACTCAAGAAGACGGTCGGCAAGTGTACTCTTGCCGTGGTCAATATGGGCTATTATACAGAAATTGCGGATATTTTTCATACTGACTGCAAAGTTAGCAATAATTTTCCGCCTATTATATATAGTAAAGGATTTTTTATAATCAGACTCGATGCAAACCATCAGTTTCATGACGGGAAATACCCGCATCATAGGTGTAAATTGAACGATTTTGGAAAATTTTCACATTTTATCAAAAAAAGTTTGCAATAAATTTGGCAGTTCCAAAAAAACGTCCTACCTTTGCAGCGCAAAACCAAGAAACATGGTGAGCATAGCTCAGTTGGTTAGAGCGTCGGATTGTGGTTCCGAAGGTCGTGGGTTCGACCCCCACTGTTCACCCTAAGTAAGTAATTTTGCCCAATAAATGAGGCTCGGATTGATTCCAAGCCTCATTTTTTTATTCATATTCCTAATCATTATATTACTTCAGGTAGCGGTCTGACTTTACTTCGAGACGGTCGGTCAGTTCGAGCACACGCGGTACTCCTGTCGGAATCTCCTCGGCGACTATTTCATCGGGAGTCTTGCCAAGCAGCATCATGACCAATGCTCGGAGCGAATTGCCGTGGGCAGCTACAAAAACCGTATCATATATGCCGAGCGCAGGTGCGATAAGTTCTTCCCAACACGGTTTCACACGCGCCACCGTATCTTTCAGCGACTCGGTCAACGGCAATGAATCCTTGCCGAGAAGAGCGTAGCGCTCTTCGCTTCCGGGGAAACGCTCATCGTCGGCCTGAAGCGCAGGGGGAGCGACATCATAGCTGCGCCTCCATATGTGGACCTGCTCATCGCCATATTTCTCCGCAGTCGCAGCCTTGTTCAGTCCCTGAAGAGCCCCATAGTGGCGCTCATTAAGATGCCAGTCCTTGACAACAGGCAGCCACATCCTGTCCATCGCGTCAAGGGCGATGTCGAGAGTCTGGATTGCTCGTCTCAGATAAGAAGTAAAACAATAGCGCGGTTTGAGACCTAAAGCCGCTATAAGCTCGCCTGCATGTCGTGCCTCTTCCCTTCCTTTTGGCGAAAGCTCCACATCAGTCCAGCCTGTAAAACGGTTTTCAAGATTCCACTCACTTTGTCCGTGGCGCAAAAGTATGAGATTTTTCATAAGCGAATACATATATTATAATATCATAGAAACATCGGCTCTTCATTTATAGTTCAAAAAAAACGGCTATTTTATTCACATCCATTAACACATAATCACCAAATAGCCCCGAAATAAGTTAACAACAGTTAAATACACTGGAAATATTTGCACAGTACAGAATAAGTCCCTACCTTTGCAACGCAAAACGGAAATGACACCGTTTAAAGCTTACCAAAAACGCGAAAATAGCTCAGTTGGTAGAGCACAACCTTGCCAAGGTTGGGGTCGCGGGTTCGAGTCCCGTTTTTCGCTCTAAAGAGAACA
>NZ_CAJTQC010000050.1 GCF_910578445.1 uncultured Duncaniella sp. | reverse complement strand
CGCGGCGGTTTTGCTCGTGTCGGGGTCGCCGGAGCTGAACTTGCCATAGACCTTGACACCGCCGATAAGGCCGACGACAGCACCGATGGCATAGATCAGTTTCGTCGCGGGGTCGAAATAGGAGGTCATCATCGAGGTTGCCTCGTTGATACCAGCCAGACCGTTGCCGGCGGCATAGAGGTTGGCTGCACACAGCATGAGGGTGAGCATTGCCGCCATAGGGCGGCGCATACCGGGAGCGTTCATAAACTCCACGATACGGTTGTAGAGCGACTTAAAGAAATCAGTCATAAATAAAATTGGGTTTGGATTGTGGATAAAGTGGTGGTCAGTGGAGGATATTGAAGTCGATAGCGTCAATATCTGTCGTGTCGATATCGGCATGGAACACGATTTTCTTCTTCTGCGTGGCATCGTCGGATTTTTTCGGAAGGGTGTCATTCTCCTCCGTGTTATCAGGGAGCTGACATTCAATCATAAGTATGCGCTTTCGCACAACCGGGTCAAGTTTGACATACTCCAGAATCTCCGTACCTTCAAGCTCAGGAATGACGCGCCGGGCGGTCTGTTCGTCCTCCGCCGTGTGGGGCCGGTCTTTCAGAACATTCATAGCCGATTGCAGTTCATTGAAGTCTATACCGTCTGCATTGGCATCGGCCGGAGTCGGCATCTCGCCGGTAAGTTCACTCACTGAGTGGGTCGAAAATACCTCGTCCAGCTTGTCTGGCGGTACTTGTGCGGGAACTCTTTCTACCGGAGTGTCAGGTAATCCCGCATCGGCAGGTATGCCGATTTCCTTTATTATCAGCGGCACGACCTCTTTGGCAGCTTCGACAGCAGCTTCTTTGGCGATTTCCCTAAACGAATCCATGAATCTGTCGGCATCGAAGGAGCTTTTGCCAATTACTTCTTCGGGTGGAGTTTCATCCGCCGGCGTTGTTTCAGTCTGTTCGGCGGAGTTATCCTTACTTACAGCCGGAGTGTCAGGCTTGTTAAGGACTTTCCTTATAAGCCATACATTGCTTACGAGCAACGCAATAATCAACAGCGTCTCCATCAGAACAAGGACTTGCAGTTTTCATTGTATAGAGCCTCCATCACCTCGCGGTTGTTGGCGAAGTGGTCGAGAAGAATCTCGGATACATACGAGCCGATGGATGCTCCATTGTCACGGAACTTTTCTGCCATGCGGCTGAGAATGGCGTGTACCTCCGGATAGATATACACTTTGGTGTTGGAGCGGAGAATGACCGGCTTCAGGAATTTGGCGGCATATCTCCTGCGCTCCTCTGCGGCTCTGGCATCAAGGCCGGACACCGGGTTTACGTTGATGGTTACAAGTGGGGGTTGTGGCATAGTTGATTAAAGTTTGAGTTGGTTGATAACATCGGCATACTCCTCTAAATGAGCAGCCAGTACGTTGTTTATAAAAGCCTTCAGGGAACACACGCGGCCCTTCTTGCGACAGAACAGAATCTGACGGATCTTCCACTCAATCTCCGGATTGATTTCCGTTGCGATATATTTGACCTGTGGAGCAGCATATGTATTATTACATATGAATCGTTCCATATAGTCGTTGATACGGTTCGGAAAAGAAGGCTCCATTTTTTTATCGGGCAATGCACAGGCTTCTTTGGCTGACGCCTCGGTTGAAGCTATTTGCGTTGAGAATCCGATACTCTCCCGAACAACCTTCGGGGCTATCCTGAAGTTCTTGCCAGAAGCAGTTGGGACTGATGCTGATTTGGTCATAGTGTGTTACAGTTTGGGGTTGATGACATCGGCGTACTCTTCGAAGTGAGCGGCAAGCACGTTGTTGATATAAGATTTTAGGGAACAGGAACCATTCTCGAATGCGATAAGCCTCTTTATTTTGCCGATTAGGATTGGATCAATCTCCACCATCAGGAATTTGACCTGCGGACGCAGATATGTGGTTCTGCTAATGAACCGTTCCCTGAAAATCTCCTCACGCTCCTTGCCGGAATCAGTTGAGACCGGAGTTGCATGATTCGATATGACTGATTCTGCTTTTGTGTCCGTTGAATCGGATGGAATAGTATCCTGCTTTGGAGTCTCTTTAGGCTTTTTCTTCAGCGATGACAGTGAGGAGGGCTCCTCCCGGAATGACCTGATGAATTCATCGGGATCGATTTCTGACTCATATTTCTTTGCCATAGCGGTCAGAGTTTGAGTAAGCCGAGTAGTTCATCTGTAAGTTCAGGCAGGCGCGTACCCTTGAGCAATGCCTTGTCTGGAGGCAGGACAGTCGAGCGGAATACAGCGCGGTTGAGCGTCTTTGAGCCTTCGCGACGGTATTTCTTGGTATCGGGAATCTTGGTCTTCATTGTAAGAAGTCCGTATTCCTCGAACACCGCCTCATACTGGTCGTAGAGGTCAGTCTTCTCGCGGGCGTCAACAAGGTTCCAGAGCATATACATCTGCTTTGCCGATGTGCGCCCTGTCGTCTGCCACTCCTGTATCTTCATTGCGAAGGCGAGCGAGCTTTCGAGTATCACCTTGTCGGCGGCGACCGGTACTATGACCGTATCCATACAGTCAAGCACGTTTACGACACCATGGTTATTGACTGTGCCGGGCAGGTCAAAGAAAACTATGTCGATTTCATAGCCTTCCTCGATGATCTCACGGACTTTCTGCATCGCTTCTTCGGGCTTCGCTGTCAGCAGCGGATACGGAGCCAGCTTTGTTTGTCTGAGATTGTCATAAAAAAGTTTCTTGAACTGAGGGCTGCACTCGATGAGGTCTTTGTCGCGCTGGCGCATCTCCTCGATGCTGTACTGCGGATAGTCGCAGTCAACGACAAGCACCTTCAGGCCTCTCACATAGTAGAGGTAACTCGCCGCGAGTACGGTCAGAGTAGTTTTGCCTGCTCCACCTTTCTGGGTGGAGAAAGCGACAAATCTGGGGTCTGTCATAATAATTTAATTTGGATGGATGTAGTGGTGATTGCATAGCGGTGGCCGTCAGCGTATCTCCTGACACGGACAGACCGGG
The DNA here is from genome assembly GCF_910578445.1 of uncultured Duncaniella sp. Classification (GTDB taxonomy): domain Bacteria; phylum Bacteroidota; class Bacteroidia; order Bacteroidales; family Muribaculaceae; genus Duncaniella. Next base: position 2,348 of record NZ_CAJTQC010000050.1, on the reverse strand, counting down.
CTTCCATCGGTGTGAAGCAGTGCCGGCACGGGCTATGCGGAATGGGTTACAGCTATCTCCGTCGCACGAGGCGACCTTCCTCCGCTGTCGGGAGGGCATCGGCTAAGTTAGCTGGAAAGGGTTGGATTCGTCAGTCATCTCTGGTTCTGGTTTGAATGTGGAGTTTAGTGGTGTCTATCGCCCACGGCTGTCAAGCCTTGAAGCCATCAAGCTATGAATTATAGATAAATAGATTTGTCAATCAAACAGTATATAATATTGAAGATAAATCACTTTTTAAGACTATATCTTTATCGTTCATTAAACAGTTCCAATTCCATATCTATAAGTTGAACTGTAAGGAAGGATACAGATTTGTCTAAGAGCAAATATTTCTGTCAATAAAATTAATGTTCTCAAGACAGATTGAAAATCATACTTGCAATTCAATGGATAGTTCTGTAATAAAGTATGTAAGTTGAACTCCTTGAAGGCAGGTTTAACTGTCAATCTCTACACAAAGAAACAAATAAATTTCCAATTTGTCAAATCAGAAAACAGTCCAATTCTCTAAGATTTAGCGGTTTGTCCGGCTTTGTCCAAGTATGTCCGGCTATGTCCGAATTTTTTGCCCAAATTTTTAACATTTCAAATTCAAAAATTTTTTAGCCAAAGTCAGAGCAACCGGTCGGGAGGTACGATATGCTGTTTTTTATTGGATATTTTTCTGACGGTGTTAGGATTTACGCGATTATTTTCGTAAATTTATGGAAGCATTACGGCAACATAACACCGCCGCGTCATTGAAATCACGGTAATCACGCCGTCGGGTCATCACCGGGCATACCCGATACTGATATTACCATATTTCATATTAGGACGGATGTTCACATGAACATTGCAAGTTATGTTTCCCGGCACACGAATCGAAGATTGTGCCACGAAACACTTGCAATGTAAACATTGGGAAGATTTACTCCGAAGTCGTAAATCCATACGATGGGCTGCGCCGGCTTTTGCTACCGCAATGCGGTTACACCACATAAATCCACATTATTATGACCCAGATTCCCAGCCGGGGCGGACGACGCCCCAAGACCGATCCTTCGGTCAACCGCTATGTAGTGCGGTTCAACGCAGAGGAAAACGCACGTTTCCTCGCCATGTTTGAGCGTTCCGGGCTTGAAAGCAAGGGAGCGTTCATCAAGAATTTCATCTTTCAGAAGCCTTTTAAGGTATATACCATTGACGAGAACACCCGTGTGTTCATCGACAAGCTGTCATCGTTCAACTCCCTTTTCCGCACACTCGGCGTATCATACGACAACGTGCTGAAGACACTGCGCGAGAATTTCACCGAGAAGAAAGCGATGTCTGCTCTCTATAAACTGGAGAAGCTGACAATCGAGCTTATAAAGGTCAACAGCGAGATTGTAGCCCTCGCCCGCAAGTTCGATGAGCAATGGTCGCTAAAATCTCGATAGGCAACTCCCTGTATGGCGCGCTTATATATAACGGCGAGAAAATCAACAAGGAGCGGGGGCGGGTGCTTGACACCAACAAAATTTATAATGACGGCAGCGGGACGGTTGACATACACCGTGCTTACGAGGATTTCATGCGCTGGATACCCACTTCCTCGCGCACGGAGCGGCCGATGATGCACATATCCTTGAACCCGCACCCTGACGACATTCTCAGCGACTCTGATTTCACACGTCTTGCCCACGATTATATGCAGATGATGGGGTTTGCCGATATGCCATATCTCATAGTGAAGCACGAAGACATAGACCGTCACCACGTCCATATAGTGGCTCTCCGCGTGGGAACTGACGGACGCTGTATATCAGACCGAAACAACTTCTACAAGAATAAGAAGGTCTGCCGTGAGCTGGAGCAGAAATACGGGTTGAAAGTTGCCGAGCGCGAGAAAATCACTCCCGATATGCCGATTAAAAAAGTTGATCCAAACGGCGATTTGAAGCGTCAGGTTGCAAACACCGTCAAAATGGTTGGTATGCGTTACAAGTTCCAGACTATGGGCGAGTACAACGCTGTACTTTCCTTATACAACATACGGTGTGATGAGGCTGACGGCAAGGTTAACGGGCGCGAGTATCACGGTCTGGTATATTTCGCCACTGACGACGAAGGCAAGGTTATCGCCAATCCGTTCAAGGCTTCGCGCCTCGGCAAATTTGCAAGCCGTACCGCCGTGGAGGGACGCTTCGAGCGCGCCAAAGAGAAGATTGATGTCACACCGACAAGGAACAGGATTGCCGATGTGCTTGCCCATGCCACCGACAAGGACGATTTCACAGCCAAGCTGAAAGAATGCGGCATAGATGTTGTTTTCCGCTACACCG
>NZ_CAJTQC010000049.1 GCF_910578445.1 uncultured Duncaniella sp. | reverse complement strand
TTGTTTGAAAATAGTTTTGTAAAAGTTTGAAAAATACGGACAAAGCACTCCCAAACCCTGCTCTGAATAATCCAGATTGAGGTTTTTTGAAAAATAAATTTTCGACAGATGACAATGAAAAAAAGCAGTGGCACGTCTGTCGTAGGCGTGCCACTGCTTTTATAATCTGCGTCAGGAATGACCTGATTCGGATTCTTTATTCGAAGATATGTTTAAGCTTGCTGAAGATACGGCTCTTGGTCGATTCATTCGGGGTCATATTCGGTTTGCCCTGCAGAGATTCGATAGCCTTCTTTTCGTCGTCGGTAAGATTTTCCGGGATATAGACCATCACGTTGATAAGTTCGTCGCCTGTGCCATAGCCTTCTGTCGAGGGGAGACCTTTTCCTCTCAGACGGAGCACCTTGCCGGGCTGAGTTCCGGCAGGAATCTTGAGACGTGCACGTCCGTTGATTGTCGGCACTTCCACTGATCCGCCGAGAGCGGCAGTTGGGATGTCGAGCATGAGGTTATAGATGACATCGTTGCCGTCGCGTATAAGCTCGGGGTTTTTAATCTCCTCGATGACAACGAGCAGGTCGCCGTTGACACCGCCATGAATGGCGGCGTTGCCCTGTCCCTTGACAGTGAGAGTCTGGCCGTCTGCGACACCGGCCGGTATTGTAAATGTCACCGTGCGGTCTTCGCGAACTACGCCCTCACCTTGGCAATACTGACACTTGTCAGTGATGATTTTACCCTCACCTTTACACTGAGGACATTCCACAGCCGACTGAGAGAGGCCAAACAATGTCTGCTGCTGACGCAGCACTGTTCCCGAACCACCACATGTCGGACATGTGGTGAAAGCCTTGCCGTCTTTCGCGCCTGTGCCGTCGCAGTGTGTATCCTTTACAAGAGTCGGAATCTTGAGTGTCTTTGTGACACCTGTGGCAATCTCGGCAAGAGTCATCTTGACCTTGATTCTCAGGTCAGAACCTCTACGCTGCCGGCGACGTGTGCGTCCGCCGGCGGTCTCGAATCCACCCATGTTGCCGAATCCGCCTCCGAAGATGTCGCCGAACTGCGAGAAGATGTCCTCCATCGAGAAGCCTCCCGCATGGAAACCGCCACCTCCGCCCGGGAAACCCTGCGGGCCCATGTTGTGGCCGAACTGGTCGTATTTCGCACGCTTTTCCGGATTTGAGAGCACATCGTAGGCCTCGGCAGCTTCCTTGAATTTCTCCTCAGCCTCCTTGTCGCCCGGATTTTTGTCGGGGTGATACTGGATGGCCTTCTTACGGTAAGCGCTTTTTATGGTCTTTTCATCGGCATTCTTGTCGACTCCAAGCACTTCGTAGTAATCTCTTTTATTAGCCATGAATAGTGTGTGGTATGTTATTGGCCCACAGCCACTTTTGCATGGCGGAGCACTTTGTCGTTGATAGTATAGCCTTTCGAGGGAGTGTCGATGACAATTCCTTTCTGCGATTCATCAGTCACGGGAACCATCGCAATGGCTTCGTGGTATTCCTCGTCAAAGGGTTTGCCGTTGCTTTCAATCGGCTTCACGCCGTTTGCAGCAAGAAACTTGACGAGTTTCTGATAAATAAGCTCCATGCCCTGACGGACAGACGCCGCGTCGTCACACTTGGCGCTCGCCTCAAGGCCGCGTTCGAAATCGTCGACAATAGGAAGAAGTCCTTTAAAGACATTTTCAGCCGCATTCTTGATTATCTCTGATTTCTCCTTGACAGTACGTTTGCGGAAGTTATCAAATTCAGCCATAAGGAAAAGATATTCCTTCTTCTCCTTAGCAAGCTTTTCTTCCGCATCCTGAAGCTGTTTGTTGAGAGCATCGATATCAGACAGCTGCTTGTTGATTATATCGTTTTCCTCGTCTTCTACGGAATTTTGTTCGTCGAAAGCTTCCTGAACGTCGTCAAGGACGGCTTCTTCCTGCTGTGGAGCTTCTTTCTTTTCTTTCGGATTATTTGGTTTGTGGCTCATAATGCTTCTTATATCTTTTCTTTATTTACTAATTATAATATCACTATCAAAAATGTTGCCAAAGCCTTCGACAGACATCTTTTTTTGCCTGCAAAAGCCAACGGTAACACAACAATGATTTTAAATTACAACAACCGGAAGGGGATAACGTTCAATCATCCAATAAAAAGGAGTACATTGAACTATCATTCAAACTTGTCGGAAAAAACCGAGCAGCCGGGGAAACAATCTGTCAGTTCCTCTGACAAAATGTCACTTTCGAAAATTCCGTAGACCGCCGAGCCCGATCCTGACATTGAAGCATAGATTGCTCCAAGGTCAATCAGTTTCTCTTTAATCTTGCCGACTTCCGGATAGGACGGAAAAACCGATGACTCGAAATCATTTTTAATCTGTCCCTGCCACTGCGTAGGCAAGACCGTGATTTTATCAGCAAGCTTGACTGTGGGTTCAGCAGGTGTCACACGGCTATAGGCCAAAGCGGTCGGGACGCTTACTTCCGGCTTCACGATTACGATGCCATAACCTTTAAGATTCAGGTCGACCGGGGTGAAGTCAGTCCCGATTCCCGTACATAGCATCGGACGGTTATAGACAAAGAAAGGACAGTCTGCGCCAAGCCCTGCAGCGATGTCGGCAAGCTCGCGGTCGCTAAGACCAAGAGCGAAAAGGCTGTTGAGACCGACAAGTGTAAATGCCGCATCGGCCGATCCTCCTCCAAGGCCTGCTCCGTCGGGGATTATTTTGCGCAGATATATGTCGACGGGAGGCAGTCCGACTTGTGCGGAAAGAGCATTATAAGCCTTCATTACGAGATTTTTTTCAGCCGGGCAGTTAACCTCGCGCCCTGTGACAGTCAATGTGGTCTCGCTGCCTTTAGCGGGAACTATCTCAAGGACATCGCGCCACGGGACGGGATACATGACAGTTTCAATATTATGATAACCGTCGGGACGCTTGCTCACGATGTCAAGCCCGATATTGATTTTGGCATTTGGAAATAAAATCATGATGACAAGTAAAAACTCTTTTTAAATCTTAAGGTTGCCTATGTATATGAATAATATGTGGCGCAAATTTACATATAAACTGTGAGCTTTCTGCTCCGAGAGAATAAAAATGTCAAAGCATTAACGGATAACGGCTCGAATCGCCATTAATCAGTCAGGTCATGACCTACGTCCATTAAAACAAAACAACCATGATTTTATCGCAATCCTCTGCATCGTTGCTTGGCTTGGTAAGGCTATTAAGAAGGCGCGTCAAATAAGTGAGGAACTGCCCATCCCTGAGAGTTATACACACAGCGGAGCGACACCGCCTGGAATGGATAATTTCTATTGACAAATCTCACCGAAATTCAAAATATTTTAGTATCTTAGCGAACACTTAAATATATAACTATGATAGGAATAATTCTTTGGGCAATACTTATTATATTCATCGTTATTTGCGCCTGTCCGGGTTTCTTGACGTTCTTGTTTTGCGTGGGCCTTCCTGTGGGTATCGCCGTGTTTTTTCTGGCGAGCTGGATTAAAGACAAACTTTCAACGTAAATATAATTCAGTCAACTGTTCATCCAAGGCAGGAAGAACCTGTAACAATGACAGCAGAGTTATAACCTGTCGAAAATCTTGACAAGTTAACAACTGAGACCGTTAGTTGGAGTGATACCCAGAGGCTGTTTAACGGTAAAATATAGGTTTTAACAGACATCGTGTTATCGCAAAACGATTTCGAGTTTGACGAGTAAGACAAAGGAATGACAGATTTTTCACATAATCAGCTTAATAGACCATAAAACGTCCGGACTTTTTAGAGCAATGCCACAGATTTTAGCGGTTAATTTTGCATGACAGCACCATTTCGGAGCTAAAAAATCCTTAACTTTGCAGCTGAAAACATTCTCCACTCCGCTCTCACTCCCTCACCTCCACACACTACAGTCAAACTCAAATCACCATAGACATCAATCATGCCACAGGACTCCAACAGTTATCCCTCACGCTCAGGCCGACAGAAACCGCAACACGTCTCAGTCTTCGACCATGGAGGCCGCATCCCTCCGCGCGACAATGACCTTGAAGAAGCCGTGCTCGGAGCACTGATGCTTGAAAAGGATGCCTATACAGTGGTGTGCGACATTCTTAAACCCGAATCATTCTACGAACCGGCCAATCAGAAAATATACGCGGCCATTCAGAGTCTCGGTGCTTCGCAGCAAAGCATCGACATGCTGACTGTCACCGAGAAGCTCCGACTGATGGGCGAACTTGAAGGTGCGGGCGGCCCTCTACGTATCTCGGAACTTACTTCACGTGTCGCATCCGGCGCACACGTTGAATTCCATGCTCGTATAGTCGCACAGAAATATCTTGCGCGCGAACTTATTAAATTCGCGTCTCAGATTGAGGCGCAGGCTTTCGACGAGAGCTACGATGTCGATGACCTCCTTCAGGAAGCCGAAGGTAAACTGTTTGAAATCTCGCAGCGCAACGTAAAGAAAGATGTCACCCAGATCGACCCTGTCATCAATGCCGCCATTGAGCAGATTCAGACCGCAGCCAACCGCACCTCAGGTCTTTCTGGACTTGAATCAGGATATCATGAGCTTGACAAGCTTACCTCAGGATGGCAGCGAAGCGACCTCATAATCATCGCTGCGCGTCCCGCTATGGGTAAGACCGCGTTTGTGCTGTCAATGGCAAAGAATATGGCGGTTGACTATAATATCCCTGTGGCCATATTCTCGTTGGAAATGTCTAATGTGCAGCTTGTCAACCGTCTGATTCAGAACACCTGCGAAATCGAGGGTGAAAAAATCAAGAGCGGACAGCTTTCACAGATGGAATGGGATCAGCTGATGTCGCGTGTCAAAAATCTCTACAGCGCTCCGCTCTACATCGACGACACCGCATCGCTCTCGATATTCGAACTTCGTACGAAAGCTCGTCGACTCGTGCGCGAGCACAATGTGTCGTTCATAATCATCGACTACCTTCAGCTCATGAATGCTTCCGGCATGAAATTCGGTTCGCGCGAACAGGAGGTCTCCATGATTTCACGTTCGCTCAAACAGCTTGCCAAGGAACTTAACATCCCGATTGTCGCCCTTTCACAGCTCAACCGAAGCGTTGAGTCGCGTGGCGCTGACAGCAAGGACGGCAAGCGCCCGCAGCTTAGCGACCTTCGTGAATCGGGTGCGATCGAACAGGATGCCGACATCGTCTGCTTCATCCACCGTCCGGAATATTACCTTCGTTCGGGTGTCGATGCTGCCGGTAACGACATTCGAGGACTTGCCGAATTCATCGTCGCCAAGCACCGTAGCGGTCGCGTCGACGATGTCAAGATGCGTTTCAAATCGCGCTACGCACGTTTCGAAAACTGGGAAGGCGAGCTTGAGATGACAAGCGGAAGCAAAGTATCGCGCCTGAATTCAGGCGACGATGGTTCGTCAGACTCTTTCGCCGCTCCGAGTCCGTTTAGCGGTGGCTCTGCCGATATACTTGGCGCGACATCCGACGATGTCGCACCTTTCTGACAGTCAGCACCTCATCATTGATTCAGTCCCTTCGTCCATAAATAACGCATTCTTAAAACTTTTTTTAACTAC
>NZ_CAJTQC010000048.1 GCF_910578445.1 uncultured Duncaniella sp. | reverse complement strand
CAAGCACTCGGTCGAGTTTCTCGGAGAGACCGCTTACCACATGTGGCAGCTGGTCAAAAGTGATTTTGGAAGTTTCCATTTTTACTTTGGGTTTTGGGTTTCGTTTGAAATTCTAACGCAAAGTAAAAGAGTGAGTTGGGGGTTATCAACTTAACCATCCTCACTACCTCAAAATAACCATTTAGCAAGTGTTAACCCGCTGAAAAACAGAATCAAAAAGATAAGATTATTTGTATGGTGAAAATATGGAAAAAGGAGTGATTTCCCGGTTATCTGATGCTTATCACTCCTGACCGAACTTATGATGTCGATTGATTATGTAGAAGTACGTGAAAAGTATTAATTTTGCATTATGAAAACATCATCAGATAATCACATCAATAGACACTGGCTTGTTTTTGCAAACGCAAAACGATGTAATCACTATGCTTCCTTAGTGGAAACCGGATTCATTAGTTGAAAAAAGGCAAGAAATAATTTTGCTATCGGCGATATTGTATATGTGTTCAGTTCCGCAGAGCGTAAGATTATTTTCAAGACAGTAGTAACCGCTATTGAGGAACGATCTGATAGTAAATTCTGGGTTGAAAATGCGCCTAAAGATATAACTTGGCGTTTGGAGGCGATTCAGGAATTTACAGGGGATACCTTGGACGAAGATTCATTGAAGAAGTACGGTTTCAAAGGTGGTAGAAGTCTTCAACATCCCATGTGTAATAATCCTGAATTATTTGAATATATTGAAGAGCAATTTGATAACTGTCACTAAAACAAAAAAGCGAATAACTCAGGCATTAGCCATTGTTATTCGCTTTAGTATTGCGAGTGAGCTTATTATGCTCTATTTAGAATGTCGAGGTTGATGTTGCCGTAACGCTGGAAGTGCTTGAAAAGCTTATCCATCTGGTCGTTGGTGTGGATGGGAATACGCTCCTTGTTGGACTTCTTTTCTCGTAGTTTCTGCTCGATTGTGCGGATATGGGTGTTCTCGAAAGGTTTCTCAAACACTTTCTTTACAAATCGGGCGATTACGCCTCCTTGCAGTCGAAGGAATTTGCCGACATTATATCCCAGATGCTTCAAATCCTCTTTTGTCAGGTGGTTGCTCCTGAGATTCACCGGTGTGAACGGCGGCATGGCATTGACAGTCCATATCTTGGCATTGTGATGTAGTTTCTGTAACTCATCGGCTTCGAGATAGGGTTGCATCATGAATGTGATGTAAGCACAGATAAATTCTATCTGGGCGAGGCTGAATTTCATATCTTCTTCAGCGAGTTCGGCATGTGCGGCGTTGCACTGTTCATGTTGCAGTAACAGTTGCTTCTGAATTTCAGAATGTTCCTTGTCTGATTTCAATGCTTTCAGAGCGGCTTCAATCTGGTCGGAATAATAGACATCGCCATTTGCATCAATGTAAGCTTCTTCCTCCCATTCCTCTATGCGTATCTTGCCGTCATCCTGCTTGATGCGGTTTTCTTTGGCAGTCTTGGTAAAGCAACCGATTGTATCATCACTTTTGGGATATGCACGGACACGATAGATACCGAGTTCCAGCTCTTTCCTTATATGCTTGGGCTGGAGATTTACCCATTCATTGTATAGCGTATCCGATTCCAGAACTTCCTCAAGTCCATGGCCACCGATATAATCCTCAAAATAAGGATATTCGCCACGGGCTTCATCCCGCTCTTGAAGGCTTCCGTACTCGGTGATATTGTCCTCAAGATTATCGAAGACGACATCATCAATATCTATGGCTCCGATTTTTATTCTTGTGCCATCTTCAAGTGTCAGATATTCGACATCTTCCTCGATTTCTTCATTGGAATCCACCTGAAAAGTATTCTCCGGACAAATTTCAGTTTCAAGGTCTTGCGCTGGGGCAGAACATTCCATAATGGAAGATTCCGGCTCTTCTACTGTGGGTATGGCAATCTGTTCACCGGTGGTAGTCTCGGCAATAGCCATGATTTCACGGCGACGAAAAAGAGATTGAAGGCGGTTGAACACATCTTCGATTACCGATTGGAAACCGCAATATAGACCGATTGAAAGGACAAAGAAAACGGCAAAGAGTACATTGCCGGTAAATTGGTCTGTGCCAAAACGGTGAATGGCAGCGTGGCGACCAAGTAAAGCCATGATGCCACATCCGGCAACAACGGCACTCCAGATAAAAATTTTGTCCCGGGTCCGGGTACTGATAATGGCTGTTAATCTATTGATTTACAGCCATTATCTCTTTTACAAGGTGTACTAAAAGTGTACTATCGGCGAAAATCGAGCCATTGAGGAACAAACGGTTTTAGGATTTTTAAGTGGCGTTAGTTATATTTAATTCGATTCCATTTGATTAATTAACCGTTTTTTAGCCTTTGAATTATAGTAAACTGCAATATTGTATGTATCTTTGTATTCGGTTTGGCAAAGGCCAACCATTACATTTCGAAAACATAAGAAGCGTTATGCTTATCTTGTAATTGGAAACGTAGGAACTTTTCGAGCGTGCAATGATAGCATAGTGGTTCTCACGCATATGCGTGGGTCACTATTGTTACATCTGCACGGCAGGTTTCCTACGACCTCCAATTACGACGTGGCATAGTTGGCTCACGTTTTCTTTCACTAATAATAATCTCTCCATCGAGCCAACTGAGAAATATCAACATGAAGAAAATCTTAGTATTTATAGTTTTTATTGTATCGGCAGTCTATACGTACTCGCAAAACAACTCAATAGCCGACAATCCGGCTGATGTGCAGACGAGCATCAGTAGTCATAGTCCACAGCAGCTCCCGCCAATGCTGATGAATGATGCCTACAAGAATACCCCGGAATGGGGCAAATATAAGGCATTGCGTGCCGTTGGCTGGACTACATTCAGCGTTGGCATGACTGCTACCGGAGTCGGGGCTATCGTGTCATTGGCATTGAGCAGTATTCATGGTTCTAACCATGATAAAACTCAAGCCGGGCCAATTATTATATATTCGGGTCTTGGTTTGACGGCAGCAAGCATACCGATTCTGGTGAGTGCCTATCATTATAAGAACAAGGCCAAGAAGATAGGCATGAGCATGGGCGTGACTCAACTCTCAGCACCAACCTTCGGCCAAAATCTATCATACACTCCTGCAATGAATTTTACTATTTCTTTTTAATTAGTAATAGTCAAAAATATGAAAAACGGCTATCTCGCCAAATTAGCGTGGATAGCCGTTTTTATTAGTAGATTAGTATCGAAGTCCTCGGCTGAAAGTTTGTTTTAGGCGTTGCCATTGCTCTTTGAGCCACTGGAACACACGGGTACCGTTGATGTGGAGGTGAAATTTGTTGTCGGTTGGATTGCGCTTGATTTGCACCTCTGCGTTGGACACATCGAAATCTTGACGGTATGTTTCCGAATGTATGGTTGCTCCCTCCTTAAAATATCGCGGCTTCTGGTCAAGCAATGCACGGGTTACAGTGTCCGACAAACCGACCTCTCGGCATTCTCTCGCCGCCTCCAACATCGGGAGCACATCGGGGAAGAACGTGTTGAGGTCGGTTTCCAGATAGTTGTGTATCCGGATAGTGGAGGCTTCACTCTCCTTTTGTCTGCGGAGGTTGTCGGATAGGTTGGACATCTCACGGCGAAAGTCCTGCTCCCTTGCCTCGACACGGTCTTTCAGCTCCCGGATTTCATTATCCTTCCGTGCAACCTCGGCTTCAAGCCGCTTGGTCTTGCTCCCGGTGAAGATGTTGGCGATGTTGCTGACGGCTTCTTTCCGTTGTGCGTCACGCTCGGCTTTGGCTTCATCACGTTCACGCATGGCGGTTTCTGCCTCCTGCCGTGCCTCGGTGGTCTGTGCCTCGTATGCCTTTTTCTCGACGGTCAGCCTTTCGGTGTCCGCTGCAAGATTCTCCCGCTGTGCCGAAAGTCTTGTGGCTTCTTCCGAAAGTCCGGCATTGGTATAGGCAAGCGATTTGTTTTCGGCGGCGAGAGAAGAATTTGCCTCGGTCAGCCGGGTGTTCTCGGAATAGAGTTCGCGGTTTGTCTGCCGGATTTCCTCGTTTACCTGCCTCAACTGCTTCTTTTGAGCGTCAAGGGCGATTGCGCTGCATTCAAGATGACCGACCTTGCTCTCCAACGATTTCTTCTCCTTGTCGAGTTTCTTTTTCTCGGTGGAGAGTTCGGCAACATCCTTTTCAAGTCCGGCTTTCTCCCGCTGGCATTGGCGGTAGTATTCGTGTTGGTCTATGTGCCGTGCTTCCGAACCCCGGATACCTCGCTCCAATCCGTACTTCGCCATTGCCTCGGCATAGAGGTCTTGGTAACGGCTCATCGCCTTACGCTCCATTATGTCGTCTGCACACAGCCGGGGGCGGTTGGTCGGCTTGGTGCGGTAACGCTTCTTCACCGCCGCTTCCCTCGCTTTCTTTTTTCTCTCGGTGGTGACAATCGGAACGACCGCTATGTGCAGGTGCGGTGTGCGCTCGTCCATGTGCAGGGATGCGCCGACAACATTGTCGCTGCCGAATGTGTCACGAACCCACTTGATGTTGTCGGCTATCCATTGGTCGAGTTTTCCGGCGTCGATGATTTTCTGCATACCCTCGTTGTCGGAGGTCATCACCATGTTGAGGCAGCGCACCTGCCGGTCGGAGATTTTTCGGGTTATCCCGGCGTTGGCTATGCGGTATTCGACAGCCGCCGCAAGCCCGGTTATCCCGTCGGGATACTCGACCAGACCGTAGCGGTTGAGGTGCGTTCGCCCCGGGTCTGCGTTGTCGGGATGGGAGCTGCGCTCGATATGCTTGGCTATCGAGTTCAAAGACGAGTTCGCCTTGATGATGTGGAACACTGCGTAGCTCATAGGCGGACGAGTTTAAGTTGCGGAGCAATCGGAGTGTACGGCTTTCTGTTAAGCCGTTCCGGGGATTGACCTACGGTCTTTCCCCGGCTGCACTCGGCATAGTCCGGGCAAGCCCGGCTCTGCCCTCGTTGGCGCGGGGATTCCAAAGGGGTTGACCTCTTTGGCATATTGGGGATATTTTCAGCGTATCGGAACGATATGCGGCTCGGAAAATTCCCTAATATGCTAAGGAATTTCCCGCATGGCTGTAATTTCCGTGCGCGGCAGCACGGATGGGACTGCTCCCCGGATATGGGTCGCTGGGCGGTAAACCACTGTAACGGGTATAGTGGTACACCGAGAAAAAACTCTGTTGTCATCATTTCAAATTCAGGGATAACCCCCGTGCATTCCTTGCACTCTTGCACGGTCGGGAGTGTGCAAAAGTGCAAGGTGTGCATGGGGTAAATTCAAAGTTTGGAATAAGAGCCGTAGGCATCGCGGGTGAAGAAAACGCCCCGTCTGTCACGAAGGAATTTCTTGAACGTGCGTTCCGCCATACCGCATTTCCCGGCTATGGCAACTCCCTCGGCGGTGGTGAACGTGGCGGGCAGTTCCGACATCACGGCAAGCTGCACATCGGTCAGCGCGTCCTCGCCGATGATGCCCTGCACCCTTGTCGCCGTTACTCGGAAATACTCAGTCAGACGGATTGCCCTATCGACCGTAGCCGCTTCTATCGCCTTTTTCTTTTTTGCCCCGCACGCCCAGTCGGAGAGGGCAAGAAGAAGGCAGAACCGCACGGCATAGATTTCAAGTTTGCTCGCAATTGCCGTGAGCGTGTCGCTCCCCTCGGCGTTGCACCGCTCGGTCGATTCATTCTGCCAGGAATAGAGGCGTTGGAGCGCGTCCGGCGAGAACGGCACACCCTCGGGCATTATGTCGCCGCCGCTGTCAGCCGCAGGAACAATCCCGGTCAGTTTGCCGACAATCTCACGCCACGCCGAAAGGATGTCGAATGAGGGCGATTTTCTCTCGCTGTTCCATTTCGCCTTTGTCTGGTCGTCCGGC
>NZ_CAJTQC010000047.1 GCF_910578445.1 uncultured Duncaniella sp. | reverse complement strand
ATTCAACCCCATTATTGGGGCTGATATTCCTACGTTTTGCATCCAACAAATACGACAAGTTCAAAGATGAAATAGAAGCAGAGTTTTCAGCTTCGCAGAATACCCGCAATCCGAAAACACGAGAGGAAATTGCACTGAGCAAATGCGGATATTATCTGCCGGAGAAATCTCATTTCGACTATTTGCTCAGTTTGAGCGAGCAAGAGGATATTCCACTTGCGATCAAACAAGCGATGGAGGGCATCGAGCAACACAAGCCCGAGCTTGTAGGCTCGCTTCCCAAAGATGAATATTTCAACCTTGAACCAAAGGAAGACGGAGAAACCATACGTGACGACTCTCTCACTGCCTCGCTTCTGAAAATCATAAATTCTATTCCTCGTGACTTGGAGGGTGACGTATTCGGTAAGGTTTATGAATACTTTCTCGGCAAATTTGCAAGCAGCGAGGGCAAAGGAGGCGGCGAATATTACACTCCTACCTCAGTTGTCCGCCTAATGGTTGAAATGATTGAGCCGTACAAAGGGCGCATCCTTGACCCGGCCTGCGGTTCGGGCGGTATGTTCGTGCAAAGCGCCGACTTCGTTCAGCGCAGCAATGACCGCCCCGACCGCATAAGCGTTTACGGCATCGAAAAAGAAAACGAGACCGTAAAACTCGCTCGAATGAATATGTTTCTCCACGGCTTGAACGGAAACATCGTTCAAGCCAACAGCTATTACAGCGACCCTCACAATTCATTCGGCACGTTCGATTTCGTAATGGCTAATCCCCCTTTCAATGTCGATGATGTCAGCTACGACAAAGTAAAGGACGACCCGCGTTTCAACACTTTCGGAATACCCAAAAACAAAACAAAGTCCAAGAGCAAGGATGGCGAGACCGTGCCAAATGCGAATTATCTTTGGATAAATCAATTTGCCACGGCACTCAATGACACCGGGCGAGCAGCTCTCGTCATGGCCTCAATTGCCACAGATGCCGGTAAGTCAGAAGCTGAAATCCGCGCCCGATTGGTCGAAGACGGCATTGTGAACGCAATGCTCTCACTGCCGAGCAATATGTTCTTCTCGGTCACACTACCTGCCACTCTATGGTTCTTTGATAAAGCTCGACGTGAAGATAAGCGAGTACTTTTCATCAACGCCCGAAATTTCTATAAGCAGATTGACCGTGCACATCGTGAGTTTACCGATGAACACATCGCAAACCTCGCTTGCATCCGTCACATTTATCAAGGTGATGAGGTTCATTGGCACCTACTCATGTCGCATTACGACAGCCGAATCCACGATTTAACTGCAAAATACGAAAGTTGCGTCGAAGAAAAAAATGCTGCGACCATTGAGGCAGAATCTTTCCTTTCGGAAAACCCCGGCAAAAATCTTAAAACCGATATTAAGCGACGCATTGATGCCGCCGATGCCGCTCTCGCAGATGCTGAAAAAGTGCTGACCCATTTTACCTCTATGCGCCAATGGCTCATAGACAATTTCCCCGATGGCAAGTATCGCGATGTTATCGGCCTATGCAAAGCGGCCTCCATCGATGAAATCCGCGAGCAGGACTACTCGCTAAATCCCGGTCGCTACGTCGGCGTAAGCTTCGACGTTGAAGACCTCAACGACTTCCGCGAAAGCATGACAGCTCTTAAATCAGAACTTTCGGCCTTAAACGATAAAAGCAATGAGCTGATGGAGAGCATCGTTGGACATCTTAATCAGTTGGGAGTATGAAAGTGCAAGAAACGACACTTGGTGCTGTTGCGTCCAACATACAAACCGGGCCATTTGGCTCCCAACTCCATTCATCAGATTATTCTGATGAGGGAACTCCTGTTATTATGCCACAGGATATTGTGGACTGGAAAATATCAGAACAAAAAATTGCGCGTGTTTCGGAAGAACACGTGCAACGTCTACAACGGCATAAAACAAATGAAGGTGACATTATTTATCCTCGACGAGGTGACTTGGCCAAGTGCGCTTATATCACTGACAACGAAACGGATTGGCTATGCGGCACTGGCTGTCTAAAAGTAACCATTGATGAAGCAAGGGCTAATTCAAAATACGTTTATTATCACTTACAGCAACCCTACTCAACAAGTTGTATAGAGTTGGCGACTGTCGGATCTACAATGCCAAATCTTAACACTTCGATACTTTCAAAGGTAAAACTAAGACTGCCCTCGATTGATATTCAGAATAAGGTTGTTGATATTCTCTCACAATACGATGAACTCATTGAGGTTAATCGTAGACGCATAGCAATTTTGGAAGAAATGGCAATGCGTACATATCGTGAGTGGTTCGTGTTTTTCCGCTTCCCCGGCCACGAAACCACCGAATTTGTCGATGGTCTCCCTAAAGGGTGGAAATATCGCTCTGTTACAGATATTTTGCAGATTCTTTATGGCAAAGACCATAAGTTAGTTTATGATGGATTGTTTCCTATATATGGCTCTGGGGGAATAATGCGTTATGGAAACGAATATTTATATGAAGGAGAATCTGTTCTAATACCCAGAAAAGGTACTCTTAATAACATAATATTAGCGGATGGCAAGTTTTGGTGTATTGATACTATGTTTTATTCGATACCTAAAATTCCTAAAATCTGTAAACTTGCTTTTTTTCAACTTAAAGCTTTTGATATGGAAGTGTTTAATTCAGGGACAGCTCTTCCGAGCATGACAATCAAAATTCTATCATGCCTTAAATTACTTGTTCCGGATGAAAAATACAGAACGCTTTTTGAGCAATCCATATCGGCTATTTTTAATGAGTTGACATATCTTAAAAAGTTAAATGTTACACTACAGCAGATGCGTGACCGCTTGTTGCCACAGCTTATGAGTGGTCAGCTTGAAGTGACACCTTAAATCGCTTGACACAATGAGATACTTTATTAAGGAAGATGATATTGAACGCGAACTGATTGATGTGTGCCTCAATGAATTGGACTACAACAATCATTTCAACTGCTATGTGACCGACCATTTGCATCGCAGTTCGGAGCGAGGTGTGCTGAATCTTGATGTACTCCGCCGCGAGGTTAAGCGTATAAATGCTTCGGCAACTGACCGTCCACAAGGTTTCGATGATTCAGATGTGAATACGGCTGTGGCCGCACTCAATGATATAGACTTGCACTCTGACCCGGCTTCTCTTAATGCCACGATTCTTTCACGAATCATCAACGGGTTCAAGATTAACGTGCTTCAAGCCAACGGAAAACGTGAGCAACGAACTATTCAATACATAGATTAGGGGAATCCGACAAGCAACCAGTTTGATGTCGTTAACCAACTTTGGATTCAAGGTGATGTTTACCGTCTGCGCCCCGATGTTATAATCTACGTCAATGGCATACCATTGATTACCATTGAACTTAAAGACAGCAATATTCCCGTTAAACAAGCATTTGACGATAACTTGACGAGGTATAAAGCGGCCATTCCTCAACTAATGGCTTATAACGCTGTGCTCGTTGCAAGCAACGGCTTGCATACACGAGTAGGAGCGACTTTTGCCAAGTGGGCTTTTTTCGCTCCTTGGTTCCGAGCTTCGGAAGATGATAAAATCAACAAGCAGGAAATCGAGAATGAGAAAATCAGCCTTGATGTTATGGCTCGATCGCTGTTGAAAAAAGAGAACTTGCTTGATTACATCCACAACTATATCCTTTTCTACAACGGCTCGATAAAGATATGTGCCAAAAACCATCAATTTCTCGGAGTGAATCGTGCCGTAGAGCGATATAAATATCTTTGCGGCTCTCCACGCGAAGAAGACCGTGGTAAGATGGGAGTTTTTTGGCACACCCAGGGTAGCGGCAAGAGCTTTTCAATGGTGTATCTCGCGCGACTGCTTAAAAACCGCTTCTCCGGCAATTTCACATTCCTTATCATTACCGACCGGGAAGACCTTGACAGTCAGATTTACCGCAACTTCTTGCACAGCGGTTTTATGAGTGCGGAGGAAGATTGCCAACCCAAAACAAGCGACCGTCTCCGCACTATGCTTGGCGAAGACCACCGCATACTCTTTACGCTCATTCAAAAATTTCGTTACGATAAGCGCAAGAAATTTCCTGTTCTCTCGGAGCGCAACGATATTATTGTGTTTATAGACGAGGCTCACCGCACACAATATAAGTCTCTTGCAGAAAACCTTAGGGCAGGTTTGCCAAATGCCAAATATATGGCATTTACCGGCACACCGCTTTTTGGTAGCAAAAAACTTACAAACAGATGGTTTGGCGAGACCGTCAGTGAATATAATTTCAGTCAGGCGGTGCAAGATGAGGCCACCGTGCGCCTCACTTATCGCAACCACCTGCCTGAGGTGCAGAATGAAAACCCGACGTTCAGTGCCGACTTCATCAACATTCTTCAAGATGAAGAACTCGATGATGACAGTCGTCAACGCCTCGAACGCGAGTATGCCAAGGAGCTTGAAATTCTTCGCCGTCCGGCTCGCTTGAATAAGATAGCCGACGATATTGTGGAGCATATCATCAACCGAGGTTATCTCGGCAAGGCAATGGTGGTAAGCGTTGACCGCTTTACCGCAGTAAGGATGTATGACCTTGTCACTGCAAAATGGCAGCAAAAAATTTCTGACATCAACCATGAGCTTATGACGCTCAATCCTTCAGCGGCAGAGTATCAGACCAAGCTGAAAATTCGCGATTGGATGCGCTCTACCGATATGGCTGTCGTTATCAGCACCGGCCAAGGAGATGAAGAACGCTTCGCAGCCGAAGGTCTTAACCTTCGTCCGCATATTGAGCGGATGAACGATGTCAACGAGGAGGGGCAAGAACTGCAAGATTTATTCCGCGACGAAGACAATCCGTTGCGTGTCGTGTTTGTTTGCTCTATGTGGCTCACCGGCTTCGATTCGCCTATGGTGTCAACTCTCTACATGGATAAGCCACTTGCGGGGCAAAACCTTATGCAGACAATCGCACGTGCAAATCGTCGATGCTCGACACTTGACGTGCTTGGACGTGAAAAATCTTGCGGTCAGATTATTTCTTACTGCAATATTTTCGGTAGTCTGAAAAAGGCTTTTGCCACATACGGAGACGCGCAAGGAGATGGTAACGAGGAAGAAACCGATAATCCCGGAACAGACTCACCTGGTGGCACTCCTGCGGCAATGACACTCGATGAGCTTTACACTCATCTTCGCGCAGCCATCGCCCAATGCGTAGAGTGGTGTCGTGGTCTTGATGTTGATTTACAGAAGATTCTCGACCTCAATAAAGCTTTCAATCAAATTTCTCTTTTTGACCAATACGCCAACATTCTCATAAATCCGATTGAGCGCAAAGCTCAATTCGCTGTGTTTGACAACACTATTTCTCAGATTTATGATGAATGTCTGCCCGACATAATCAGCATCAAAGAGGATTTTGTGATGGCCGAGGTTATCCATTACCTCCGACAGGTTATGGATAACTCGGTTGACCGAGGCAATCTTGATTCGGCTCGCCGCCGTATCAAAGATTTGCTCAATCAGAGTATAGTTCCGAAAGGTGACGGCCCGGCAGAGAATAGAGAGTACACAATCAAGGAGTTTGGCGAATTTGATTTAAGTCGCCTTGATATTGACAAACTCCGTGAACAATATGGCGAATCGAAATGCAAGGCTCTCGAAATCTCTGATCTTGAAGATTTCATTTCGCAGAAACTCGATGCTATGCTCAATCAAAACAGCGAGCGACGCACTTTTGCAGAGGAGTTTCAAAGAATAATCGACCGATATAATGCAGGTAGCACCGAGTCAGAAGAAGCATTCCGCGAACTTATGGAGCTGCTAACCCGTATGTCGGCTGAACAACGTCGTGCCTCTGAAGAGGGGCTTACCGAAGAAGAACTTGAAGTTTTCGATATTCTCCGAAAGGAAAATCTCTCAAAAGATGATGTAGTCATGGTAAAAGCCGCCGCCCGTGACTTGCTGGCAAAGTTGAAAGCCAATCAAGAAAATCTGTTTACTACGGATTGGTATAAAGACAGTTCTAAGAAAAGTTCATTTATCCTGTTCGTTAGAGATACTCTTGACATGACG
>NZ_CAJTQC010000046.1 GCF_910578445.1 uncultured Duncaniella sp. | reverse complement strand
TTCTAACCGACCGAAGCCTGAGATGCAAACGCATCTCGGGCTTCGGCTTTTTTATGTAATTACGTCAATATAGAGCTTTACAATTGAATTTTCAGCGGGACGCAAGGTTATGTGACCGTTTTTTTGTAAATTTGCAACACCTAAATTAATATCGTAGCTTTGATGCTATATTGACTGGCTACTGATATGTTTTTATACCGTTTATATTTTTAAGAGTTATTAAACCGATCAAAGAGATTGACATGAAACTTACTGAACTGACAGCAATATCACCGGTCGACGGCCGCTACCGCGGAAAATGTGAGAATCTGGATGAATATTTTTCAGAATTTGCTCTTATCCGCTACCGTGTAAAGGTAGAGGTCGAGTATTTTATCGCTCTTTGCGAATTGCCGCTTCCGGCTCTTGCTGATTTCCCTGCAGAGTTGTTCGGTAAGTTACGCGATATCTACGGTCAGTTTTCTGTTGAAGACGCTGCGAAAGTCAAGGATATTGAAAGCGTGACCAATCATGATGTCAAAGCCGTCGAATATTTCATAAAGGAGCGCTTCGATGCTTTAGGAATAGAGAAATATAAAGAATATATACATTTCGGACTTACATCACAGGACATCAACAACACTTCTGTCCCGATGTCGATAGCAGATGCGATTAAAAATGTCTATCGTCCGCGTATCGTGGAGATGATTGAGCATCTTGAAGCGCGTGCCGACGAGTGGTATGACATCCCGATGCTTGCTAAGACTCATGGTCAGCCTGCATCGCCCACCCGTCTCGGAAAGGAAATCCGCGTGTTCAGCTACCGACTCCGCCGTCAGCTTGCAATTCTTGACGCTGTTGAGATTTCAGGTAAGTTCGGAGGGGCGACAGGTAATTTCAATGCCCATCTGTGTGCATTCCCCGATGTGGACTGGCGTGAGTTTGGCGCGAAGTTCCTTTCAGAGAAGTTAGGTATCGTCAGGGAAGAATACACGACACAGATATCAAACTACGATAATCTCGCTGCGCTTTTCGATGCGTTTGCCCGCATAAACAACATAATTCTCGACCTTGACCGTGACATGTGGATGTATATCTCCATGGAATATTTCAAACAGAAAATCAAGGCCGGGGAGGTCGGTTCGTCGGCAATGCCCCACAAGGTTAATCCGATTGACTTTGAGAATTCTGAAGGAAACATCGGCATAGCTAATGCCGTGTTCGGTCATCTCGCAACCAAACTTCCAGTGTCGCGTCTGCAAAGAGACCTCACCGATTCGACTGTATTGCGCAACATCGGTGTGCCTCTCGCTCACACGCTCATTGCCATCGCTTCGACAATGAAGGGACTTGGTAAGCTTCTGCTCAACCGTGCGGCCATCGACGCTGATCTCGACAACACTTGGAGTGTCGTGGCAGAGGCTATTCAGACCGTGCTCCGTCGCGAAGGCTATCCGAAGCCCTACGAGACACTCAAGGCTCTGACCCGTAAAAACGAGGCTGTGACCGCCGAAAGTATCGCCGAGTTTATTGATACGCTCAATGTTTCCGATGAAGTGAAGGCCGAACTGAAGACTATTACTCCTCACAGTTATACCGGCTATTGATAATCCGCCGTTAATGGATACGTCGACAAAAATACGCTTCGGCTTTATTGCGGTGCTATGGCTTTTCCTGTGTTATCTTGTCATAGCATCACGGCCGTTTACCCTCTGGACCATATTTATCATAACAGCTTCCGGTATCATTGTGTGGGTTCCTCTGTATAAGAAATATATTAAGAATGGAAAAAGAAACGAAGGACGATAAATATCCCCTCCTGTCGCAGATTGACTCTCCGGCCGATTTGCGCAAACTCCCGGTGCAGGAGCTGCCGAAAGTGTGTAGCGAGTTGCGTTCGTTTCTGATCAACTCGCTCTCGACCCATCCGGGGCATTTTGCGTCGAGCATGGGGGCGGTCGAGATTACAGTGGCCTTGCACTATGTGTTCAACACCCCCTACGACCGTATCGTATGGGATGTCGGGCATCAGGCCTATGGCCATAAGATTCTGACCGGGCGTCGCGACCGTTTCAGCACCAATCGCACGCTCGGCGGTCTCAGCGGTTTCCCTTCTCCCAAGGAGAGCGAATATGATACATTTACCGCCGGCCATGCCTCAAACTCCATCTCGGCAGCTTTGGGCATGACGGTGGCAAGTTCGTTGCAAAACGAAACACCGCTCCGCAACGTCGTGGCGGTCATTGGCGATGCTTCCATCAGTGGTGGTCTCGCGTTCGAGGGGCTTAACAATGCGGCCAATGCCAATTCCAATCTTCTTATCATTCTTAACGACAATGATATGTCGATTGACCGCAATGTCGGTTCACTCAATTCATATCTTGCCCATCTCACCACATCGAAGGCATATAACAATCTGAGATATAAGTTCGCAAGGTTTCTGCGCAAGAACCATCTTGTCACCAACAAGGGCAAGGGGATGATCATGCGCTTCAACAACAGCCTGAAGTCACTTATAACCAAGGAGCAGAATATTTTTGAAGGCTTGAATATAAGATATTTCGGGCCTTTCGACGGCCATGATTTGCCGACGATTATCAATGTGCTGAATGAAATCAAGGATTTCAGCGGTCCGCGCATCCTCCATCTGCGCACCATAAAAGGCAAAGGTTACGAACCGGCCGAGAAAGATCCCGCACGCTGGCATGCGCCGGGACGTTTTGACGCAAAAACCGGCAAGATTATAAAAGACAGTGTGAAGAAAGCTCCGAAATATCAGGATGTGTTCGGCGAAACGCTTGTCTCGCTTGCCGAAAATAATCCTAAAATAGTGGGTGTGACGGCCGCCATGCCTTCGGGCACATCAATGAATAAGCTTGAAAAAGCGTTCCCTTCAAGGACTTTCGATGTCGGCATTTCCGAGGGCCATGCTGTGACGTTTGCCGGAGGAATGGCAAAGGAGGGTATGAAACCCTTTGTGGCCATCTACTCATCATTCCTTCAGAGAGCCTACAGTCACATCATCCATGATGTGGCTATTGAGGGGCTGCCAGTGACATTCTGCCTCGACAGAGCAGGTCTGGTCGGAGAGGATGGCGCTACCCACCACGGAGTGTTCGATCTGGCATATCTCCGTTCGATTCCAGGGATGACGGTTGCGTCGCCGAGGAATCTTGATATGCTCCGTCATCTGATGCTGACAGCAGAAAGCTTCGACGGCCCGTTTGCCATCCGTTATCCGCGTGGCAACGGAGAGGCGGAGTTGTCGGAGGAAATGCGCAAGTTGCCTGTCGGCAAAGGTGAATTGCTTAAGGATGGCAGCGACATGGTCGTGCTTACTATAGGCCCGGTGGCCTCGGAGGCACGCTGCGCGATCGAGCGCGCTGAAAAGGAATTTGGTATCTCAGTGGCTCACTACGATATGATATTCCTCAAACCGATGGATACGGAAATCATCAGCCGTATCGTCGCGATGAATGTTCCGGTCATTACTGTCGAGGATGGTGTGGCCGACGGAGGAATGGGTTCGGCTGTGCTTGAAGCGCTGTCCGATGCCGGTTCTGACGTCCCCGTCCATCGTCTTGGTGTCCCTGACCGTTTTATCCCGCAGGGCAAACCTTCGGAACTTAAGCATCTGTGTGGTTTTGACGCAGATGGTATCTATGAGGCCATTGCCAAGATTGCTAATCCTGTTAAAGGCTGATATTACAGATGAAAATAGTTATTGCCGGGTCGGGAGAGGTCGGTACTCATCTGGCCAAACTTCTGTCAAACGAAGAGCAGGATATCACCGTTGTCGATAGTGACGGTGAAAAGCTCTCCATGCTCGATTCAAATTATAACCTCCTTACATTCAAAGGCTCTCCGACTTCATTCTCTACCCTCCGTCAGGCAGGTGTGGAGGATTGCGATCTTTTTATCGCTGTCACGCCATTTGAGACCCGCAACATTATCGCGTGTGCTATCGCAAAAAGTCTTGGAGCGGCAAAGACGGTGGCACGGATTGATAATTACGAGTTCAAAGATCCGGCCAATCATGATTTTTTCGTCCATATAGGTGCTGACGACATGATTTATCCCGAGTATCTTGCCGCGCTTGAGATTATTCAGGCACTGCGCCACAATTGGGTCAGACACTGGTTTGAGCTTCACAACGGCGAGCTGATTCTTGTCGGTGTCAAACTGAGGGATAATGCGCCGTTGAAGGGTATGCAGCTCAAGGAGCTGGGCATGACCGAACACAGTTTTCACGTTGCCGCAATCAAGCGCAATCACGAGACGATTATTCCCGGCGGTCACGACCGTCTGGAAGTGAATGATATTGTCTACTTCATGACTACGCGTGAACATGTCGATTCGCTTGTCGCGCTATGTGGCAAGACTCAGCGCAAAATCCGTGATGTGCTCATCATGGGTGGCAGCCGTATCGCTATAAGACTGTGTGCGATGGCAGGCGACGAGTTCAACTTCAAAATCATGGACATGGACCGAGACCGTTGCCTCGTTTTGTCAGAGAAATGCCCTGATGCGACAATCATCAATGCCGATGCCCGTGACACTGATGCGCTCCTCGATGCAGGCATAACGGACATGGATGCTTTCATCGCGCTTGCCGACAGCAGCGAGACCAACATTCTCACCTGTCTTTCCGCCAAAGAGCTTGGAGTGGTCAAGACTATTGCCGAAGTCGAGAACCTGCAGTTCATATCGGAGGCCGAAGGGCTGAATATCGGCACTATCATCAACAAAAAGCTGCTTGCGTCTTCAAGGATATTCCAGATGCTTCTTGACCGTGACACTTCAAATTCGAAATGTCTTGCGCTTGCCGATGCCGAAGTCGCTGAGATTGTGGCACGGGAAGGTTCGAAGATTACCCGCGGACCTGTGAAGGATCTGAAACTGTCGCGCGACATGACCATCGCCGGTCTCATAAGGGATGGAAAGGGATATCTCGTTTCGGGCAACACCGTCATCGAGCCCGGCGACAGTGTGGTGGTGTTTACGCTTAACGGTGTTATCCACAAAGTGGAAAAACTGTTTAAATGACATGAATTTTCTTCGTTACCGACCTACAGTCATAAATTTCCCGGTGATACTCCGCATCATCGGGCTGCTTCTCATCATCGAGGGGCTTTTTTTGTCAGTCCCTCTTGCCACAGCTCTTGTTTATCACGAAAACGACTGGATGTGTTTCCTGCTCACTATGGTTGTCACGACCGTGGCAGGAACGATAATGACATTCGGCATCCGTCCGCGCAATCCTCGCATGGGAAAACGTGAAGGGTTTCTGCTGACAGCTTTGATATGGGTTTTCTTTTCGATTTTCGGAATGATTCCGTTTATCTTCATGGAAAAGCAGCCGATGTCAGTCTCCGATGCTTTTTTTGAGGCCATGTCGGGTTTCACGACGACGGGAGCGACGGTCATGGATTCCATCAGTCATCTCAGCCACGGTATTATCATGTGGCGCAGTCTGATGCAGTGGATAGGAGGCATGGGTATAATTCTGTTTACTTTGGCTGTAGTCCCGATGCTCAATCATTCGGGTGGCATGCAGATGTTCAACGCGGAGGTGACCGGTATCACCCACGATAAACTGCGCCCCCGCATCTCGCAGACGGCCAAAGGCTTGTGGCTCATCTACATAGTGTTGACCATAGTGCTCTTTATCTTGCTTATAATAGGGCCGATGGACACGTTTGAAGCCATATGCCATGCGTTCAGCACGATGTCGACCGGTGGATTCTCCACGGCCGATGCAAGTATAGAGGCTTGGGATTCGGTGTACATCGAAAGCGTGGTGACCGTTTTCATGTTTTTTGGCGGAACGAGCTTCGTGTTGCTTTACCGTGCGGCTCACGGTGAATTCAAACCGATATGGCAGAACGATGTGTTTCGCGCTTACGTCTGGATAATCCTTGTCTGCTACGTGCTTTTTGTCATATCTATCTTCTATCACGGTCAGGCATACTCAATAAAATCAGTCACGCTTGATCCTCTTTTCCAGATTGTGTCGACGATTACTTCGACCGGCTATGAGGTTTCTGACTTCTCAAACTGGGGGACATTCACCCTGTCGCTTGTTTTTGCACTGATGTTTTTTGGTGCGTGTGCAGGTTCGACAAGCGGTGGTGCGAAGATTGACCGCCTGATTTATCTGTTGAAAAACTGTCGGAATGAGATTGTCAGATGTGTCTATCCGAATAATATCTTTACCGTCCGAGTCAACCGCCGTGTGATTCCACACGAGACTGTGTCGAAGGTCATAGCTTTCCTGTGCCTTTATGTCATGATAATAATGGTGGGAGGCATAATTCTCACCGCCCTCGGACTTCCCTTGGTCGACTCGTTTTTCTCGGCCTTCTCATGTATCAGCAACACCGGACTCGGTGCGGGTGTCACCGGCTACGGAGGTTCCTATGCTCTTGTCCCCGACGTTGGCAAATGGCTGTTGGCCATAATCATGATGATCGGCCGTCTGGAGCTTTTCACAGTGCTCATCCTTTTCACCCCGACATTCTGGAAGAAATAGCGTCGCACGGAGGTATCCTGAATTCATTGACTGTTATTTGGTCGATTTACCCAATATTGTCCTAAACGTTTTGGGCAAAAATAAAAATAGGAAGTAGTTACTAAG
>NZ_CAJTQC010000045.1 GCF_910578445.1 uncultured Duncaniella sp. | reverse complement strand
AAATGGCTGATTGTTTTATTGGTGAATGGTCTATTGCTTATATCGAACTCACGTTTTTTATTATTCTATTCATCGGCCGGAGTTGGTGATTTCGTCTCGGAGACGGGTGTTGAAATCCTTCTGGTTGTTGAGGTCTTCGAGTGTCAGGTGCATGCGGTAGCGCCAGTAGTGGCGTGGGTTTGCCGGAATGTTGATGAGTTCCTCGCGTGGATCCTGACGGCGGAGCACTCCGTCGATTGACAGCCAGTCCTGAAGCGGAAGGATGCAGAGCATTGAAGGCGACTGGAGGTGCATGCGGATGATACGTTCACAGATCCACGGTTCGGCATACTGCGGTGCGGGACCGGGTTCGCCGAGCACTTCGTTATAGTAGCGCTGGGTGGCATCGCGGTCACTTTCCCACCAGCGGCGTATACCGTCCATGTCATGGGTCGAAGTGGTGCAGACCGAACGGTATGGATAACTCCATGTGTTGCCGAATGTGGCATTGGGGTCTTTTGGCATGCGCTGAATCTCAAGCACAAGTATCTGAAGATTGTTCATCACCGCAGGGACGCATGCCGGAATCATGCCAAGGTCCTCGGCGCATACAAGCATGTCGGTGGCGTCGGTGAGCGGTGGAAGTTTCCACATGGCTTTTCCATACCAGAAATCGTTGTTGCGACGATAGAAGAAGTCGTTGTACATGCGGTTGAAACACCACTTCTCATAATCGTTCAGCGCCTGATATGCAAAAGTGAACTGGGCTGAGATTCGGGGATGGTATTTGCCCTTTTCATAGGGGTCTTCGATGAAAAGAACCTCGTCGATGAGTCCGAGCAGGGCATTGCAGATGCGGTTGTTTTTCTCGTTTTTCTCCTGTCCGGCAAAGTAATCGGCCACTTTGCGCTGGGTGTTGAATTCGTCGCGCATGCGGTAGCGGCCATAGCCTTCGTCGATGAGGAAACGGTCGCGGCATTCATCTTTATAGTCACCGAAGAAGGTGGTAAGCATATAGTCCATGATGTAGGGACGTGTCTGGCGGTCCACATCAATCCAGAAGTCGTAGCTGTTGCGCAGTTCGTCGGGTGAATAGGGCAGCGCGCGGTTGAATACGCCGAGAAGTCCGTGGACGGCGTCCATCGGAATCTGCCAGATGCGGAAGAATCCGAGCACGTGGTCTATACGGTAGGCATCGAAGTATTCGGCCATTTTGCGGAAGCGTGATTTCCACCATGCAAAACCGTCTTTAGCCATCTCGTCCCAGTTGTAGGTCGGGAAGCCCCAGTTCTGTCCGAGTACGGAGAAATCGTCCGGCGGTGCTCCGGCCTGACAGTCGAGGTTGAAGAGGCGTGGTGAAATCCATGCGTCGGCGCTGGTGCGCGATATGCCGATAGGAATGTCGCCCTTGATGGCTACGCCCTTTGAGTGGGCATAGTCGCGGACTTCGTGCATCTGTTTGTCAAGATAGAACTGGATATAGTAGACATAGTTGATGTCGTGCTGGTGGAGATTGATGAAGTCATTGACTTTGGTTTCGTCATAGACGGCATAGTCGCCCCATTTCGACATGTCGGGTGTTCCGTTTATGTCGCGCAGCACGCAGAAGGCCGCATAGGGTGTAAGCCAAGATTCATTTTTCTCGAAAAAGGCCTTGAATTCATCGGATGCGAGGATAGTTTGACCGTTCTGGGCGAACAGTTCGCGGGTAAATTCGTTTTTAGCGTTGTTGACGCGTTCATAGTCAACCTGAGGAAGACGGTTGAGTTCACGTCCGAGTTCATCGAAGTAGTGCTGGCGTTCCTCGTTGTCAAGTCGACCCATTGCCGATAGACGCAGGTACATCGGGTGGAGCGCGAAGGTCGAGTTGGCGTTGTAGGGATATGAATCGGTCCACGAACCGGTCATGGTCGTGTCGTTTATTGGCAGGAGCTGGACAAAGTTCTGCTTTGTCCGGGCAGCCCAGTCAATCATAAGTTTCAGGTCCATGAAATCGCCGACACCGAAGTCTTCCTCGCTTCGGAGTGAGAATACTGGGATTGCGACACCTGTACCGCGCCAAGGAGCAATTGGATTGACAAGCCTTTCGCCTGAGTTTATCACTGATTCATGAGGACGGGTAAGATTGATGTCGATATGGCGGTTGTCGCGCCCTTCCCAAGCGACGATTTCTCCTGTGGCTTTTTTTATTATCAGGAATTTGTAATCGCTTCCCGGTTCTATTTCGGCGGCAGGTATGTTGACGGTCCATGTCGGATAGGCAGCATCGCTCATGCGAAGGACTTTCTTTGTGTCCCAGCCTCCGAAAGCCTTGGCCTCACCGCTTACGGCGACAGCCTCGTCGGGTGCAATCATCGGAGCGTCGACGGAGAGTGTGAGCATTCCTGCCGAGGGGATGACAGCCTCGTCGCGCTCGCCACGGTGGCAGATGCAGTCAGTGAATGCACTGCTGTAGTAAGGTTTGTCCATCGGCTGGTCCTGCCAACGGTCAAAGATTCTGAATGAGTGTGCTTCGGGAGCATGAGTGAAACGGCGGGGTTTGCCCCATTCGTGGCGGACGTAGCCGTTGTCGTGGCGCACAATATAGCCGTAAGAGAACTCCTCTACCGAATCCGGGATTTCGACTTCGGCTTTCCACGTTTCAGTTCCTGAGAGAGTCATCGGGACGGCTTTTGAAAGATCATTGCCGCCAAGAGCCTCTGCCGAACCTGTCAGGAAAAGCGATTCGCCCCATTCGGTATGGTAATTGACATTAAAGGTAAGTTTCATAAGTATGATATAATAAATGATATTTTCTAATGAGAGGCAAAATTAATATTTTGAAACTAAAAAGCATAATATTGAGATGCAAAAAGCTCGGATCGGAGGTGATTTTTAGCTAAAAAAACAAAAAACGGAGCATGACACATCTGATGTCATGCTCCGTGATTGATGAGGTCGTTTATTTACGTTTACTTTTCGGGGTCGAGGATTACGACGCGATAATTGTTCTGGGCGTTAAGAGCTTTCATATAGTCCATCACGTCCTGAATTGTGATTGAGTTTACGGTGTCGACGTTTCCGTTGAATGTGTCAACGCCGTTGACGATTGTGCCGAGGATTGCAGAACGCCATGCGGGGTTCTTTTCTCTGTTCTCGGTGAAGACTTTCACCATGTATTCCTTGATCGGGTTGAGTTCCTCGGGAGTGACGTTGGTCTCCATTGCCTTGAATTCACCTTTGATGAAGGGGAGGACTTCGTCTTTCATCTCAGGCTTCATCGGGAACGATGTCATGAGTGATGCTGGAGTGAGTCCGGAACGGTCGAGCTGTCCGCTTGCACCGATAGAGTAGACAGCGCCCATTTCTTCACGCACGGTCTTGATAAGACGGTTTGTCAGAATCTGGCCTGCGATAGAGGCGAGCAGCGAATTTTTGGGAGTGAATTCCATGTCGCCCTTTTCGATGATGGCCACGTGGGTCTGGGGAGTTGACATCGGGGTCGAGAATGTATCTGTCTTGTCGCCACCCTTCATGAAGAATGCGGGGTTGTAGGATTTCACTTCCTTTACGGCTGTCTTTTCGTTGCCGGGGAGTGAGGCGATATATTTTTCAACCATCGGCCGGAGGTTGGCGGGATCGACATTTCCGACAAAGATGAATGTCCAGTCGGCGGCGTTGGCAGTCATCGCATGTGCTACTTCAAGAATCTGGTCGCGGGATGCTTTTTCGATGATTGAAGAATTGATGGCGTGGCTGCGCGGAGAGTCATAGAGTGTAGAGAGCAGTGATTTCTGGAAAATATATTCCGGGCTCTTTTCCTGATTGGCGAGCACACCGCTGTAGGCTTTCTGAAGAGCTGCGAATTCATCTTCGGTAAATTCGATGTCTTTGAAGCCCATGTGAATCAGCTCCATGAGAGTCGGGAGATCCTTGGGAGTGGCCGAACCGCCCATCGAACGGCTGTAGTTGCTGAAGCTGATGTAGAGCGAAGCTTGTTTGCCGGCGGTATATTTGCTGAGGTCAGTGTTGGTGTAAGATCCGAGACCATAGGCCTGCATTGCGATGGGGAGGAACATGAGCGAGTTGTCGTAGTCGACAGAGAAGTCGGCATAGCCACCGTTGGCATAGGCTGTGAAAAGAATTTCGTCTTCCTTGAATTTAGTGGATTTGATGATGACTTTAGCTCCGTTTGAAAGAGTCCATTCGGTAGTTCCCCACTTTTCATTGTTGACGGTCGATGTGACAGTGCCGGCTACGGGTTCGGTCGGGATGAGAGGTTCGGATTTCACTTCGTCGACAAAAGCCTCGATGGTCTCCGCATCAACTGATGCGAGTGCATCGGCGAGCTGCTGTTCGGTTGGTTTGGTCATACCTTCGTTTTCAGGACAGAGCACCATGAGGACGCGGTTGTCGGGTGTGATGGCCTGTGACATGGTCTGGTTGATGACCTGAACGGGGATGCCCATTGCAATCTGCTGGATGAGCGGCCATTCAGCCTCGATGCCGGGGATGGGGTCGCCATCCTTGAAGTTTCCTACATATTCGTCGACAAATGTGCCGTTTTCACGGGTGGAACGGTTGTTGTAGACGCGTTCGATTGACGAAAGATATTCATTTTTAGCACGTTCGTATTCGCTCTGTGTGAAACCGCCACGCTGTGCGCGGAGAACTTCGCGGTAGACGGCCTTGAGAGGTTCTACGATGTCATTGCCTTTGGCTACGGCCGAGGTGGTAAGAGCATCTTTCACTTTCGACGAAAGGAAGAAACCGCCGAAGCTGACTCCTGCACCTGCGAAGGGTGCGTCTGGCTTGGATGAAATCTCAGCGAGACGATTGTTGATCATTGCGCTGATCATTCTCTCGATATAACTTTGCGCATAGTACATGGGTGTGTTTTTCATCTCTTTCGGCAGAGGGTCGGAGATGAACATGAGCTGTGCGATGAGTGTTTTCTGTTCGGGGTCGCTTCCGATGGCGTAGATAGTACCTTTATGGTCAGGGACAGGTTCGTACTTACGTTCGGATGCATTTTCAGGCATCTCGATTGACGAGAACATTTCCTTGATTTTCCCTTCGATACGGTCAACGTCGATGTCGCCTACGACAACTACGGCCTGCTGGTCGGGACGATACCATTTTTCATAATAGTCGCGGAGAGCCTGCGGAGGGAAGTTGTCGACGACCTCCATTGTTCCGATCGGGAGACGGTGGCCGTATTTAGTTGTGGGATAGATAATCGGAAGGAGTTTTTCGACGATACGCATCTGTCCTTGCATCGAACGACGCCATTCTTCGTGGATAACGCCACGCTCCTTGTCGATTTCCTTCGGGTCGAGAGTCAGGTCGTTGGCCCAGTCGTGAAGGATGAGGAGACAGGAGTCCTGCACGCTTTCGCGTGCCACAGGGACATTGTTGATGTTGTAGACGGTTTCATCGACACCGGTGTAGGCGTTGAGGTTAGCACCGAATTTCACTCCGATTGATTCGAGCCATTCGCGGAGCTGGTTGTCAGGGAAGTTGGTAGTTCCGTTGAAGCACATGTGCTCAAGGAAGTGGGCGAGACCGCGCTGATTGTCCTCTTCGAGAATCGAACCGACATTCTGCGCGATGTAGAAATCAGCCTGGCCTTTGGGATATTCGTTGTGTCGGATATAATAGGTCAGTCCGTTGGGAAGTTTGCCGATGCGCACGGCTGTGTCAACGGGAAGCGGTTGGAGCATGGGATTCTGACCCTGTGCTCTGACTATGCCGGGAAGAAGTACACATGCGATGAGTACTATAACCGACATCAGTCTGGATGTAGCTTTCATAATGGTGAATGTATAAAATATGAAATGAATGGTTTTATAGTCATTATGGTATATTAGACGTAAGCTTATTGATAAAAGTTTCGTAATCGAAACTGATTTTAAATGAATTTAACATTCGATTGTGCTCATTTCCGACATTCTTGCCATAATGGCCGCATGATTGCGCAAGACAGCTTCGGCTTCATTGGCAAGGTAGGGGACCGGTACAATATATGCCATGGAATAGTCAGGGTGAAACACTCCGAGCTTCAGGTGGCAGACACTTATTCCGTAACAGTGTTCAAGGATGTAGCGATAGATGCTCAGCTGAAGGGCGTAATGGTGGAAGGAGCAGTCGTGGAGATGACCGACGGGGTAGAAGCCTCGTTTGCCGTAACGGTTGGTGCGTTCGACAGAGCCGTCGGGAGCGATGAGCTTCTTGGAGCGTTTCCAGTCATAGATATTGAAAGTGCCGTCGGGGCGGCGTTCGAGAAAGTCGAGAGTTCCGGCCACTCCATATTCTTCCATATATATTCGCCATTCGCTGCGGTAGGGGTAGAGACGTTCGGCCGCTGCGAAGTGGCGGAATAGGGTATAGGCGTCGCCGTCATCACCGGCATCGTCACCAAGGTAGTAGCGTTCGATTTTTTCGTGCATTTCAGTGCCGAGTGTGCGGGAGCGGCGCGCGTTGTCCTCCCATTTCGCTTTGAGTTCTTCAGGAGTCAGTCCCATGGCGGGAGCTTTGCGCCGGGCCCAGTAGTCGGCATCGAATCTTGGGAAACAGTCTTCGACGATGTTGGTCACCGAGACAAGTGTACGGTTGCCGAGTGTGTAGGTGTGGCTTTCGGCATCAAAATCGAGGTAGGGATCACGCGGATGGGCGTTGAGTTCGTTGTAGTTCATCAGAGTGTTAATTGAAAAGAGGTGAGATTACAGATGCTTGGCCTCTTCCCAGATTGAATCCATTTCGGCAAGTGTCATATCGCGGAGTTCTTTACCCATTTCATTGGCACGCTTTTCGAGGTGGTTGAAGCGGGCAATGAATTTTTTGTTAGTCTTCTCAAGAGCGTTTTCAGGGTTGATTTTGTAGAGGCGTGCGGCGTTTATGACGCTGAAAAGCAGATCGCCCATTTCTTCCTCCATCCGTTCAGGCGATTTTTCGGCTACGGTCTCTTCAAATTCTTTCATTTCTTCCCTGACCTTGTCCCACACCTGTTCGGGGCGTTCCCAGTCAAAGCCGACATTTGAAGCTTTTTCCTGAATGCGGTCGGCCTTAATCATGGCAGGGAGTGCAGCCGGGACTCCTGAAAGCACCGTCTTGTTTCCTCCTTTTTCCTTTAGTTTCAATTCTTCCCAGTTGCGGAGCACATCGTCGGTTGAATTTACATTTGTGCTGCCAAACACATGTGGATGGCGGAAGATTAGTTTCGTGTTGAGCGCGTCGCAGACGTCAGCAATGTCAAAAGCTCCTTTTTCCTCTCCGATTTTAGCATAGAAAAGCACATGGAGCAACACATCGCCAAGTTCTTTGCGTATATTGGCATCGTCGGAGTTGATGAGAGCGTCGCATAGTTCATAGACTTCCTCGATTGTGTTCGGGCGCAGTGATTCATTGGTCTGTTTTGCGTCCCACGGACATTTGACGCGCAGGATGTCGAGAGTGTCGATTACCCGGCCAAGCGCCTCTATTTTTTCTTCGCGTGTATGCATGGTTGATTTCTTGTTGTTATAGTGACTTAATGCACAAAGGTACGAAAACAAAGAGGCATATCCAACATACGGCCTGAATAAAAAAACTCCGGCCGGGAGTCCATCAGATGGTCTTCCGGCCGGAGAGTGTTTTATGTTTAGT
>NZ_CAJTQC010000044.1:6757-8802 GCF_910578445.1 uncultured Duncaniella sp. | reverse complement strand
TTGTCGCCGAGCAGCCTCATGTCAAGAGCCATTTTTCTTGCCACGTTGGTAGCGATAAGCATTTTCGCCTTGTCGAGATTGTCCGGTTCGGGAATGTCAAGCCCCAGATCCGTCCAATTTCCGGAACTGGCGAATGATACAAGACGCCCTATCATTTCTTCCTGTGCCATGGTCGGGGCATGGGAAAGGAAGCGCACGTTCTTCTCCGGCACATCGAGGTTAATCATGTCGGCTGTGCGGTAGTCCGTTATCTCACGCAGGAAAGCGGCGAGTTCCGGCACTTTGATGTAGGTGCGGAAACGCTCTTTGCGTTTGATGTTTCCTGTCACGTTCAGCTCGTAGTCGGCGCATTTCTTGGTGAATATTGCCGCCCATGCGTCAAAGCAGCGGATAACTCAACGCATAGAAAACCGATATAATTGGATATGGCTAAATATAAAGAATATCAATGATTTAGCGAATTACGCCATTTGATTGATTTGCCGTATTTTCGACTGTTTTTCGCATTTAGTACACAATTAGTACATTTCAGTTGTTAATAGATGTTGAGGGCAATTTTCACGTTTCGCAACGTGTGGTTACCTTTGTTCTATAACAACAAAATTACTCAATAAATGGCGAAAATCCAAACGCGAAATAAGCAGAATCCGAAGCTCCAGCAGTCCGAACTGAAAGACGGACGCGCAAGCCTCTATATGGAATACTATCTCGGACGCACTGAATCCCCGGTGCTTGACGAGGACGGAAATCAAGTATTCTATACCACCGGGGCGATGGCAGGAAAACCAAAATTCAAGGTCAAGCATGACCGCCGAAAAGAAAATCTGAATCTCTATATCTGGCTTCATCCGAGAAACCAAGAGGAAAGGATACAGAATAAAAACACTCTGGCACTCGCCGAGAAGATACGTTTTGAACGTGAGCAGGCGTTTCTTGAAGACCGTGCCGGATACAGGCTGAAAAAGGACAGACAGACAAATTTTCTCGCCTATTTCAAGGAGAAATGTGAATCGGAGAGGTTCACTTACTATGTCCGAAAGTCAGTTGTCCAGACTTACAACCGTTTCATCCGTTTTCTCAAGGAAACACCGAGATACAGCAAGTATGACACATTCCTGCACATGGAAACCATAACCCCGGAACTTGTCTTGAAATTCGCTGAATTCCTCCGTGCAAACGGAAAGGGAGAGGGTCCGAACAAAATGTACCATTATTTCAAGCGCATCGTGCTTGACGCGATAGAGGAAGGTCTGATGCGCGGCAATCCCTGCAAGGGCATATCCGTCAAACACGACCGCAATCAGGTTACAAAAGAGGTTCTCACTCTCGATGAGGTGAGGACGCTTGTCGGCACCCACTATGAAGGCGAACACAAGGAAGTCCAGCGAGCGTTCATATTCACTCTTTTCACCAGCACAAGATGGTGTGATGTGAAACTGCTTACATACGGGAATGTGGATGCCTCCACACGGACACTGCGGTTTAATCAGAAGAAAGTGGAATCAAGAAGCTCACACAGTGCCGTGTCGTTTCCGCTTAACGATGATTTGCTTGCACTGATAGGCAAGCCTTCCGAGCCATACGACCCAAACGAACTTATATTCAAGCTGCCGAATTACTCGACCTGCAACAAGCATCTAAAACGTTGGGTTAGGGAGGCTGGAATAACAAAATGGATTTCATGGCACTGCGGCAGACATTCATTCGCAGTCAATATGCTCGACAACGGTGTCAACATAAAGACAGTATCAGAACTTATGGGGCATTGCGGGATAACCACAACCGAAAAGTATCTCCATGTTTTCGACAAGCAGAAGATGGATGCAGTCAACAGCCTCGGCTCAATCGGTTTCGGAGCAGCGGAAACTTAAAAATCGCTCATGTCAATCGCACTTTTCGCATTATCGGGTTGTTATTCGGTTGTGCAAGTGAGAATAAAAAACTAACTTTGCATACGGAATCGCAGTCAAAATAATTTTGATTGTGGATTTAGTGGTCGGACATCGGGAGGGATACCCGGTGTCCTTTTTCTTCTCATCGCCCGT
>NZ_CAJTQC010000044.1:0-5570 GCF_910578445.1 uncultured Duncaniella sp. | reverse complement strand
GCACCCTCGGATTTCCGAAAGACTATCTCGCCATGTCGATGCTGACGGCGGTTGCCGCCGCTGTCGGAAACACACACAACGCCGAACACATGGCAGGCTGGCAGGAATACTGTATTCTTTTCGTAGCCCTCGTAGGTCGTCCGGGAGCCAACAAGAGCCATCCGCTGAGTTTCGCCATGCAGCCGCTCATAGATTTCGACGCGGAGCAGTCGGCAATCTTCTCCGAGGCTATGAAACGCTATCTCGCGGCGATGGAGCTGCCGCCGAAAGAGAGAGCCGCAAACGGCTATGAAACGAACCCGACCGAACCGAGGCGCATCCGCTTCACAATGCAGGATGTCACGCCGGAGGCGGTACACCGTATCCTTTCGGAAAATCCGAGGGGGCTGTGCCTCTATGCCGACGAGCTTGCCGGGTGGTTCAAGAATTTCAACCGCTACAACAACGGCTCCGAATCGGAGTTCTGGATGTCGGTATTCAACCACAAGGTAGCCATGTCCGACCGCAAGAGCAGCCAGAGCGGTGTGTTCATCCGCAATCCGTTCCTCTGCGTCATCGGCACAATCCAGCCCAAAGTGCTGAGTGAGCTTGCCGCAGGGAACCGCAACTCAAACGGTTTCACCGAGCGTTTTCTCTATGTGGTGCCGGACGACCAGACAAAGGCGAAATGGAACAGCGAGAGAAAATCGCCCTCATTCGACATCCTTTCGGCGTGGCGTGAGGTTGTCGGCAGACTGACCGGGATTGTTCCTGCGACTGACAGCGGCGGCGACATACTGCCCGAAGATGTGCCGTTCTCGCCGGACGCACTCCAACGCCTCTACTCATGGCAGAATGAATCGACAGAGCGGTGCAATGCCGAGGGGAGCGACACGCTCACGGCGATTGCGAGCAAACTTGAAATCTATGCCGTGCGGTTCTGCCTTCTGCTCGCCCTCTCCGACTGGGCGTGCGGGGCAAAAAAGAAGAAGGCGATAGAGGCGGCGACCGTCGAGAGGGCTATCCGTCTGACGGAGTATTTCCGGGTAACGGCGACAAGGGTGCAGGGCATCATCGGCGAGGACGCGCTGACCGATGTGCAGCTTGCCGTGATGTCGGAACTGCCCGGCACGTTCACCACCGCCGAGGGAGTTGCCATAGCCGGGAAATGCGGGATGGCGGAACGCACGTTCAAGAAATTCCTTCGCGACAGGCGGGGCGTTTTCTTCACCCGTGATGCCTACGGCTCGTATTCCAAACTTTGAATTTACCCCATGCACACCTTGCACTTTTGCACACTCCCGACCGTGCAAGAGTGCAAGGAATGCACGGGGGGTTATCCCTAAATTTGAAATGATGACAACAGAGTTTTTTCTCGGTGTACCACTATACTCATTACAGTGGTTTACCGCTCTGCGACCCTCATCCGGGGAGCAGTTCCATCCGTGCTGCCGCGCACGGAAATTACAGCCATGCGGAAAATTCCTTAGCATATTAGGGAATTTTTCGAGCCGCATATCGTTCCGATACGCTAAAAATATCCCCAATATGCCAAAGGGTGACATCCCTTTGGAAACCCCGCAACGGCTTAACATGAAGCCGTACACTCCGATTGCTCCGCAACTTAAACTCGTCCGCCTATGAGCTACGCAGTGTTACACATCATCAAGGCGAACTCGTCGCTGAACTCGATAGCCAAGCATATCGAGCGCACCGCCCAACCCGAAAACGCTGACCCGGCGAGGACGCATCTCAATCGCTACAATCTGGTCGAATATTCCGACGGGATAACCGGGCTTGCGGCGGCTGTCGAACACCGCATAGCCAATGCCGGGATTACCCGCAAAATCTCCGACAGGCAGGTTCGGTGCCTCAACCTGGTTATGACCTCCGACAACGAGGGTATGCAGAAAATCATCGACAGCGGCAAACTCGACGAGTGGATTGACGACAACATAAAGTGGGCGCGCGACACATTCGGCGGCGACAATGTTGTCGGAGCCGCACTGCACATGGACGAGCGCACTCCGCATCTTCACATAGCCGTCGTTCCGATAGTGACCGCCGAGAGAAAGAAAAAAGCAAGGGAGGCGACCGCAAAGAAGCGTTACCGCACTAAAGCCGCCAACCGTCCGAGGCTCTGCGCCGACGACATAATGGAGCGCGGTAAGATGAGCCGCTATCAGGACATCTATGCCGAGGCTATGGCGAAATACGGTCTGGAACGTGGCATCCGTGGTTCAGAGGCGCGCCACATCGGGCAGCACGAATATTACCGCGACTGCATGGTGAAGAAGAAAGGTCTTGAAGAAGACATCGGCAATCTCTCCATTGAGAAAAGAAAGCTCGACAAAGAGAAAAAATCTTTGGAGAGCAAGGTGGAGAACCTTGAGGGCCGGACAACCGCCCTCGACACCCGGAAGAAAATGCTCACGCAGGTAAACGAGGAGATACGGCAGCAGAACAACAAGCTTTATTCCGAAAACTCCCGGTTGACCGAGGTTAATTCTTCTCTTACCGCCGAAAACAAATCGCTTGCGGCAACATCGTCAAAACTATTTGATGATGTAGCACGGCTTCAAATGCAGAAACTCAACAGCGAGGCGGACGGAGATTTTAAGAAATACAAGGCTGATATTGCCCGGTATTTCCCCGACCTTGAAGATTTGTTGAATTGGGGACGGTATTGCACCCACATCGGATTTCCCGACCGCTTCACGCAGCGCATACTTGCCCGAGAAAAGGTAGGTTTTGCCGGAGCCCTTTTATCGTCGGAACACAATCAGACCTTTCGCACGGAAGGGTCAGTTGCCAAATTGGAAAGAGACCCCGAAAACGAACACCGTTTCATCTTGAATATTGACGGCGTGAGTGTCTTTCAGTGGTTCCGTGATATGGCTCGCAAACTCCTTGAAAAACTCGGCTTCAGACCAAAAGAACCAAGACAATTACGCAAGCATAAAATCTGATTGCAAACTAAGTTCCTGGATATATTGAATTTCAGGAACTTAGTTTTTGAAGATAATATGTTTTATTCAGTTTAAATGTCTTCTTAATGTGAAATAGACCACTCGCCAAATTCCTTGCTATATCTAATTTCTTTGCCATTTCTATTATATTCTGTGCCAAATTTGTCTACAAAGCCTCCATGTATCGGCAAAAGTGAATCCATATATTTTTTACTATATTCAGGAGTGAAAGATTCTATTATCTCCCACCAATAATCCTTATTGATAATGCGCATTATTTGAGCAAAATCAAGCATTGGAATCATGTAGATAACCACCCCATTCCCATTTATGAAAAAAATAGACCGACCGCCATCAATCTTGGCGCTACCGTTACATTTGAATTTGCAGGCTGCAATATAAGAGTTTCCTTGAGGTAGCCAACCGACAAATGAACGCCATAAACCAAAATATGTTCTAAGTGAAACAGGACGATCGTTATTTAATTGCCAATAGTTTGCATAAGGCTCCATGATAAATACACTATCCATATAGATTTCGTTTATACGCAAACAAATCGGATGTTTCTCATTATCTCCTCCCATGTGGATCTCTTTTAAATTTGAGACTACACAAGGCTCATGAAAAAAGCCGCCCAATAAGTAAGCGTCACCCAATACCTTATATGCCCATTTTTCGTGTTCATCGACATTTATTATAAATTCGGTGTATTTGTCTCTATCATTATTGTCAAGTAATCCTTTTTGGAGATAGATATCCTTAATGCTGTCTACGTTGGCTGTTGCGATATAAGTCCATTCAATAATTTCAACGGATTTTGCCGACATCGAATCTTTGATGTTTTTGATTACTGTTGATTTAATCCAGTCAGTAAGCTCCATTTTTGTTTTAAATATTGGCACATCTTGTGTATTATTTTGACAAGATGGAAATACAATATTCATGATGAATATCAAAATGCTGATGGATAATGCCACTCTCATATCAACCTAATAAATTGATTTAACAGATGATATAATTTTTCTTTCAATATTCCAAGATTTCAATGTCAGTAGGTTTTCCATTTACATCGAAATAAATAAAAGCCATGTAACGCACACGCTCACCAAAACTGTTTTTACAAGTGAAATTGTGTTTTAGCACATAGCGTTTTGTCTGAGAATTTGAATCCCATACTGCGTCATTCCAACTTCCACCTTCATAACTTGATGGATTACTTATTTGAGATTTAATAGCCATAACAGCTTCTGTATGGGCAGCATCAGTTAATCTTCCATTTTCAACTTTGCTTTCAGGAAATAGTTGACTGAGAAGCATTATTAATCCTGCGATGAAAAATGTAATCATAAACTTTTTAAGCCAAGGATAACTTTCTCCAAAGCTTTCTTTGGATATTACGACATCACAATTAGGACCAGCTATCAAATCAGACTGCACATCATCTCCTTCCTTTATTGCATTAATAGCCCTAAGAATAGCAAGAGATGGTGATTGAACTCTATTCACATAAGGTTTAAGGTCTGCTGTTGTAAAAACAAGTATGTTGCAGTATGCTTCGTAAAGTCTTTTTAGAGAAATACTAAACTGATTGTTAGTGGACGCTCTAGTGCCAACAACTTTATCGCCTACTACTTGGATATCAGTGTAGTCTATCCCTGTGATACTTGTCGCAGAATTTATTTTCTTTATTGCCTCCACAAATTCGGAGTAATTTAAATCGCCGTTTTTTATAAAATATGGCATACCAAATGATTAAGTCGAGAATGGCCCTTTCCCGTATATTAAACAAAAAACGTGAGCCAACTATGCCACGTCTTAACTTGAAGGTCGTAGGAAACCATGAGAGCAGATGTAACGATAGTGACCCACGCATATGCGTGAGAACCACTATGCTAATCCTTGCTCTACAGAAAGTGTCCTACGTTTTCAAGTTACAAGATTGAGCATAACGCTTCTTATTTTTCCAAAATGTAGCGGACTGACCGCTGTCAATCCAATTACAAAGTTAGTGTTTTTTTCTCAATCTAAAGAC
Organism: uncultured Duncaniella sp.; assembly: GCF_910578445.1. Lineage (GTDB taxonomy): Bacteria > Bacteroidota > Bacteroidia > Bacteroidales > Muribaculaceae > Duncaniella. Next base: position 590 of record NZ_CAJTQC010000044.1, on the reverse strand, counting down.
ATCTATATTCTCGAATTATCTTCAAAAGAGCGAAAAAGAATCGAATTAAAAATAACTAACTCCCCTTAAAAATCCATAAATTCCTTTATTCCATTTACTCTAATTATCGCAATAAGTACATTTTTAGTACACTTAAATTGTGATTTATTGCTGGTAATCAGCATTATAAATATCTCACATCAAAACAGCTTATCCTCTGCCGTTTCAGTTCATCAGGACGCAGATACTTGAACATCACATAAAGCTCTGTAAGGGCATTGACTACGACAGTACCCGACAGGAATGTCGCACCCAAATCGTGCCCTGTCCGCTTCTGTATGTCACGAATTGCGAAAAGCAGGTTCGCTGCCCTTTGTGAGCCTTTCGTGTTTCCGATGCCTGCAACCCTCGTGTGGCGTGTCTGAAACATTAAGTTCTTGAACATGTGGCACTCGTCCACGAAAATATGGTCTATTCCCATGGAGTGGAAATCGACCGTATCATCCTTGCGGCTGTTGATGCTCATGCGCAGGTTGGCGAGTTTCGCCTGTAGGTTCTGTTGGCGTTTCTCCAATCCGCTCTGCATCCTGCCACTTCGGTAGCGCATGGTG
>NZ_CAJTQC010000043.1 GCF_910578445.1 uncultured Duncaniella sp. | reverse complement strand
TGTAACCTTCTGATCCGTAGTCAGATGCTCTATTCAGTTGAGCTAAGGAGCCGTTCTGTCTTTGTTTTGACTCTGCAAAGGTAGGAATAATTATTCAATTGTGCAAAAAAATTTGACCATTTTTCTCAATTTTATCTTTCATGTTTGCTTTTCACGCTTAATTCATGTAATTTTGATTTCCCAAAACGGAGAAATTCAGGCACAAGCCGAAATTTAAGATTGCAGATTCCTATCAATAAACCAAACTCATCACATTAATTATGATTATGAAAAAAAGAGATTTTGTATCCATATTGCTTCTCCCGCTGTTCATGTTGTTGCCTTTCAGGTCAAACGCCCAGTTTATAGAGCATGGCAAGGCTGATAAGTTTATTGAATCAGAAGTGCATCTGCTTCTTGGTGGAAGTCATGTCACAAACAACTATATGGACACATATAGTGAAATTTCCGACCTCAACAGTTCAATGGGATTTGCATGGGGACTCGGTGTGAGTGTCAAATTCAATCTTTCATCGTTTATCGGACTTGGTACTGAGCTGAACTATCTCAGAAATTCCGGCAAGATGGATATGGCCGTTACTGCCGACGGGAAGCCTAATGTCTCGAATGTGTTCATCAAAAACAGCTACCGGTCATTCAACGTGCCTGTCTATGTCAGCTTCGGTTTCAACGTGGCTGATAATGTCAGATGGAATGTCGATGGCGGTCTTTATTTTGATTTCGGCACGAGTGGTTCGCAGAAGTCTACCATATATAATGCCTCTGTCAATGACCTCGGTCAGCTTGTGACATCAATCACTAATCTGAAAACTGATTATTATGATAATGACAAGGCGTTCCTGAATTCATATCGCAATTTCGATACAGGACTTCATCTGGCCACAAGCATAAAGTTCATGGACAAGATTTCAGTCGGGCTGAGAAGTCAGTTCGGTTTCCGCAATGTGGCTCAGAGCAACGGTATCGTGAAACCGACATCCCACAATATCCGGCTCTTTGCCACTATCGGTTACGTCCTCTGAAAAATCCACTACCGTCTTGTCGCGGCTATTATTCCATAAGGTCACGGAATATGTCGAAAGCCGCGAGAATTTGCGCTTCTGACGCTGTGCGGTCAATCAATACATGACCGGGCGACGACAGGAGCGTAAAATTTATGCTGTCACAAGTGTCGTTCTTCTTGTCGTGGCGCATGTATTCAATCAGGCTTCGGTAGTCATCGCAGGTGATTGCAGGAGTGCCGTAGCCCTGCTCTTTGAGGTAACGGGAATATCTGTAGAGTTCCTCTGAAGGAAATGACTCAAGGGTGTGTGAGAGTATCATCTCGACGAGTATTCCATAGGCGACGGCATGTCCGTGGGGGATTGGCGCACCTTTATGTATGGCAAGCGATTCGAACGCATGTCCGGTTGTGTGTCCGAGATTCAGAGCCCGTCTGATTCCTTTTTCACGGGGGTCTTCTTCGACAATCCGTTCTTTGACCTTGACGCTTTTTTCAAGCAGCGGGAGCAGGCGTTCGAGGTCGGCGTCAAGGATGTTGAATCCGAGCAGTTCGGTGTAGTCTTTTTCAGATGACAGCAGGCCATGTTTCAGCATCTCGGCATATCCCGAGAGCATCTCCTCTGTCGGGAGTGTGGAGAAGAGGGTGGTTGAGATGACCACCGCGTCGGCCGGGGCAAAAGCTCCGACTTCATTTTTCAGCCCTTCGAAGTTGATGCCAGTCTTGCCTCCGACTGCCGCATCGACTGAGGCCAGCAGGGTTGTCGGGACATTGATGAAGCGTATGCCTCGCTTGTAGGTGGCCGCTGCAAAGCCGCCCATATCCGTCACGACGCCTCCGCCGATGTTTATGACAAGTGATTTTCGTGTAGCCCCCTGACTGATGAGTCCGGCCCATATTTTGGTGAGCGATTCAATGTTCTTGTTCGTGTCGCCCGGTTCTACCGATATGACAGGATAGCTGAGTGCGAGTTTCGGGAGCACTTCGCGTTCGACATGCGTATCGGTGATGATGTGGACGCTTGAAGGATTGATCTCATTTACCAGATGGCCGATTGCTTCACTGACGGAGTTTGTGTAAAGTATTTTCTGCATGATTGTATGGAGGGTTGAGTTTGTTGAGGATGTGGTTTTGAGGTTATTTTTAGTCGGATTGCATTGCTCCTAAACCTCTTTTGTCACAGTCAGCATTGACAGCAGCAGAGAGGGGAGAAGGCGTGCGAATTCAGGCATGGAGCTGAAAACGATTGCAGCACCGGCTTCTTCAAGAGCTTCGCGTGGGATAGGGCCAGTGGTCACTCCGATGGTGAAAGCGCCTGAGCGGTCACCGGCTTCCACACCGAGCGGTGCGTTTTCGATGACTATGGCCTGAGAGGGGCTTACACGTGCAAGCTGCATGGCCTTTATGAATGGTTCGGGATGAGGTTTGCCATGAGTGACATCGCGCGAGGTAATGATTTTGTCTTCCTGAAATATGCCCGGGAAGTCGGCGGAAATGCGGTCGATGAGTGACCGTTGTCCAGATCCGGTGACCAGTACGCGTTGCAGGCCTGTTTCTTTGAGTGTGTTGAGCATATCGGCTGCTCCGGGCATAGGTTTTACAGCCGGCAACTCTCTGAAATATTCAGTCTTAAGCCTATAGAGCGACTCTTTTTCTTCGTCTGTGGCATCGCGGTCAAACGCTCTGTTAAATAGGGCATTGATGGTCGATGCGCCTGTCCGTCCTTCATAGAGATAGAATTCTTCAGGAGTGCATTCGACTCCTGCTTCGGTCATCAGCCTGTACCATGCCTTAGTGTGGTTGGGCATCGAGTCATACAGAGTGCCGTCCATGTCAATCAGAGCCGCGCGTGGAGTGAGACGCTCAAAATGATGGCGGTCAAGAAAACGGAGGATTTCATTGGAAAATGGAACGGGTGGTATCATTTCTTTGCTTTTTTTATTTTTTTGTTTTCTTCTGGTCTGGTGATGACATGTGTCGTGGTGTCAGGGGGAGCGATGAGGCCCTGCCTGATAAAATAGAGAGAGTCGCTGTGTGAAATAGTATCGGTTGCGCTATGATTTTCTGACGAGTCTGATTCAGGAAGCCCCGAAAAGTCGAGTGTGCCGAGATTGGCGTCGCGCACACCTCGCCGGAATATGTTTCCGATTTCCTTTACGAGATTGATTCGTGTCGTATCGGCGATTGCGACTGATTTAGGCATGTTTTTCTCGTTGAACTTTGCCTTTCCGAGCCTTATCTTCATGTCGTCGACATTGCCTGATATGTTTATTCCGAATTTGAACGGGAGCGGTGATTTGAGGATGGCGATGTGATATTTCAGGTTCATAGCCATGTCGTTAGTTCCCATGACTCCGAGGCGGTAGCGGTCAATGTCGAATATGAACGGGAACATCTCAAGCTGTGAATTCTGGACAATCATCTCGACATTCATACTGTCGATGACGTTGCGCTCTTTGTTTTTGAACATCAGCCATTTGCCTATCTGCTTAAACGTGGTCTCATCAATTAGCACAAGACTGTCGCCCGACAGTTTCATGGCTGCTTTCATTGAGGGGATGTCAATGTCCATGCCGTCGTTTATGCGCGTGGTGGCAGCTATGTTGGCGTTTATGATTCCATCGATGCCGTAGAGTAGGGGCATAAGCGAGTCAATCGCGGGGACAAGTTCAAGAAATTGCTTTATATGGAAATCCTTGATTTGCAATCCGAATGCAAACGACGCGTCTTCTTTTGACGGTGCGGAATAAAGAGCGTTGAGGTCGATTCCGCCGACATTGGTGGCGGCGGTCAGCTGTTCGAGATTGATAGCTCCCTGATAGACATTGAGCTGTCCCTTGAAGTCGCGGAACATAATGTGGGAATAGGCAATGTTGTTTGCCTTCACATCAATTTTCGCTTCAACGTTGGAGGGGATGACAAGGGTTGCCATTGAGTCGGCCGAGTTGGTCTCGACTGACGATTGCAGTGCTTTTTCATTATCCGACTCTTGGGCGATGAATACTCCTGTCGTGTCGCTTTCGGCAAAGGCTGCTCCGGCAAAGACCGCACCTGCTATTTCATTGACTTCTATGGTGTCGCCATCAAGGGTGAAATCAAGCCGGAGTGGCTGCCTGTGGTTAAGCGAAGTCAGTGCTTTCGTTATGTTGCTTATGCAGCCGTTCATCACAAGACTCGTTTGTCCGGCACGCAAGCGCGTGTCGGTTATTGTCAACGAGTCGGAATTGAACCTGACATTCAGGTCGTTCAGGATGTTGCGGAGTGGGAAGTAAGGAGTGAAGACTCGCATACGTTCCGATTTCAAGATTCCCTTTGCTTCCCATCGGCGCAATAGCCGGCGCATCGAATTGTCGATACTGATGTCGATTACTTCGCCTTCGGCCACTGCCGCACTATCTTTTGCAGAGAGGGCTTTCATCCTTGACTTGCGTATATTCAAAGCCATGGCTTTTAGTGAATCCTGAGTCAATTCCGGATGGGCTGCTGAAAGAGAATCAATCAGATGTGAGCGTCGATTCCTCTGTGTTAATGATGACGGGTAGGCTGTCACAATCAGGCGAGATTTGCCGAGCAGCGCGCGGTTGAGACGGTCGCCGTAGAAAGCGCCGTCGGTAGCGAGGTTGAGTATGAGCTGGGGCTTTGTCTTGTCGCCTTTATAGCGACGGAGTGTCGCTCCGACTGTCGATTTTCGCAGACGGATTCTTGTTGAGTCTTCGGTTGATTTGAACAGCAGTCTGTCTGCCACAATCCGGCCTCCAATCGGGTTGATGATGCTGGTGTCGGCTGACGATGCGGTGTTCTGGCATCCGATACCCATTTTCACTTCTGAGGCCTGTAGAATCATTCCTGTTATTCCGGCTGATATTGTGTCGATTTTCAATGATGCAGTCAGAAGTGAATCCACACTGATGTCTCCGCGCGTGAATGAGGAATTTGTCCCGAGCTTGAGTTCGATTGTCTTCGAATAGACTTCGGCAGGAAGTTCGGGCATGGAGGCTTTGAAATTTTTGAGTGTGGCGTCTCCTGTCAGACGTATACGATGGAAATTATTTTTGTCAAGATAGCTTTTGCGCAGTGAAAATTTGCTGTTTGCGCGGAAAGAGCCATCGATTTCGCATTGCAGCTCTGAAAGGAGTTTCTTTGGAAGTCTGTTGATTTCAATTCCACCTTTGAATTCACCCGAAACGGCTGGATCGCTGATGATATGGTCTATCTTACCGTTAAGTTCGAACCCTACGCCTTGTCCGATAGCAAGCAGTTTTCCAACGGTTATCGTTGAGGCATCGAGTTTTGAACCGTCGATTTCTGCATTTGCTGTCAGAGCGAAACGTGAGAGCCGGAGTTGTTCGTAAGCGGCTTGGCCTTCAGGAATTTCGAGGTTGATACTCATCGACGGGATGGAATCTACGGCTGGCCTGAAAGGCTGTGTGAGCTGTAGGCCGAGTTTAAGGTCGAAGCCGGCTTTCAGGTTTGTGATTTCTTTGCGCATGTCCTCAGGTATAAGCTCGATTATATCTGAGGCGGGGGTTCGGGGAAGAAGGAAATTGAATGTTTCTATCTGCAGGCCATCTGCAAAGCTGATGTCTGTCGACAGAGTTGTGTTTACTTTTCCGGCGCTTACCATGAAATTGTCGAGCGACAATTTCTGCGGATCATATTGACTCCATCGGATGTCGCCGCCTATTCCGAAACTCAGATTTTTAATCGTGAAATCTGACACGGCTGCCGATGTCAGTCCGTGGATGTCGACTGAATAGTCAGGAGCATTGTCGCCGCTTAGCTTTGTAGTGGTCAGGCCGATGCTGAAATCAGTGGAGTCGGGGAGGGAAAGATAGCGCACCGACATGCCATTGTGTATTTCGAATGTCTCAAACGAGAAATCGGAGATGAATACCGTTGTTTCCTTGTGTTCAGCTTCTTTTTCTTCCGTCGGGAAGATGTCGAAGTTGGAGCATTGTGGTGTTGCCTGAACGATGTTGATTTCAGGTCTGTCGATGACGATGTCGTAGAGCGCGATTTTTCCGGCAAATAGCTTAGGGATGTTTATCGCACCGTTGAATCTGTGGAGTGTCACGAGTGAATCTGTCCAGACGGGAAGCCTGTCGGCAGTTTCGGGCGACAGTGTTGACATAAGCCTGCTTTTGACAGAAAGATCTGTGACATCAAGTTCGAATCGTGGAAAAGTGTGCCAGAATGAAATTTCAATACGCCCGATGCTGATATCGGCATCGACATATTCATTGGCATATTTTTCCACTAAAGGAGTCAGACGTTCGGGCTTCAGATATGAAACGGCTATTGTGATTGCAATAAGCACAACGGCAATCAGACCGGCTATGCCACAGAGCACACCTCGCAGGATTTTTATCCATACGGGGCGTTTCTTTGACGGCCGTTGTGGCTTTTCGTTGTTCTCCTTGCCTACAGTGCCGGAATTGACGTTTTGAGATGTCTGTTCGTTCATTGAGAGGCTTGTGTCTGTTATAAACTATTGCAACAATTAGTTTTATATCAAAATTAATTTTCTTTCGATGCTTCGATAGGCTGTTTTTTGCGGGCAGTGATGTGGAAACATGGTTGGCCTCGTTCATACTTGACCCAAAGTTTCCCTTCTTCGCGCATGGCTTTCAGCACTTCACCGAGTATCCCTTTAAGGTCGTCGACACAGCGAGGGTTGTCGTTGTTGTCGGCAATGAAGGTCGCATATGAGATGTCGAACGTCGTGGCGAGCTGATGGACCGACGAGTCGACCGCGTTGCGGTTACGCCTTCGCAGGCGTTTGACTGTTCGTGGTGTCCTTAGCAGGCTTGTGACCTTTATGCGGTAGTCACCTCCACCTCTCGATGCGATTGTGTCGCGGAATCTGCGTCCGATTTCGTGAAGTCTCGCAGCCGCTATGGGGACGAGATAGGGGCGGGAATAGATGAGGGAATCAATGAAAAAATCCTCACAGCTTGTCACTTTGACGATCGGTTCTTTCAGTTTCCAATGTGAACGCGTGTCGGTCAGAGGTTCTATTCCTATGAGTTCGGCTTCCTGCCAGTGGATATAGTTGCTGTCATTGAAATATTGACGCATATTTCCAAAGTAGTTCACCTTGATTCGTTCGGTTGGCTCAGGCATTTCATCGAGATGGGTGAGATGTCGGCTGACGGTATCGGTCTCCAAATCTTGGACGTTGGTCGGAATTTCCTGATCTATCGGTTTGACATCATTCTCGATTTCGGTATCAGGAGAGGTTTCGTCACTGGCGGCTTTTGTTGTTGAGACAATTGCCGTCCCGTCGGATTCGGAATGACGTGTGGGCGTGCACATCACCACACAGAGTGTGATGAACAAAATCGGCGGTAGGAATAGCCTGAGGGTTTTCTTCAGGCTGAATCGTCTGCGTTGTTTTCGTTTAGGAGTGCCGTACGATGCTTGCTGCATGTGGATTGTTCTGTGTCGGATAAGAAGTTGGAAGGAATCAGTCGTTTTCCAGTTTTATGCCGGCAAACTCCAGTGCTTCACGACGTTCGACACAGGTTCCGCATTTGCCACAATGATGCTCACCGCCTTTGTAGCATGAATATGTGTGTGAATAATCGACGCCGAGATTTTTCCCGCGTAATGCTATCTCGCCTTTTGTAAGATTCGTATAGGGAGCTACGAGTTCAAGATGTTCGTATGTGCCGTCGGCTATTGCATTTTTCATTGATTTTATGAAGTCAGGACGGCAGTCGGGATAGATTGCATGGTCACCCGAGTGATTTGCTATCATGACTTTGCTGAGACCGAGGCTTTCGGCGAGACCTGCTGCTACCGACAGCATGATGCCATTGCGGAAGGGGACTACCGTTGACCGCATATTGTCATCGTCATAATTCCCTTCCGGGATAGCTTCAGCGCCGCTTAAAAGGGAGCTTTCAAAATATTTTCCCATAAACGACAGGTCGATTTCATACCATTTGACATTGAGTTGACTGCAGTTCCATTTGGCGCATTCGGCTTCACGCATGTTATGGTTCGAGCCGTACTGGAATGTCACAGCGGCAGCTATCGAGTCGACGTATTCCCAGAGCATTGTGACGGAGTCCATGCCACCGGAGAGCACAAGTAGGGTGTCTTTTGCCATTTTTTTATTTTAAACGTTTGATGTGGGATGTTGTTTAGAAGTTATCGGGAAATGATGCCAACATACGTTGTCTGGCCATTTCCTGATGTTCGCTGTCGCCATAGTTGGCAAACGGATGAATAGCTATGCCTCCTCGTGGAGTGAAGATGCCTTTGACCTCGATATAGCGCGGATCCATGAGTGCGATGAGGTCTTTCATTATTATGTTGACACAATCTTCGTGGAAATCACCGTGGTTACGGAAGCTGAACAGGTAGAGCTTCAGGCTCTTGCTTTCGACCATTTTTTCGCGGGGGATATAGGAAATCAGGATTTTAGCGAAATCCGGCTGGCCTGTTTTCGGGCACAGGGATGTGAATTCGGGGCAGGTAAAAGTGACGAGATACTCATTGTCAGGATGTTTGTTGACAAATGTTTCAAGTACTTCAGGTGCATATTGAGTCGGGTATTTCACTCCGGTGTTTCCGAGCAGTGACACTCCGGTAAGTTCTGATTCGTTGCGCATTTTGTTTGGATTGCTAAAGGCTGATTGACAGTCAGCCTCTTGTGTTATTTCTTATGCAAAGTTACTACAAAAAAGTGAAATGCGGAAAGATATAGTGATAGAATTGAGTTACAAGGGTTTTGGTTGAAGTGGCGATAATCCGTGAAGCCATTACAATCCCTGCCGAAGCCAAATCCTGACGCCGCTACGTTACTTGTTCGTAACCATGCCCGAAAATGCGACAAACGGGTACGAATAGCGAAACAAGGCTCTAAGGAATAGTGAGTTATCCATAACTCATGCGAAAAATCAGGTTACGGAAAAAGATTGCGCCGTTCCTCCCCGTTTTGCGTACCAACACCGGACTCTTCACCAACTAATTTTGAAACCCAAAAATTAAGGACAATGAAGAGTACATTTTCAGTAATCTACTACCTCAAGCGTC
>NZ_CAJTQC010000042.1 GCF_910578445.1 uncultured Duncaniella sp. | reverse complement strand
CCTAAAATTTAACTGTTTAACAGCATGATTTCAATTTTTGTCATGTACTAAACCCCGGTTTATATTTTCATTGATGTCGGCCAAATCAACTTTACTTCCTTCAAATCCGTTGTTCCACAAAACTTATCGTTCTGTCCCAGACAAACGTACCTTGGACAATCGTGATTAAGAGGGTGTTTGATAATAATAGTTAAACGCCCTCTAGAATGTATAAGCCAGATTAACCGAAAACGTAGATTCTTTATAATCATATCCCGGTGATATGGCTATAATATTTGAAGAAGAATTGTCCCATTTAAACCATTGACGATATAATTGGAGCATCCAACAACCAATTCTCGCAGATAATATCCCGACACCAGCACCTGCAATAACATCGTTGAGCCAATGGCGACCGTTGTAAAGGCGTAAAAAAGCTACGCCAACGGCAATAGAATAAGCCCCTATTCCAAAGCCCAAACCATATTCTTCTCTTATCAACTCTGCACCTGTGAATACCGTTGCCGTGTGACCGGAAGGAAACGAATTTTTTGCATTTGAATCGGGTCTTTTTTCATTGAACGCGTATTTGCCCGCATTAGTTAATGCAGCCATTGTCATATATGCAGTTGCTTCCACTGCGACACGCTCTTTAATGCTATGTTTTGATTTGATGCCAACAGAGCCCAATGTCAGATATGCTACAGCCGGAAAATATTGGATATAATCATCGGCATGGAAGAAATGACCACCTCTCAGATTGTCCATTCCGTTTTTAATCTCGGTATTCAATTTCCTGAATGCCTTATTTTTTATTCCAAACACCCCAACAGTCATCATTGCACCCGGAAGTATCAGATTCATGGCATTAAATTTATGGCATTCAGACTGATGCATATCCGTGCTGTAATTACCGTCAACCGGTGACAAATCGACAGTCTGTGCAGAAGATTGAAAAATCACATCTGATGCTTCTTCAATCTTTGATGTTTGGGCATACCCACACAATGGTGCGGTAAGAAGTCCATATATCATGAGACTTCCTACCAATTTACTTATAGTCATTGGCATATCGTTTGTGCGAATGCCAATGCCCATAAATCAAATTCGACGAATGCAAAAACATGGGCTATGACTGCCCAGAATGCACCCGTCGGATTGGTGTTATGAACGGCAAGTCACGCCCATGCAAAAGATGGACGCTCGCGACTTGTTCCTCCATTCATAGCTCAATGAAATTTCCGACGTTTCATTCTGATTGGAACAAATAGCAAACGCTATTAAATTATATCTTAGAAGCCTCCGCTTCCATTATTTTCAACCGCAAAGTTACGACATTTAATAATTCATGTCAATATGTCATCTAAATTAAGAGCAAAGTTAACACACAACGGCCAATGTTTTTGTCACGATTTTTGACGGTTTGTAGGGAATTTATTACTTTTGTGGTGACTGAAGGACGATGGCCGGATGTCAGCACTTATGGATTGGTATATGGCTTACAAAGCCATTCCGGTCCAAGAAACTGAAATGTAATCAATCAACCATGAAACAAGTTAAGGATTTCATTATTATTGATAACTGCAAGTCAGGCGACTCTTATTGCAGAATGGTTCTTTCACCAGCCGACGGCAGCCGGCTTCCCGAGATGCTTCCGGGCCAGTTTGTAGAAGTCGGGGTAGAGACACCCGGTGTACTTCTCCGTCGCCCAATCTCAATCAACGATGTCGATTATGAGGCCAACACCCTTACGCTCCTTGTCCGTAATGCCGGACGAGGCACATCGGCTTTGATGGACATGAAATCAGGCGACAAAATCAACCTGCTGCTGCCATTAGGCAAAGGATTTTCCACCGACGCGCCACAGGGAGCAAAACTTCTGCTCATCGGAGGTGGTGTAGGTGTCGCTCCGCTACTCTATCTCGGAAAAACGCTGAAATCAGCAGGTTTCGAACCGGAATTCCTGCTCGGCGCACGCACTGCCGCCGACCTTCTGTCTCTTGATGAGTTCAAAAGCGTCGGGACTGTACATGTCTGCACCGAGGACGGTTCGGACGGCGTGAAGGGATTCGTGACCGCCCACCCTTGTCTTTCAGAAGCCTACCACCGTTATTATTGCTGCGGACCTGCCCCGATGATGAAAGCGGTAGCAGCCGTGGCACGGCGCAACGGCACAGATTGCGAGGTGTCACTCGAAAACATGATGGCCTGCGGACTTGGCGCATGTCTTTGCTGCGTCGAGAAAACGGTCAAAGGCAACGTGTGTGTCTGCACAGAAGGCCCTGTATTTAACATTAACGAATTAACTTGGGAGTAATGGCAAATCTTTCAGTCAACATAGGCGGTCTTGAACTCAGCAACCCGGTGATGACCGCATCAGGCACTTTCGGTTATGGCGAAGAGTTCACACCGTTCATCGACATTGACCGTTTAGGCGCATATATCATCAAAGGCACGACACTCAATCCACGTCAGGGCAACGACTATCCGCGCATGGTCGAGACCCCGGCAGGTATGCTCAACGCTGTCGGCCTGCAAAACAAGGGTGTAGATTACTTCATCGAACACATCTATCCCCGCATCAAGGACTATAAGTCACGTCTTATCGTGAACGTGTCGGGAGCAAACGTCGACGACTATGCCGAGACCGCACGCCGGCTTCATTCACTCGACGGAGTGAAGGCTATCGAAGTCAACATCTCCTGCCCCAACGTCAAGGAAGGCGGAATGGCATTCGGCACGACCACCGACGGAGCTGCATCTGTCACCCGGGCAGTCCGTCAGGCCTATCCCGACAAGCCTCTGATTGTAAAACTTTCGCCCAACGTGACATCAATCGCCGACATCGCCCGCGCCGTCGAAGCCGAAGGCGCCGACTCTGTATCACTTATCAACACGCTTATGGGCATGTCGATTGATGTTGAAAAACGACGTCCACATCTGTCGACCGTCACAGGAGGTCTTTCCGGCCCTGCGGTACGCCCAGTCGCAGTCCGCATGGTATGGCAGGTGGCAAAAGCTGTGAAAATTCCTGTCATCGGACTTGGCGGAATCATGAACGGACGCGACGCAATCGAATTCATGCTTGCCGGAGCAAGAGCCGTTGAGATAGGCACTGCCAATTTCGTAGACCCGGCTGTGACGATGAAAGTCATAGATTTCATGGAAGACTACTGCCGGCGACACGGCATAAACGACATTAACGAAATTGTAGGCTGTATCTGATTGGAGACAGCCTGCAATTAAACTAAGAATGACACATCTTTTTTAACGCAATGAAATCAGCCAGCACCGCAATCCGCCTCTCCGTTGCCGCAATCTGCGCGATGAGTCTGTGTGCATGCTCTCATCTAAGCAAAGAGGCCAAAGAAATCATCGGGACATACTACAACACGGAGCTGTCTCAGACCGAACCGGTCATGGAACTACACAAGGATGCAAAATGTGTGATCCGTGCAATCAAACCCGGAGTTCTCTCATATAGCGTCGACGGGAAGTGGAATGTGGAAAATGATTCATTGATAGTCACTCTGCTACCTGAGACCTTGACTTTTGAGGGCGACAGCACTCTTATCGGACAAATACCGACACGCATCGCACAGAAGGTCGTCGGCTACAATGACTTTTCACTCCAGCTCGAAACAGACGGCATCATATATCTCTATCAGAGGCGCAAATGAAAGCCGGACACCCACGAAACGTTTAATCTAAGATGTGTTTTTCCATTTATCCTCTTTTTAAATATTTATGAAACACGCATTTTTATTTAGTTGTATAATCTGCGGAGCGTTGTCTTTCAATTCATGCGGTGGCTCAGATTCTATAGCGGAACGCATCTCGGCAGCCGAACTTGCACTGGCCAATGAAAACGTTGATGCCACACGCGAACTGTGTGGCGAAATCATCGGACAGAAAGACCGCCAGACAATTGAAGCAAAACAGATGGCCCGGCTGTCGATTCTCTACATGCAGCTCAACGAGCGGACAGATGCTCCTGAAGACGTGGAGTATGCCGTCCAGTGCTTCCGCGAGGCTTTTAAACTCAATGCCGATTCGGCAAAGGCCTTCTATTCCTCGCTGCCTGTCGAACAGGACAAATATGCCATGACTCTTGCGACAATAGTCCATACCCTCGACAATCCGCGCGAGATTCCCGCCGACCACGACTGCGATCCGGCAAGCACTGACGCCGACGAGCTCCACCAGATGGACACCGAATCCGGCAATTGCACGACGAAGGAATAAACCGAGACAGATGTCCGACACAACACCCCCGACAATGTAAAAGCATGGACTGGAAAGATATTTTAGCACAAAAAGTAAATGACGGAGAACTCGCACGCGAAGAATTCGTCATCGAAGAGAAGAAGGAGACAAAAAGCCCCGACGTGATTGAAGTGTGCATCGACCGCAAAGGGCGCAACGGGAAAACCGCCACAATAGCCTGTGGATTCACATGTGACGACGATGAACTGAAAAAAATTGCATCGAAACTGAAAACCCGCCTCTCGACAGGAGGTTCGGCCCGTGGCGGTGAAATCCTGATTCAAGGCGAACGACTCGACGAGACAAAGAAAATATTATCGGAACTCGGATTCAAAATCAAAGGTTACCGCAAATAGCCACTTTCCATCATGATCAATATCTACAAGGCCTCAGCCGGTTCAGGCAAAACCTATACCCTTGCCCGTGAATACATAAAACTGATTCTCGGATATAAAGACGAGGAAGGACGCTATCGCCTCAACCGTCGCGGAGGTCTTGCCCACCGCTCAGTTCTCGCAATCACCTTTACAAACAAGGCGACCGAGGAAATGAAGACCCGTATCATACACGAACTGGCGGTGATTGCAGGTCTCGAGAAGGGATGGACAAAGGAAAGTCCGTATGCCGACGAACTTTGCAAAACCTTCAGCTGCTCGCGCAACGAGCTGAAGACTACAGCTGAAAGAGCTCTACGCGATCTGCTCTACGACTTCAATTTTTTCAGCGTCTCCACGATAGACTCTTTCTTCCAGACGATACTCCGTTCGTTTGCCCGCGAGGCCGAAGTCGCAGGCAACTATGAACTTGAGCTTAACGACGAGGCGATAATCGGCATGAGCGTCGACAAACTCCTGCAGGATCTCAACCACGGTGAAGATACCAAACGCACACGCTATCTCATCAACTGGCTGTCAAGCTACATGACACAGCTTATCGAGGATGGCATGCCGTTCAATGTGTTCAACCGCTCTCTCCCGATTCATCGCAACCTCATCAAGTTCATCGACAAGATAACCGATGATGTCTACCGCGAAAACGAGGCCACGCTGTTGAGCTATCTCTCCGACGAGACAAAATTCAATGATTTCAAAAACAGAGTCTATTCACAGCTCAAATCCATAAAACAACAGACCGCCGAAGCCTGCCGTGAGGCGCTTGACACTATTGCCACAACCGGCATGAACGAAGTTGTCAAAGCCCACATCACAAACGGCCTACGCAAATGGGCTGCCAAAGGATACTCATCTGACGGCTATTCGCAGAGCATGGCAAATGCGATGGACGACATCGCCACTGCATATAAAAAGCCTAAAAAGGGACAGCCTGTACCATCCGAAGAGCTTGACGGAATCATCGCCAAAGCCCTTGATATGGTCAAGTTCTGCGACACTCAGGTCGGGACCCTACAGCTCATCGCGGCCAATCTATATCAGCTCGGGCTCTTGTCGTCGCTTGCGGAATATATCGACAAGTACCGGCGTGAGAACTCAACAATCCTTCTTAGCGATACCAACGCACTCATTTCAAGAATCATCGGCAACGAGGACGCACCATTTCTCTATGAGCGTGTCGGTGTATGGTTCAGGCACTACCTGATAGACGAGTTTCAGGACACATCGTTCAGCCAGTGGAGCAATATCCGTCCGCTCATAAACGAAAGTCTTGCCTACGAATATGACAACCTCGTCATCGGCGATGAAAAGCAATGTATCTACCGTTTCCGCAACAGCGATCCGTCGCTTCTCCACAACCTTCACACCGACAGCATGGCTGAAGGGCGTTGCGAAGTGCGGGGCAACGACATATCGGAAAACACCAACTGGCGTTCGTCATCGGATGTTATCAGATTTAACAACACGTTCTTTTCTGCGCTTGTCAGAAATCTCGGCTATGAGGAAATCTATTCCAACGTCGCACAACAGATTTCAAAAAAACACGCCGACCATCGCGGATATGTCAGAGTCAGGATGTATAATGGCGAAAAAAAATCCGACTGGCTTCCTGAGGCGCTTGAAAATCTTACGCAGGAACTCCGCCGACAACTTGAAGCAGGCTACCGTCCGGGCGACATAGCGATCCTTGTCAGAAAACGCGACGAGGGCAATATTGTCATCAAGCATCTTGAGGAGACTGTGAAGTCCGACCCACTGTTTCCGCCTTTCCGCATCGTATCCGACGCCTCGCTGTTTCTTGGCAACTCACCAACGGTCGGTCTTATCGTGAGCCGTCTCAAACTCATTAGCGCGACCGACTTCGCATCAAATCCCCGAAAAAAGACAAAACGCGAGGTGGCAGCCATGATCAATAGTTTCGAGAATGAAAAAAGTCTTGGGGCAAGCTCTTCGGAGTCGCTGCTGAAAGCTATCTCGGTTCTTGATTCAGAATCAAAGGAAAGAATTCAGGGCAGTGTCACCCCTGCCGATTGTCAGGAAACACAGTCATCGTCCGCCGAGCACCGCGCATCAGAAACATCGGTCGACCTCATCTCACTCGTCGAGGAAATAGTCGCGACCTATGTTCCGGAAGCAAACCTTAAAGAAGAAAATCTATACATCAATGCCTTTCAGGACCTCGTGACAGAATTTGTCGGCAGAGGCCACGGCGACATCCGCTCATTCCTGTCGTGGTGGGATGAGAAAGGCTATGCAACACCGGTGGCAGGCGCTCAGGACGATTCGGCTCTGAACATCCTCACCATACATAAATCCAAAGGTCTGGAATATCCATGCGTCCACATCCCTTTTGCCGAAATGACCGAAAGCAACAGGCCTGAACCCGCATGGTTTGAACTCAAGTCAATCCCCGGAATTCCCGACGAGCTGCTCCCGCCGATGCTTCCGCTTGAACTGTCATCGGCCATGAGGAGAACTCCGTTTGAGGAACGCTACGATGAAGTCTGCTGCCAAAAGAAACTCGACACGGTCAATCTGCTCTATGTGGCATTCACCCGTGCCGTCAACGAGCTTTGCATAGGATTCCCAAAACCTAATCCGAGAGCCAAAAACATAGCGGCGGACCTTGTAGATGCAATGGACATGTGCACACCCGAATTCTGCCGTGAACTTGAGGCAACCGACAGCTTGTCAGGCGGCCCGTCGCCCTACACTCATTTTTCATTCGCAGACAATATAATCAGTATCGGGTCACCGACAGTCCCGCAGGCTAAAGAAAAAAGCGAAAAGACAGCCATGACCCCGGGTGATTTATGGGATATGGGTGAATACTATACCCACACCCAGCGCAACATCTGGGACAATACCAAGCTCGAAGATAAATACTACAACATCGAGGATGCACGCGACAGAGGCATAATGCTCCACGACACAATGGCCAACATCATGACCGTGAATGATGTGGATGTTGCAATCAATATCCTGCGTCACTCTAAAAAAGCGAAGGAACTGACGGCAGGCGACATTTCTGAAATCCACGCCATTATCACAGACCGTGTCAATGACCCAAAAGCCGCCCGATGGTTTGACGGCTATAGGAAAGTGATGATCGAACGTCCGATAGCCATCGGAGGCGACGACTCGCGCCGTCCCGACAGAGTTGTATGGACAGCAGACGGACATATCGATGTCATCGACTTCAAAAGTGGTAATCAGAAACCTCAGCGCTACATCCGGCAGGTCAGAGAATACGTCGGATTGCTGTCAATGCTTGGTTATAAAAACGTCAGAGGCTTCCTCTACTACCTCGACACGGGTCAGATAGTTGAGATACCGGATTAAGCTGCCGTCTCGCCTTTGAAGACGCCTTTCAATGCAGGATAGAAGTTGATATATTCTTCCCGCCGTTCAATTCACCTATCTGATTTACTTTTTTACCATAATTGATGGTGTAAGTCACATTCAGAGATATTCGGCGATGAAAATCCGAGCCGAAGCGAGTGATTTCACTGTCATACCGGCAGGTAGCCAACGAATCTTTGCTGATTTTCCAAGACGATTGCAATGGATTGACAACCGACAGCCGGACATTCCATCCGCGTGAAACCCATCCTGCACCCGCAGAATATGACATAGGCATCTTTCTAAGATAGGCTGTTTCACCATCAACATAACTGCTTCCTGAATCCCAGTAAACGTTAAAGAAAAATTTCCCGAGATAGTAGTCTGTATTTATGCTGGCTGTAAACGGACAGTGGGAAATGCTGTGGCTTCCGGTCGTTTTGTAAAGCAGCAGTCTTGGAGAAACGGAGAATGAGAGTTTACCGTCAAGGAACTTTCCTGTCAGACTTCCACCAATCTGTCCGTGGTTATAGTCTCCGTCATTCTTATATCTTTTCAGCATCATTCCTCCCGGACCGTCAGGAGTGTAGACAGGTATCTGGCGATTGATAATCCTGAACAGAACCGCGTATGCCGACATTTGCCATGTGTTGCCGGGCAGAAATGTATAACTTATATTGGCTGCCACATGACGTGAGCAATCCAGATCCGGATTACCGCTTACGTACATCAGTTCCGATTGCTGAATGACATTCGGATTCTTCATCGTTGCATCAGGTGACATTGTCGCATATTGAAACCACAGACTCAACGAATTTTTCTGATTAGGAGCATACTGCAAGTTGATATGTGTGAACGGATAACGATCGTCCATCGTTTTGCCGTTTATGTAGTTGGACTCAAAGGCATAACCGCCGTCGATACTGCCTGAAACATGCCGGCAATTCAACGATAGCCCCAAATACACACCGGTATAGGTCTGACGGAAACGATTGACTGCGACGCTCGATCCGGAATAGTCAATCTTTGTACGCCCTCCGCCTGAGTAAACACTTGAAAACAGTGTAATCTTATCTGTCAGCGATTTGTTAGCCTGAATCATGCCACGCAGCCACCAAGAGCCTTCGTCTGCATGATTTTCAATCGATTCATCGCCTGCCAAATAATTGGATGTCGTTTTGTTGTCGATAAATTCGGTTTGGAAATTTCCATTGACCGACCATCCATTGCCAAGAGCTGCATAAAGTTCGCTGTCCCATCCGAGAGCGTTATTCGCTGACGGGGATTCAGTGTGAAATGTCTCCGACGGATAGAGACTTGAAAAATTGACATATCCCGAAGTGTTAACTACATGACAAAAATTTGAAAACATCGAAATCTGGGTTTCGCCAAGGTCGG
>NZ_CAJTQC010000041.1 GCF_910578445.1 uncultured Duncaniella sp. | reverse complement strand
ATCGGGCGTTAAAGGCAATGCAGGGCGTTAAAGGCAGTGTCGGGCAGTAAAGACAACTTAGTTCAATAAAGGCATCGGTTCGGGGAGAGAGGTATCGGGTGATACGAATATGGTTAGCGGTAAGTCAGTCGATGTCAGGCAGCGGACTCGCATCTGTGAACTATATCAGCGAGGTCTTTATCCATGCCTGTGTCAGCGGCTTTATTGATCTTGCAGAGAAGATTATCCACCGGATAACCGTTTGTCATAATCGGTTCCTTATATTTGGATGGAGCGTCCTTAGAAATTTCCGGTGTCGGTTTCGTGATAATGCGCTTTATCTCCACCGGTTCAAAACTTTCTGCAAGTCCGGATATGTCGATTTCGGTCTCTTCGGCCTTAGCATCCTCGCTTGCTTTTGCTTTGTTGGCGGCAAGAATATCCATCGTTATCATTCCGGCATAATACAGAGCCAGCAGAATGATGAGTAAAACTATTATTTGTCCGTAAAGCATTGTATCAGAAATTTACACATAGTTTGTCGTTGCAGTTATCCCAAGGCTCGAATCTCAATCCGAGCTTGCGGCCTATATCCTCGCGTGAATGGTCGCGTTCCATGTCGGGGTGGTAATACATGACATTCTGACCACGGATTACCAGATAGCCTGCCTTTTTCAGGGAGTGGCGCATCTTTATCCTCGGCTTGTTTGTAACAACCTTTATTCTCGTGATTGGCGGCAGGCCAAAAATCACACGTCTTTTCTCTCGTTTCATAATATCCTGACGGATACGGGAACGGATACTTTGTTCTTCTTTCTTGGTGCGCCGTAGGCCGAGAACGGCAACTATTCTTGATACGGAGCGTGACGATATGCCGGTTATGGCAGCGATTTCAGCATTTGAGTGAGAGCCGTGGAGTTCACGTACCCTTTCCGCAAAATCAAGCCATTCGGGTCTGATACCCTTTTCAAGACCGAGTTCTTTGGCTTTAAGTGATACGGTCTTTCGGTTGACGCATAGATGTTGGGCTATTGCCGTGTCCGTTGTGTGCGGATAGTTCTCTTTAAGATAGGCAATACTGTCGTCGGTCCAGATTGTCTTTTTCATATCTATTTGGTGTTATCGTTATCAAGAAGTGATTTGCTTTTCTTCCTGTATGCCCTAAGCCGGGGAAGATATACAGTGATGAATGTTCTCACGATGGCGTTTATCACATCGGAACGGCATTTGCGGTCAATGTCGCACTCATCAATAGAATCGGCAAGATCTTTGTCAATCATGCAGACTTTCCGCTCATCTTTTCGCTCCCTGAATCCGTATGCTGAAAGATTTGCCATGAAAGCGTCCCACATTCCGGTCTGGTCTTCCGGATTTTCATTATCGGGTAAATTATCTTTGGGCCTGGTTGTTGTCCCGTCAGGTTCATCGGACACCGTCTGCTGTCCGACAGGGGTAGCGACATGGCGTATGCTTCCGAGCAGTCCATCTATATCAGGGAATGTTGGCTTATCCATTGTTTGTTTCAATTTCAAGGTGTCCGAATATCTTGTTATATATAAGGTCGTAGGCTTCCTGTGTTATTTCCAGTTGACCGTCAAGATCTGAAAGCGTGCAGAATCGTTCCATGTCTGCTTTCATGCTTATTCGCGGTGTCACAAGTCCATATCGGCTGAAGGTCTTGCCTGTCTCTTCCCAAAGCTCCCGTTCAGTCTTTGTGCCTACTCTGGCATCGTGTCTGTTGGGAACAAGGATAAGCTCTGCGGTCATCTTTCGTCCCATAGCCTTTTTAAGATTTTGAATAAACGCTATGAATGTGGCGGTCGATGGAATAGTGGTGCGGTCATAATGGTAAGGACATATTATATAGTCGGAATTGGCAAACAGAGTCACAAGTCCCTGCTGTTTCAGGTTGCCGGGAGAATCAAAGATTGCCACACATCGGGTCTTGCGGATGTTTCCTATGAAATTGAACAGTGCGTCCTCCTTGCTTAGCGAGAACGGCAGCACCTCATAAGGGATTTCCACTTCTTCAGAACCATAGCGTTTCAAATCGCTTTCACGCCGTTGTGCGAGGCTTTCTTGTGAATCGCAGTCAACGACAATCACTGGAAGACCTTTCTTGACAAGAAAGTTTGCGAAGGTGACGCAAAGGGTGGTTTTCCCTACGCCTCCTTTTTGATTTGCAAATGTTATGATGATTGATTCGTCCATTGTGGTCCGTTTGAATTATTTATACGCAAAATTATTATCCGGAGGCAAGGCAACAGGCCTCTTTGGACACCTTTCTTAAAGACATTATCATTTTATGTTTTGAACATGACATATTATATAGGAATAGAGCCTTGAAGACATCAAAGGCGATTGTCTTCAAGACTCTATGTCACAATATTGGCATGGTAATAAAATTCCAACGCTATACTTTCAGGCTGTTTTCATCATCAATCCTGTCATAATTTCCACGGTAGCCAACCTCCCATTCCCGGTTTTCGCCTCGCCCGGAAGCTGCATCGCGCAGACCTTTGGCTTTTGCAGACAGTTGTCCCTTGCCGGCTCCGCGCAGTCCTCGATTGGATAATTTGGCCGGAGTTGCATTTCTAAACTTTCTACGGGCAAGCCTTTTCAAATCAAATCCCTCTTCCGAGAGGTTGATTACTTGCTTGGATGAGAAATTAAGGGCAAAATAATCCTCTCCGCTCTGACGTATATAGAACCCGGCGTTGCGTATTTCGGAACGCAGCTTAACTATGCTGTCATCGTTAAATAACCGACGCAGCTTGTCAACATCATTATAATAGTGTTGGCTTTTATTCTGAGATATAGTTACAAGTTCAGGCTCGTTCACCTTATATATACTGCACAGCAGATCCCGTTCAGCCGCAGTTGTCGGTTGAAATGATTCTATCCTTTTTATTTTGTCATTTCTAAGAATGGTTGCCGCCATAAAGTCTTTCAACGGTCGCATGTGGTTGCCATAATGAAGCACGCCACGTTTTATATATGCGTTGCTACGGAACAGTTTTTTATTGATGGCCCATGTATCTATGGTCGGATTATTTTCAAGAAGCCGGTCAATATAGGCATCTATCCGGGCAAGTTTTTCTTCGGGAGTGGTGAAGTCAAGCAGTGATTTTATGGAAAGTACCCATGCACCGTTATAAACCGCCTTGTTAGCATGGTCAACTATCATATATCCGTATGGGTTGTCCTTCCTGCCAAAAAATACAAGGTCAATACCAAGTTTGCGTTTTACCTCCTTCTGCAATTCCTGGCGGTCGGCACTCACATCACGGTATTTCTTAAGCATAGCCCACAGTTGCCTGCGTCGTGTCTTGTCAAGTTGCACCTTATGGAACTTGCCGCATATATCAGCATATCCAATCTTTGCCTGAACCGCTCCGTCACGTTTGACATATACAATATCGTTCTTTTCATAAACCTCATACCCCATTGAGGTCATAAGAGCTTTGTATTGAGCAAAGGTAGAGAATGAATAGCCGAGTGAAGCAGCAAGATCCTCTGCGGCTTTCGCCTTGAAATCCTTGCCGACAAGTTTGTTGAGTACTGCCTGAGAACGCACTCTTTCGTGATGGTCGCTGATTTTCTTTCCGTCCGGAGATATTCTGGATGTTACTATATGTATATGCGTGTTGTCAGTGTCGGTATGAGCATATACCAACAACGGCTGACCTTCGTTCCCATAGCCCATTTCCTTGAGATATTCGTGGGCGAATTGCAATAGTTCTTCCTCTGTCTTTTCATGCCCCTTGCAAGAAATGGCAAGGTGGAACTGTGCTTTTTTTATCCTTGAATTTCTGGAAGAGTAGGCTATCATATAATCCTGCATTTCCTTTGCAGTCGGTTTTGAAAGCACGCCGATATGTCCGAGGTTGCTCATTTCAAGAAGTCGCGCCACACCCTTTGCCACTTTTTTCTCATTGTATGCGACAGCATGGAAATTGGCACTCGACGGAAGAATAGTAGCTATCATCGCTCAATGTCTTTATGTCTTGGTTTCTATATGTCTTGTTCTGATATTTCCATAATATCATATAGACTTGTGGCTATGGTCTCAGTCTTATCGCTTTTCTGGCAATGTCAGCTTGTTCTGATTTGACTGCCTTAATCATCTTCTCCACACCCTCAATCATGGGAGCAAGTATATCCTTGAAATAACTCTCGGATAACAGCCCTGCAACAGCAAGCTCGTTGGCACGTTTGACCGCCTGGTTGAGATTGCTTCCCATCCATGAGAGTTCGTCCTGAAATTTTCTGCACAGTCTGGCTGTGTCATTACACAATTCAAGACGGGTTTTGGCGTCTGTGTCTGAAAACTCATTGACTGCCATTCTTATAAAGTTGCTGATGCTATGGTAGCGTTTTGATTTTTCACGTATTCCGGCTGCTTCCTCCGGAGTAAGTCTCATCTCAAATCTTTCGGTACGCTGCTTCATATTCTAAGATTAATTCACGAGGTACGAAGTGATTTCCCACCGCCACGGAGTGGTCGGCAAGTCGCTTTTCTACGGTCAAAACTTGGTTTTGTACGGAGAAAAGCACAACTTGCTACCTAAACTCTGCAACACTGGTACACTCCCGTCCTCAGTTCATTCACCCACGAAGTTACTCACCGCAACAATACCAATCATACGGTTTGGACACCTTTTATTGATTATACCTATATATATGTATATATGCAAGGCATCATGGCCATAATCCTGTATGACATCAAGACTATATGTCTGCAAGAAATATAAACTTCATTTCATCAAGAGACAAATTGATAATGCTATCCAACATTATTGCCTATGTAATATCAAGCCTGCAATATAAGCTATCATCATATCAGTATTTCATTATGGAACACAGTCATAATAAATGTATGCGCAATACATAGTGTCTTTATGGCTTTCAGGGAAGAAGTCAACAAGGCTTCAAGGGATAAAGAAATGGAAGCTCCGATACACGACAAAACGGCACAAGCTCTTGATTTATAAGGTTTTTTAAGGTCTGAAATTTGCTTAACTCGCTGATTTTTAGTATATTTACATTCCAATAATAGTGTTGGGACGTATTAAAACAAGACTGTCATGTTTGAACTTCTGCTTATGATTTTCCTTGTGCCGGTATTCACGGTGATATTCCTGCTGCTCAGATTCGGGCTGTATCTGCTGAAACTTTCAGCGAAGGGTTGTTTATGGATAGTCAGAACCGTTTTAAGGCTCGGCTGGCAATTCTTGGTTTGGGTATGGCATAAAATTTACCGAGCATATCGGTCACGCCACCCGGTCACATATTGATAAATCCGTCGTGGGTTGTTGGCAGGATTTTGACGTGACATGAATAGTGAGTCTGTTCCCTGCGGTGAGAGCTGTGCTGAATGTGGGGTAGAAAGTCATTCAGGAGGCAACAGCCGGCGCAAATGATTATGCGTGACATGATGTGAAATCAAATGCCTACCCAAATGCAGACCTAAACGCGATACCAAACGCAAAGGTGGATGCTGAAAAGCGTGATTTGTTCTAATTCTAAAATGATTCTGGACTTGAACCAAAGGCCGAAACAATGGATAGGAATAGTGGAATTGAATAGTGACAAATAAAAGGCAATGGAATTTCAGACCTAATATTTAACATTTATTAATAATATAAACACCCACTATCTGTTAAAATATTTAACGCTCACTTTTGTAATACTTGACCAACGGCCTAAAAAAACGCTGAATATCGGGGACAATTTTTGGATAAGAAATGATTTGGGGGACAATCGGGGGACAAAAATTAAAAGAGAAATCCCGTAACTCTTGATTTTCAATGAGTTACGGGATTTTACGGTGCCCAGAACAGGACTCGAACCTGCACGCCTCGCAGCACTCGCACCTGAAACGAGCGCGTCTACCATTCCGCCACCTGGGCAATAATTTATTACTTTTACACCCCCTCTGGGGTTTTGCGTTGCAAAGTTAGATTTTTTTTTCGAACTGTGCAAATTTTTCTGATGCAACATATCATGTTTTTTTACCGACACTCCATAAAATCATAAACAAAAGCATCCATAATACGCATAAACACACCAACAACCCACAACAAATCATGCCATTACGAAACACCCGCTGATATGTTTCAACATCACAGTCTGAAATAAAAAACTTGCATGGCTCACTCTATTTGAAATCTACGCGCTCTATTTGAGCTCTCTACTCTCTATTTGAAGTATCCACAATCTATCTACGCGAGTTCGGGATAAGGAACACCATAAAACACATCGTGCGCACTGTCCACCCGACTGAAACGACAGACCTCTGCTAAATTAATCAGCAATCAACATAAAGACGATGGCCATGTGTCAGGCACCACAATCTGACACATGGCCATGTTTTTATTCCGATAGCGAAAACGATGCCGGAAAGTCCAGTGGACTACAACACACTCGTTTTCGACACATACACACCTGTCAACGCGCCACAATCTTGCTCACCGCTCCGTCGCGGCTGCGGTAAATATACACGCTGCCTGGCCTTACAGCACTGCGCCCAACACGACGGCCATTGAGATCAAACCATTCTCCGTCGCCGCTTTCGGTCTCATCGCCGGCTACGACTGTAAGCGACGTCGGTATCTGCTCGAACTCACAACCGAGCGCCATATCACCCGTGACTACGATCGTTCCGTAGCCTGCCGACATATCCAGCGTCCGCCCGCCGACAGTTATCTCCTTCAGCCGATAACCTTCAGCCGCCGATGCAAACACATACAGCGTCGAGCCATAGTCGTGATATATCTCTGATGCCACCGGATCGCCGGTGCCGAGGCCATCGGCACCCACCGACCGATACACCGTGAGATTCCCGTGAAGATGACGCCCGATCAGCAGACGGTGACGGTCGATGGCAAACACCGCCGCTATATCGGTCGGGCTTCGCACCGAAAGGACGAATCCCGAGGGGGCATCAAGATAGCGGCTCAGCATCTCCTGACCGTTGACCGTTAAGGATTCAATATGATGATGGTCTGCCGACGACAGCACTACGCCAATCTTCGCACCGTCGGCAACCACAGTCCCCGATTCAAACGGAATGTCCGACATGGTGCATGTCATCGTCCCCTGCCCTATAGAACCAAACACCACCGGATAATCCGAAGCAAAATAAGCCACACATTCCATATCCGCATCGCCCGACAGTTCTATCTCCGGCTCATTCCATACCTCGCCGTTGACAGTCCACTCGACAAAGCGGTCATACTCCGATGCTGCAACGGCTCTTATACGCACCACTGCCCTGCTTGTGACCGACTGGACACCGACAGGCTCACCGACGATCTCCGCCCTACCCTTTGTCGGATCAGCCGAACGCACACTCACTGTGCGCTCGGCCTTGATTGCGTGATCAAACACCGCGACAAGCGACAGATCCCCCTGGCCGGGCCATTCAAAACGGCTGCCATCCCCAGGGCCTGAAGTACCACCCTCGTATATCCACCCCACGAAGGTAAATCCGGCTGACGCATCGGCATAGAACGCGTGCGACTCGCCATAGCGTGCCTCTACAGCAGTCACGCCGTCGCTGTCTATCCATACCTTGCCGCCGCTGCAGCCCTCCGGACTGCGGGAGGCCACACGCAAATGATACACACCTGTGGCATCAGACACAAAGACGCTCAGCAGTTCTGTCGGCCCCGTTACAGTCACACAGTAGGTGCCGTCCGGTTCCTGTCCAACCGGCACGCCGTTGACTTTGAGCTGTGAAGGCAGATACATCCTGTCAGCCGTTAACGTCACAGTTAGTCGTGTGCCCTCCTCCACCATCTCTCCGTCGGCTACCTCCATGCCATCGGCTGTTGTCACCGTCATCGAACCGTTGCCACCGTTGCGCAATGTCAGCTTATGACGCTCTTTCTGCGGATCATCAGGATCAACCGGAGGCACAGGATCAATACCGGCGACACTGAACACGGCCGTAAGTGTCGTATTGCCCCACACCTGATACTCCATTGAGGCTTCAGCCCCCACCGATATTCCACCGGCATTCCACCCCTCAAACACATAGCCATCTGCAGCAACAGCATTTATCATCATCCGATCTCCGGCCTCACAGCTACGCTGCACAGCCGTTTCATCATCCGCTATCCATACTTTTCCGCCCGACGTCGGACTTGCTGTCAGATTCACAAGCACACGGTTGTCATCCGGCATATCTGTGGCCGGCTGCATCGTCAGCACATGAAAGCCAAGCTCACCCGCCACCTCATGGACAAAACCTGTCAGATCCATCAGCCGCGTCCAATTTGCATCCCTCTTCATCTCAGTTGTGATCTCAAGCGAGTTGTTTTCATGCGAAAGTCTGATCAGCTGCTCGTCGTCGGGATACTGTCCGATATTGCGACACACCGGATTGACCATTCCCAGGTAGACATTGACACCTCGCAGCCGCAGCATACGGTTATTTGACGACTTGCGGTCGGCATACAAATCGGCAAATGCCACATCCGACACCGGAGCTTCACGCTTTGACCCCGATACTGTCACCGGAGCTCCCATAAGCACTATCTTAGGCGAACCGGCGGTAGAACTCACCTCATAACGTCCTGTCACATCCGACAAGACAGCACCCTCCTCCGGCTTCCAGTCGCCTGTATAAGCCGGATGATTTGACAACAGCAACAGTCGATCGCCATCGGTCACCACCGCATCTCGACTATTGCCTACCACAGCCACTACCGTCAGAGGCATGCCTATACTGACAAGTGAATTGACAGCCGCAGAGCCGTCAAGCAGCCCCGCCAGACTCTCCTGCGGCAGCACTGCTTCACAGATATCAGCACTGACCGAAATATCACTCTCTACTGCAAACGAGGCGCTACTATCGGCAGTCATAGCCATGCCATCTACCATAATCGACTGCACCACATAGTTCGAAGCCGGACGAACAGTCACCGTCACATACTTTCCATCATCTACCGTGCCACCCGAAACGACTGTCTGCCCATCACACACCACTTCTATCTCACCATGCGAAGGCTTCTCGTATGTCACTGTCCAGATCTTTACAAACCGTGCGGTCAATGATGTCGACGACTCCACCGAAAAAGTATAATCGGCCTCACCCGACATCTTCTTCTCACCATCATACCAGCCTTCAAAACGCGCTCCCTGACGCGCTACAGCCCTGACCGTAACCGATGTGCCGACCACGACTCTGCCAGAGGATACGCTCACTTCACCCATCTCGGCATCACTTGACGACACCGTCACATCACACTCCATGACAGCTACATTCTCTTTGGCAAATACCGCCACATATCCTATGTCGCATAGCACCGGATCAGTAGTATACTGCTCTTCGGTCGACACCTCTTTCCCGTTGAGAGTCCATCTGACAAACTCATATCCTTCTGCCGGCGTTGCAGTCAGCTTCACCACACCACCATCCGACACCACATTCTCCCCTTCATCACCCTCTACCTTCACACTCCCCGCGCCATCAATATTGACATATCCATCTACCGACCAACTTATCGGTGCGGACTTCACCTCTGAATCCTTGTCTATATATGCATATATGTCTGAACCCATACTTTCCAACATACCGACAAACAGATAGCTGTAGTTTTCTATACATGACGTAGCTCCAAAGATTGTAACTTTACCAGATTCCTTAATTACTGCTTTTTGTGACTGTATACTCTTAATCGTCCCCTTGAATCTTATCAGCCTGTTTGCATACTCTAGACTGACCTTTGAAGCCTCCACCTCCTCCGGAATCATATAGAAACGTTCAGCATCCGACAATGCGCGTCCGGAAAAAATACTTCCACAAGTCGATGTACATTTTAAGTAAGGAATATCCGACGCATGCTGAACTTCACATACCAAATTGGTTAACTGTCGGAGTTTTTTTCAAATAGCAAAAAAAGTTTTTTTCAAATAGCAAAAATTCCGATAGAGTCCAGACACAAGAAAGGCGATCGTCAAAAACTGACTGATCGCCTTTCTCTACGTTCAACAACCATCAAGCATCTTCATCGCGCAGCATATCAAGTTGCGCTTGCGTGATTCGTGGCTTTTTGACTTTTGGCACGGGTTCACATGGTTTCATTTCAGGCCTACGACTGGCAGTTCTGATGATCGCCATTATGCGTTGTTCGCTCAAAAAGAACTCCTGCTCTGACAGTACGCGCAGCGCGTCATCAAATCGGAGGCGTTGAACTTCCGTCCAGTAATGATAGCGTCTCACCAATGCCGCGTCACGCCTTTTTATCAGGCTTACACTTCGTCCTTTTT
>NZ_CAJTQC010000040.1 GCF_910578445.1 uncultured Duncaniella sp. | reverse complement strand
CGCTGACAAGCAACTGACGTTGTTCTGATTACTTATGTCGAACTCACGTTATTTAATATGTTCACGCACGCGCGCGAGGAAAGCTTTCATCTCTTCACTGTCGCGGCGTTTGATGATGTCGAGAAGCTCGGCCATCTGTTGCTGTATTTTTTCAATCTGCTGTGGGGTGTTGGGATTGAAAAGAATTTCGCTGACGAGAAAATCGTCTTCCGACATAAGTCCGCGTGCAATCTGCATGTGGCGCTTGAAGGTTGTTCCGGGCGCTTCCTGATGTTTCATGACACCCGCAAAGGCGAGCGTGGCTGCAAACGGAATTGAGAGCGAATAGGCTATGGTCTCGTCGTGCTGTGTAAACGTATATTCGACTATGTTGAGATGAAGGCGTGAATATAGGTCGCGGAAAAACACCTTTCCGAGATGGTCGCCTTCGCTGATTATGATGGCGTTTTCATTGCTGAGATTGCTGAGCGAGGCGAATGTCGGCCCGAACATGGGATGGGTGCTGACAAAGGGGTGGCCGCATGTGGCATAGAATTCAGGCAGCCCGGTTTTGACCGAGGCGATGTCGCTGATGATACATGACGGTTTGAGGTAGGGGAGCACGGCCTCAAACGACTGCAATGTGTATTTTACAGTCGAGGCGTTGATGACCAGCTGAGGTTCAAAGTCCTCGATTTCGCTAAGTTCCTTGAAGCGGAGTGCGTTGAATGTGAAGCGAAGGCGCTGGTGGTCGGGGTCGTACACTGCGACCTCGTGGTCAAACGAAAGAAGGTCGCAGAAGAAGCTGCCCATCTTACCTGCTCCGAGAATCAGTATTTTCATCTCTTTTCGATTGTCAAAAAAATTTACGTAGTGTGGTGATAGTGTTGTGTGTAGCCTGATTGCTTACTGCTTGTTTTCAGTGAGCTCTACCTGAAGTCTTACAGACTCTTCGTGGATGGTCGAGAGGATTTTACGCATGAATTCCTCATCGACACCGGCGGAAGCTGCTGTCTTCACACGTGTGTGCATGATGTCGCCGTAGCGGCCGGGCTGCACGATAGGCATGTTGTGGTTCTTTTTGTATTTACCGATTTCGCGCGATATGTTCATTCGCTTGGCAAGTATTTCGACGAGGTCGTTGTCGAGCTGGTCGATCTGGCGGCGGAGCTGAGCGAGACTCTCGGTCGGGACAGGCGCGTCGCGGTAAACGAGGTTGTCGAGTATGACTCCAAGGACTTCAGGAGTGATTTGCTGGTTCTTGTCGCTCCATGCGCAGTCCGGATTGCAGTGGCTTTCGATGATGAGGCCGTCGAAGCCCATGTCGAGAGCCTGCTGCGAGAGCGAAGCGATGAGTTCGCGTTTGCCTCCGATGTGGCTGGGGTCGCAGATGATGGGAATTTGCGGGTAGCGGATGCGGAGTTCGAGCGGAATGCGCCACTGGGGATGGTTGCGGTAGATGTGTTCGCCGTAGGTGCTGAATCCACGGTGGATAACGCCCAGACGGGTGATGCCGGCGTTGTAGAGACGTTCGAGTGCGCCGATCCATAGCTCCAGATCGGGGTTGACCGGATTTTTTACGAGCACGGGGATGTCCTTGCCGCTTTCGCGGAGTACGTCGGCGATTTCCTGCATCGCAAACGGATTGGCCGACGTGCGCGCACCGATCCACAGAAGGTCGAGGTCATATTCGAGGGCTGCTTCGACGTGGCCGCGGTTTGCGACTTCGGTTGCGATTTTCAGGCCGGTTTCCTCGCGCACTTTATTGAGCCATGCAAGTCCGGGGACGCCGACACCTTCGAAACCTCCGGGTTTTGTGCGTGGTTTCCAGATTCCGGCGCGATAGATTTTTACGCCCGACCGCAAGAGTTCGCGTGCGGTCTGCATGACTTGGTCCTCTGTCTCGGCGCTGCATGGGCCTGAAATTATAATCGGTTTGGTGAGTTCCACTCCGTCGATTGCGAGCGGTTTGATATTTTCCATAAGATATATGTTGTCTATGTATAAGTTACTTGTTTTCGTTGAGTTTTTTGATGCGGTCGAGGGCTTCGTTCATGCGCTCTTCCGTCGCACAGAGGGAGATGCGGATATATCTTTCGCCGTTTGAGCCAAAGATGAATCCCGGGGTCAGGAACACTTTTGCCTCATGGAGCAGACGGTCGGCAAGGGCTTCGGATGTGACTTCCGGGTCATTGATTTTACCCCATAGGAACAGTCCGCTCTGGGTGGGGTCGAAGGTGCATCCGAGCTCTGTCATGATTTTTTCGGCCACCTTACGGCGTGAGGCGTAGACTGCATTTACCTCGTCGTGCCAGCTTTTGTCGGCTTCAAGAGCCTTGGCTGCGGCAAGCATGAGTGGCTTGAACTGTCCGGAGTCGATGTTGCTCTTCACTTTGAGTATCCATGATATGAACGTCGGGTTTGAAGCAGCCATGCCGACACGCCATCCGGGCATGTTGTGGCTCTTGCTGAGGGAGTTCATTTCGATGGCTATCTCTTTTGCACCCTCTACCTGCATGATGCTCATGGGGTTGTCGTTGAGGATGAAGGAGTATGGGTTGTCGTTGACGATGACGATGCCGTGTTTCTTGCCGAAAGCCACCGCCTTTTCGAATGTCTCCATGCGTGCCCGTGCGCCTGTTGGCATGTGGGGATAGTTGAGCCACATGAGTTTTATGCGGTCGAGCGGTAGTTGTTCCAAGGCTTCGAAATCGGGCTGCCATCCGCTTTCCTCGACCAGATCATAGTTGAATATCTCTGCGCCGACGAGCTTGCTTATCGACGAGTAGGTCGGATAGCCGGGGTTGGGCACGAGCACTCCGTCGCCCGGATTGAGAAATGCGAGCGAGATGTGGGTCACACCCTCTTTTGACCCTATCAGCGGTTGGATTTCCGATTTTGGGTCGAGTTCTACGCCATACCATTTCTTGTACCACCGTGCAAAGCCTTCGCGGAGTTCAGGCACACCGACATGTGGCTGATAACCGTGGTTCGACGGGCAGTTGAGCGCTTCGGTCATCGCGTCGATTACGCTTTGATGTGGCGGTCGGTCCGGGCCGCCTATGCCGAGCGACACGACATCTTCACCGGCAGCTTTCATTGCTGCCACTTCTTTCAGTTTGGTCGAGAAATAGTATTCCTTTATATTTTCAACTCTTTGTGAGGGCTTGATTTCCATGAGTCTTTTGGTGTGTGGGTGGTTAAGCGTGGGTTATCTTGGCTTCGGCATATTCGCCGAGTATCTTGAGGTCTTTGATCAGTGGTCGCACGGCTTCGATGGCCTGATGGTAGCGCACGAGGCTGTCGAATGTCACATCGACATAGAATCTGTATTCCCATTCGCGTCCTACGATTGGGGTGGATTGTATTTTTGAAAGGTTGATGTCGTAGAACGACAGGATTGTCAGCACCTTTGACAGCGCTCCGTGGGTGTGGGGGAGAGTGAAAACAATTGAAGCTTTGTCAATGTCGCGTTCGGCAGGCCCGATTTCGGATGCGAGCAAGGGGTCGGCTATGATGAGGAAGCGGGTGAAATTGCGTTTGTTGGTCTCGATTCCTTTTTCAAGGATATTGAGTCCGTAGAGCGAGGCTGCATATTCTCCGCAGACCGCTGCGTGACCTTCGAGGTTGTCGGTGGCGATTTCTTTGGCGCTGCCTGCGGTGTCGAGGCGCTCCACGATTTTGAGATTCGGATGGCGGCGCAGGAACTGTTCGCACTGCATCAGGGCCATCGGGTGGGAGTTGACTTCCGAGAGGTCGTCGATTGCCTGTCCCGGGAGCGCGGCGAGCACGTGGGAGATTCTCAGCTTCAATTCTCCGATGATTCTCAGATTGCTCTGGCGCAGAAGTTCGTGGTTTTGCAGCAGACTTCCGGCAATTGTGTTTTCGATTGCCACTATTCCAAGCAGTGATGCGTCGGTCGCGAGGGTTTCAAACATGGCAGGAAATGTCTCGCATTCGATAGTCTGTATGTCTTCGTCGCTGAAATAGAGGTGGGCTGCTGCGTCGTGGTAGCAGCCGGCTACTCCTTGGATGGTAATCTTTTTCATTGTCGTAGTCTTTTGACGGTAGTTTGAAAAATCCGGTCTTATAATTTTGTTCGGTTCAATGTCTCTAAAATAAAAAAATCCCGTTCATTGACGAACGGGATTTTTATGATGGAAACATTTTGCAATCATATGAAAATTCTACGCATGCAAATCCCGTTCTTATTTTTGGCTAAAATAAAAATAATAAAAAAACGGATATGCGTAAAATCGTGTCATTTTTTCAAAATATTCTTGAGTTTGCTTTAAATTTTATGCTGCAAAGGTAGGGATTATTTACGAAATGACAAATTTATTTCAGAAAAAAATAAAATTAGCAACTGGAAAGTTTGCAAATGCCCTGAGGCTGGCGCTATGGATTTGCGATAAACCTGACAGGACGGTTGGGCATTGTTTCCTTGTATTATGCGCGGAATCCGATTGAGGGACGGAGGGCTTTATCGGGACGCGGCATGGGGATGTCGGACTCTTCGACTACTGTCAGGGCTTCGATTGTGAAGACCTCGGCAGATGATATGCGCACGGCCATGTGTGGGATTATTTCGGTTTCGATAAGGTTTTTGATGTAGCGTCCGTTGCCGAAATCCTTACTCCGTCGGCCGCATATTTCGGTCAGATGGGCCGACATGGCAGTGGCCGCTTTCTCGGAAAGGCGGAATCCGTGGTCGGTGAAATAGTTTTCGGCTATTTCCATGAGCTGGCCTTCGGTGAAATCCTCAAAGTGATAGATGTTTGACTCCGGGATGCGCGATTTGAAACCGGGATTCATCTCGAACATCCGACGCATCGGTTCGGGATAGCCTGCAAGAATCAGCATCCAGTCGCGGTTTGATTCGTCGGAAAGTGCCGTAAGAAGTGTTTCGATGACAAACTTTCCCGGATCGCGCGGGTCGTTGGGCTGATAAAGCTGATAGGCTTCGTCGATAAGCAATATTCCGCCCTGTGCTGCCTTGATGGCTTCAATAGTCTTTTCGGATTCGGCATGATAGTTCTGCCCGAGGAGCGTCGACCGCTCTTTGATGATTACGTGGCCTTTCGACAGAATGCCTGCCTTTGCGAGAATTTTGCCGATATGTTTGGCGACGGTGCTTTTGCCTGTGCCCGGAGAACCTAAGAACATGGCATGGAGAGGAGTGGTCAGTTCCATGAGTCCTGCTTTGCGGCGCAGGCTGTTGAATTGTACTATTTTCTCGTAGATGTCGAGTTTGGCTTTTACTTTTTCAAGTCCGACGAGCCTGTCGAGAGGGATTTCTTCTTCGGGCGACTTCTCATTGTCAGACGGCTGGTTTTCATCGGTTACGGTTTCATCACCATCGATATCTTCGTCATAGTCTTCATCGTTATCTGCATTGACATCTTCATCATCTTCTTCCGGATGGTAGCCGAGTGATGACGCTATGAATTCGTTTAGTCTGCTGTCGAAATCTACTTTGTCCATTGTGTCGTCAGATCCGTCGTTGCTTGACCAGTTGGTCAGCTCGTTGGTTAATTCCTGAAATCGTTTTAGTCCGTCAGCCGGAGAATAGTCAGTGCAGTAGTCGAGCATTTCGAATTCCCACTCACCGAAATATTCTGGCCCTATGGTTGAAAAAAGGAAACCTGAAATCGGAATACCCATGCAGCGAAGTTCGGCGTATGTCACTCCCATGCGCTGAGGCTGGAGGATGAACCGCGTTTCGGCATGCCACTGGCTTTCGCTGCGGTTGAAGTCGTAGCGGTCCTGTTGCGGACGGCATACGGAGCTTTCGGTACTCCCGTCGGGATAGTGGAGCTTTATTTCCAGCTCGGGCATTTGTCCGTAGAGCTTATCGAAAAGTGGCTCGATTGAAAATCTGACGGTATGTGTCTCAAATTCTTTGGCATCCACTGAAAGATAGGGGACGATATGGTCTGTGTCGGTCAAAGATAGGAAGCCTGATGTGGCTTGGTATATTGAAGCGGGATTTTGCCCGAAGTCATTGACGTTCCATAGGTTTATCGTGCGCTTGCCGATTATTTCCTTGCTTCCTTCATCGCGTATGATAATTCTGAGCCTATGGATATAATCGGTGTGATTGCGCTCGACGGGGATGTCCATTGTGTATCTGCGTGTGAGTCTGCCTTGGCTGAAGCACACGTTCAGGCAGTGTCTGGCAATTATTTTTTCGGAAGATTCGTCAAAGATGCTCACGCTCACACTGCGACGCATGCCGGTTTGTGACTGTGGCTTGGAAAGTAGTTTTTCGTTTGTAAATTCCATTGCAAGAGCAATGGTGTTTTGTCCTTCAGATGTTAGAAAGTCGTTTCTGTCATCTAACGGTCCGAATGACTGGGATTCGTGTGACGATGGGTTGATTGACAAATTGTCGATGACTTTGACTTGAAGTTTTGACAGGCTGATATATGCGTTTCTTTTCATAATTATTTTACAGTTTTAAAATGAATGATAGTTAGCGTTTTTAGACTAAGCTGTTGAATAGCCGGCATGAACAGTGGATTCACGTCGGTTAAGTAGGGGATAGGGGTTCATTTTTCTTTCCGGGAGCCTGCTCCCGGTGCCGTTACCATCATGTCAAAGAACTCCTCTGCCGACAATCATCGGTTGATATACACGAGGGCATACCAATGGCTGTCGGCAATTCTGATCTTTTACTAAAAAATGATTGTTGTGGCGATGCTATGGTCTAAGCATTGCGACATCGTCAATAGTGACATTTGATGTTTTGACGGCAGATAGACCGGATGCAATGCTCATAGCAGAAAAATGATGAAAACTGTAAAATAAGTGATTTGGCGTGGTCGCCAATAATCCATATTGCCACAAAAGTAGTGAATAATTTTGGATATATGCAATTAAAAAGGCGAAAAAATTTGGAAATATAGAAAAATAACAAAAAAACAGTCTGAAGTTTGGAAAATCGTCAAAAACTTTCTACCTTTGCAGTGCTTTAGAGAGGACGGCTGTGTCTTCTTTGGGCAAATAGGATTGTCTTATGGTGTAATGGTAGCACTGCAGTTTTTGGTTCTGCCTGTCTTGGTTCGAATCCAGGTAAGACAACGTTAATCGCTAAATTTCTGAATCTCAGAGATTTAGCGATTTTTCTTTTCTGCAAAATTAAAAAGGTGACTCTGCACCCGTCGTGGGCGCATGGTCAAAAAACTATGTTTAAGCATAGAGTTTGCTGATGCGGAAAATAAAGAATTTGAGAAGAGCCCTGCTTTTGAAATGAAAACATTTTGAGAATAACTCAATATTTTATAATTTTGAAAAAAGTTGGACACTAATAATGTGACTGAGTATCATTAATAAATAGAAAGATATAACTCCATAATGTAGTCGTTTTATGAATTTGGAAGACTGGAACACTCGCAAATTTTCAATTTGTCAGCTGATTAAAGAATTTGATTTGATTGAGGGGCTGCTTGCGGATTGTGAGTTCTGGGATGTTGACAAGCTGTCTTACAATATTTATATAAAAGAAATAAAACAAGCCCACAAGAAAGAATTTAAAAATAAAAAAAGGCTTGGTTATGATGAAGAACAGCGACTTATTGATTGCGCGGAAAAGGGGGATGTCAATGCTGTAAAGCAACTGGTATTGGCAAATTTAGGATTGGTCATTCACGAAGCGAGAAAATTTCAAAACCTTGGTGTCTCATTAAACGACCTTATAAGTGAAGGAAATTTTGGACTTTTCAAGGCCGCTAACAAGGTTGAAAATCGAGGATTCCGTTTTGCGACTTATGCCAAATGGTATATCCGAAGTTCTATTATGTCTGCAATAGTGAAGTATGGAACAACTATTCATTATTCATCTGCTATATGGATAGAATACCATAAAATATGCAAAATTAAATCAAAATATTATGCAGAGCATGGATATATCCCTACAGATGGCGAGGTTGCAGAGTTCTTAAATATACCCGAATCAAGAGTATCAGAAATTTTTTCTGCTATAGAGTCCGAGATTTCGATTGATGCTTTTAGTGATTTATGCGGAGACTACGACAAATCGGATATATTGTTGAACTGTGTAATGAGCGAATT
Organism: uncultured Duncaniella sp.; assembly: GCF_910578445.1. Classification (GTDB taxonomy): domain Bacteria; phylum Bacteroidota; class Bacteroidia; order Bacteroidales; family Muribaculaceae; genus Duncaniella. The sequence goes on along the minus strand of NZ_CAJTQC010000040.1, from coordinate 2,693 downwards.
GCCATTGTTTTATATAGGTTCGTATAAACATCAAATTGACGATGAGCTTTTGATAGAGTCGCTATCAATTGACATTGAGGATGTGCTTGGACATTTGTACGAACGTGAAAGAGATATTTTGAAAATGTTTTATGGTATTGGTTGTGAAGAGATGGATTTGGGAGAAATTGCTGAAAAATTTAATCTTACGAGAGAACGAGTACGGCAGATTAAGGAGAAGGCAATACGGAAACTTAAAGGTCAGAAAAGTGTTAGTTTAAGACGTTATTTAGGATAAAATAGATTGTGCTTGTTAAATTTCCAAGAATAAGGGGGCTACGACTGTTTTGTTTTCTTTCTTTGTTACAAAGAAAACCAGTTTCCCTTGGTCTACAAGAGAAACTGGTTTTAATCATTCTGCGGAAGGATAGGTATCCTGAAATGCTATTTAACTCTGTAATTATCTTTAAGTTATGCCTTAGGGTACTTTCGTGCAACAGTAATTTTGAGGTAATGCAACAGCGAATTGTTGCAGAATCTTGGATTCCGTTTCCTCAAAGTAGTCCTGCCATTGACTCAATTTGCACCCGATATGCCTGTTTCATATCGTCGTAAAGAAACGAATCTCCGATTAAACCGTACCATTTCGGAATGGCTTTGGAGAACTTGATGAAGAGGTGCACATCATTAAACAGCCTTTATAAATTTCAGGCTGCAATTTCAGATACTGCATTTGCCTCCTGCTCCATGTCTTTCTTGCTTTTGCTCATGGTAACAAGGAATACTCCCACAAATATCAACACTATTGCAAACGCCTTTGTCATGTCAAACGTATCCATGCCCCATATTATGGCAACTATGCAAGCGAGCAGAGGCTGAATGTAGTTATACATGCCTGCCACAGTCGGCCGAAGACGTCGCTGACCGATTACGACAAGTATGTATGTTACAAAGGTTGCTCCTACCACAACCAATGACAATGCTCCCCATTCCATAGATGTGACGGCGTCCCATCTTGTTTCCGAAAGCTGCTGTGTAGAAAACGGCACTATACATATGAGTGCAAACGTGAACATCCACTTCATAACGGTGAAAAGTGAATAACGGGCTACAAACTCCTTGAAGAGAACTATATACAGAGCATAGCTCAACTGGGCTGTCAAAACTATCAAATCGCCCCATATTGACGAAGATACAGTCCCGCTCGCCGAACTCCCTCCGAGTATAAGAAGTACTGCTCCTGTAGCACCGGCGGCAATACCCATGATTTTCTTTCCGGTTATAGGCTCATTCAGAAAAAACGCGGCAAGAACCATCGCCCATAACGGCATGCTTGTAGTAATAATGGATGCGTTTGTCGGGGATGTCATTCCCAGACCGGTTATGAAACAACCCTGATTGAAGATGATTGCAAGTAACGATGCGCCGAAGAGTTTTGCCAGATCTTTCGACTCCACATGTTCCGGCTTCATGAACAGAGATACAAGCCAAAACAGAATCATGGCTCCCGCAATACGCAAATTGGTTACAACCAGAGGCGTTATTGTACCGCTGATCATCACGAATTTAGCGATTGGCGACATTACTCCCCAGATTGCATTTGCCCCGAACATCGAGGCATGTCCTTTTAAATCAATTTTCATATACAAGTATATTATTGTTTATACATAATATTACGACTTGACGATAGAGGTATAAATCGTCAAGCTGGATATGATATACCGCTGTCTGAAATTAAGAGCGCAAAGTTAGTAAATTTTAAATTCTAAACTTTCAATTTTCAATTCTTTGGGGCTGCATAGCAGCTCCAAAGAGAGCCAGCACCTGATTTACCTTGTCAAGACGGAGAGTTTTCTTCCCCTGCTCAAGCTCACGTACGAAACGCAATCCCACTCCTGATTTCTGGGACAGGTCAACTTGCGTAAGCCCGAACTGCTTGCGCATCTCCTTTACATATTTTGCTAATTGAGTCATACGAATATACCCTTTTGGGTGCAAAAATAATGAATTTGCTTCAAACTACACCATAAAGGGTATATTTTGATTACGTTCAAATTATACCCTTTATGTTATATTCACAAGAAAGCGGCAACGGCTATGCTGATGCCACCTCTTTAGCTTTGTATAAATTTGTCTGAAGTGGTCGTTTTCGAGTCGTTTTTTCTTGGTCTGATTTCGGTCCTGTCATCGCCTACGGCGCTTTGCTCCGGCAAAGAATCGAAAGGATTAGACACGAAAAAACCGCAGAACTATTTGATAGTCTGCGGTTTCTTTGCTTTTACAAAGCGATTCGCGTTGATAAGTCGCTTCCGGACTGATTTTCGTCCGATTAGGTTGCGGAAGGACAGGGGGCGTGCCTCATCTGTCTAAATGCAGTTATATCAAATAGTTGGATATATCAGAATTTTATTAGTGCCGTTTTAGTGCCAAATATCAGCACTCGGATTTTCGGCTCTGGAGCCTGACTCCACAGGCTATCCAATCACTAATGCAAATTTAATCATTTCATTCCGGTTGTGCAAGTCCGAGAGTTCGATTTAGCAATTCCTAACAATTTGATTCACATTTCTTAAATACTGCTCGTCGGGTTTTTTTTCAATATCGACAAACAGTAGTTTTTGTCTTTGGTGTTTGCCGTCATATATGCTGTTTTCGTTGTGCTTATATCGCCTTCCTTTTCAGATAAGGAAAGCGATGAGAGGCGGAGCGGTCTT
>NZ_CAJTQC010000039.1 GCF_910578445.1 uncultured Duncaniella sp. | reverse complement strand
TGGCTGATTGTTTTATTGGTGAATGGTCTATTGCTTATATCGAACTCACGTTAAAATCGGCTGTTTGGATAATCTGGATATAGAATGGGGAACTGTCGGCAAGCTCTGATGTCCGTTATATTTTGACCAAAAAAACAGAAATTCAGTAAAATTTTTCTGTTAAAAAGTGTATATTCACTTGGGTATCTCATGGGTTAACTCTACCTTTGCGGTCGATTTTAATAGTTTACAGGCAAGAATCTTATGTTGATATAGCTATTCTTGTCGCCAATCATTAACTTTCTATCTATGAAGAAATTTATTGTCGCAGCCTTGGCTGTTGTCTCGGTTTGGGGCACAGCAAAAGCTGAAGGTTACCAGATCAATTCATTGTCGGCAAAACAGATCGGCATGGGTCACACGGGTATTGCACTTAAGCTTGGTGCTGAAAGCATGTTCTTTAATCCCGCAGGTATGGCATATATGGACAAGACCCTTGACTTGTCGGGTTCTGTCACCGGTATAATGCCTACTTGCACCGCAACTGTCGATAACGTAGATTATACCACTGACAACGGTGTTTCCACTCCTATAGGCGTACATGCCGCATTTTCAATATATGATAATCTTAAGGGTGGAATCTCGTTCTATACACCATATGGTTCTTCGATAAACTGGACTGACAACTGGCCCGGTGCAGTGCTCAATCAGAATGTAAACCTTAAAGTGTTTACCATTCAGCCGACTCTGGCATGGGCAATCACACCTAAATTCTCAATCGGTGCGGGAGCAATGGTTTCATGGGGCACTGTCGATCTCAACAAGGGACTTGTGACTGCCGAGACCACTGACAAGGCTATAAACGCCCTCAAGACAATCGGTCAGCTTCCGGCTGAGACTCCTGCGTTCGGTTCGACTACACCTGCATCCGTCAATCTTAACGGAAAGGCTGACATGGTGGTCGGTTTCAATGTCGGTGCGATGTACAACATTACTGAAAATCTCACTGTCGGTGCTTCATACCGCTCTCAGATGAAGATGAAGGTCAAGGCCGGCGATGCCCATGTCAAATATGCAAATGCAGTTGCTCAGGGTATTCTTGGCGAGAGTCTTGACCTCATAAACGAGGCTAATTTCAAGGCCGAGATGCCTTGTCCTTGGGTTATGGGACTTGGTGTGTCATATAAGCCTGTCGACCGTCTCACACTCGCTTTCGATGCCCGTCTTACAGGATGGCATGCCTACAAGCGTCTTGACATTGAGTTCCTTGCCGAGCAGCTCACTCCCTATAACCAGAATATAACCAAGAAGTATAAGAACTCATGGTGCTATTCACTCGGTGGACAGTATGCTGTGACTGACCGTTTTGACGCACGTCTCGGTCTTATGATTGATACATCTCCTGTCAATGACAAGTATTACAACCCCGAGACTCCGGGCATGACCAAGATTGAGCCGACCGTAGGTCTGTCGTTCCGCCCTATCCCGTCGCTTTCAATCGATCTCGCCTTCATGTATGTTGCCGGTCTTGGCATCGATAATGCGTCATGCGAGTATAACGACCTTCTCGGCGCGACAATGATTAAAAAGCTTACAGATGCCGGAATTCCCTCGTCGATGATTGATGCAATGGGTTTCAAACCGACAGGAACGTTTACCGCTGACTATAAGCTCCATGCTTTTATCCCCTCGATAGGAATCAGCTACAGCTTCTGAATCCTGAAGGATTTCAGATAGTCTGAAGACACTACTGACAGCTTCCGGTCATGGATTAACAGGTCCATGAAAGGAAGCTGTCATTATTTATGCTTTTTTTGTAGTTGAGGAATTTTTTATGTAAATTTGCACATTATAACAAATCGGGTAATCAGACTCTGACAAGAGTCAATAGTTTTCAATTCATTCAAGGATTTACCAATCATCATGTTTAGGACATTTCTATCGGGATTATTTTTAACTGTCTTAGGCCTTGTCTCAGGGTTTGGGCAGACGGCTTCTATATTTGGAGCTCCTTTTACACGTTCTGAAATCTATAATTACCGGTTTTCGGCCAATGATTTTGAGGCCGATTCGCTTGAACTGTTGTCTCCGGCTGACGGTAATCTGTCTGTAATATCCGTGTTGTCGGCCGATTCACTGGTTGCGGATTCACTAAAGTTTGGTCCGCTGCCGATCGACAGTCTGCTTAATACGATGTATGTACCGACCACTCCCCTGCCGTCGTACTATTTCCGTCCCGTTGTGTTTGATTCATATCAGATGCTCGACACTATCCGCATCGCCGATGCCGGAGGTGAGGTGGCGTTGACCGATTCGATTTATGGATGGCTTGCGACAGATTATTATCACAATAATCTTATCCGTCGTGCAAAGCAGTCGTTTATCGTGAATCTTCCGGCGGATGTGCGTTTCGACGAGGCATCGTTGCCTGAGCCACCCAAGAAGTTCGAGGCTACTGTCGATCCGAATACTGCCAAGATAGTCATAGCCGAACTTCCTATAAAAGAAGCTCCCAAGAAACAGATGGAAGCGACGTTCGGACGCCGGTACTGGCTGCGTACATTCAACAGTTCAATCCAGTTCTCTCAGGCCTATGTATCGCCAAACTGGTATCAGGGAGGTAACAACAATATAAATGTGCTTGTCAACCTCTTCTATAATGTGAAGCTGAATCCGGCTTTCCATAAAAAATTGCTTTTCGAGACTACGTTCCAGTATAAACTCGGCATGAATGATGCTCCTAACGATTCGCTTAGAAATTATTCGATTTCCGAGGATTTGTTCCAATTTAATATGCTTGCAGGTTACAAAGCATCTAAATATTGGTATTATTCGACAAATGTCTCGTTCAAGACCCAGTTCCTGCATAATTATAAGGCAAATACTCATGACATGAAAGGTGCTTTCCTTTCTCCCGGTGAGCTCAATGTCGGTGTCGGTATGACTTATAATTATGCAAATCCCAAAAAGACCTTTACACTTGACGCTTCGATTTCACCGTTTTCATGGAATATGAAGACCTGTGTCAATCATCGTATGGACGAGACATCATATGGTATAGAAAAGGGGCGTAAAACAGTGAGCCAGTATGGTTCTAACGCCGAAGCCAAGCTTTTGTGGGTTATCCGTGACAATATCAGTCTTCGTTCGAGGTTGTTTGTCTTTACCGATTATGACTATGCTTATGGCGACTGGGAAAATACACTCTCATTCAATATCAACCGTTTCCTGTCGACACAGATTTATGTCCATATGCGCTATGACACATCGACTCCTTCAAGCAATGACGCTGACTGGCGTAAATTCCAGCTTAAAGAAATCCTTTCGTTTGGATTTGCATACAAATTCTCGTCAATATAAGGGTTGATCTTACTGCCCCATCACTCTCTCCATAATGTGTAAGATTCACTTATCAGGCATATTTACTACTCTTGTCGTGCTTTTCACGACAACCGGTGTCTTCGCCTCGACTTCCTCTAAGGGAATCGAGGCGAAGGTGCTTGACAATGTGCCCGGTTTTTCAGAAAGGCTGACTGGCTACGACACTGCGGCGGAAGTGGTCGAACGGCTTTCAACTATGCCTATGCACTCAGTCGAAGGCCTGTGGCGTTTTGCCGCAGAAGGGACATTGATGGCCGTTGAACGGGTGGCAGACCGTGAATTTTCAGCCGACGAAGCAGGAACAGTGACCTACAGGATGGTTATCGTGCGTGCGGCGGATTTGTCTTTGCGTCCCGGTACGGTGATGGGTTATCTTTCTCCGACGGCTAAACGAGGTGTCTATGATGCAAGGATTTACACCGGAAGGACCGACGACGGCACGAAATTGTATTCCCCTCGCACTTTTACGCTGACACTTGGTGACAGTGACGGACGTATGGCAATAAACCGCTATGGCACGACGTTTAGTTTTAATTGGTGGAGACTCTTGCCTTATATGTATAGTCGTCTGATAACCAAAAGGGAAAAGAAGCCCGGTGACATAAATGGTTGTATACGGGTGTATCCGCTGCCTGCCATTCCTGCCGAACCTCGCTATCTGTAAGGATACAGTAGTTCCACGCTAAAACAGATTGATACATGTATTCAGCTCTACGCTTTCTGATGATTTTCATTGTTCTCTCGGCATCGGTGTCGGGACAGAAGGCGAGTGCCGAGAAGACGCTTCGCGGAAAGTTAAGGGTAGAGAAGAGGCAGAAGGAGGATGCCCGTCAGCTACCGTTTGATACCGTGATGGTTGTATCGCAGGCCGATGTCAGATTGTCGGGATATGATAAACCGTTGAATTCCCGGAAGGAAAGTCTGTTTATAAGTAATAGGACAGAAAGGGAAATAACTGCGGTTGAAATCCGGATAACCTACAAAGACATGCAGGGGCGAATGCTTCATGAAATGAAAAGGCTGTTGCGTGCGGATATTCCGTCGGGTGCGACGCGCCGGGTAGAGTTTCCATCATGGGACAGGCAGAATTCATTTTATTATCATAAAGGCCGTCAGCCTCGTGTGGAGAATGTGACGCCTTATAGCGTCGATTGTTCAGTTATCAGATACATATCCCCTTCTCTTCAGTCCGTTGAATCTACAGAATTATAAATAAATACAATCCAATAGATAATAATTTTCCATGAGCGAAATTCTTTCAGAGTATCATTTGCTTGGCCTTACAATAGGCATCTGTACATTTATCATAATCGGTATTTTCCATCCGGTAACCATCAAGTGTGAATATTATTTCGGAACACGCTGCTGGTGGTGTTTCCTGTTGCTTGGAATTATGGGAATTGCAGGGACGCTTCTTGTCGATGATGTTTTCTGGTCATCCCTGCTTGGTGTGTTTTCATTTTCTTCTTTCTGGACCATCGGAGAAATATTCGAGCAGGAAAAACGGGTGGAACGAGGATGGTTTCCGGCTAATCCGGCAAAGAAAAACAAAAAAAATCTGTAGTGCAGTGTAGGATTAAGCTTTCGTCGATTGTTTAATCATAGATTTTATTTTGACTAAGTTTATGAGAATGATTAAAATAGCGAGAGGTGTTGTCGCGTCGTTTACATTGATGATTGCCGGTTTCCCACTACAGGCTGCCGACAGGGAGATTACGGTTTTAAACAGGCATGATGGGGTCAAGCTTGCCGGCACACTGTCCGTCCCTGACAGCATGGCTCCTAAAGCCGTAGTCGTGATGGCGACAGGCAGCGGTCAGCAGAACCGCGATGAGGAAATCATGGGGCATAAGCCATTCAGGACGATTGCCGGACATCTGGTGGCAAACGGCTATGCCGTTTTGCGTATGGATGACAGAGGGATAGGTGGTAGCGGCGGTAATTTTGCGGAAGCTACCAACGATGATTTTGTCCGCGATATAGCATCGGTCATTTCTTATGCCGATTCTTGCTTTTCAGAGATTCCCGTAGGTGTCATCGGGCATTCTGAAGGCGGGACTATAGCCATAAGGAATGCAGCCCATAATCCGAAATGTGATTTTATAGTCACGCTTGCCGCTCCTGCATGGGCAGGGGATTCCGTGGTGATGTCACAGTGCCGGTCGACGGCGGTGAGGATGGCCGGACGATGGGACGGGGAGGCGTTGCAGCGTTCGCTACTTGATGTTGCCAAGTCCGACATGCCTGATGTGCAGGCTAATACACTTATATATATGACATTGGCACAGAGCCTCGGCGAAACGGCAAAGTTGCCGTCGGTGCAACAGCAATTGGCCTCACAGATAGGCGTGCTCCTTTCACCGTGGTATCGGGAAATGCTTCGCTATGATCCGTCGGCTGATATAAGTGCGGTCAATAAACCTTGGCTGGCGCTGAATGGCAGTCTTGACATTCAGGTCGTTCCTGAGAATCTCGCTACAATCTCCGAAAAAAATCCCGGGGCTATAACGAAGCTTATGTCAGGCCATAACCATCTGTTCCAACGGGCTAAGACAGGATTGGTTCAGGAATATGCCGGCATTCAGGAGGATATTTCTCCTGAAACACTTGACGTGATCACAAAATGGCTTGACGGTATTTTCGGTCGATAACTATTTGATTCTCTCCCCTACCTGCCGGGCTATCTCTGCCATGCCTTTGACTGAAGGATGATTGGCCTTTTTGGAGATATCCTTGAGCATGATTGTCTCGATGTCGTGCTTACGGCAGAGTGTTTCGATTGATTCTGTGATTTCCGGACGAAGTTTGGTGTTTACTATAAAGTATATATCTGTCCCGGGATAGTAGTTTTTCATTTCCGCCAGCATTATGTCGAGTGCCGGGCGGAAAGTGTAGAGGTCCGGGGCAGAGCCGTCGGCCGTTTTTCCTTCAGCATCAAGGTAGTCCCCGACTTCCACTCCGGCCCATGAGTCGTTTGTCCCGCCGAATACAAGGATTATGTCGGGTGAGCCCAACGCTTTCACGCGGGTGAGAAAAGAGCGGTCAGAATAGTCTTCTCCCCTGTAGCCACGGTTGCATATCGTCGCGCCGGAGAAAGAATTGTTGACTTCCAGACGGAGACCCTTGTCGCGTATGAGTTGCTGCCACCATGTCTGACTTACATCGCTGACATCTGTCAGTTCGGGATTCGGAGTTTTGAAATACCACACATAGTTGGTGTCAGGAGTTACATGCCCTTCGAATGTGGAATAGGAGTCGCCGAGTATCGAGACGCCTGCACGCGGGCTTATGCCTGATGCTGAAAATGTAGCTGCCGAGATAATGGCGAGAAGAATGAAAAGAGTCTTGCGCATGGTCGGATTGTTAAAGATGATAAATTAGCCATATTGCCTGATATTAATGAAAACGCGTATATATAAATTAATATTACACCGCATGTAGGCATTTTTTTGGATTTTTTCACTCATTTTTGTCAGTGCGAGGGATGATTTTCAATGCGTTCATTTTGAATTAAATGGAATTTATAGTACTTTTGTGCGTTAATTCCGCGCAGATTATCCTTTGGATGGTAAACATCACGGTTGTCGGCGTGGCTTATCATCACTCTTAAATCAAAAATCATCTAAACATAAATGGCAACATTAGAAAAAATCCGTAGCAAGTCAGCCCTCTTGCTCATCTTCGTGGGAGCCGGTCTGCTGGCTTTTATCATCGGAGACTTCTTTACTTCCGGTCGCTCGCTTTTCGGGACCGGCACTACCATTGCAAAGGTCGATGACAACAAAATCGACATTCAGGAATTCCAGCGTCGTGTTCAGGATGCCTCACAGCAGGCTCAGGCACAGAATCAGCGCATGGATCAGGCTGTTCTCCAGCAGCAGGTTCTCAATGCAATGATTGCAGAGAAGCTTTTTGATCAGGAAGTCAAGGATCTCGGTCTCACAGTGACAGATCAGGAACTCACAGACATGATGGTCGGAAAAAATTCACAATACGTTGACCGCATGGTGCAGCAGCAGCTCGGTGTGCCCGATGCCAAGACTGCCCATGACATGGCTTTCAATCCTACAAAGTATGGAATGCAGCAGGCTCAGGCCCAGCAGCTTCAGGCTTATTGGATTGACCTTGAAAAGTCGGTTGAGCGTATGCTTCTCCAGCAGAAGTTCCAGAATCTTTTCACAGGAACGCTCGTTGCCAACGAGCTTGATGCAAAGGCTCTTTACGATGACAATGCCGCTACATCACATATCATCTATGCCAAGAAGGATTTCTCTTCTCTCAACGACGATGATTTCGAAGTGAGCGAAAGCGACATCAACGCTATTTATAATAAGGATAAGAACCGCTATGTGCTTGTCGAGCCTACTCGCACTGTCAACTACATAGCTGTCAATATCATTCCTTCCGAAGCCGATATGCTTGCCGGACAGAAGAAAGTTGAGGATGCTCTTGCTGCTCTCAACTCTACTCCTGAACTTCAGGGACTGTCTGATATGCCTGAATTCGTGGCTGACCGCCATAAAGTTACTCAGGCCGACGTCAACAAGCAGGCCCGTCTGAAAGCAACTCTTGATTCGCTCTCTGTAGGCCGTGCGGCTTTGGTCAACAAGGCCGGTAACGACTATAACATCGTGAAACTTTTCGGTAAAGGACAGGAAGTTGCCAATGCAAAAATCGATTTCCTTGCTGTTCAGGGCACTAAGGCTCAGGTTGATTCGCTTGTAGCCAAACTTAACTCAGGTGTTTCTTTCGACAGTATTTCTGCCTCACCTCTCGTCGCTCAGTCTCAGAAGGATATGGCAGTAGCTCTCCTTGATCCCAACTATGCTCCTGTAAAGGAAATCATCGCAGACCGTGCGACCGGTGTCTACTTCACTCCTGACACCCTCGCCGAAGGTGGCCGCATTTTCCGCGTCAGCGAGCGTGAAGCTCCCGAAACTGTCTATGACATTGCTACTGTTAGCTTTACAACTGAGCCGTCAAACACTACAATCAACGAACTTGATGCCGCTCTTCGCAAATATGTCGATGAAAACAAGGATTCCAAGTCATTTGCAGAGAACGCTCAGGAAGCCGGCTATACAACATTCCCTGCTACTGTCAGCGCTTCTACTCCTATGATCGGTAACCTTAATGACTCGCACAGTGCTGTGGCATGGGTTATGGATGCAAAGAAAGGTCAGGTTTCACCCGTCTTCGGCGACGTGCAGTCAGGTCGCTTCCTTGCTGTAGCTGTCAACGATATCTACGACGGTGGTTTTGTTCCGGCTCGTGACTCGCAGATTCATACACTTCTTGCAGCTCAGGCACGTAACGATAAGAAAGCTGCCAAACTTATTGCCGATTATGAAGGCAAGGCTAAGGACGTGGCCGGCTATGCCAAGCTCATGAATGTGTCTGTCGACACTACTACCGTTAACTTCGGTCAGTATATGATTCCCGGTCTCGGTATCAGCGAAAGCGCTGTTCAGGGTAAGGTTGCCAATGCTGCCAAGGGTGCTTTTGTAGGCCCGATGCAGGCAAACAACTCTGTCATTGTTCTTCAGGTGACTGAAGTCGATAAGGAAGGCCGTCCTTATGATTTTGAGGAAAATGCACTCCGCTTCAATCAGCAGCGTGGCGCTGCCCGCATGATGAATACTCTCGACCGTATTCTTCTCGGAAATAAGAAAGTGACCAACAATATCAATACTTTCTATAAGTAATAGTCTTTAGAAAGCGATATAATACAGAATAAAACCTTTACTGCCGGACAGCTCATTTGAGGTGTCCGGCAGTAAGGGTTTTGTTTGTAAGAGAAGCGGTGGTGAAGGATGGTTGCGCCCTACCCTATTGATTCCTATTGCGTTAAATTGATTTTATAGCCATTCAACTCTGACCGGATTTGCACCCAGTTCGAAGTGCAGCTTTGCTATTCCAAGGTCCATTTTAGAGAAAAACCCCCATGAAGAACTTGCCGTGACCCGATTGTCGCCTGACCATTTGAAACGGAATTTTTGCTGGTTGACGGCTGTGGGCGCAAGGAGCGCATATTCGACACCTCGTCTGAACCATTCGGGCGCTGAGTCTATTTCAGGACAGATTTGTTGCGGGGGCTTTATTTTGTGAGTGCTTCCCTGTGTAGTTCCATAGCCTATTGCAATCACGGCATAAAGCTTTTCGCCATCACTGATTTCGGCCGGAATTTTACCTTTTTTGAAAGTCATCCCTACCCAGCATGTGTTAAGACCCAATTCCTGAGCTTTCAGCACAAGTCGCTCGCCATAATATCCGAGCAGTTCCTCTGTCCCTGAGCTTTTTTTGCCTATCATGCAGATGTAGTTACGGACATTGCTGAACTTTCCGTAATGGGCAAGCAGTGAGCTTCCGAATGCCTTGGGTTCGTCTGTGACAAGCTGTATGTTCAGTCCGGAACTTGAATTACACTCGTCGATAAGAGCCGTCAGGCCATGTCGGATTTCAGTCGGGAGCGGTCGGTCTGTATAGGAACGGACTGAGTGTCGCGACTTTATAATTTCGTAATCCATAAAAATCGGTAGGTTTGAAAGGGAGCTATCCCAGTGTCAGTCCCAGATCGTCGATGAATCCCTTAAGCGTAGGGATACTTTCAATCATATGTGTTAGCACCTCACGTTCGCTCCACGTGTGTGGCGATGCTGAGCCTTGGTTGAGTTCCACTGTCAGATTGAAATGGTCGTTTTCAAGGGCATTGCGCATGAAGTTGAGCAACGACGGAGTTGCTTGCTCTATGACATTAAGCTGCATCTCGTTTTCAACCATTATTTTATATGTATGGCCTTCTATCTGAGCCGGGAACGATGCCCGCATCGTGTTGATGAGTATATGTTCGGTCGGACGGCTCTTGATGAAATTCTGCCACGCCTTGTTGAGCTGATCACGGTTATAGAGCCCATTGCGCGGTTCGCGGATCGATGCTGTTGTCTGGGCCTGTCCGGCTGATTGTGCGGTATTTTTGGTCGGATTGATTGAAAATGTCGATGTCGGACGCTTTAGAGGGCGCTTGGCTGCGATGGGTTGTGCCTGCTGTCCTCCGTATGGAGCAGGCGGAGCTGCAACCGTGGTTGGCTGCTGTGATGGAGCTGTCTGGTAAGAGGCCGGTGCAGGCTGGGCAGGGGCGGTCCCTTGCTGTAAAGGTTGGGGCGTTACGGGTTGTTGAATCGGATTGTTTCCGCCGTAAGTGTTTGGATATGCCATAGTTGCCGAGGCTTTTTGAGGCTCGGCCGGGCGCATCTGAGGCGCAGCGGGAGTAGGGGATTGCTGTGGCTGCTGAGCCGTGGCAGAAGTAGTGGCGGGCTGTATTTTTTGTAACCGCCCCTCTCCTGCGCCACTGTTATCGGGGGAGGGGCTTGACAATTGGCATATCTTGGCCAATGTCAGCTCTATAAGGAATTGTTTGTTGGATGCTGTGCGGTAGTTCAGGTCTGCTTCATTGCAGAGATTCATGGTGCGGTAGATGAAATCGGGAGAACACTTCGCTGATGTAGCGGCCATTGCTTTCCGGGCTTCATCGTCTGCTTCAAGAAGCACTATTGTTGAAGGGTCGCGGGCGACCATAAGATCGCGCATATAGTCGGCCAGACCGTTGATGAAAAAGTGCGAGTCAAAACCTCTGTCGCGGATTTCCTTATAAATCAGCCACGTATTGAGCACTTTCCCTGAAAGGAAGCAATCGAGCAGGCGGTTGTAATAGTTATAGTCAAGTACGTTGAGATTCTCGATTGCGCTCTGATAGGTTATGTTTCCTCTTGACGAGGCTGCCACTTGGTCGAATATCGAGAGAGCGTCGCGCATCGCACCGTCAGCCTTTCGGGCTATCACGTTGAGCGCAGCCGGGTCGGCTGTCATGTCTTCCTGCGATGCCACGTAGCTTAGATGGTCGATCATGTCCCTGACCGTTATGCGCTTGAAATCATAAATCTGACAGCGCGACAGGATGGTCGGGATGATTTTGTGTTTCTCGGTGGTTGCGAGGATGAAGATTACATACGACGGCGGTTCTTCCAGTGTCTTCAGGAAAGCATTGAACGCCGCAGCCGACAGCATGTGGACCTCATCGACGATAAACACGCGGTAAGTGCCTTGAGATGGCGGGATTTGCACCTGCTCGACGAGCTGGCGTATGTCGTCAACACCGTTGTTTGATGCGGCATCAAGCTCGATGATGTTGAGCGAGCTGCCCTCGTTGAACGCGCGGCAGCTGTCACACTCGTTGCAGGCTTCGCCCTCGGCGGTAGGGTTGCTGCAATTGATTGTTTTGGCAAAAATACGTGCGCATGAAGTCTTGCCGACTCCGCGCGACCCGCAAAACAGATAACTGTGAGCCAGTCGATGGGTGGCTATTGCGTTCTTGAGCGTAGCCGTGAGCGCTTTCTGTCCGACAACGCTATTGAACGTCGACGGACGATATTTCCTTGCCGAAACAATATAGTTTTCCATATATCCACAAATTTACACACAATTCCCCGGTTTTCCAAACAAAGCCCGGAAAAGAAACAAACCGGAGAATATGGAAGGCTTTCCGTGAGTTACGTATTTGATGTCGTATAGCCTGAGATGTAAATTTGGAAGATTTCAGAATTATATGGGAATATGCTCTAACTATGAAAGTTCTTGTTCATTCTCCAGAATATCTCTTACGGCAAATGTTATTTCACTATAAATTTAATTGAGACGGCATTGTCTTTATTTTGATCTAATTGAATTATTATTTGATTATGAGAATCAAAATTGTATGATATAGCTTCTTGTAAAATATCGTCTGCGTCATTTTCGTCGAAACAGTATGTGAGACTGCGAGGTAAATATTCGTCACATTTACCAAAATATCCGGATATCATCATTGCTAAATCTATCTCATGGGTAAATTCTGTAGCAAGGAGAGATGGGATAATCCCGATAGTATTCGGACGATTGCTCGGGTTGAGAAGTATTCTGGTGTTTCCTAAATAATTATCATCTGTGTGAATTGCAGCTATATTTCCGTCTTTCCATTTTATTAAAGCCTTTGTTTCCTCATCTCCTGTAATTCTTTCAATCTCGGTTAATCTTTCGTCTTTGTATTTGAATGTTAGCAGTGATTCTCCGATTTTTACCGTTGAAATTTTACCGTTTTTTAGGTTATAAATCAATATTGTCCTAAATAATTTTTGAGTGCTACTCAACGTGCAGAGGCATCA
>NZ_CAJTQC010000038.1:298-12843 GCF_910578445.1 uncultured Duncaniella sp. | reverse complement strand
TGTCGCTGACAAGCAACTGACGTTGTTCTGATTACTTATGTCGAACTCACGTTATATACAATGATAGCGGACATGTCGACAAAGGGATAAAATTCCACAGAGGATAGAACGCATACCAAAGATGGATTTTTTCATGAGTAATTTGTTCGTTTCCGATGCAAAATTACTCCAATCATGGCATACCTCAAACTACACCACCTTGCATTTACCCTCCTAAACAACTGATAATCAATATGGGTCAAAAAGAATTTCTTACATCACCTTGCTTATTGGCAAATTACTCAAAATATCGGAGATATTCGGCCTTATGGGGCGAGTCACTGCCGGAAACCACCGACTTGAGTCGCGATTTATGGACATATACGTTCCTTAACTCCGTATCGGTGAAAATACTGATTGAAGGCAGGGAGAATCCGCAGAAAAGATAAAGTGCAAACCGAAACCTTGATTTTGACAACTTCGGAAAATCATCTTTGAAACGGTCCATTAACCCATTATTGTATCCGTTGACAATCTCAGTCAATTCTATAACCGTTCCCTCAGACCTAAAATTATTGATAGATTCCTTTACCTCTGCAAATATGCGTTTCTGTTCATGTCCTGTTTCCTTGGACTCGAAGTAAGATGATGCAAGTCCGTCAAGAAGCAGGAAACGGGTATGGAACAGTTTTTGGATTCTTTCTTTCGCCTCGTTCTGTTTTTGGCTGCTTTCAAAAAGGTTTTGCTGCAAGGTCTGAATTTTAAGCAAATCATTCTCATGTTCAGTTCTTAGCCTCATTACCCATATCTGATAAATAATTATCAGAAGAAGTATGACCCCAAGCGCAATCCAAACGAAGCGTTCCCTTTGCGTTCTCTCCCTGAGTACATCCATCTCAAACTGATGTTTCTTATCAGCAAACAACAGGTCTTGAGAAAAAATCTGCTGATGAAGCGAATCAATGGTCGTCGAAAATAACCTATATGCAGACAATGCACCTGAAATATCACCGTTTAATTCCAGTATAGCAGGTTTAATTGCCAAATATTTCAAAGACGAACGAGTTTTTGATGCCAAGGGGATAGAAGACAGAACCCGCATGGCATTAGGCCCATCACCTATTCTGCAATAGGCTTCTGCAATATCCAATTTATCTACATCCTCAAGATATTTATCAGATTTATAATAATTCAAAATACTAACCACACTATCTTCATTCCCAAACTTTAAGGCATAAGAAAGTTCATACGGAGCTATCACCGAAGTAAATTCAGGATTTTGTCTGACCCTTTCCTTCGCAATAGACATAATACTGTCTGTAAGAAATTTATCATTATTAAGAATCCCCCCATCCAAGGCGTTGGCGAGGCTAAGAATTTCATAATCTTTACGGCCAATGGCTTTATATAAGTTCGCAGCCTCAAGATTGTTGTTTATAAATTCATTCAATTTGTATATGGAATATTGAATGGCTGCTTGTGCGACCAAAAGATTCGCCATAGTCAAGGTGTCGGATGCCTCCTTACAAAATTCTCGTCCTCGCATAAAACTTTGCATCGCCGAATCATTCTCGCTCCGATTCTGGTAGACTCTACCTTGATAATAGTATGTACGAAGTTTCTCATTAGGTGAACCATCCTCGATATAATAGTCAATTGCCGGCCGGATAACATCAAAGGTGGTTGTGTCGATATAATTCTTATCCAGTGCCATTGATTTGAGCAAAGCATACCGGGCTTTATTTACTTTGGATTCTATTTGTTCGGTATCGATTTCATTTAGAATCAACAACGCAGAATCAGGATGCTCTTCCATCAGATTTTCAGCGACATTAAGCCGTCTGTCAACAGCCGGATTGTGAGAGCAAGAAACGATTATGCTTGCCACAACCGCGATAACAAGCATCAGGATGAAATTAGTTATATATGAACTTTGTTTTGCCATTCCGTAAAGAGTCCAAAATACAGCCTCTAAATACAAATTTAGATAAAAACCGCGAGATTTCTACACCGATAGAATAAAAAGTCAAGGCTGCTACAAATTTTCTATCATTGATGCCTTGACGCACATTATTTGTAAATTGACAGTGTAAACCATCAGTACCTGTCAGAATAGACAGGTACAAAATCGCAGCTGGCCTTGATGTACTCAGAGATAATGTTAATAGTGTTATTTGTATATTACGCGTCACAACGATGGAGTTTTTCGAAAAACCGAATTTGAAATTCTCAGATAATTGACTAATTTTACGGCATGGAAATCAATATCAAACGATTTGAAGAACTGTCAACTACAGAGCTATATGAGATTCTGCGCTGTCGCGCGGAGGTATTTGTCGTAGAGCAAAACTGTCCGTATCAGGATCTCGACATGGCCGACATGCACTCCACACATGTCTATATCGAAGACAACGGCAGGATAAAATCATATCTGAGAGTCATTGATCCGGGCATAAAATATCCGTCGGCGGCATCCATTGGCCGCGTACTGACCATGAGAGAACATAGAGGCGCGGGACTGACACGCCTGCTCATGGGCGAGGCCATAAAAATAGCCCGAAGCATGTCGCCAAAGATAGAAATCGAAGCACAAAGCTACTTATGCGATTTCTATAAGTCACTTGGCTTTGTCGAAGCATCGGACGAGTTCATGCTTGACGGAATCCCGCATTTAAGCATGATAATGGGATGATATAAGCCCCCTCCATCCAGAAAACAAATCCATTCGCCCGCTTCCCGACAGCAGGCACACAGATGCAGCCATAACCCAAAACACAATTACATATGGAAAAATTCAACGGTATCAGATACAACTCCCGCTGGGACAGTTCAACGTGGCTTATAATAGTCATAACAATGGCCTGCTGTGTGATTCCTTGCTTTCTTGACGACGGAATCGGCCCGGTAGTCATCAGTTCGGGAATGCTCATATTTATAGTAGTAACGTTTCGCAGCGTCTACTACAAAATCGATGGCGACAAACTGGTGGTTTATCAATTTTTTATCCCTACAGCCTATCCCATCGACAAAATCAAGGAAATACGAAAGACAAAAAGTATCCTTTCAGCCCCGGCAACATCACTTACCAACCGGCTGGCGGTGACATTCACCGAACGAAAGGTGCTGAAAAGCTCCATGCCTCTGATAATATCCCCGGTGCGCAGAGAGGAGTTCATCAGCCAGATTCTTTCAATCAATCCCGACATCATGGTAAATCTCGACAACGGAACATCCTCCGATTGAACAGCGATACCACTACTGCCGACACCATCACACAAGAATCACGTCAGATTTCACCCCTGACACAAATGGATGACAGAGAAAGCAATGCAGAGTTCTTTCGCATCTATTTTCACCGGCACAAGGATATTTTTCAATATAAATAGGTATTATTTCCAAATAATTGCTATCTTTGCAAACTGAAATAAACTAAGCTGCAAAAACGAAGATAAACCTATCAAGCTGAAAAATACGAACAATTTATGAATCCAATCAAAAAAACCATCGAGCTGCCCGACGGTCGCACCATTACACTCGAGACCGGCAAGTTAGCAAAGCAAGCCGATGGAGCGGTAGAACTGCGCATGGGCAACACTATGCTCCTTGCGACAGTAGTAACGGCCAAAGAGGCCGGTGAGGGAGTTGATTTCATGCCCCTCCAAGTAGAGTATAAAGAAAAATTTTCATCTAACGGACGTTTCCCCGGTGGATTTCTCAAACGTGAAGGCCGCGCGAGCGACTACGAAATTCTGACTTCCCGCCTCGTTGACCGAGTACTGCGTCCGCTTTTCCCCGACAATTACCATGCCGACACCATCGTGCAGGTGACCATGTACTCCTCAGACGGAGTCGACATGCCCGACGCTCTCGCAGGACTTGCCGCATCGGCCGCCATCGCAGTGAGCGACATACCTTTCAACGGCCCGATTTCGGAAGTGCGCGTAGCGCGCATCAACGGCGAGTTCGTAATCGACCCCACTTTCGAACAGCTTGAAAAGGCAGATATGGAACTCATGGTAGGCGCCACCTACGACAACATCATGATGGTTGAAGGCGAAATGAACGAAGTATCTGAAGCCGACCTCCTCGCCGCACTCCGTGCAGCGCATGATGCCATCAAGGTTCAGTGCAAGGCCCAGATGGAACTTGCTGAAGAAGTAGGCTCTACCGTAAAACGCGAATATTGCCACGAGACAAACGATGAAGAGCTCCGCAAGGACGTACACGACAAGTGCTACGACAAGGCCTATGCCATCGCCAAGACAGGCAGCGCCGACAAGCACTGGCGTCAGGAGAGCTTCGACAAGATTTGCGAAGAATACCTCGAATCACTCCCCGAAGAGGAGCGCGAAGAAAAGAAGGCCATGGTCAAGCGCTACTACCACGATGTAGAGAAAGAAGCGATGCGTCGCTGCGTGCTTGACGAAGGTATCCGTCTCGACGGCCGCAAGACCACCGAAATCCGTCCTATCTGGTGTGAGGTCGACTACCTTCCCGGACCTCACGGATCGGCAGTCTTCACCCGTGGTGAGACCCAGTCGCTCGCGACTGTCACCCTCGGCACAAAACTCGACGAAAAAATCCTCGACGATGTGCTCAACCAAGGCCGCGAACGCTTCCTTCTCCACTATAACTTCCCTCCCTTCTCGACAGGCGAAGCTCGCGCACCCCGCGGCGTAGGCCGTCGTGAAGTAGGACACGGAAACCTCGCACACCGCGCACTCAAGCGCATGTTCCCCGACGATTTCCCCTACGTATGCCGTATCGTCAGCGACATCCTCGAATCAAACGGCTCGTCGTCAATGGCAACCGTATGTGCGGGCACTCTCTCACTCCTCGACGCAGGCGTGAAGATGAAGCGCCCCGTCAGCGGTATCGCAATGGGTCTTATCTCCGACGGTGAGAAGTATGCAATCCTTTCCGACATTCTCGGCGACGAGGACCATCTCGGCGACATGGACTTCAAGGTGACAGGCACACGCAACGGTATCACTGCAACCCAGATGGATATCAAGGTCGACGGCCTCAGCTATGAAATCCTTGAAAAAGCTCTCAACCAAGCCAAGGAAGGCCGTCTCCACATCCTCGACAAGATTCAGGAGACCATCCCCGCACCCCGCGAAGACTACAAGCCCCACGTGCCCCGCATCGTCACCATGCTCATCCCCAAAGAGCTTATCGGTGCTGTCATCGGCCCGGGCGGAAAAATCATCCAAGGCATTCAGGAAGCCAGCGGTGCGACTGTCAGCATAGACGAAATCCCCGAAGGCGGATATATCGAAATCGCAGCTGCCAACAAACCTTCTATCGACAAGGCTCTTGAGATGATCAACGCCATCGTCGAACTTCCCGAAGAGGGCAAGGTTTACCACGGCAAGGTGCGTTCGATACTTGAATTCGGCGCGTTTGTTGAATTCATGCCCAACCGCGACGGTCTGCTCCACATCTCTGAAATCTCATGGAACCGCCTCGAAAACATGGAGGCATCAGGTCTCAAGGAAGGTGACGAAGTTGACGTGAAGCTCATCGAAATCGATAAGAAAACAGGTAAATACCGTCTGTCAATGCGCGCACTCCAGCCCAAACCCGAAGGCTATGTAGAGCGCGAGCGTGCACCCCGTGGCGAGCGCGGACCGCGCCGTGACGGAGACCGTCCCCGCCGCGATGGAGACCGCAATGACCGTCCCCGTCGTGACGACCGTGGTGAACGCGGACCGCGTCGTGACAACAATAACTACGGCGGCCCAAGAAATTAATCCGAACGTTGACTTATCACATCATATCAACCAGACTGATTAAAATCAATTCACGCCCCTTAGTTAACCAAACGTCATAATTTACCATTGAATCAACGCCCCGGCGAGTCCCCGACACACGGGGGATTCGCCGGGTTTTTAACTATTGTTATTAAACGCCCTCTTAATTTGAATCTTGGAAGCCATGTCACCACATTATTATAACAGCACACCTCTAAGCCAGACGGACAACGTGCACATCGTTGTCGCCGCAGGTAGCGGCTCACGCTACGGAGGAAATCTACCGAAACAGTTCTGCGACCTCGCCGGACGGCCGCTGCTCATGACAACCCTCGAACGTCTCCACTCCTCCACTCCGGAATGGAAACTGATAGTGGTGCTCAGCGCCGACATGACCGGCGAATGGCTCGAAATGTGTAAGGACCACAGCTTCACCCTGCCGCACACTATCGTCACAGGAGGAGCTACGAGAGCCCACAGTGTCAAAAACGCACTTTCGGTTATCCCGCATGACTCTACCAGCCTGATCAGCATCCACGATGCCGCACGCCCGGTGGTGACACAGGCTCTGATATCCGCCATAGTCGACGGTGTGGAAGGTTGCGACGGAGCGCTCCCGGCCTGCGCCGTCACCGATTCAATCAGGCTTGTGGGTGCTGACGGAAGCTCTTCGGCCGTAGACAGGTCGACACTCCGTGCGGTCCAGACTCCACAGATATTCCCTGCCGACAAACTCCTCAAAGCCTACGGACAGGAACTCCTTCCTGTGTTCACCGACGACGCATCGGTCATGGAAGCCGCAGGATATACAAATCTGCGCCTCGTCAACGGTGACCCGCATAACATCAAGGTGACCAATCCCGGCGACATGGCCATAGCCGAGCTCTATCTCTCACTCATCTGAACATCCTCTATGATTGCGCCCGACCTGCAATCACAATCCCATAAACGAATCAGAAAGCACCTATGAACGGACTGCGAAGAATGGACATCAAATTCCTGCGCGGAATAGGCCCTAAACGAGCCGAGCTTCTCGAAAAGAATCTCGGCATAAGGACCTATCATGACCTTCTCTTCCATTTCCCTACCCACTATATCGACAGGCGGTCGATATACCGCATCATTGATTTCGCCGGCGACGACATGCCCTCGCTTCAGGTCAAAGGCAAGTTCATCAGTTTCACCGTGCAGGGCGAAGGGGCTAAGACACGCCTTGTGGGTCTCTTCTCCGACGGAAGCGCCGTGATGGAAGTTGTGTGGTTTCAACGCATCAAATCACTGCGGCAACTCTATCACACGGCCACGGAATACATCCTGTTCGGCAAACCATCGAACTTCAACGGACGCTGGAGCATGGTGCATCCGGAAGTCGACACGCCGGAAGCCGCAAGCGCCCAAGGAGGATTCAGGGGAGTCTATCCTCTGACCGAGCAGCTACGCAACAGAGGATTCTCGTCGAAGACATTTGCCACAGCCGTCAGCGACATCCTCTCGGGCATACGCGACATGGCCGAGACCCTGCCTCCGGAAATAATCAGCCGGCACAGACTCATCGGAATCCGCGAAGCTATTACTGCAATCCACAGTCCGCAGTCACCGGCACAGCTCGAACAGGCACGCCTGAGGCTGAAATTCGAGGAACTGTTCTATCTGCAACTCGACATACAGCGCTATGCCCGCAAACGCAATTCCGCCACACAAGGTTTCCATTTCCCACGCATCGGACATTTTTTCAACACATTCTATTCTGAATTCCTGCCCTTTCCGCTCACAAACGCTCAGAAAAGGGTAATCAAGGAGATACGTGCCGATATGGCGACAGGACGGCAGATGAACCGTCTGCTGCAAGGCGACGTCGGTTCAGGCAAGACCCTCGTGGCTCTTCTCTGCATGCTGATAGCCCTCGACAACAATACGCAGGCGTGTCTGATGGCTCCGACCGAAATACTTGCGACACAGCATTTCGAGACCATTACAAAACTTGTAGCGGCGATGGGCATCAACGTCAGACTGCTGACCGGCTCAACCCGAAAAAAGGAACGTGCAGTCATCCACGAACAACTGGCCGACGGCTCACTCCACATACTGATAGGCACTCATGCCGTAATCGAGGACAATGTGCGTTTCCACAACCTCGGTTTCATCGTCATCGACGAGCAACACCGCTTCGGAGTGGCCCAGCGCGCACGCCTGTGGACAAAAAATGTAATCGCGCCACATGTGCTCGTCATGACAGCAACCCCTATCCCCCGCACACTTGCCATGACCGTCTATGGCGACCTTGACGTCTCGGTAATCGACGAACTCCCGCCCGGCCGCAAGCCCGTGGTCACTCTGCTGCGCTACGAGGAAGACCGGTTCAAGACATATCAGGGCATCGGACGGCAGCTAAGGCTCGGACGACAGGTGTATATCGTCTACCCTCTTATCAAGGAAAACGAGAAGCTTGACCTGAAGTCGCTCGAAGACGGATATGAAAACATCTGTGAGACATTCAGAGACTACAAGGTGGCCTTTGTCCACGGCCAGATGAAACCGCAGGAAAAAGAGTATCAGATGAACCTTTTCGCCTCACACGAAGCGCATATTCTCGTTGCCACAACAGTGATCGAGGTGGGAGTCAACGTCCCGAACGCCACAACCATGCTCATCGAGAACGCCGAACGGTTTGGACTCTCGCAGCTCCATCAGCTGCGCGGACGCGTGGGCCGAGGCGAGGGACAGAGCTATTGCATTCTCATGTCGAAACGTAAGATTGCCAAGGACACCCGCAAACGGCTTGAACTCATGACCTCGACCACCGACGGTTTTGCAATCGCCGAGGCCGACATGCAGATGCGCGGACCGGGCGACATCGAAGGGACAATGCAGAGCGGCATCCCGATTGACCTGCATATCGCCGACCTCGCTACTGACGGTCAAATCGTGCAGCTCGCACGCGACACAGCGTGCACAATACTCGATTCCGACCCTGACCTTCAGAGTCCGGCCAACGCCCTCATCCGCTCGCAGCTCGACCTGCTGACAACGCGCGTCAGAGACTGGTCAAGAATCTCGTGAAGCACCTCCCGCAATAGGGCTTACGCCGACCTGTCCACCCTCTGCGACAGATATTGCTCCGACACACTAATTCTGCTAAGTGTCAACTTTTTGTCATCATAATCCGGCTGAAAAATTCAAGCCTTAGACCCGATTTTAACATTTCGGTAAAATTGAGTCTAAGGCTTGACTTTTTTTAATGTCTTTTAGCGCTCTGAGATAGTTCAAAGCTGGGTTTCAGTTGTTTTAATAGTGTAAGTAAAGATAAAGAAGCTCAAAGCAGGAAAATCTAAATTTACATCCCTCGTCCTCTTTATTGGGTTGTGAAACCAGATACTGAGGCTCTCATAAATAAATAGTTGAAACGTGAGGGGAGGAGTTAGGACTGACGTCTTAACTCCTCCTTTGTTGTGATATGTTGAAAATATTGAGTAACTTCGCAGTGACCAATCAACCGTATAAAAAACGTAAGACACCATGAATCTCATCAACCTGAAAACAATCATAGGAATTATCGCATTGCTTGTCGCCTCCACCATTCAGGCGAACACCCCGAACGACTTGCCATCGAGCAATGACGATGCCGTCGAGCTGCGTCGCGTCGGGCTGCGTGACAGTATCCTCGCCAATATCCACGGCGCAAAGATTTCCGACCGCGAATTTGACATTCTGAAATTCGGAGCAAAAGGCGACGGAGTGAAAGACTGTCTGCCCGCATTCAAGAAGGCTATCGCCAAGGTTGAGAAATCAGGCGGAGGACGGATCACTGTCCCGGCAGGAACTTATTATCTCCGCGGACCACTCACACTTGTGAGCAATCTCTGCATTCACCTTGACGAAGGGGCTGTCATACGGTTTGATCCGTCGCCAGAGCTCTACCCTATTGTCAATACGAGCTGGGAAGGAACTTATCTCTACAACTACTCCCCCATGATCTACGGCTACGGACTGCACGATGTGGCCATAACCGGCAAAGGTCTGATTGACGGGAATGCAATGACTACGTTCGCGACTTGGCGCAAAAATCAGAAACCGGCCCAGTCGCGCAGCCGTGACATGAACCACGGCAATGTTCCCCTCAGCGAACGACGCTTTGGTGAAGGCGACTGGCTGCGTCCTCACCTGATACAGCTCTACCGCTGCACCGGAGTGACGCTCGAAGGTGTAAAAATCATAAATTCACCGTTCTGGTGCATACACCTGTTGCAGTGTGAGGACGGCGTGTGCCGTTCGCTCCGCTATGATGCAAAGCTCGTCAATAATGACGGAATTGACCCGGAGTCATCACGCAATCTGCTCATAGAGGATATCTATTTCGATAACGGCGACGACAATATCGCAATCAAAAGCGGACGCGACAACGACGGATGGACAACAGGGCTTCCATGCGAGAACATCGTCATACGCAACTGTCATTTCAAAGGTCTACACGCGGTTGTCATCGGCAGCGAGATGTCGGGTGGCGTGCGAAATGTGATTATCGAGGACTGTGACTATGCCGGATATTGCAAGCGCGGACTATATGTCAAGACCAATCCCGACCGAGGAGGTTTTGTGAATGGAATATATCTCAACAATTGTAAATTCGGAGAGGTAGAGGACCTGTTCTATGTGACAAGCCAGTATGCAGGTGAAGGCCTCACGAGCACCAACTATTCCGACATAAGCGATATCCACATCAACGGACTGAGCTGCACGAAGGCATCGGCAGCGGCTCTTGTGTTGCAAGGGACAAGACAAAAACCTATCAGAAATGTGAGCCTCAACAACATCTCGGTCGGAGAAGCACGGACAGGAATCAGCTTCACCAACACATCGGAGGTGAGTATGGGCGAATGCCACATCGGTCCGTCTGCCGGAATCCCCACCCAAGTCTCAGCTAAAGACAAGATATTCGAACGGTAAGGCGACGCAAGTCCATCCAATCCACGAAAAAACAAGTCCACCAAAGCTTCAAAAAGGTTTGCATAATTACCCCAATAAGATAATTCAATAAATTCGTTGAATAAATTGAATCTGCAATTGAACATGCAATTAAACATTCGTTGAACAAATTGAATCTGCAATTGAACATGCTTTGAACCTGCAATTAAACATTCGTTGAACCCATGCTTTAAACCTGCGATTGAACCTGCAATTGAACCAACGTTAAATAAATCGCAGAATAAATTCGCATTATAACGGCAAAAATATTTGGCAAAACCAAAAAAGATTATTACCTTTGTGACCGCAAAAGCCCAGGTGGCGGAATGGTAGACGCGCTCGTTTCAGGTGCGAGTGCTGCGAGGCGTGCAGGTTCGAGTCCTGTTCTGGGCACACCAAAAGCGACTTAACAAAGTGGTCATCACCAAGTTAAGTCGCTTCTTTTAATTTCTACAGGCAAATTACAGGCAAAATCCAAATATTCCGCATAACTTTTGCGGGTCAGCGGATTTTTCCGGTGGGCGGAGGTGATGTCAAGAGTATAGTGTGGCCAGTCTGAACATAAAGAACTTTATGTCTCCGACTCCACGGAATTGGGAGCGGAAAGCTTTTATTTTGGCGTTGAAGGATTCGGCGGATGCATTTGTCAGCCTGCGCTCGAAATAGTTGATAATGGTCACGTTGTGGCTTTCAAATGTCTCAAGCACTTTATTGAACTCATTGTTGCCGAAGGCTTCCACCTCGTTATGCCATCTAGCAAGATTCAGTCTGGCCACTCCGGCGGAAACATTCTTATTGAAGACATCCACAAGTCCAAGAAAGAGGTTGTAGGCCTTTTCCAAATCGTGGAATGCCCTGAACAGTATCTGTGCGCGAATCCGCTGCTGCTCGTTCCATTTTGATTTGTGTTTGAGGATGATATGTCGACTGCGAGCCATGATCTGAGGCATGGTCTCGCCGTTTTCCATCCTCTCCGGTTCCCATTGTCCGATTCGTTCGCGTTCCTCTTTTGACTTTGCGTCCTTTCTCTTCTGACGATGCTCCCTGATCGCCTTGTTCTCGGCATCGAGGACTTCCCAACGGTGTCGTATCCTCAGCTGGTCAACGGCTTCTGAAATGAGCTGCTGGACATGGAACCGGTCATTGACAAGCGATCCACCGGGAAACACGTTTCTGACAGTAAGCATCATGGCCGAAGAAAGGTCTGTCGTGACTGTTTTATCTTAAGACGCTGTTTCAAAGGCACTTTCCTCAGTATAGCCGACACTGTGTCGCTTGCCACACCACGAACCATCGCTGCAAGAGTCCCTTTGCCGCCATGCGTGGCTTTGTTGGTCAGTACGGTGTAGACATCGCCATTGCTCAGACAGGTCTCGTCAAGACTCATGTCCACGCCGAAATTTTCAGGATACAATATTATTACTGTCCGCTAAACCATAAAAAGTTGAGTCCAACTTCTTGAATGGAAGAAGTTGGGCTTACTTTTTATATGAGACAAGCCCCCTCATCAGTTTTCAGTATTGTCAGGCGGCGATTCAGATTCTTCAGCGAGCATTATTTTCAGGTCTGCATCGGGCTGGTTGAGGAACTTTTCGAGATTCAGGTAATACATCAGAACGATTCTAACGATTGTAGCCAGTCCCGAGAAACTCCAACGCCTTTGTAGGGTGCTTTGTAAGACCGAGAGCAGCAGATTTGCTATTAGTGTTACCCATATCTGGATCTTTATGGCGTTGGCACTTTCGCCGTAGAAGTATCTCAGAGGGAAGTTTTGCTTTATCTGCTTGAAAAGCGACTCAATCTGCCACCGGCGGCGGTATATCGCCACGATTGTCTCCTGAGGCATGT
>NZ_CAJTQC010000038.1:0-271 GCF_910578445.1 uncultured Duncaniella sp. | reverse complement strand
GCTTAGGCTTCTTGCCTTTCTTAATATCAACGTATGTTATTATCCTGGCAATGTGGTTGAAGCCGTCTTTACGGAACACCACCACCTGCTCTCGGTACTCCATCAGGCCCTGTGGATTCTGATACATACAGTCCACAAGAACCTCGTAACTGAGGTTTTTCTTCATCTTGGTGACATATACCACACCTCTGTCTGTCAGTTCCTCAAATTTGGCATAGTTGATATATGCACGGTCAAGTGCCACTATATCATTGTGGCTGTAATGACTCGG
>NZ_CAJTQC010000037.1 GCF_910578445.1 uncultured Duncaniella sp. | reverse complement strand
CAAAGAATATGCAGACCGATTCAACACCCATCCTTCAGTAATCGTAGGCAGGCTGCAACATCATAAAGTAATCCCATACACCAAAAACAGTGATATGCTCCTACCTATCGACCTGTTCCGATAATCGGATTTTGCCCTAACAATTGGCAAGTGGAATTCTGAAAAAATCCTAACAGCACCCTAACAGGCCTTGTTTTTGGGTCAAAAAAGCGTTATATTTGCAATAACAAACCCGGTTTAGAGAAATCGGTGAGTGGACAGACCACTACCATACTGATGACATAAAAACCTAACAATACCCTAACAGGGGATTTGCGGAAGGTTGTAGCAAAGTGATTATAAGCACATTACACAAAGAGTTCATAATCCTCTCTCTCCGCTACAAAGCCTGCTTGTCAGGCTTTTGTTGTTTTAATGCCCCAATTTTGCACCCAAAACGGTCAAAGTTGGGGCGTTTTTATATATTCTTAACCGGCTGGGATGGCCAAAAGAGAAACGGCGCATTAAAATTATGGGCACAATACAGCAGTTTGTATAAGAATTTCAATCTCGGTTGCTTCTCGAACAACCTTTTCTTTTGCCCTGCCATCTCCATATACATATTTTATTATAGGTTTAGGTTTGTCCGGGCACGTATAAAGTCCGAACCAAACCAAACTGGGCCTGTCTTGCTCATCTGCCCTATTATGGGTAACTTTGCAGACAAATTCTCCGACAATACTGCACATCATGACATCCAAAGAATTTGAAATATTTTTCAGAAGGCTGTACTTGCCGCTTGGCATGTATGCCCTTCGTATTGTCGATGATGCGGACGTATCTGAGGATCTTGTACAGGATGCTTTTATAAAAGCTTGGCTTTATATCGAGAATGGAGGAGAGATTGACAATTTTCCCTCGTTCATGTATAGGACAGTCCGGAATATCTGTCTTTCATATCTTCGTGACCGACAGGAAATGCTCGACGAAAGCAATATGCCTGAGGTGGGGGAAGAAGAAATCGACACATCGTTCAGGGATGCAAGAATATGGAAAGCCATCGACGGTTTGCCCGAAAAATGCCGTGAGGTATTTCTCATGAGCAAACGCGACGGTCTCACAAACGAAGATATTGCAGAAGAGCTTGGCATATCCATAAAGACCGTAAAAAACCAGATGACAAAGGCTTTCAGCCGACTGCGCGAGGCTTTGTCCGACGGTCATAAACCTTTCTTTTTGCCATTTCTATAAATTTCTCAAAATTTTTTGATTTCAGGGTAGGACCTTTTCAGTAATGATGAGTCATAAGAGTGAACGAATCATTCATCACAATGAAAAGGACAATATTTCTTTTACTGGCAATAATAGCCTTTACCAATGCTGAAGCCCGTCAGCCAAAGCGTGGCTACCGTGGCTTTCTGGAATGGAGCAGCAGCGTCCGTTCCGATAATTTCGGAGTTTTCGACATACATGGAAACCTCACAATGGAACGTCAAAGCATGTTTTATACAGGTTTTTCAACCTCACATGGCTATCAGATCAATCCGATGTTTTTTATCGGTGCAGGTCTCGGGATGGAGCGGTGTGGAAAGCTTGAGCATTATGAAGGCTCCATGACCGGTCAGGATTCGTATGAAATACAATATGTAGGCACTAAACGCCATATCCGTCCATATTTCTCATTTCGCATAGGCATAGACTTTTGAACAACATGAAAAATAAAGAAGTAGATTTCATTGCCCGCCGATACAAAAAAGGCAGATTCTCTGCCGATGAAGGCTGGCATCGTCTCGGTATTGCTCCGGTATCTATATGGAGAAAATATAGGGTTGCAGCAGCAGTTGCAGCCACAGTCATCCTGTCCGCGACAGCGACAATCCTATACAGGGAATATCATCTTAATAATGTGCCGCAACAGACTGTTCCGGCTACTACTGTCAGTCCATTGGCGGAAGTCAAGGTCATAGACTTTGAGAACGCACCGTTGCCGGAAGTCGTAAAGAAAATCGAGTCGGTTTACGGTGTCAAGGTAGAGAGTGTGCCTGCATCCCCAGAAGGATATGTGCTTTCTCTCCATTATGAGGGCACTCCGACAGACCTCATATCTGTAATCAACGATATTTTTGGAACAGAAATGACCGTAACGGAGAAATGAAACAGTTTGTATTATCCATAATGCTGTGCGTAAGTGCCGTGTGCATGGCGCAGAATATCACCATCAGGGCAGTAGACCAACCGGCTTCGGTTGTGTTCAGAAGCATCGTCGAGCAGACCGGAAAGAATTTCGTGTATTCATCCGAACTGCTTAAAGATATGCGCGTATCAGTCAATGTGAAGAATAAGTCTTTGAAGCATACCCTCTCCATGATTTTCAAGGATTCGGATATTGAGTATGAAATCAAGGGCAGGAACATTATTCTTAAACGAAAGCCCAAACCTAAAAGACAGGAACGTAAACCGTCTATAACCATAGTAGCACCAACCTTACCGAAGCAGAATGCCGTTGAGCCTGAAATGCTTGAGGAAGTAGTTGTGGTATCACGCCTCGAAGCCCCGGCGGTTGAGACTGCGGAAATAGGAGCCAAGAAGCTGACCGCACAGGAAATAATAAACACGCCAGTGATGTTTGGTGAAAGCGATGTGATCAAGGCGTTGCAGATGCAGCCGGGCGTATCGGAAGGACAGGAAGGCATGGCGGGTATGCACGTGCATGGTGGCAACTCGGATGAAAATCTGTATATGCTCGACAACGTGCCGTTATATCAGGTGAATCACTTTGCAGGACTATTCTCTGCCTTCAACGCGGAGGCAATCAGATACATTGACTTTTTCAAGTCTTCGATTCCGGCCAAATATGACGGACGCCTGTCATCTTATCTTGATGTGCGTACAAAGAACGGTTCTATGGAAGGACATCATGGCTCATTCAGACTGGGGCTGACTTCAGGTGCATTCAATATCGACGGTCCGATAGGAAAAAAGACTACCTATTCCGTGGCATTGAGGCGGTCATGGTTCGATGTGCTTTCCATCCCTATGTTGGCATTGGTAAATTCATCGGATGAAGAAGAAAAAATCAGACTCCGCTATGCCTTCATGGATCTGAATGCCAAGGTGACACACCGCTTTTCAAATAAGGCGACAGGATTTGCTTCGGTCTATTTCGGCAATGACATACTGAAGACCGGCTCTTCGGACAAACATGAGCCGGAATGCGGATGGTGTTATGATGACAAGAATGATTTTCACTGGGGAAATCTCGTGGCTCAGACAGGTCTTAATTACAGGCTCAATCCCTTGATGTCTGCTGAGTTTACTGCCGCATATACCAGATACTTCTCAGGGATGAAACGTGACTGGCTGACAACGGAGATTACAAATGACGGCACTACGGAGTCGCATTCCATATCCAAGACCAACAACAATATAAACGACTGGATATTCCGTGCTGATTTCGACTGGAGACCGAACGATGGAAACCGTGTGCGCTTCGGAGGCAACTATATCCTCCACTCATTTCTGCCGGCAAGAACCGACCGTAACTATACTGTCGGTACAACACAGACATTGACCCGGGATTCAACATGGTCATATACAGCCAATGAAGCCAACATCTATATCGAGGATGACTGGCAGATAAGTGAAAAATTCAGAATGAACGCCGGACTGCATCTGTCGCTGTTCAACATCGACGGCAAGACCAATTACGGATTCGGACCAAGACTGTCATTCAGTTACCGGCCTTCCGATAACTGGGCTGTAAAAGCCGCCTATGCACGGACAAACCAATATGTGCATCAGCTTTCCCAGACATATCTGTCGTTGCCGACAGACCAATGGGTTCCTATCACCGGACGATTCAAACCTCAGAACGCCGACAAGATTTCAATTGGCGCGTACTGGCAGTCGGATAACAAAGTATTTGCAGCATCAGCCGAAGGATACTGGAAGGTGATGCGTAATCTTGTGGATTACCGTGATGAATACTATCTGCAACCTCCGACAGAGATGTGGAATGCCCAGCTGTGTTCAGGCAAGGGAACGGCAAAAGGCATCGATTTCAAAATAGAGAAGCTCTATGGAAAGCTGACAGGTCATATTTCCTATTCACTCGCGTGGTCAGACCGCACTTTCCCGGACAAGAACGAAGGTCTTACGTTTCCCACCCGTTTTGACAACAGGCATACAATCAACATTCTCCTCAATTGGAACGTAAGTGACAAGGTGAGCCTCAATGCCGCATGGACGGGACATTCCGGCAACCGGTTCACGCTGCTGCCGCAGGTATGGGAGTCCCCCGGCTTCGGCAACAGCTACATTGGCGACGAGTCACCGTTGAAGACACAGGTCAACAACTATCAGCTGCCGTTCTATCACCGTCTCGACTTTTCCTGTACGGTGCGCAACAAACGCGGTTACTGGACTTTAGGACTTTACAATGCATACTGTCACATGAATACCGTAGCAATCAGGAGAACGTATAACAACGCTAATCATCCCGTGTTCCAGAAAGTGAAACTTTTACCCATAATACCCTCAATTTCCTACACATGGCAATTCTAAAATACATAATACCGATAGTGTCAGTCTTTTTGCTGACAGGATGTTACGAAGACTTCAATCCGGAGATTGACACTAAGCCTGTTCTTTGTCTGAACTCCCTTATCACAGCCGGAGAACCGATTGAGGTCGAGGTGACGCACACATGGATGTTCAATGATGAAAAATCGAAGATGAATCATGATGTCAAGGATGCAGTTGTGACCATTTTTGCCAACGAGAGGATTGTCGACTCTGACTATCTGCCGAAAGAGGGAGACAAGATTCGCATTGTCGCGGAGAGTCCGACTTACGGCATGGCAATCGCCGAAGTGGTTGTCCCTTATGCTACACCGATTGGGAAAGTAAAGGTCTTCCCGGTAGTGACAGACATATGGAAAGGCGACAAGGATTTATTTCACTATGAGATGCTTGCCGATGTGACATTTAATCTTAATATAGAGATGGATGTCAATGATCCTGAAGGAACAGACAATTATTATCATTTCGGTTATAACTGGTCTGGTAGGGCTACTGACGGTTCGCCGACATTATCTATCGGACAATTCGAGTATAATTCCGAGCCGATATTCAAAGAACACATCGGAGTGTTCGAGACTGTAATGGGTAACGACGAGGATACGAATTTTGTATTCTTCTCCGACCGGCAGTTCTCCGGCAGGACATATACCTTGCATCTGAATTTCTCAAATAATGTATTCCGCGTAAAGTCGCAGGAGTATGATGAGTCTTGGCTTGAATGTGGCGTGAATCTTTATCTCACAACAGTCTCAAAGAGTTATTATAGCTGGGCTGTGTATAAATGGAATGTCGATGAAGGTATTACGGGCGATCTGTCGGACATCGGTCTCGCGGAATCAAAGTGGGGCTACAGCAATGTCACCACAGGCGCGGGTGTCGTGGCAGCTCAGTCATCGGCGAAATATACCATTGAATTAAAAGAATTTCTAAAAACAACATTAAACAATAAGTAAGATGAAAAAGTTACTTTTTATCGCAACCGTGTTGTCCACGGTTCTCTCGTTCACTTCGTGCAATGAAGATGCCCCCATTCCCATGATATGGGAGTTCTCCAACTATGACCGTGAGGCTGTTTCGGCTGTCTATGCACCTGATTTTGTCAATCAGGTGGCAATCACCGCATCTCCGGATTATAGCGGCGACATCACTCTGAAATGCACCAACTACCGACAAGTGTCAATCATTCCGGATTATGTCACTGGTACATCCGACAATGTGGAAGTCGGATACACTGTATCTAAAATTGATGACACTACAATA
The DNA here is from genome assembly GCF_910578445.1 of uncultured Duncaniella sp. Classification (GTDB taxonomy): domain Bacteria; phylum Bacteroidota; class Bacteroidia; order Bacteroidales; family Muribaculaceae; genus Duncaniella. The sequence continues at coordinate 12,880 of NZ_CAJTQC010000037.1, read as the reverse complement.
AAAGTGACATTCAAGCCTATAGAGAAAGCAACCGATGAAAGCATCTATGGACATGTTATTATAGAGGGCATAAATGGCAGGGACACCAATTCCACCAATATATCAATCGGCAGAGTTAAAAAATGAAAGCCACTAAATCAAGATTAATTGTCGTACTGGCAACTGTTGCCATGTGTCAGCGGGCTTTTTTGATGTGGCTGCGTTGAAGTATCAGAATTGGGAGTATGAATAAAAGTGCGAGTATCGAAACTGTCAGACCTCCCATTGTTCCGATGGCAAGAGGATACCAGAACGACTCTTTGCTTTCTCCGATTATAAACGGAATGAAGCCAAGGATTGTCGACATGACCGTGAGGATTATCGGTATGATCTTTATACGAAAAGCGCGCAGATAGATTTTTATCGGTGCGACATTCGGATATAGGGTGTGTAGAGAGTTGTATTCGTTAAGGATATATATGGCTGCGTTGACGGTAATGCCTGCAAGAAGGATGAAGGAGGCGAATCCACCTTGGTCAAAATTGAGTTTGAACAGATAGAAGACCGAGAAGACGCCTATGAAAGATACAGGTATAATGAAAATGATGGCAAATGGCTGACGCAATGAGTTGAACAGGATTGCAGTCGTAAAGAATATTATGGCTATGACGAGCAACAATAGCCGGTATTTGCCGCTTTCGTCCTTGGCTTTCCACTGTTGGCGCTCGCTCTCGGCCTTATATCCGACAGGCATGATGGAGTTTATTGTCTCAAGGTCGCGATCGAGCACTTTTTCTCCTTGAATGGTTGAACCAATGTACTCATATTGAAGACACATCACGTATTCCTGATTCTTTTTGATTATGTCTTTGGATGCTTGTCGCTTTTCAATCGAGCCTATGTCGGACAACTTGAACGTTTTGTCACCGATATCAAACGGCTGACGCATCAGGGTGAATATATCGTAAGCATCCGACTGTCGGGAATAGAGATTGATCCGCTGCGAAGAACGGTCGATGACTATCTGTCCGCAGTTGATTTCACGCCCGAAAGTCGGTTCGATTGCCGCGAAAAGCTGTGTTGCGGTTATGCCATATTTCGAAAGCCGGTCACGGTCAAAAACGAGATGAAATTCCGTATAGTCGTCCTTCCAGTTGGAGAATTCCGATGCTATGGACACCTCTTTGATGCGACGGTGGGTGAGAAGTGTGTCACGTAGACGGTAGGCCCAGTCAGAAAGTTCGTCATAATTGTAGCCGGTCATTCTCACACGGTAGCTGCCGGCCATTTCACGGACATCGTTGCTGAATCCCTGATCTTCGAGGCCGTAGACGCTCCACGAACCTCCGCCGAGTGTCAGGGCTTTTGAAATGACTTCTCCTTTCAATCGGTATGGGAATCCATCATGTTGGTGCGACTTGTGAAACATCACTGCGATAGATGCGCGTCGGGCATTCGATACGGATGTCTGAAACTGGCGTATTTCAGGGAAACCGCTGAGATAGCTTTCCATTTTTCTTACGAGGGCGTTCATCTGCGACAGTGTCGCTCCGTTAGGGAGAGTGGCGTTGATATGTAGAATCGGTTCACTGTTGTCGCGATCCCAGTATGAGCCGTTATAGACTTTTTCGACAAACAATCGCAGAGTGCCACCGAGTGCAATGTCGGTGACAGGTTTTATTTTTTCCTTATACATCTGGCTTCCGAAAATGGAATTGTATTTTTCAGCCCAATATCCTTCTCCCTCAATTTTGTCGGGTATCATGAACACCGGCAGACCGAACGCAAGGATAACAATAAGAATCATGACAACTCTGAAACGTAGGACACCCCTGACTATGCCGGCATATAAGCGTGAAAGAATCAGGGAGAATCTGCGGCGCAGACAGTGAATCTTCGTGACATTGTTTTTGTGCCGGTATATCCCAATCCTGTCGACGAGTGCCGGTACGAGCAGCAGGGCTACTGCAAGCGAAACCGTAAGATTTATAATGACCACCGTCACGAAATCCTCAAGGCTTAGACGTGTCTTCTCATCCATAAAATACACTACCGACAATGCTCCGACGGTGGTGATTGTTGCAGTAAGGATGGCTGTGAAAGCCCGGAGGTTGTGTCGGCGTGTGTAGTGGTCGGCCATGACAATGAGATTGTCTATGACAAGATTGAGTGAGATTGTGATTCCGGCAAGGGTATAGAGTTGGATTTCAATGTGTGTGAGGTAATAGAATACTACCGCGACGGCGAGATTGATTGCCAGTCCGATGGTTATCATCAGCACATAGCGGAGATTGAGGGTGACAAGTCCTACAAACAACAGGAGTATCAACACGGTAAGCCCCGTGCGGAAATAAATCTTGTCGAGCTCGCTGCGGATGCTTTCGGTGGCATCGTAGGCCGAATCAATCATATATCCTTCCGGCATGGTGGCCTCAAACTTATTGACGGCTTCGCGAATCAGTTCTGACAGGGCAAGCTGGTTGGCATCCTCCTCGGAGGTTATATTCACATAGATTGAGTTCAGACCGTTGATGCGGAAATAGCTTTTTGGGGCAGCTTCGGTATGAGTTACGGACACGAGTTTGTCGAGGCTTATTGATGTGCCGTTATTCAGATTTATGTTTATTTCTGATGGGATGAATGTGTCGGATGCACCGTTGGTGCGTAGTGAAAGGCGGATGTATTCGGCGTTGTCGCCGTCGCGGGTTGCAAGCGGAGCAATGCCGAGAAACTCACTTGAATAATGCTCCTTTATAGCCTGTTGCAAGTCGGATGGTGTGAGTCTGAGCGATGACAACCGGTCAATGTCATAGTATAGCTGCCATTCCATAGGCTGCGCTCCGCTGAGTTCTACTTTATATACCCCGGGGATGCGGGCTATGATTGGCTTGAGATTGTCCTCTCCGTAAGTCTGGATTTCCGAAGGGTTTGCCGGAGCGTTCAGCCGGTAGACCATGAAAGGCCGGGAACTTTCTTTCTCAACGGCACGGGCCGAGATGGAGGGATAACTGACCCCTTCGGGTAGCTGACTCCATATTTGCCGGATAAGGGTTGAAACCTCAAAGCGCACCATGTCGATGTCGGCATGCTTGTCAAGGTCAATCGACACACGTCCGTTGCCATTGGATGATTTGGAATTGATACCTTTGACTCCGTTGACGCGTGCGAGCACTGACTCAATGCGCGATGTTACTTCAGCCTCGATTGTCCGTGCGGAGCTTCCCTGCATGGAGAAACTGACCGAGAGCGACGGCAGATTGCGTGAGGGTGCGAGTTTGACGGGCAGGAGCGGCAGCAGCGCACACCCCACCAACGACAGAGCTATAAAGATGACAATTATGGAGAATGAACGCGAGGACATCGGTCAGTTTTTCAGTTCAAATTTTTCGGTGAGCGGTATGTCGAATTCAAAATCATGGAGCGTCAGGCGGCGAATTTTATAATGACTGAGCCAGAAGTTCTGTAGGGCTGAAATGTAATTTTTTGCAGCTTCCTGACGGCGGTTGAGCGACAGGGTGATGCTGTTTATGTCCGCCTTGCCTATTATGAAACGCTGACGGGTCTGGGTGTAGGCGGTCTCGGCAAGGTCAAGAGCCTCAGAAGCGGATGCAATCAGACGCTGGCGCACTTCATAGTCGCTGACCGTCATTATGATATCTTCCTCAATGCTGAGTTCTTCCTGACGGGCTGCGATTTTCGAAACATTCAGATTGTTGCGGGCCATGTTGACCTTGCCTTTCCTGACACCCCAGTCGATGAGCGGCACACTGACTGAAATTGATACGAGATCCTGTCGCAACGGAGAGCGGTAAGCCCCTGAAAGGTCATCGGCGACCTGATTGAAACCGACAGAAGCGTTGACCGACGCATTGAATCTCGATTCAACCTTGGCTCTGTTGAGGTCTCGCTCGCCTTCAAGTATTGTCTGACGATGTCCAAGCAGCGTCGGATTATTTTCTTTGGCCATGGCAAGAGCGACATCGACCGGAATATCTGTGGCCAAGGGACGGCCGGGCATCCGAAGTTGAATTTCGGTATTCTTGTCCATACCGAGGAATGAGGCGAGAGAAAATGTGGCTCTTTTGAGAGCTATCCGGCAGTTTTCAAGAGTGTTGCGGGCGTTTACTTTGTCAAGTTCGAGAGTAAGCAGCTCTGCCCGTGAAATGGCCGCGATTTTGAATCGGCGTTCACCGATGACATAAAGCGTGTCGCACGACGCCACATTCTCTTCGGCAAGCCGGAGTTCAGCCTGTGCGAGAGCGAGGGCAAAGAAATAGGTCACCGCCTGTTCGCTCACAGATTCCATATTGTAGATAAGTTCCTTTTTTGCTTTCTCATAGCGCAGAGGCTCGATTTTGCGTTCCCATTTGAAGGCATTGAAGCCGAGCAGACTCTGGCGGTAGCCTATTCGCACCGGGACGGAGGAATACTGCGTGTATTTGTTAAGTCCGAAATTACGCATGTATTCAAGGTCGGTCTCAAGGTAGAACGAGCCACCGAGCAGGTCAAAATTCTGTGTTACCTCCAGGCCGGCGGATGCACTGAACATCTGTTGCTGACGGAACACGTCGATATTCTGTTCCGAATCGTAGCGCTGGGTCATGTAGCGGTAATACTTCGCCGGGGTTGCCGTGAGCGAAAGACTCGGAAGACGGTCGGCCCTGAAGCTCACATATTGCCAGTAGTTGGCCTGATACATGTTGCGGTATCTGAAAGCCATGAGTGATGAATCATTGGCAAGCTCGATGACTTTATCCAGAGTCAGTTCGATAGCCGAAACACTGATGGGCTGAAAGAGGATGATTAAGAATAAGAGTATCTTACCTGTTTTCATGTTTGCGATAGATTAGCCAGTAGAATAATGGAATAACAAAGATGCTGACGAGTGTGCCGACAAGCATTGAACCGATCATGGCGATGGCAAGTGGACGCTGAAGTTCAGAACCCATATCAGATGTGAAGAGGACAGGAACCATGGCGAATATGGTTGTCAGCGATGTCATGATTATGGCACGCAGGCGGCGCTGCCCGGCGGTGTGGATTGCCTTTTCAAGAGGCATCCCGGTTTTGCGCAGCTCATTGATTGCATCGATTTTCAGGATTGAGTCGTTGACCACAATTCCGCATGTCACGATTATGCCTATTGCCGACATGAGGTTGAGAGTCTGACCGAAAATCATGAGGGCGAGCAGGGCGAAGAATGTGTCGACAGGTATCTCAAGCAGTACGATGAGCGGTTGAAGGAAGCTCTCGAACTGCGCGCAGAGTATAAAATACATGAGCATTACGGAAACAAGGAGTATGACAGTGAGTTCTTTCATCATACGTGCGTTGCTGAAAAAGCTTCCGGCAAACTCTACGTCAAAAGCCCCGTCAGCGCTCACGGTTTCGTGTATGGCCTTCATGACTTTCTCCTCGCGCCCGGGGACTTCAAGTCCCATAGGGACATACTCGCCTGAAGCCCCTGCGGTGATGGTCTTGAGGTCGCGGCTGTGACCGAGCGACACGAGCGAGCGCAGCGGAATTTCTGTGCATGAGCCATTTTTATCGGCGCGCGACCTGACGAATGTATTGTTAAGTATGTCGCTGACCGTTTTTTCGCGTCCCGCAACCTCTATCGGTGTGTATTCCTGATATGAGCGGAGCGTCGACACGGTGTTGCCCTTGAATGCTGTGCGCAGTGTGCGCAGCACTTCCGAATAGTCCACATTGTAGACAGCGAGAAGTGTGCGGTCAATCGATATGTCTATCTGCTCCCGCATCGGGATAGGGGATAATTGCTCATTAGTCGTCCAGGAGATTCTGTCGCGCAGTGAGGTGAGATTGTCAATCATGCTGTTGTCCTTGACCGGGCAGCTGATTCGCGCTTCGATGTCGGCCTCGTCGGTCGAGAATATTTTCTCGAAGATGTTGCCGGCTTTATGAAATGAAACTGTCGCATCGGGATAATTGTCTCTGATACGGTCGGCAAGACGCTGCTGCAAAGATGCGATTTCTTCCGGCCGTGCGGTCATGAAATAAAGTTCGGACTCGGATGTGGAAAGGTCAAAGTCTGACGACAGTATATAGTCCTGTGTACCTACATAGGCTGAATTTATGACTGACATTGAGTCCTTCAGCGCTTCAACACGTTTGCGGTTGGCATCAAGGCTGATGTTTTCGTTCCAGTCGATGCGCGCTATGGTTTCATTACTGTCAATCTCCGGCATACGCTCCTGATGCATCACCATGAACATCATGACGCAAAGCGGGACTGTCAGCAGGGTGGCAGCAATTAGCGGCCATTTATGGCGAAAACAGAAATTAATCCCACGGTCATAGTATCCGGTGAATGAAAGGTGGACGGTGGAGGATGAAATTCGCTGTGGGTTGTCGGGGTTATTATTTTTAATCTTTGATTTTTTGTTTTCAAAGAGATAATACAACACCGGCAGCAGTGTGATTCCGACGATATAGCTTGCGGCGAGACCGGCTGTGATGGAGAATGCCTGATCGGAAAATATCGCTCCGGCAATGCCGCTCATGAATATAAGGGGGACGAATACGGCGACGGTGGTGAGCGACGATGACAGCATGGGCGTTATCATCTCGTTTGTGCCGTTGACGCAGGCATCCATAAGCCCGTTGCCACGATGGCGGAACTGGGTGATGTTTTCGGTGACTATTACCGAGTTGTCAATCATCATACCGACGGCCAGAATGAGTCCGGCCATAGAGATGATGTTGATTGATACATGAAAAAGGTAGAAGAGCAGGAAGGTTAGGATGACTCCTACGATTATGCTCAGGCCGATGATGAACGAGGAGCGTACACTGCGCATGAAGATGAGGCAGACAACGAACACGAGCAACAGACCCAGTCCGAGATTCTGCTCAAGGTTTGAGATGGTGAAGTCGAGCAGCTCGGTCTGGCTTCGGGTCTTTGTGAACTCTATGCCGGGATAACGGTCGGAAAAATATCTGACTGTCGAGTCGAGCGCCTTGTTCATAGCCTCCATGCTTTCCTCACCGTGCTTTATGATTGCAAGGGTGACGGCCCGTTTGCCGTTGTGGAGTGAATAGCCTGCCGGAGTGCGCGTTGTCAATTCGACATCGGCGAAATCGCCCAATTTCATGATTCTTTCACCTTTGCGGAGCTTAATTCGCTTGACATCGTCGACCGAACGCAGGAGATTTGTGACGGTGATGTTATATTCATAGTAACCGTCGCGCACTGTCATCGATCCCGGTTCGACATTGTTGGCTGTAAGGGCCGACTCGATGTCGTTGACCGTCACACCTGTCTGGGCCATGCGGTCCAGATCAGGTGTGATGCGTAACGCTTTTCCCGGAACACCGGTTATATCGACCATTGCTATCTCAGGCTGCTGCTCCAGCCGTCGCCTCACGATGTTGTCGGCAATTCCCGACATGTCGAGAAACGACATACTGCCGTCTTCGTCGCGCAGGGTCATCTGCAGGTAGAGGACCGGTATGTCCGTGGCGCTCGCTTTGACTGCCTTTGGTCGGCTGGCCGTCTTTGGCAAAGAGTTCATGGCTGCGTCAATCTTTTCGTTGACCTCGATGAAAGCAAGGTCGGTGTTGACCCCGTAGTCCATGGTCAGCGATATCATCGCCGAGCCGTCGCGGGTTTCGCTTCTGATTTCATCGAGTCCGCCGACCTGCATGAGCTGACGGCGCAATGGGGTGACCACTGTGTTTTCGAGCTCTCTGGCCGAGACATTTTCTTCGGCAACCTGCACGGTTATGTGAGGTATGTCTATGTCAGGCAGCAGCGATACAGGGAGTGTGACATAAGTCACACATCCGAGTATCATCATGGCAAGAAATGCCATGATGACGGCTATGCGGTGGTTCAACAGATATCTGACCATATCACTTGCGTATTATTTTCACCGGGGCTTCGTGGGCGAGGTTGACGTTGCCTGAGGTTATGACAGTCATGCCGGGGGTGAGGCCGTCGGTGACGGTGTATTCGTTGAGATTTTCAAGTCCGGTGGTGACATAGTTCCACATCGCTTTATCGCCATCAAGCGTGAACACAACCTGACGGCCGGAGCGGAGCACTACGGCGCTTTTGGGAACGACAAGAGCCTTGTCGACTGCACGCTTGACGCTGACGCGGACATTCATGCCGTCAATCAATCCGCCTCCGCCGTCGACCGCAGCCCAGACTTTGACCATGCCGTTGTCATCGACCATCGGATTGATTTCGGTGACATGTCCGGTGCGCGAGTCGGTGGTCGAAAAGGGTGTCACCGCGACTTTGTCGCCCGGTCTCACCATAGGGAGTTCGCTTTCGAGCACGGAAAATTCGACTTCCATGCCGCTGTCGTTGATAATCCGGCACAACGGTTCGGAGGCCGACGACATGTTGTGGGGCTTGGCAGAGAGATTGGCTACGACACCGCTCACCGGCGCGACGAGTGTGGTGTTGTCAAGTTCCTTTTCGGTTGCTGCAAGTGTCAGCTCGGCCTGCTGCAGACCGCTGCGAAGGCGGGCGAGCTTCATCACGTCGTCGGGCACTTTCTCGGGATGGGCCGGATCGTAGCCCTGACCGATGAGCACATCCTGCATCTCAAGCGTGGCCGACGCGACTGCTCCCTGCTCTTTCTCAATCTGATTGTCGAGCTTATAGGTGTCGAGCGAGGCAATGCGCTGCCCTTTGGCAATGCGCTGTCCGTTGCGCACATGGATGGCAGAAATGAGTCCGGGTGTCTGGAAATTGACATCGACTTTCTCGCGGGCCGAAACGCGTCCGTTGCTGACTATTTCGTGATTGAACACCGTCGGCTGCAGCTCCATCACCGTGACTTCCGCTATTTTATCGGTTTCGGTGACAGTCGCTTCGTTTGATGCGGTTTCATTTTTATCAGAGCCATCGCCGGATGAGCATGAAGATAAAAGCGCGGATAATGACAGTATGACAGGTATATATCTCATGGTATTCAGTGTTGGTTTATTGCTTTAAACAACCGTTTCCTATCCGGTGACTTCCATCGGATTCCGGCTGTCCCGACAATGAATTTCTCAGGGACGAGTCCGAAATACCGCGAGTCTTTCGAGTCGATTGCATGGTCGCCGGCTGCGAAACAGTAATCTTCCGTAAAGGTATAAAATTTAATCGGTTTGTCATTCATTATTACGGTAGAATCTTGCCATTTTAGTTTGTTTTTGGTCTCCCATTCGATGTAACGGCGATAAAGAAGCCAGTTTTTATAGTCAAGCTTTACTGACAGCCCTTTTCCGGGGATGATAAAAGGGCCCATATCTCTGACGGTCCAACCGATGATTGAATCCCGTGGACAGCATCTCATCCATGCAGGCCATTCCCTCGGATCGGGATTGCTCCGAGCAAAATTTTCGACATAACTCTGAAGGATTTTTTGTTCAGAAGCCACACCGATAGTATCATTGCATCCTCTCACATGGTAGAAACAGTCGCGTATCTCCAACGTGTCTCCGGCTACGGCGACAGCTCGTTTGCAGTAATATGGCGAAAGATTCATGGCAATGCTATCGCGCTTACGGTCGGAATCGAGATAGGGATAATTGAACACAATGACATCGCCGCGCTCCAATTTACCGTACCCCCGAAGCCGCTTTATCTCATAAGACTTCCCTTCAGCGGCATCGAAGATGTTAAAAATACGTGCGCCCATCTTCCACTTGTTCACCAGTCCACTCTCGTCGGGGAGCAGGGTAGGGGTCATTGATCCTGTCGGGGTATGAAATGAGCAAGCAGTCGTCACCTGTATGAGACAATAGAGCATGAAGAGGCCGATTGAACCAATCGACACCCATAAAAGCAAATTCACGAGAAGATTCTGTAGTCTGATTTTCTTCATTGTCGGTGTCGGTTAAGCATGCTTGGCATACGTTTTTTATTACACTCACCGTTTTTTGCCAAGTGGCTGTTTAGCCACTTTGGCTGATTTGGATTTGAGTGTAATAATAATGCTATCGGGATAGACATCAATGGATTGTATTGATTTGGGCGGAAGTTTTTCCATTTGTTTATAACTGATTATTTTACCTGTATTTTTGATTTTTATTATTTTTGATTTTTCAGGTGTTTGAGGCTGCTGATAGAGTGCTGATGAATTAGCCGACAGTAAAATCGGGAAAAGGGCTATGCCAAGAAATACGAAAATGTTTTTAAATTTCATATGCTTTGAATGTTAGTATTAAGTGTTGATACATTTACCACCGTTATATCATCATTGTCAGATGTTATGAAATATATTTTTCCGTCTGAATATAGGACTGGATAGTAGTTTGAAGAAAGATTGAATGTTTTGACTTGTTTTAATTCTGTATTTATAAAATTTAAATAGAGTCTATCTTCATAAAAAAACGAAATAATGATATTGCCATTAGATATGAAAAAGCCATAATCATAGGCATATTCCCTGATTTTTCTCTCTTTTTCTTTGTATTTTAATCCTTTAAGAGATTTGAATATTTCGATATCAGGAAGCAGTCCATTAAAATCGATAGCCATATAATCTTCAATATTTCCAGTATTCGATAGCTTATAGACTATAGAGCTATAACTTGGCATATATAACCACTCGTAATCTTCCATGTTTGATGGTTGGAAGACCTGTAACGGTAAATATAAAAATGAACCAAGCCCATCCGGATTCAGCATAAGAGTGTCTGAGACTCTACCTCCTTTGCTTTTTAATAACCGTGCTTTCTCATTACTATACATATCAAATATGAATTCCGGTGTTTTAGATGATGGTAGCGGCAATATGTGTGCTATATGTGCCGGTACATCAATCTTGGTCTGATAAATGCCGGATTTGTCTAATACTAATATTTTATGTGAGTCGGAGTCTAATAAATAGATATATCTGTCGGTACAGTAAAAGTCCCTGAGAAACAGGTATTCCTCCTCCCCCTGACCTATTTTGCTATAATCAAATAATTTGTTGCCGTCTTTATCAAAAGCAAAGAACGCTTTTGATTTATATGGATCCAATACATAAATCGTATCGTTAATTATATTCATTCGTGTTATCGCTCCGGGAATGTCACCATTTGATTCTTTATCAAATGAAAGGGTATGGATGTCAGGGAATTCATCAAAGAAATCACACGAGTTGGCAATGTCCAATAGGACAGCATTATCTCGATGGATTTGTTGGCTACAAGCGTTAAACGAAAAAATTAAAATCAGGCTAAGTGCCGTGAATATAATAGATTTCATATACTCATTTGCTAATTGATGAAATGTTTACGATTGTCAGATTATCGCTGTTTTTGGAGTAGAGATATAGATTGTCATCCGTCAGTGCGCGTATTGAATAATCTGTCGGCATATCAAAAATATCTGTTGTGTGAGAGCTCTTATTTATGAAACAAAGATAATGTTTATCCTCATATACGAATCCTACGAGAATATGGGTAGAGTTGGCATCGAAACTAAAATAATACGCAAAACCATCCTTGATGAGATTGAATTTGTCTTCGGAACGCTTGCCTTTCAATGACTTGAAAAAACTGAGATCGGGCATCAGCCCTTTAAAGTCAAGATTAATGTATTCTTGTGGCTCACCGTTCTCGTTAAATTTATATATACACGAAGAATAACTTGGCATATATAGTATCTCGGTATTGAGTTTGTCTGATTGGAATGAATTAGGTGCACTATAATTGAAGTTGGACATGCCATCAGGAGTTATCATCAAGGTGTCGTTTTTCCTGCCCCTCTGTCTTATCAGACGTGCTTTCTCAGGAGTGTACATGTCGAAATAATATGATGCCTTTTTTGATTTTGCGTCATAAAAGGGTTTGATGTGTGCGGTATGGGCAGGAGAGTCCACTTTTTTCTCAAATTTACCATTCTTATTCAATAGGAGTATCTTATGCGACTCACTGTCAAGCAGATAAATATTCTTATCATCCACATCCAAATCACTCAGAAAGATATATTCATCCGGCCCCTCTCCCTGCTTGCTATACTCGAACAAGGGTGTTCCATCAGAGGCATAAGCAAAAAAAGCTTTCGATTTGAATGAATCTAACACAAATAAAGTGTCGTTCCTAACGATTAATTTCGATACAGTCCCCGGTATTTTACCATTTGGCATTTCGTTAAAATCCAACGATGTAGAGTCAGGAAATGCGTCAAACAAATTTCGGCTTCCGACTGTCTTAATTACAATTGCATCCTTACGTTCGACTTGTTGCCCATAAGAGCAGGACACAGTAAGAAATAATAAAATCAGATGTAATACTATAATACTACGTTTCATTTTATTAGATTTAGTTAGCTCATTTTGTTATGTAATGTTTATTATTCATAGTTGTCTTGGACAGTTATATCTCTATCCTCTCAATCATTAAGCGATGAAATATTGACAACTATCGGATTGTCGCTATCGTTGGATCTCAGATATAGCTGATTATTAGTCAGTGTGAGTATCTGAAATTGTGATGGAAGGTCATAGATGCTTGTTTCCTGCGAGAATCTGTTGATGAAACAAAGATAATATTTATCCTCATATACGAATCCTATAAGGATATGCGTATCATTTGCATTGAAACTATAATAATATGCAAAACCATCCTTCATTAGCTTAAACTTGTCCTCTGTACGTTTGCCTTTCAATGAGCTGAAGAAACTTATATCTGGCATTAAACCTTGAAAATCCAAGTTCATATAATTTGTAACTCCGTCCTTTTCACTCAATTCGTATATGACAGAAGAATAGCTTGGCATATATAATATTTCATCCTTATTCGATTGGAACGAATTTTCCGCACAATAATTATAATTAGCCATTCCGTCTGGAGTTAACATCATTGTGTCGTTCCTCGTGCTTTTATGTCTTAATAACCAATATTGTCCTAAACGTTTTGGGCAAAAATAAAAATAGGAAGTAGTTAC
>NZ_CAJTQC010000036.1 GCF_910578445.1 uncultured Duncaniella sp. | reverse complement strand
CGACATAAATCTTGGAATTTTTTTCCATTACTGTCTGGTTTGAATATTATGTGGGGTAAGGTACAGAAATTCAGAAATAACATAAATAACAGATTATTTTCAATCATCTCCCGTGATATATGGGGAATAGACCCTGAATTTACGTTTAATCTCGATTTTCGGGCCTTTAAAATTGACAAGCAGCCCATGATCAATCCCTGTTGCAGTCAGGTAATTGACCAGCTGATATTCATGGGCCTTACATAACTCGTCGGCAACTTTCAGTTCTATAATCAGGCGGTCTTCCACAATGAGGTCGGCTTTGAAATATCCGACCTCTACTCCATGGTAGAGCACTGAAATCGGGACTTCCTTGCGAACAGAGATATTTCTGGACTGAAGTTCAACATAAAGCGCATTCTGATATACACTTTCCAAAAATCCTGTCCGTAGGGTATTACTTACTGTATATATACAGTTGCATACTTCCCGTATCAGACTTTCAATATCTTTCATTCTGTTGGACGATTTGAATTAAAAATCAAATATACAAAAATTTTAGATATCTAGGATAAAGAAGTCTGATTGTCGCACCGTGGAGAGAATTATATTTTGTTATTTATGTTATTTCTGAATTTCTGTACCCCTCAATTTCAGCGACGCTTTACTTCACGATTCCTTTCTCGAGGTATTCTGCGAGGTTGAGTTTCACCTGTTCGCCTGCGCGCTCGACGGCGACCTTTGCCATGTCGGCGTCGACCATGAGGTTGACGAGCTGTTCGAATGATGTCTTCTTCGACGGGTCCCATCCGAGTTTTTCCTTCGCCTTTGTCGGGTCGCCCCAGAGGTTCACGACGTCGGTCGGGCGGTAGAAGTCGGGCGACACCTCGATGAGCACCTTTCCGGTGTTGACATCGATGCCCTTCTCGTTCTCGCCCTCGCCCTCGAAGCGGAGCTCGATGCCGGCGCGGCGGAATGCGAGCTGGCAGAACTCGCGGACCGAGTGCTGCTCGCCGGTGGCGATGACGTAGTCCTCGGGCTCGGTCTGCTGTAGGATTAGCCACATGCACTCGACGTAGTCACGTGCGTAGCCCCAGTCGCGGAGCGACGAGAGGTTGCCGAGGTAGAGCTTCTCCTGCTTTCCCTGAGCGATGCGTGCGGCGGCGAGTGTTATCTTTCGTGTCACGAATGTTTCGCCACGGCGCTCTGACTCGTGGTTGAAGAGGATTCCCGAGCAGCAATACATGCCGTATGCCTCGCGGTATTCCTTGACAATCCAGAAGCCGTAGAGCTTAGCCACGGCGTATGGCGAATAGGGATGGAAAGGAGTTTTCTCGTTCTGTGGCACTTCCTCGACCTTTCCGTAGAGCTCGGATGTTGAGGCCTGATAGATGCGGCAGGTCGGTGCGAGTCCGCAGAGACGCACGGCCTCGAGGATGCGGAGTACGCCTGTTGCGTCGACGTCGGCGGTGAACTCGGGGGAGTCGAACGAGACCTGCACGTGGCTCTGTGCGGCGAGGTTGTAGATCTCGTCGGGGCGCACTTTCGATACGACCTGCATGATCGACATCGAGTCGCCGAGGTCGGCGTAGTGGAGGTGGAAGTTGGTGTGTCCCTCGAGGTGTGCGATGCGCTCGCGGAAGTCTACCGACGAGCGTCGGATTGTGCCGTGGACGTCATAGCCTTTTTCGAGAAGAAACTCGGCCAGAAACGAACCATCCTGACCGGTGATGCCGGTGATTAATGCGGTTTTCATAATTGTTGTTAAGTTACCTATTGATAGATGAGAATCTGAATTTTATTAGTTCGCCGATGCGGTAGGCGTAGCGGAATGATTCAAGAAGGATGTTTGACGACACTCCATTCTTACGGTAGGCCCGCAAATGGTCGCGGATGATGTTTCTGTGGCTCTGAAGCCCTGAGGAGGATGCGCCTCCTGTTCGCATGGTCACAAAGTCCTTACGGATGTATTTTGTAAATATCCTGTTGACATAAATCAGGCGCAGGAGCTGTTCGAAATCGGCTGCGACCTTGAACTCCGGGTCAAAGAGTCCGTAACGGGTGTAGACCGTCCGGCGACAGTAGAACGACGGATGGGCGGGCATGAAACCGAGGCGCATTTTCCAGCGCCGGAATGCTGCCGAGGAGTAGAAACGGACCGGGCGGGCCGTATCCTTCGGATCGACATAGTGGACATCTCCATACACGGCATCGAATTCGCGGATTTCACGGTCGACGGTCGAGAGTACGTCGGACGCGGTATAGAAATCATCGGAGTTCAGAAGCCCGACCACATCGCCGGTAGCCATCATGATGCCCTTGTTCATAGCATCATATATCCCTTTGTCGGGCTCGGATATCCATTTCAGACGGCCATTGTAGCGCGGTTCGAGTTCACGGACAATATCAAGGGTGTCGTCCTTCGAGCATCCGTCGATGATGATGTGTTCGAAATCATCGTAATCCTGCGAAAGGACACTCTCCATAGTGTCACGAAGGGTCGCACCGCTATTGTAGGTAGCGGTGATGATGGAGATTTTCATAAAATGTAAATTGATTATTATCTGATTTGCCGTATTATTCTGGCCGGGTTTCCTGCTATTATGCAGTTGTCGGGAAATGTTCCGTGAACCACACTGCCAGCACCGACTACGACATTATTTCCAATTGTCGTTCCTTTGAGTATGATACTGTTCATGCCAATGAAACAGTTGTCTCCTATTCTGATAGGCTTACGGGCTGTATGCTCCTCGTTAAGATTCAGTCGGCGCTGCTCCGGGTCAAGAGGATGGAAATCATTGTCGATGATTTTACAGTTAGCACCTATTGTCGCATTCTTGCCGATTACAATGGATGATGTAGAATAGATTGTCGTTCCGGAAATACCGAAGCCATCCCCGATTTCAATACTTCCGCCATAGCGTGCCACCATGATGGTACGTTGCCATAGCCCAAGCATATTACTTGTGAATGAGGAGTTTATATTACCCCCCCCTAATTTAATATTACTCCCTGGGAATGAGAATATTACGCAATAGCCTTTCATCCTGACATTGCGCATAAGAAGTTTGTTTTTCCAATAAATCAGATGGAAAGCTAAAGAACGGATCATTGTTTCAGACAATTATTGTAGAGAGTGATGTATTGTTGGAATACTATTTTTTTATTGTAAAAATTTTCAGCCCGTTTACGGCATACATTTGCAGAAATCGCACCGGTCTCGCAAACAGTCACAATCTGTCTTGCCAAGGCTTCAACATCCTGATAGTCTACGATGAAGCCCGTAGCGTCATCAATAGCTTCGGGCGATCCTCCGGTCCGATATGTTATCACCGGTGTACCGCAGGCAAGCGCCTCAAGGTTGGTTGTCGGGAAATTGTCTTCAAGGGTTGGATTCACAAATACGTCCGCCATAGAATACAGATCGGCGAGCTGCCGGACATTCTCTGTCCTTCTTATTCCTGTTATTCCATCAGGTAGGGTTGAAATCTGGTCATTCGAGAGACCGACAAGGGTAATATGATAGTTTCCAGGTAATAATTTACGCAGTTTTACAAACTCTTCAAGTCCCTTGCGCTTATCCCATACGCTTGCGACACCAAGCACGACTTTTTGTGTGCTATCTTTTATTGTTGTTTCAGAGGGAGTAAAAACCGAGAGATCAATACCGTTGTGAATCGTGACTGCCGGATAGTCAGACAAGAAGGATTTTTTAAGTTCACCGTTCAACCAGTCGGAGACAGGGACGAAAGTCAGACTTCGACATCCAAGAAATGAGTCTTTTTTTGTCAAGAAATTTTTTGTGCTTCTGTCACGCCATACTGAAGCGGGATAACTTTTAAGTTGCGGACAGTCATGACATTCAGTCTGCCACCGTGAGCATTTTGCAAAATCGTAGTAGGCGCAATGGCCTGTAAATGGCCAGCAATCATGGAGCGTCCATATTATCGGGACATCATACTCTTTTAAGTATCTGAAGAGTATCTGATAGTTAAGATAATAGCCATGTATATTGTGAAGATGGATGACGTCGGGTTTTATTTCCTTAATCCTATGAATAAAGTCTTCGGTTACTTTTTTTGAAGCCAGGCCATGATTGTCAAATAATCTTGATTGGAGACCATGGATTCTCATATCCCAATCATTTCCAATACGGATTAAGTTGGACTGGCTCGTAGGATTTCCACGTCCATATGCAATCCAGCTATCCCATCCGGCATCGATTGCAAGTTTCCCTATATCCTCGGCTATTTTCCCTGTAGAGCCCCAGTTGGCTGTTACGTTGATTTGAAGGAGGGTAGGCATGGTTAAATCTCAAGGTGTTTTTTTAATACGTCAAGTTGAAATTGTGGAGTCCAAAAATCATCTATTTCCTTGTAACAGTTCCTCCGAACTGATTCTCTTGAGTATTTTGGTCGGTTAAACCAATAGATTATTTTTTCTGCGATATCTTCGATAGAATCTTCCTTGAAATATAATCCTGTCTTTTCTTCCCTTATGGCTTCAAATTCCGGCATCTGATTCATGAAATTTGAATGAGTCAACACAGGTGTACCAAATGTCATTGTATGTATCGCTGTTAGTCCAACGTTTCCGGGTGAAACACATAAGTCAGCATTATAAATAAGTTCGGAATTCTTTATCTCATCATAACAACTTCCATAAAACCAAACTGGTATTTGCATGTTAGCAGCCTCTTTTTCAAGTCTTCCCCGTTCTTCTCCATCACCCACCAAAACGATATTATAAGTCTTACCTTTATTTTTAAGCAAATATACAGCTTCAAATATCTGATTTAACTTTTTCACTTTTGTTAATCTACCTATAAAAATCAACACTGGATTATTATTGCCAAAATGTTTTTTATAGATATCAGATGGTTTTATTGTCTCCCGTAATTGAACATGCCTATCATAATCAAGAGAATTGTGTATAACCCAAAACTTATCAGGATTATTCCCTTGTTGAATAGCTACTTCACGTGCATAATTTCCATATAAAAAATTGCCGTCAGCCAACCCGAAATAAATCCTTTTTATCCATTTTTTCACAAATCCTTCACGCCCATACCACCCATGACTCCATAGATATATTTTTTTATTAGGAGCAATTATTTTTTTCAACAACATAAAAGCCCATGTCGATAACGTGAACGGCTCGCCAAGCATTAAATATTTATCATATTCTTGACTTCTAAGATGTTTTAACACCCCTTTCTGCCATGTAAGTCCTTTCCATGTTTTTCGTTTTATTATGGTGGCATTTTTTAGCGTTTCCGGTTCAAGTCCCTTTATATCACCGATAGGTTCGCCGAAATACCAATCAATATCCATTTCCATATCCATTAACTGGAAGATTGGTGCACGGTATTTGGCAGCCATATTATAAATTACACAGAGTTTAGCCATGTTGTATCACAATTTATTATTGGCAATTTAAATTATATTATATTTAGCATAATAGCATGAATGCTAAATCATTAATCATATTAAAACATCAGTTTATTTCGGCCGATTCTTTTACAATCGTAATCATTAGTTCGGATGATTAATACTCCCCCATCGCCTAGTATGAAATAAATTCGTTACTTACAGTCTATCCGTGGTAATATTTCGTTGCTATCATTCTTTAAATCATTAATTGTAAGAATCAAAACAATTAAAGGAATCCATTTAAGATGTGCATATGGAACTCCTGAATTTAAAGCAGAGAAAATATTATAAAAATTTAGTGCACAGCCCCAAAATACCATACGATGCCGAGAAAGGCTTGAAAAAGTAATCCTAAGAGGCTTCACAATAACATAGTATAGATATACTAAAAAACCAATTATCCCCATATCAAGATAAGCTTGAATCAATGGAGCATCAAGCCATTTTGTCATAAATCCAGCCCCAAAAAGATAATTAAACGGAGTAAATGTACTTTCAATGTATGTAAAAGCCCAATCTCTAAGTTTATAACGCTCCATAGCTGCAGCACCTGTGTTTGACGTGCCATTTATCATATCCAAAACGCCATTGACAGAACGCTCAACCACAAACATCAATTTTTCTCCAAAATCAGAAATATTTAAGGCAAATATTATTAATAAACAGAAGATAATACTAAAAATCAATGTTTTCTTATTTATTTTACGAGACAACGGATGGAATCTGAATAAATAAAAGAATATTGAGATTATTGAGATAAGAAGTGGTGTTCTCTTTCCGAGAATAACCATCAGAATCAATCCTACTATAATACCTGATATTGAAAGAATAAATTTTATTTTCGTACTTTTAATGTAATAAAGACAACATACGATAAACGTGTAAATATTACCTGCCATAGTCAGGTCTATCAAAATACTTTGATAACCTGAACCATCATGAAGACGAGCATATTCTATAAAAAAGGCCCCCGTAATTAGGGTGGTTGTACAAAATGCGACACATAACCAACTAAATAGCCAAGCATAGAATACAACCTTTGAAATTGACATATCTGATGGATTCTGCGACATAATGCCCATCATCATAAATACTGTAAAAACAAGATAAATCAGCAGTGTAATATCAATCAAGCCACCTATAACCATATATATTATACATAATAACTGGAATAGTAATATAGCTTTAAATGTGCGATTTACAAACGGTAATCGGAAACTGGATAAATTTTTCCAATTTGGCAGAAGTAGTAACGCTCCTAACATAAGAATATTATTCCATCCAATGTTTCCAAAATAGAAATTCATATACATTCCTAATGCAGCACCCACTATTATTAATCCCATAGCCATATGCCTAGATTCAAATCGAATCTTAGAAGAAGATGGAATATAGCACATAAATTGCATCGTTACCATATATAGTAAATTCTAACAGAAAGGCATATAATACCTATTGCCCATAAAAATAAAGCAATCCGTGGAAGATTAGATATTGAAAGTTTACCCAATCTCATTATTTTGTAAAACAAACAAAATTTCATTATTGCCCCAATTATAGCGAACAGTAAAACAGATAACAATAAATTATGGAATATTGACGCTGTTATGATTATTGATGTTATGCCCAATGTAAAATATACAAGATTATTGACCAATAGATAGGACTGTCTTGAATAAACCCTAAAAATAGAGAGCATTGGTTGAGTTAAAACCGTCGGAAAAGACCATATAGCCAAACATAAGGCTATGTTTCCAGCCATATGCCATTTTGCGCCCAAAAAGGCAACTAATATATAATCTCCTCCTAAAGCAATAAACAACAGTGGAAGAATCGATATATAGGAAGTTAATCTCAAAGATTGTATCGTTAATCTTTTTATATCCTCTCCGTATTTAGGTGCTACAGATATTTGTTTATAATAGACCTTCCCCATTGCAGAACCTATAAAAGACATTGGTATAAGCAATAATTGTAAAATCATTGAATAACAACCAATATCAGCCATGCTGAAATATAAAGATAATATAATTAGAGGAAGGTTAAAAGCCGCAAAAGATAGTAGTTGAGCAGGAGCATCATATAGAGGAAAGTAACGATGTCGAATCAACGTTGTTTTTATTTCCAATATATTTGGCATATTAGAAATTATACTCCGTAATTTTGATTTTAATTGATATATATAATAGGTTGTAGTTATTATTATTGCTATCGTCGTTCCCAAGATTAAGCCATTTGTATTCCAAGGTAATATAAGAAATCCAAATAAAATTCGAAAAAGAGCTTGAGCACTACCCTGAATAACATTCCCAAATGTCATTACTGCATAATTCTCATTTAAATTGCTTAAGTTTTGTAAAATGCCAAGTAATGCAAAAAAACAAGATAAATACCAAATATAGTCAACGAAGGAAATGACTCAAAATAAGATAAATCGGTATATTTACCAATCCAAAATAATATAATCAGTAAAAATATAAAGCTCAACGATATGAGTATATTTAAAAAACATAGTTGCCGTGTTTCAACATCATTTTTTGATAGGATTATCGCATTCTCATAACCCGCAAAAATTCCGATTCCTATAATCGTAACTGTTGAAGAAAACACCCCCCATTCACCAAACGCAGATTGATCATATATACGGGATAGAATCGGAGTTACGACCAAAGGCACAAAATACATTAATACACTGCTTGAAGATAACTTTAACGTATTTCTCCAAAGTGGATTTTTTAGAATATTTGATATATTTGCTATCAAAATGTATAATTTTTAGGATTTGGATATTTATATACAGATACTCCTTTTTTCCCCAGTTCTAACATCTTACTGAGAGCTTCTTTTGCATAAAAAACTTTTATTTCAAGATTTGATATTCTTGCTATTTTCCATTCTTTGTCAGTAAATGTCTTTAATACTGGTTTTTTATTTGTTTTCCGATAAATAGTTGAATCTGTATTAACGTAATCTATAACCTCATTATCCTTTATATAATGATATGTCGTTGGTTTAATAAAAAATTGTGCCCAATAAGGATGTGTATTTTTTAGCAATGATTCCACACAATGATGAAATGTACCCATATATTCCCTTGGCAAACCAAAATTAAAAACCAATCCATCATGTTCACATAACTTATACCAAGGGGAATACTTATCCCAACAGTCTGCACCTAGATTATGCTCAGAGACTAAATATTCAGCCATTGGCCCTAATGCACATACTGAATGACGAACATTATTGCTTCTTATAACACCTGGATATTTTCTAAAAGTTTCAGCTAGATAACCAGCACCTGTTTTATCTTTTAATGGATTAAATATAAAATCTTCATAACTACATCCATCTGGAATTCTAGGAAATGCGGGCATCATTAATGTCCCAGTTGGTCCTATTTTTGCAACAATCGCATCTATTAACTGTTCCGCATTACCGGTATAATTATAAAATTGCATCATTGACGCATGTATACATACCAATGAACCCTCTTTTAAGCCTAGGCCACACATGATATCTATTATATCATCAGCCGTATATTTCTTTCTATATAAGAACTTTCCAATTTGTTTTTGAATCTTTTTCTTAAATAAAGAAAAGTCTTTTATCCCTAACAATCTTTTAAATCGACTTGTGATGTTTTGATAATGAAGCTGCTTCATATAATATCACTTTATATTAACGCTTAAATTAAACCATAATCCATACGGTTCACACTTGAAAAAGATATGTATAAAACTCTACAACATTTGATTATTCCATAATAATTATGTAACTGTAATCAAATTTGATTGGTTATGAGTTAGCCTCCAATTGCCAACGGCAATCAGATTTCATGCGTTTTATTTATAACTAAAATTTGCTTATTATCGCGCAAGCGCACAAGCTACGATTCTTTTTTGTAAATCGTCAGCCTTAGCAATCAGCTCTGCACCTTGGTCGGATGGAAGATTGAATGTGTTCTGATAATCAGCCTTTTCTCGCATAGTTTGAAGACGGCTGTAAAGCATACCATCCTCACGAGAGAATAGGCCTGTCAGCACATAGTGACGGCCAAACTGTGAAGATGTGCCTTTATGAGTGCTTGTCTTTATCCCATCTGCAAGCATTAAGGCAGTAACAGCATAAATAATGAATAATAAAGCCGATTTGCAACCAAATCCCAATAATCAAGTCCGGCATTTTTGACAGCCTGCTCCATATTACGGTGCGACTTTTCAATCAGCAGACCGATAGCAATCTCTCTTTGATCGTGAGTGAGGGTCATAATCTGATTGCTTCCGACTGAACATTATGATAAAATGCCGTTCCTTTCTGAGCTTCCCATTGCGAACGAGTAAAATGCAGGGGTGTAATTTGTGCCCCGAAATGCCATCCGATTTCAGCAAAAGGGAATGCGTAACGAAGGAAATCATCGTCATCAGAGGCCGTAGCCGTTTGATCCTCGGTTATGACAAGCAAATCCCAATCTGAATGTGAAGATGCCTCGTTTCGAGCCTGAGAACCGTAAAGATAAACATACCCGTCACCATTGCCAAAAAGCTGTCTGGCAACACGTGAAATCTCGCGTAGTATTTTATCTTTCTTTTTCATAGTTTTGACAAAGATAATTATAATTTTATAACCATCCAAAATCAAAAGCGGTTCATTGCTCTTAGTTTGAGCTGTTTAATCCCTTGAAAACAAGTCACGTGTATAGACTTTTTCCTCGACGTCGGTGAGGTCGGGGGCGGTGCGGTTGGCGAGGATGGCGTGGGAGAGGCGTTTGAATTCGGCGAGGTCGTTGACTACGCGCGAGCCGAAGAAGGTTGAGCCGTCTTCAAGCGTTGGTTCGTAGATAATGACAGTCGCGCCTTTGGCCTTGATGCGCTTCATCACGCCTTGGATCGACGACTGGCGGAAGTTGTCGGAATTCGACTTCATCGTCAGGCGGTAGACGCCAATCACGCAATTTCCTTCGGAATTGCGTGAAGTATCAAGGTTTAAGGATGAAGTATTAAGTTGAGAATTTCCTTCGGCACGACCCGAATTATCAGTGGCCGGACGGAAGGTGTTATTGTTGTAATAGTCATACCATCCGGCCATTTTAAGCACTTGGTCGGCTATGAAATCCTTGCGGGTGCGGTTTGACTCGACGATGGCCGTCATCATGTTCTGTGGTACATCCGCATAGTTGGCAAGGAGCTGCTTGGTGTCCTTTGGCAGACAGTAGCCACCGTAGCCGAAAGAGGGGTTATTGTAGTGAGTGCCAATGCGCGGATCAAGGCCGATACCCTCGATGATAGCCTGCGAATCTAGACCCTTGACCTCGGCGTAGGTGTCGAGCTCGTTGAAATAGCTGACACGGAGGGCGAGGTATGTGTTGGCGAAGAGCTTCACTGCCTCCGCCTCCTTCATGCCCATGAAAAGTGTCGGGATTTCCTGCTTGATTGCTCCCTGCTGGAGAAGCGATGCGAATGTGCGGGCTGCGCGGTCGAGCTTTTCAAGATCGGCAACTGCGAGGATAGCCGCATTTTCCTCGTCAAAACGCTCGTCAGCAATGATTTTGGGTATGCCGACGATGATGCGCGAGGGATAAAGATTATCGTAGAGGGCCTTTGACTCGCGGAGGAACTCGGGGGAGAAAAGAAGGTTGAACCGCTTGACGCCTTTAGCCGCGTATTTCATATACAACGAACGGCAGTAGCCGACAGGGATTGTCGACTTGATCACCATGACAGCCTCGGGATTTACCTCAAGCACGAGGTCGATGACTTCCTCTACATGGGTGGTGTCGAAATAGTTCTTCACCGGGTCATAGTTAGTCGGGGCTGCGATGACCACGAAGTCTGCATCGCGATAGGCGGCAGCACCGTCGAGTGTGGCAGTGAGATCGAGAGGCTTTTCGGCAAGGTATTTCTCGATATACTCGTCCTGAATCGGAGAACGGCGGTCGTTAATGAGATCGACCTTCGCGGGGATGACATCGACAGCGGTAACATGGTTGTGCTGAGCGAGAAGTGTGGCAATGCTAAGCCCGACGTAGCCAGTACCGGCCACGGCTATATTAAATTTTTCCATGCGTTGTTATAGTGATTTGGGGGTTGGTTTTGCTTTTATCTATTTTTATATAGGTGTCACGCGATAAACTGCCGACCATTCTTAAGCAGGTGATATGCCTCACGCTCAAACGGATGGAGGTCCGTGCGGCGACTGAGTTCTGATAGGACAGATACGTCACGTGTAATATAATCATCGGTGGTCAGCCCGTGGGAGACTGCACAGTTGAGAAATGAGCGGTATTCCTTAAGTGAGGATGAATCGTAACCAATCAGACTGTCAATCAGATTGTTTTTTATCCATCCTTGTTTCACACTCTTTTCATTTGCAGGATAGAAAGCTCGAAGATTTTCTTTAAGAAGTATTGCGAAACGGGCAAAATTTTCAGCCGGCGACAGTTGCGTGAAACGAGTAGCACACCGCAAAGTCCTGCACCATCCGTCAATCACCCCGGCATACCACGACAGATGTCTTGCATCCACACCAGCCGGATTCTGACTGAGATCAGCCCATATCATTCCGGCCAACTGCGTTTCGGTCATATCCCTGTCGCCACTCAGCCACGCCTGAAAGCATTTCTGACGGCTCGCGGTCCTGATTTTCGGTGATGGAGCACACCCATGCCCTACCCTGTAGACCAACTCGTAAAGCGGGACGAGACTGAACAGTTCTGCCGGGACGGCTTCGTCGAGCCTATGGCCAAGCATTCCGGCAAAGCGACGGAGTTCCTTGACATCAACATACGAATCAAAGCCGACAGACATCCCATCGGCCACTCCACATTGATAGCGTGCAAGCAGATAATAGCCATAGGCTATCGTCGATGTTAGATCGGAAAAATCCGTGACGGCAACAACCTTACCGCTAAAATTTTCTACGCTTTGAGCAGGCATGAAGAATCGACGGAGAGATAATATTTATATTCAGCGTAAAGCATCAACTGGAACTTTGACGGTTTGCCATCCTTGCTTTCAATCAGCGACAAGCCTCTTTCAATGCCGGAATAATCATGAGATATAACCGATGTGAGCAATATGACAAGCGCCTGAGTAAGCGGATTTGTAATCTGCCGTGCCAATCGTTCAAATCTCGTTTTGGCCTTAAGATAATCGTCCATGTTTCCAAGTATCATATTGGCCGTCATCAGAAGAAGCTGTAATTTGGAATCGACTTTATCGTTGTTGAGCCTTACATCCTCCATGCGGCGGCAAAAGATGACAAGATGCGAAATCAGCGATGAATCCATTTTAGACCCGTCGTGATAACATCTCAATGCCATCAACAGACGTGGGATAAACGCTTCAATCTGGTCGTATGCTCTTTTCGAGTCCTTCGCGAAACGAATGACCCGCACATAGTCCGCTCTGATGTCGTAGGCCACAGCAGCAAGACTCTGAGTGACAGAAATCAGGATATTTCCCTGCGAAGCTCCTTTCCTTGATATATAAGTCCCTGTAAGTCCGGCAAACGGCCCTACCATCACCTCGACCTCATCTCCTTTTTCCAAGGCGACATTATCGACAGAAAAGCATGGCAGTTTATACTCATAGAGCCGCGCTATGATGCGGAAAGCCTCCAGACTTGCCGGAGTCACTGTCATATAACGATTTTCGCCGGCATAATTGAGCACGAATGAGAAGCCGGTCACTGTCTGACAAAGCAGCCTCACATCGTCGAGACAACCGCGCACGAAAACGTAGTGATACAGCAACGGACGTTCTACGGGCTTAACGTTTTCCGCGTCCTGCGACATCTCTACAAAGGTTGGAGCAAAAACATCGAGATCGCTTTTTACAGATGTATTGAATTTTTCAATCACTCTCTCGACTCTTTCTCGACGATTAAACGAGGGTGAGATATAATTCAGCACAAACCAGAAGCGATTGTTATTATCCATCAGGATATGCAACGAAAAAAAGTTCAGGCAATTCTCTCACTAAGCGCTATGTTTCGTATTTTATTGATTTTCAAGCATATAAAATCAATCAACCATAGCACTTCTGAAAACTATCCGCAATTGTCAGCTTGCGGAAGCCATACATCTCTATGCAAGAGATTTGCATTGTGGTCTAAAGAATTAGAGATTAGCTGATTAGTATTAAGCGTCTCGCGATAAAAGTCGCTTCACGCTTTTGAAATCGACATCATTTGCGTAAAAAGTTGCAGAAAACGCACAGTGATTGAGGAAAATTCCGTATCTTTGCACTCATAATATTATCTCTTGCATAGAGATTTTAAATAGCGTCAGGGGGATTTACATTTAATAATATACTTGCATATTTCTTAACTTTTATCTAATTTTACATCCGACATCACGAAGCTGTCGCAAGAGGCCGCTATGTGATTATCGTCATATGGGGTCTTGTAAATACATAAATCACATTAATTCTTAGAAGTATGCTGAAATTATCTATCAAAGCGTTGGCAGTACTCGGAGTAATTTGTTTTTCCACACCGGTATATGCCCAGTTCAATCTAAAGAAAGTAGCCGGTTCTGCCACTAAAACCCTACAGGCCGTCACCCTTACTGACCAGCAAATGGCAGAATATGTCAAAGAATCGGTCGAATGGATGGACAAAAACAATCCGGTAAGCGCCGATGACAGCCCATATACAATACGCCTTAAAAAACTGACAGAAAACCTCAATGATGCCGACGGCATTCCTTTGAATTTCAAAGTCTACGAAGTGATTGACGTCAATGCCTTCGCCTGCCCCGACGGAAGTGTGCGCGTATTCTCATCACTGATGGACATCATGAACGATGACGAACTTCTCGGGATTATCGGCCATGAAATCGGCCACGTGATGAAACATCATTCAAAAAAAGCATTCCGCACGCAGCTTCTATCAGATGCAATGAAAGATGCCATCGCCGCTACAGGAAGCAAAGCCGCCGCACTGACAGAGTCGCAACTCGGAGCTCTCGGCTCGTCGCTAATCGACGCTAAATTCTCACAGAAGCAGGAAAAAGAAGCTGACGATTGCGGCTACGATTTTCTAAAAGCAAACGGACGCAATCCATGGGGCATGGTGATGGCTTTTGAGAAATTCCTTGAAATGGAAAACCAAAGCAATGCCAAATCGAGCTATATCAACAAGATGTTCTCGTCGCATCCTGAGACAGTCGACAGAATAAAGCGCATGTCTCAACGCGCCAAAGCTGACGGTTTCGAGCGCCCCTCATCAACGAAATAATAATTCAACACGCCATGATTGGTACGAAATCCGACAATTGGCGAATTTTTTGCATAATCATGGTCTCACTGACCGTGATTATGCTTTATGGTCTTTCATTGGCGCTTTTTTCAATGACATTGGTTGACTTATGGAAAATCGCGACCATATCCATAGCTACCGCTCTCGCCACGGGGCTAACCATGCACTCAAAATGGACCAAACTCACACGATGCCGCTATAAAACCATAAATTTCCTGTGCCATACTGTCGCAACCACAGCATTGGTGGCATCAGCGATTCTCAGCATCAACTATTTTATGCGTAACGATGAGCTGGCACACATCGAAACTGTCCCTGTCGAACGCATTTATACTAAAACCCGCTACCACAGCAAACGCATTTCACGCAAGGTCTACACTCGTGGTGAACCTTATAAAGTCTATTTCATGGAAATAAGGCTTCCCGACGGTTCTTCGAAAGACATAGAGATTCCTTTTCGGAATTATAGCCGGCTCAGAACACAAAAAACAAGACGTGCAACGATTAAAATGACACCCGGAGCTCTTGGAATGACGACTATAAACATACATAACATTAAGACTCAATAAAAAAACATCGTCCGGAATCCCTACAGACTCCGGACGAATTGTATAGATTTTATTAGTGTCTCAGTCAGAAGACGGTATCTTATTTTTCAGAACCACGGATTGCAGCGATACCCGGAAGTTCCTTGCCCTCGATAGCTTCGAGCAGCGCACCACCACCGGTAGATACGTAGCTGACCTTATCAGCGAGACCGAACTTGTTGATACAAGCCACTGAGTCACCACCGCCAACGAGAGAGAACGCACCCTTTTCGGTAGCTTCTACAATCGCATCGGCAATCGCACGTGAACCGCCTGCGAAGTTATCGAACTCAAACACGCCTGCAGGACCGTTCCAAAGGATAGTCTTGGCATCTCTGATTGCGTCAGCAAACATCTCACGGGTGACAGGTCCGGCATCAACACCTTCCCATTCAGCAGGAACGTCCATGCATGAAACCACCATAGTGTTGGCATCGTTGCTGAAATCATCAGCTGCAACGCAGTCAGTACCGAGTACGAGGTTTACACCCTTTTCCTCAGCCTTCTTGATGATATCGAGTGCAAGGTCAAACTTATCTGTCTCACAGATAGATTTTCCGACCTTTCCACCCTTGGCAGCAGCAAATGTGTAAGTCATGCCACCGCAAAGGATAAGATTGTCGACCTTGTCCATAAGGTTTTCGATAATTCCGATTTTAGTCGAAACCTTCGAACCACCCATGATAGCTGTAAACGGACGCTTGATATCCTTCAGGATAGCATCTACAGCGTTGACTTCTTTCTCCATGAGATAGCCGAGCATCTTTGAATCCTTGTCAAAGTAATCGGCGATGACTGCTGTAGAAGCATGGCGACGGTGAGCTGTACCAAACGCATCGTTCACATAAACATCAGCATATGAGGCAAGAGTCTTTGCGAATTCCTTCTGACGCTCTTTCATTTCCTTCTTAGCTGCGTCATATGCGGGATCTTCCTTGTCAATGCCGACAGGCTTACCTTCCTCTTCAGGATGGAAACGGAGGTTTTCAAGGAGGAGCACCTGACCGGGCTTGAGTTCAGCTGCCTGCTGGGCTGCCTTAGCGCAATCATCAGCGAATTCAACTTCTGTGCCGAGATATTGGGCTACTGTATCTTTAATCTGAGAAAGAGACATCTTGGGATTGACCTTTCCTTTAGGCTTGCCCATGTGGCTCATGATGATGAGACTGCCTCCGTCTGCAAGGATTTTCTTGAGGGTGGGGAGAGCGCCGCGAATACGGGTATCGTCGGTTATCTTACCGTTTTCGTCCAGAGGTACGTTGAAGTCTACGCGGACGATGGCTTTTTTGCCGTTGAAATTGTACTGATCGATAGTCATTTCTAATATGTATTTATAGAAGTGTTGTTTTTCCTAAATCTTTTCAACGTTGCAAATTTAAGGAAATATTTCATTAATACCAATATTTTTTTCAATCTTATTTAATGAAACCTACTCTGCACCCTACTCTCTCATTTACATCAACAAGTAGCTTATTCGACAATCCCATCAATTATCGTAAGTTTTACTTAAAAAAATAAGCGCCCCGAAGATGCTATTGACTATCTGCGGAGCGCTTAATGCCTTGTCTCGGCCGAAGATGACGGCTGAGACAGTTTACTTATTTCTGTTTTTTATCCTGCTGAAGATCCGTGGCATCAAAATTAAGCGAATCTTTCATCTCCTCATCCGCAGCGAGAACTTCAGGCGATTTTCCGTTCACTTTCACATTGACAAGCCTTACATCCGGATAGTTACAGCGGAATATGTCAGACTTTGCTTTCACATCAATATCCGAGATGGTAAATTCAGTAAGTGTGTCATCCGTGTTGGCGGCTATAACCCCCAGATTCTCACAGCGCCCGGTGACATTGCTTATGCTGACGTTGCGTATCGCACCCACAGGATGCTCATCGCTTCCTTCGAGAGTGAAAAACTGCTTCCATGGCAGTATTTCGACGAGTGTGCCAAAACGACCTGTTATATTTTCAACCCGTATATTCTCATAGGTCTGATATGTGTCCGGACGCATTTTTAGTCTGAGTACCGAGCAATCATTATCAACGCGGCAATTACGCATCACGACATTATCTGCATGAATGCACTCACTGCCAAGAGTCAGTGTGCCATGCAGGTTCGGGCCAAAGACACACCCTTCGACAAGGACATCCGTGACACTGTCGTTCTCATACGAGCGATCGGCATATACACCTTTGCCACCCTTCAGACAAACGCCGTCATCATCACAATTCAGATAACATCCGCGCACAATGACCCTGTGGCAGCCGTCAAGATCTATCGCATCACTGCTTGGGGCTCGTACAGGCTCACGAGGCGCCTGCACCTCACAGTTTTCAATCACGAGGTCATTACAACGATAGAAATGGGAAGTCCAGAATGCGGAATTAACCATCCGGACTCCGCTCAGCCGGGCATTGTCGCATCCCCATAGAAAAACGAGACGCGGACGGCGCACCTCAAGGTTTGTCCAGTTTCGTCCTGATTTATTCGCATTCTCGACGTTATCCCAGAATTCTACCCAAAACCGATAACCGTTTCCATTAATAGTTCCCGGGCCTGAGATTTCGAAATTATCGACATGATAGGCATTTATCAGCGCAGCATGATAATAGATGCTTCGTCCCTCCATTCGCGAGGGAATCAACGGATAATCTTTTATATTGTCCGACCCCTTTATGACAGCTCCTTCATGAAGCGTCAGAGAAGTTCCCGGTTTGAAAAATAACGCCCCGGTAAGATATGTCCCGGCAGGAACGACTACTTCTCCCCCACCCTCTGCCTCGGCTCTGTCAATAACAGCCTGTATGGCAGACGTCTGAAGCTGCGTGCTGTCATTCACAACACCGAAATCTGTCAGACAATAACGTTTGGGCAGTTTTCTTGCATCCTGTTTGAACATTCTGTCAAGGAATTCCGTGGCATAGTCCACAGTCGTATCGACCCACGGATGAAAGAACCAGAACGGATGGATATCGACAGGAATTCTGTGACGCTCGCTATAGATTCCGAGAGAATCGTAAATCGCGACCAACGAGTCGCGTCCGTCGCTATAACGCGGCAGTCCGCTGCTGATAAAACACACAGGCGCAGACTTTGGTGTAATCCATAAAAGCGACGAAGCTTCTTTCCAGTTGTTCGGCGAATCTTCATAGAGGCCACCAAGCCATTGTGCATTGACCGGCAACTCTCCTTTTTTATTGAATCGGTCGCGAGCATCAGCGATGTTTGATTCTGACACAAACGTTGCGATACCATCCATATTTATGACAGCCTGCACATCACTCGAAACCTTTCTCCAATCACCCTTGCCCTCATGGGTCTTCGAGCCATTTGTCACACCGACAAGCGTGGCGAGCTGAGCACCGGCCGAACACCCCGACACAGCAATGCGGTCAGGATCAATGCCATATTTATCGGCATTTGCTCTGACCCAACGTACTGCTGTCTTGATATCGTGGAGACCAGCCGGATAAAGGGCTTCGGGTATGAGGCGGTATTCGACCGGAATTGTGACATATCCACGCGAAGCTATCTGCTGTGCCATCGGGACTTGCAGCGACTTGTCGCCCGAATTCCAGCCACCGCCGTGAATCATAATGAGTGCGGGATAAGTCTCGCCATCATCAGGACGGAAAATATCAACGTGGAGATCTCTGTCGCCGAAACGGGTCTTTTTGATTGTTGTATAAACGACATCATTATATGCCCTCACGCCCTCAGGCAAAGAAGGCTTGGCAAGCACTGCTTCCGGGTGATATTTTCTGATTTTTTTATCTGTAGACCATACTGTAAACGACGTGTCGCGAGGGACAGCCGGTATGGCAGCCTCAGCCATAAAGCTGCTCATGATGGCCACAATGGCTGACATTACATGTATCTTCATGATTAATCTGTTGATAAATTGGCTAAAGGCTGTTGTATGTATATATTATTGTTGACATCAAGTGACATTGATAATATTTCCAACATCCTTATATTATAAATAGAGTGTGTGGATATCTTAAAATTTCCACACACTCCATAGTTTATAAGCCTATATTATTTAACGATCTTATCAGTCACAACCTTTCCGTCGGTATAGACCGTACGACGTATGCTGACACCCTGAGCGGGTTCTGCAAGGCGCATACCCTGAAGGTTATAATATTCTATGCGTTCAATCTGTCCGGACACAAACGTATCCTTGATTCCGGACTCAACGAGATTGATTTTTGGATAATATTCATCAACCGCGCTGATAGCATCCATATTTCCTGCCTTCATGATGGGCTCGACAAGAGAATTGATATACACTTCTACGTTAGTATACCATCCGCGAGTGTCAAGCGTATACAGCTTGGCATCTGAAGCATCGTTTGGATTCAGACCTTGGGCAATCTCCCATGCGTCAGGCATTCCATCACCGTCGCTGTCGTAGCCCTCAGGACGGACATTGGATGGAAGTTCAGGATAACCGGCAGTCCCGGAAATCTGTTCACCGTTAGGATTGTTGATAAAATCAAGGATTCCTAAAGTTTTCGATGTAGGATATGATTTGCCATTCGCATCGATATATGCCACATTACCTTTATATGTGGTAGTACCCGTGCGAGTCTCTTCCATATAACGGACATCCACATCATCCCTGTAAAGCGATGCACCGCAATAGTCAAGAATCTTATCATATACCTCAGTGGCCGAATGAGTGGTGACCTCTCCGGGATCAATCTGCCCGTCAAGCTTCAGAGACACACAGTCTTTCCCGTTTATATTAGTATATGAAACGTTTTCGCCATAGAGATGAGCAGCATCGGCGATATAACGCTCCCCGTTCTGACTGACCAGACCACTGTCATAGATCACACCTGCCCAATCATAGTTTTCGGGATTCGGAGCAGCCGCGACATAGTTGCCACTGATATAATATCGTGAAGCATACCCCTTGAGGCTTGATCCGGCAGCATTTCCGTCGGAAGCGACACTGACCTGAGTGACACGGGTCTTATTTTTAGTACCGGGGCCCGCCTTATAGTAATTATTCACCATATTTATATATCCGCCGCCCGGACCTCCGTAACAACCGTTGCCGTTACCCCAGTTATACATCAGGCAGTTTCTGAAATCGACACGCTCGGCATCCACAGTAGATGAATATACAGTCTTGTCATATCCGTCCCAAGCATAACGCGCGCCATTAAAACGAGGTGCACGATTCTGGATATGAGCCACAAAATTGTGATGGAAAGAAGCATTTTTACCTCCCCATATGCCACCGTAGCTGTGAGCGCCTTTCGAATGCCCGGGATTGGCAAGACCTTCGGCTATCGTAGACCACTGGAGGGTAAAGTTGCGGTTGTCGTAGAACGACGCAACCTCATCGATACTCCATGAGAATGAACAATGGTCTATGATTATATTTTTACGATTACGTCCCCATGTGGCATCAGCGCCATCATTGACATCCTTCACCTGCGAACGGCGCGAACGGATGAAACGCACAATCACATTGTCGCAATTACCGAAATAAAGTGTATAATAACGTAACGTGATACCACCCTCCGGAGCTGTCTGACCGGCAATCGTAGTGTTGGAAGTCACATTAAGCTGAGAACGGAGATCGATATAGCCACTCACATCAAAAACAATTATTTTTGCCTTTGTGCCGCTAAGCGCCTCACGTAAAGACCCCGGGCCACTGTCGTTAAGATTAGTGACATGGCGCACTTCTCCGCCACGCCCACCGGTGACGTAACGTCCATGTCCTTCCGCTCCGGGAAAAGCAGGAGTAGACTCCGAAGCTGACAATCCAAGTGCAAGCAGAACAGATGAGACTGAAATTAACAGTTTTTTCATTGATTAATGATTGGATGAATTGAATAAGTTATTTTATGTTGTATATATTCATGGTAGATGCTGGCAAAATTAATGAAAAAATCGCGATTTTTACACAGCTTAAATTAAGAAATCCCTTTCTCATGGAGAAAAGCCGATGGAAATCCTATTTATCCGAATTTTTTCTATACGATATAAATATATATGATATAAATATATATAAGGTTTCATCCCTACTATATTTTCCATAGTCAATCCATAAAATTCAGAATAATTACACGACATTTTATGTCTCATCTCAAAAAATGATGCTACTACCGATTATGGCATAGCAACAGCATAATTTATGATAATACGGCCCGATTTATCACAGTCTCAAGCTCACAAAAGAGCACATTCATCTGAATTACAATAGTTTAAATACACAATTCCGATACTTCAAATCATCATTTCAGTCAAAATTAATTTCACGTCCAAGGCCAAACCAGTGTTAAATCAATGGTAATAAGCAATATACACCCAATCAAACGTAATCTAAAAGACATCTAATATTCATCAAAATCAAAAAAAATGCATTTTTATTAAAAATAATTGTCCAAAAATTTGCATGATTCACAAAAAGTCTCTACCTTTGCATCGCTTTTCAAGGGAAACACTACTTGAAAGACTTGCGAAAGCAACGCTTCAAGTCACCGAGCAAAAGCAAAACATGATTCGCTAGCTCAGCTGGTAGAGCACAACACTTTTAATGTTGGGGTCCTGGGTTCGAGCCCCAGGCGGATCACGAAAGGGTTCGGAAGAACACCGCAAAGCACTGAAATCAGTTGATTTTCAGTGCTTTTTCTTTTTGGTGAAATTGCAGGATAACGCAGAATATTACCTACAGGCGTGTACAAAACGTGTACATCGTGTTTCGTGTACAAAAATGTACACGGTTACACGGAAAGGCCCGCAACAGGCTGATGACTGCGCATTTGCAGAAATTCAACTTTGAAAAAGTGGGGTTCTGCGGGCGGGAACGCGACCCTCGACCCACAATTCGGGTGCGATATGGCGAATT
>NZ_CAJTQC010000035.1 GCF_910578445.1 uncultured Duncaniella sp. | reverse complement strand
TGATGCCTCTGCACGTTGAGTAGCACTCAAAAATTATTTAGGACAATATTGCATTTACAAACAAAAAGCTACAAAAACACCATGTGTTAACTTATTTTAACTTAACAGTGAGACGATTTTGAGAATTACTTATTAACTTTGCATCATTTAATGTCAGTAGGCTTATAGCTACTATCAAAGCAACGCATAACACAAAGTCAACTAAAAAGTTAGGTTAAATG
This sequence comes from uncultured Duncaniella sp., assembly GCF_910578445.1. Classification (GTDB taxonomy): domain Bacteria; phylum Bacteroidota; class Bacteroidia; order Bacteroidales; family Muribaculaceae; genus Duncaniella. The sequence goes on along the minus strand of NZ_CAJTQC010000035.1, from coordinate 28,536 downwards.
CGATGAGGGGTCTGTGAAGTTCCCTCATCTTTTTTTATGTTCTTATCTCGGCTTCTAATTCTATTATGTAACCATGACGATTTTTCCCATCGGAAAGTTAATCAATATACTCTTTGAGCTGCATAAAACAGTGTTTATAGCCAAAATGACAAAAGGCCAACAAACGCCCTTTTATTAACAAATTTTAACGAATAGGGGGGGGTAGTATCAAACTTTATTATTATATTTGCAACACTTAAAAGTCAGTAGTTTATAGCTACGACCAAAGCAAAGCAACGCATAACACAAAGTCAACTAAAAAAGTTAGGTTAAATGTGATGAGGGGACTGTGAAGTTCTCTCATTTTTTATATCCCCACGGAAACCGGTTAAGCATCGAAAAAAATTTTTTCTACCTGTATCGATTATTGGGACAATACACACCTAATTTTGCAGAGTAATCAATAATAAAACACACTAATGGAAACTATAACCTCAAATGAATTCCTTAACTCAGTTCTTGAGACAGAGTCATGGAAAAAAGTCTCCGAAAATGAGACTTTGAGTATGGACATGCTGGAAAAGCACAAAGATAATCTTGATTGGAAAGCAGTCAGCAGTAACCAAAACATCTTATGGACGATTGAGGGAGTTAACAAATTCGCTTATCATATTGACTGGGATATTTTCTCCGAATCTTGTCCCGGTAATTTCATCTGTGAGAAAACCCTCCGTATGTTTGAAAACCGATGGAACTGGAAGATATTAAGCAGTTGCGAAGACCTCTACAATACCAATCGGAATCTACTGGAAAAATTCGCGGATAAAATTGACTGGGCGGAGTTGATCAACAATTGGGATATTGAAAATGCAATAGACTTGTTCACCCGCTTTCAGCAATATATTCCAATGGCAAAACTACCGGAATCCTACTTATGGAAGAAGATGGTGACTGAACGAGCCAAAAACATCTTCAGAGAAATAACAGGTCTAAAATAAGACAATTTTCTGCCTGAAAAAAGATAAGGGCTTCATACGTTTAAACAGTTTTTTCGAAGCCCTTATCTTTTTCATTTCGCCTCGCAGAATCGCAGCAATGCAGCAATAAAATTCAGTATTGGCGTGATAAAAATTTACAATCACTGTTATTAAAACAGTAGTATTTATCAAGTACAAGAGCACATTGATTTTTTTGATTTGAAATTGATTTTGGAGATTGGAATCCCCAAAATATAGTCCCTTCTTCATTTGCTTTTTGGCCCGTTGACAGGATGTTTGAATGACGATTCCGGAATGTGAAAACAGTGTTATTCCACGGCGAAAAAAATCGTATCAGATAGTTTTCAACACTGTTTAAAACTATGTTGAAAACTGTAAATAACAAATCAATGACTTTTTAAAGAATAAGCTTGCATATGTTATACAACATCTAATATATGACTTATATCATTTCATCAAAATAAGTTATATTGAATCTGTCAAACGGTTTTCAATACCCTTTTCAACATAAAACGGTTGGAAATGACATGAAAAGTTTTTAACTTTGCACATTATTAACACTATGTTAATAAACTCGGTAAGTAGCCGAAATCATGATAGTTAATATGTAGATAACTATGAACAAAATGTAAGTCAGACATCAATAACCCATAATAGCAAGAAATTGTCTGAAAAGTTATCAAGCTTATTAACATCAACTATACTTACTCTTTGTTAGTTTTTGAAAAAATTTTTTTCCACAAAATAAAACATAGAAATAAATGAATGTTGAAAACGGGTTTGTGGATGTCCCGGTCAAAGCCGGTCTTGACCTCCCCGCCGAAATCAGAAAATTGAAGGAGGAAAAGAATGCGGCAATTCTGGCCCATTACTACACGATTGGAGAAATTCAGGATTTGGCTGATTTCGTCGGCGACTCCCTTGCCCTCGCACGGATTGCCGAGACGCTCGACAATGACATAATCGTTATGTGCGGAGTCCACTTCATGGGAGAGACTGTCAAGATTCTCTGTCCCGGAAAAAAGGTACTGGTCCCGGACCTCAATGCAGGATGTTCGCTTGCCGACAGCTGCCCCGCCGATGAATTTGAAAAGTTTGTCAAAGCACATCCCGATCACACCGTCGTCAGCTATGTCAACACTTCTGCCGCCGTGAAGGCTCACACAGATATAGTCGTCACCTCGGGCAATGCGATGAAGGTTGTTTCGTCGCTTCCGGCCGATGAGAAAATAATCTTCGGGCCTGACCGCAATCTCGGCAATTATATCAATTCGCAGACCGGGCGTGAGATGTTGCTTTGGGACGGTGCGTGTCATGTCCACGAACAGTTCTCTCTCGAAAAGATTCTTGAACTCAAGAAGGAGCATCCGCAGGCAAAGATACTCGTCCACCCGGAATGCCCGAAGCCCATCCGTCTCGTGGCTGACAAGCTCGGCTCGACAGCCGTGTTGCTCGAATATGCGGTCAACGACGATGCCGACGAGTTTATCGTTGCGACCGAGAGCGGCATTCTGCATGAGATGCGCCGCCGCTGTCCGGAGAAGACATTCATCCCGGCTCCGCCCAACGATTCGACCTGTGCCTGCAATGACTGTTCGTTCATGAAGCTCAACACTCTTGAGAAACTCTATAATACTCTTGTTTACGAACAGCCCGAAGTCCACGTCGACGAGAGCATCATTGACGAAGCCCGCAAACCGATCACACGTATGCTTCAGCTAAGCTAATCATTATTCACGCAATCATGGAATACAATCATAAAGACATCGAGTCACGCTGGCAGAACTACTGGCGTGACAATAAGGTCTACAAGACCTCAATTGATCAGTCGCGCCCTAAGTATTATGTGCTCGATATGTTCCCCTACCCTTCAGGCGCAGGTCTGCATGTCGGTCATCCCTTAGGCTACATCGCGTCTGACATCTATTCGCGTTACAAACGTCTCTGTGGATTCAATGTCCTCCACCCTATGGGCTACGATGCCTATGGTCTGCCAGCCGAGCAGTATGCAATCCAGACAGGCCAGCATCCTGAAAAGACCACCACTGAAAATATCGCGCGCTATCGTCAGCAGCTCGACCGCATAGGTTTCTGCTATGACTGGGATCGTGAGGTACGCACTTGTGACCCCAAGTTCTACAAATGGACTCAGTGGGCTTTCATGAAGATGGTCGAAAGCTACTATGACACTGAGCTCAACAAGGCCTGCCCTATTTCATCGCTCGTTGAGCATTTTGAAAAAGAAGGCAGCAAGAACATCCACGCCGCATGCTCAGAGGAACTTGATTTCACCGCCGACCAATGGAAAGCGATGTCTGAAAAGGAGAAGAGCGATGTGCTCATGAACTATCGCATTGCCTATCTCGGCAACACTATGGTCAACTGGTGTCCGCAACTCGGAACAGTTCTTGCAAACGATGAAGTCAGCGAAGGTCTGTCGATTCGTGGCGGATATCCTGTTGAACAGAAGCTGATGTATCAGTGGTGTCTCCGTGTCTCAGCCTACTCACAGCGTCTTCTCGACGGTCTTGACGATCTTGACTGGACCGATTCGCTCAAGGAGACACAGCGCAACTGGATCGGACGCTCCGAAGGCGCGGAAATGCGCTTCCCTATCGTCGGGTCTGACATCGAACTTGAAATCTTCACCACGCGTGCCGACACTGTCTTCGGTGTGACTTTCATGGTCATGGCTCCTGAAAGCGAATATGTCGACAAGGTGACCACACCCGAACAGCGTAAAGCCGTCGATGAATATCTTGAGAGCATCAAGCACAAGACAGAGCGCGAACGCATGATTGACAAGAAGGTTTCCGGTGTGTTTACAGGAAGCTATGCAGTGAACCCGCTTACCGGCAAGGAAATACCCATCTGGGTGAGCGATTATGTGCTTGCTGGCTACGGAACAGGTGCAATCATGGCTGTTCCGGCTCATGACAGCCGTGACTATGCCTTCGCACGTCATTTCGACCTCCCGATCATACCTCTCATCGAGGGCTGCGACGTTTCGGAACAAAGTTTCGAGGCCAAGAGCGGCAAGATGATTAATTCCGCTTCGGCCGACTTCTCGCTCAACGGTCTTGAAGTTCCCGAGGCAATCGCTGCCACAAAGAAATATATCGCAGAGAAGGGAATAGGCAAAGTGAAAGTCAATTACCGTCTGCGCGACGCCATCTTCAGCCGCCAGCGCTACTGGGGCGAGCCTTTCCCTGTATATTATAAGGACGGCATTCCTCATCTGATGGATGAATCAGCGCTTCCTGTCCTTCTTCCTGAAGTGGATAAGTATCTTCCCACGGAAACAGGAGAACCGCCTCTGGGACGCGCTAAAAACTGGGTTACAGCTGACGGATATCCCATCGAGCTTAATACGATGCCCGGTTTTGCAGGTTCGTCGGCCTACTATCTCCGTTACATGGATCCGGACAACAACGAAGCTCTCGTGTCGAAGGAAGCTGATGAATACTGGCGAAACGTAGACCTTTATATCGGAGGTACTGAGCATGCGACAGGCCACCTCATCTATTCGCGTTTCTGGAACAAGTTCCTTTATGACCTCGGCTATGTGGTTGAACCCGAGCCGTTCAAGAAGCTTATCAACCAAGGTATGATTCAGGGCCGCACAAACTTCGTCTACCGCATTAAGGACACCAATACATTTGTTTCGCTCGGCCTTAAGGATCAGTATGACACGACTCCCATACGTGTCGATGTCAACCGCGTCAGCAACGATGTGCTTGACCTCGATGCTTTCCGTGCATGGCGTCCGGAATTCAAGGATGCGGAATTCATACTTGAAGACGGTAAGTATGTCTGTGGATGGGCTGTTGAAAAAATGTCGAAATCTATGTTCAATGTTGTCAATCCCGATGATATCGTGGAGCGTTACGGCGCTGACACATTGCGTCTCTATGAGATGTTCCTCGGCCCGATCGAACAGAGCAAGCCTTGGGATACAAACGGTATCGACGGTGTGAACCGCTTTATAAAGAAGCTGTGGGGACTTTTCTACAAAGGTGATACCTGTCTCGTTGACGACAGCAAAGCTTCGCCTGAGGCGCTCAAAGCAGTCCACAAGCTTATCAAAAAGGTGACCGGCGACATTGAGAACTTCTCATACAACACCTCTGTAGCTGCTTTCATGATATGTGTCAATGAGCTTTCATCGCTCAAATGTCACAGCCGCGAGGTGCTTGAACCGCTTGTAATCCTTCTTGCACCATTCGCTCCCCATGTAGCCGAAGAGCTCTGGCACAGCGCTCTGGGTAATGAAACTACGGTCAACGATGCCAAATGGCCCGTGTGGAATGAGGAATATCTGAAGGAAAACACTGCGAATTATGCCGTTTCTTTCAACGGTAAGGCGCGTTTTACCATTCAGGTTCCTGCCGACATGCCCAAGGATGAAGTCGAAAAACTTGCCCTTTCGCATGAATCCTCGGCCAAGTGGCTCGAAGGAAAGACCATCCGCAAGATAATCGTCGTGCCCAATAAGATTGTAAATATCGTTATCGGATAATGTATATTACCTGACGAAAGACAGATAATATACAAAAGGGTACAAAAATTCAGAAATGCCATAAATTACATACACTTATTATTAGTTTCAGGCTAATAAAAAATATGTAATTTATGGCATTTCTGAATTTTTGTACCCTTTATTTTATTTTGTGTCCTTTATTAACGAGAACCAAAGCACGATTCCCGGAGGGCGGGATATGTATTAGAGTTCCAGAGGATTCCAGCCGTCATTGCCGGCGAGGACTGTCGGAATTGCATAGGGTGTCGGATCGGAGAGCTGACGTGAGTAAGATACGCGTGCCGATGGGTTTGCGCCCTCACCGGTGCTGTTGTATTCGGCATATGTGACAGTCTTTTCGTTGGATTCCTTTCCCCAGTTGTTCCAACCTGCGGGTGAGATGTGCTTGCCGAGCTCACAGTTGATGAATATAGCTTGCGCATAGGGTCTCCAAGGACGCGAGAGGGGAACATTTGTCACATCATTTTCAGCAGTCAGTTTGCAGTCGTGGAACACATAGCCATATTTGCTGTCTTCAGGGGTTGCAGGGGCTGTCACATATCCTTTGCCACGGCTGTGAATCTGACAGCGGTTAAAGACAGCTGTAGCCTTGCCGAAGATAAAGTCGACAGTACCCTCGATATAACAATCTTCGTAGTATTGACGTGTAGGATAGCCGTAGGTGTAAAGAGTGTCCTGACATCCGAGGAAACGGCATTTACGGAAAATAGCACGGTCACCGCTGACGAAACAGGCGACTGCCTGCCCTACAGGGCCGGAAGTGTTTTCGAAAGTGAGATTCTCGGCAATGAAATCAGGGGCATAGATGTAGCATGACGCAGAGCCTGATGTCGATTTCTCCTCGCCGAAACGGTTGGGTTTCGAGGCATAGTCGTCGTAGGTGATGACTGCGCCGTCTTCTCCTACGAGCGTAAGCTGGATTTTACATTCGGGAACGATAAGTTTTTCCTTATAGTTACCCTTTTTGATAAGTATGTTCGTACGGTTTGCTTTGCGGAAATCAGGCACGGCGTTAATCGCTTCCTGTATGGTGGTGAAATCACCGCTGCCATCCTGAGCCACAACGAAATCATATTTGCGTTCGGTTGCAGAGACTGAAAGGATGCTTACGAGAAGCATCAGTAGTGATAATGATTTTCTTAACATGGGGTGAAGTAAGGTTGAAAAATATTGTTTATAAAAGTTATTCGATGCCTTTGAGGAGATCAGGGCGCAGACGGCGTGTCCGTTCGAGGGCCTGTTCGTGCTTCCAGTCGTCAATCTTGGCCTTATGGCCTGACAGGAGTATGTCGGGGACGCGCCATCCGTTGTATTCAGCCGGACGGGTGTAGACCGGCGGAGCGAGCAGATTGTCCTGATAGGAATCGCTCAGTGCGCTCTGTTCGTCGCCGATTGCACCGGGAATCAGACGGATAATGGCATCGGCAATGACCACTGCCGGGATTTCTCCGCCTGTCAGCACATAGTCACCGATAGATATTTCCTTGGTGATGAGGTGCTCGCGGATACGGTAGTCGATTCCTTTGTAGTGACCGCAGAGTATGATTAGATTACGGGAAAGCGAAAGAGAGTTGGCCATCGGCTGGTCGAACTGTTCGCCGTCGGGCGATGTGAAGATGACTTCGTCATAGTCACGTTGCGATTTCAGGTCGGCGATCGCACGGTCGACAGGTTCGATCTGCATCACCATTCCGGCTTCTCCGCCGAAAGGATAGTCGTCGACTTTACGATGTTTGTTTGTGGTGTATTCACGGAGATTGTGGACCACTATTTCAGCCAGACCCTTGTCCTGTGCGCGTTTGAGTATCGAACAGTTAAGGGGAGATTCAATCATCTCAGGCAGTACGGTGAGGATGTCAATTCTCATATTTCAATCTATCGTTTGATTCAGTTTATCTTTGATTTGATGCGCCAAGGAGCGGGATATAGGTTATTGGAGCGATTGCCGATGTTCTTGACAAAGCCAAGCGGACGTTGGCGGTTGGTGAGCAGGACGAATCCGCGCGGAGTTCCGTCGGGCAGTGTGATGGCATCTCCTGAAAGGTAGCTGATGGCTGTCCGGCCGTCGATTTCTACTGTCGGGAAGGCATCTTTACGCAGACACGGGGATAATGCCAGTGATTGCGAAGGGATGAGGTCGCGCCCCTTGACATTGCCTATGAGCACTCCTTCGTGGATGACATCAAGCTCTTTTTTTATTTTGCGGAGAGTGTCGGCATGCAGACGCGGAAAAGCATTGATGCGGTCGTCATCGGCATATATTTCCATCTCGGAGGAGGCTTCGTCCGTCAGCCATGATTTGGCCGACGTGAGTTGCGGTGTGGCCTTGGCGCTTTTTGTCTTGTTTTTACTTTGCTGTCTTTCACCGCGATTTTCACCGGGTTTGCGGAGTATTGCGACAAAAAGACCTTCGCCGCGCAGACGGTGAGGCATGAAACGGTAGCAGCTTGCATCAGTATCTATGCCGCCGGCTATCCCCCATTCGGGGTCAACTTCTATATCGACGCTTTCAGCTCCGAATTCACTGATGATTCTTTCGACCATCTCCTCGTCCTCGCTGCGGTTAAATGTGCATGTGCTGTAAATCATTATTCCGCCGGGCTTCAAGGAAGGCCACAGATTGTTAACGATTTCCCATTGGCGTTCGGCGCATTCGCGTATCAGTCCTGTCGACCATTGCGATATGGCTTCGGCATCTTTTCTCATCATGCCCTCTCCCGAACAGGGAACGTCGGCGATGATGAGGTCGAAGGTGTCTTTCAGCCGACGGAAAGCAGCAGTGTCGCCACGGGTGACGACACACGAGGGATATGACCACTTTATGAGGTTCTCGCGAAGGACGGCGGCTCGCGAAGGGACATATTCGTTGGCTACGATAAGAGATCCGTAGGGAAGTGAGTCAATGACACCTGTGGTCTTACCACCCGGAGCGGCGCATGAATCAAGAACACGGACAGGTGAACCGGCATTTCCGAACAACTTTCCAACTATATGGCCGTGGAACATTGACGATGCTTCCTGCACGTAGTAACATCCCTGATGGAGAGCGGGATCAAACGTAAAGCGCGGGCGTTGGTCGAGATATAGACCGGCATTGCACCAAGGAATCCTGCTTCCTTTGAAGGGGATATCCTCGTCGGTCACATTCTTGCCGGTGTTAAGCCTTACAGACGTGCACGGCTCACCCTCTTCAAGAGCTGTCTTCAGCTCTTCGAGACCGAGGTCGGCGAGCATCGTGAGAAATTGTTCAGGTAGAAGGCGTGAAGGCATACGAAGGTCTTATTTGGTATCTTCTTTTTTATGTTTTCGCAATGGACGGCCTTCGTATGATTCGAATTTCTCAATCCATTCCTCTGATATAGGCATTGAAGTATTGGTCTTTATGTCGAATCCTGCCATAATTGTGCGGCAGGAGCATTTGACCTGATGGTCGGGGACGGAATAGATGCGCTGTTCGAGAGTTATGCTCTTTTCACCGATGGCCACTGCTGCTGTCTCTACGGCTATTTCCTCGTTGAAAAATGTCGGGACACAGAAATTGGCGTTTATATTTACTATCACCACACCCATTTTGCGTATGTCGACTTCCTTATCGCCGTTGACGGCTTTGAAATAGCGGGCCTTTGCGAGATCCATAAAGGTCAGATACACGCTGTTGTTGAGATGGCCAAGCATGTCGATGTCATTGAATCTCATCTGGAGAGGCATGTGGTGTCGGAATGTTTCAATTCCTGCTTCACATCGGTTTGTGCTCATTATTTTTATTATTAGTGAAACTGAACGTCATTTATAACATCGCTTCCGACCATACGGTTGATTGCCGATATAAGTCTGTCGCGGTTGAAGGATAGTTCGTTTTTGAGAGGCGCTGAAGTCATGTAGACGTGGAGAACGCCATGGTCTACGAAACGGCGTGTGGTGTAGCGGTTTATTGACGGACCGACAACGTCGACCCACGCTGCCGCGGCCCGCTGTTCGTTGAGAGAGTCTGTCATGCCTGCGCGTGCCATAGCCTCGTCGATTATTCCCGCTATATGTTTTGGATATGTACGTTTCATGATTCTGTCGGGGTGAAAATACCGTTTTCGACGCTCCACATGCGGTAGTCGCCGCCTGTGCGGTGCATTATTTCGTCGAGATGCGTACGGTTTGTATCGGTTATGAATATCTGTCCGAATGAATCGGAGGTGACAAGTTCCATTATCCGTTCGACACGCGATGCGTCGAGCTTGTCGAATATATCGTCGAGCAGCAATATGGGGCGCATCCCTGTTGCTGAATGGAGAAAATCATACTGAGCGAGGCGCAGCGCTATGGTGAATGTCTTGCATTGTCCCTGAGAACCGATGCGTCTCATGGGCATTCCGTCCAGCTCCATGCCTATGTCGTCGCGGTGAATGCCGACAGATGTGTGTTTCACAATCTCGTCGTGCCGGCGCGCTTCGTCAAGAAGAGCCTGCATTGTCGCCCCCTCGCGGTTTAGGCCGCTCTGGTAGCTGAGTGTGACTGTCTCTGAGCTTCCTGCGATAGCTTTGTAGTAGCGGTCGAAAATCTCGGTCAGAGCGGCTATGCGTTCCTTACGCACATCGTGGATATAGCTTGCCGACATGTCCATGACTATCTCTACTGCCGCATAGAGGTTTGCATCGACCACGCCTTCGCGCAAGAGTTTGTTGCGTTGTTCGAGTGCGCGGGTGTAGCGGATGAGGTGGTCGAGATACACCGGGTCGCTTTGCGATATGACCACGTCCATCCAATGGCGGCGTTCCTCGCCGCTTTCGCGGATGAGGTCAATGTCCTGCGGAGCTACCATCACCAGTGGAAAGCAGCCTATGTGTGAGCTAAGGCGGTCATACTCTTTCCCTCCACGTTTGAGGGTTTTACGGCGTGATGACGAGAGCCCGAGCATAAGTTCTTCGTCAATTCCTTTGCGGACGTAGCGTCCGCGTGCGATTGCGAAGTCTTCATCACGCCTGATAAGCATTTTATCAGGCACACGCGAAAAACTCTTGCAGAAGCTGAGAAAGTATATGGCATCGAGCATGTTGCTTTTGCCCATGCCGTTGTTGCCAAGAAAACAGTTGACTTTACCCGAAAACTCCAGCCGGGCTTCAGGTATGTTCTTAAAATTGGTAAGTGATAGTTCCTCCAGCCTCATATTGCTACAAAAATACTCATTTTCCGTGTGACGGATATAAAAATAGAACCATAAAAATTCAGAAATAACAAAAATTACAGATTTACAGTCCGCTTTTATTTCCGACGGAAGTAAATCTGTAATTTTTATATTTCGAATTATGGATGTTTAGAGGCTATGGGAGTCTGTTACTTTCCATTTACGATTTCCATGATGATTTTGGGGAGTTCGGTGTTGTCGTTGAATGATGCGAATTTCTCTGCACCCACTCCGACAGCGTAGACAGGGACGAGGCCGCCGCTGTGGCCGTTTGTTGTCCATCCGAGGCCGGTAAAGCTGTCAAGGACTCTGAATACTTTGACTGTGAACTCGTCAAAATTCTTATAGAGAGTCTTCTGGTCCGATCCGCTCTGGTGGAGAATGCAGCGTTCGAAGTCCTCCTTGAGCATGGCTGTCTGTTCGGGTGTGACAGGGACATGTGACCAGAAACCGAGTTTTTCTTTGAGAAAGTCCTCCATATCGTCCCAGCGATAGGCACGACGGCTACGGGCAAGACTGCGGCAATAGTCAGAGAATTCATCCTTTGAAATCTTCTGATAGTCGTAGTAGCCAAGATTAAGGTTATAGCCGACAGCGTTGTTGCCAAGCCCCATACCGCCTGTTTCATGGTCGGCTGTCACTACGATGAGAGTTTCGTCGGGGTGTGCGAGATAGTACTTATAGGCAATGGCGAGAGATTCCTGAAAGTTAAGCATCTCTTTTATGATTGTCCCTCCGTCGTTTGCATGTCCGGCATGATCGATGTTACCGCCTTCGACCATCATGAAAAAGCGGTCGCGGCCATTGCGTTCGAGATGTTTGATGCAGGCTTCGGTCATTGCCGGGAGTGTGAGCGCACCGGGGATGGAGTCGATTGTATAGCCAATGTTTGAAGTGCGGTCTTCGAACGGAGAAAGCATGAGCACACGGCGAGATGTGATGGTGTCGAATCCTTCAGTGCCACGGATCACACGGACATTGTTTTCAGCGAATATGTCCATGAGATCGGTCTTTTCACCTGTCTTTTTGTTCTTTGTGCCGCGAAGGTTGGAACCTCCGATAAAGTCATAGCCGCATGATGCCGCGTCCTTTCCGATTTCATAGTACATCGAACGTGCGGGGACGTGTGTATAGAATGCTCCGGGTGTTGCATCGTCGGGATATACTGATGTGACAAGTCCTATTCCATATCCGTCGTCGAAAAGAGTCTTGGCTATCGAAGTGACGGCGGTTGAGTCGGCAGCCATGCCGAGCATTCCGTTCTTTGTCTTATGGCCTGAGGCAAGGGCAGTTCCTGCAGCTGCGGAGTCTGTCACGGGCGATGATGCCGAATATGTTGTAGCTACGGCTGAAACGGGAAATTGCATCATCAGCAGATGATCTTTATTGCCGAGTACGGTCCGGTTATAGGCTTCAGCTCCCATAACCTGCCCCATGCCCATACCGTCGCCAATGTAGTAGAATATGTATTTCGGTGAATTAGCGAATACCGAACCTGCGACGAGAACTGACGCGATGGCTGAAATAAATCTGTGTTTCATCAGTGTTATAATGATTTAAGTTAGATATTGTTGAATTTTAGAATCTCATCAATCGGATGGCGTGAGTTTGACAAGCGTGGCACTTTGCGCTGGCCTCCCAGTTTGCCTGTCGATGCGAGCCATGCCTCGAATACTCCGGGACGTCCTTTGACAACTGTCAGTGGGTCGAGAAATATTCCGTGGCTTCGTTTGGCCTCATAATCACTGTTTTCGTGCTGCAATGCTATGTCGAGTTTAGAGGCGAATTCGTCAATCGACGCTGGCTCGCGGTTGAATTCGATGAGCCATTCGTGTCTTCCGCGCGAATGGTCAGAGGCATAAACCGGAGCTGCCGTGTAGTTGGCTATATCGCAATCAAGCTCCCGGCATACTTTTGTCAGAGCCGCTTCAGCATTCTGCACCATGAGTTCCTCGCCAAATGCGTTGATGTAGCTCTTGGTCCGTCCTGATATGGTTATTTTTAGAGGATTGACAGATTCTATTCTGACAGTGTCGCCTATCGGATAGCGCCAGAGACCGTTGCATGAGCTGATGACCATAGCGTAGTTTTCACCCTCCTCGACTTCCCATGACGGGATGATTTCAGGGCGGTCGCTTTCAGCATCGTCGACATGGATGAATTCAAAGAAAGTTCCGCAGTCGAGCAATAGAAGGAGCGACGGGTCGTCAATGGCATTCTGAAGGGCGAAGAATCCTTCCGAGGCGTTGTAACATTCGAGATAACGCATTTTCGGAGAGGTGATGTGGCTGTATTGTTCATGATACGGAGCCATTGAGATTCCTCCGTGAAAAAAGACTTCGAGGTTTGGCCATACATCATGAATGCTTGAAACACCCTCTTTGGCAATGATTTGCTTCAGGACTGTGAGAAACCATGACGGGACTCCGGAAATGTTGGTGATGTTTTTGCCTGCTGCTGCTTTGACCAACGCCGGGAGTTTTACGGACCAGTCTTCGAGGAGCGCAATCTGCTTCGACGGGATACGGAAGAAATTGGCAACAGGATTTATATTGTCTATCAGATTGGCTGACAGGTCGCCGACCTTTACTCCTGATTTCAGGTTAAGTTCATTGGCAAAACTGCCGCCGAGTATGAAACTCTTACCTGAAAATATTCGGCTGTCGGGATAGAGGTTGAGATAGTGGGCCACGACGTCTGCTCCGCCTTTGTAGTGGGATCTTGCAAATGACTCGCGTGTGACGGGAATGTATTTGCTTTTTCCGTCGGAAGTCCCTGACGATTGTGCGAAATTGCGGGTAGCTCCGGGCCAGAGGATATCTTTCTCGCCCTCAATCATCCTCATAATCCAAGGACGTAGTTCTGAATATGGGACGGTGGTCGGTAGAGCTATGCGGTATTCATCATATGTTCTGACATCTGAGAGCCCTTTCTCGGCTGCCCACCTCGTTTTCCTGAGAGCGCAGAGCAACAGTTCGAGTTCAGATAGCTGTATCTCCCGCGTGTGTCCTGTCCATGAACGGGAAGCGTTGACACGCCTGCCAAACAGCGCACGTGCAAAGGGGGTGAAGTCCATTTCGTGTTTTTTATCGTTTTAAGGATTAGAAAGATTGGCAGTCATGTCGGGCTGCTTCTGCCGTATAGCCTAAAGTTCGTCGGGATGTTTACGATAATATTCTTTCAGCAACGGACCTATGTTGAAATAGAATCCGCCTTTTGGCTTACCTTCCGAATCCTTGACGGTTATATATTCGTATGACGGGTCGTAGAACACGTGGTCTGCGACCGTATAGTCCATCATGTTGAGCAACACGTATTCGTGTTGAGGCTCTATGACATACCAAGCGTTTTCCTCATCCTCGCCTGTCCCCGTCGAGACGATGGCCATGAGGAGATAGTTGAGCTTGTATTGCCATATATTGGCAAGATTGGTCTTGCCTTTTTCACGAAGTGCGTTTATGAGCATCACCATTTCTCCGAGATTGAACGGATTGTCGGCGAGGGCCTTCTCGGCATATGCTATCACGGAGTCACATTCCTGACGTGTCAGTTTAGAGGAACGGTTGAGTACGTTGTAGTGGATGTCGCGCTGCGACGAGCGATAAGGATTGTAGTCTTCCTGAAACATGTAGCCGAGATACAGGTGACGGTATTTGTCGATTTTCATCAGCGTGTCGTTGCGTTGGAATTCCTGCATGAGTCTCGGATAATAGTACTGAGATTTAGAGTCGAGAGTTTCCAGTCTGATTTTTTCAAGGTCAGGCTTTTCACGCTTAAGTTTGTTTATCTGGGCGGACGCGCCGGTAATCAGGAATAGTGAGAATATGATTGAGATGACAGTTCGCATATTGGAGAAACAGTTGTTTTTTGTTGGGAGAAGTTGGAAATTGTTACTGATTGAGGATTGCCGCAAACCAGAGGACTGAAGTACCGGCCATGCACATGGTCACTACTGCCGGGAGTCCCTTGGCGCAAAGATAGTTTAAAAATTTGGAAGATGGAAATTCCATGATGCTTCCTGCCGGGGTGCGGCTGTAGGCTATTCCGCCGAGTATAGCACCGGCCACCGCTCCTACAATCATCCATTCGTGTGATATTGCCAGTCCGACGAATGTTCCCGCAAGAGCCGCTCCGGCTATATAGCCCACGCCACGGCGTGAGGATGTAATCTTTTTAGGGAGCATATATTCGAGACATATGACTATCGCTGTTGCTATGCCCCAGAATATAAGCGAGTTTGTGGCAGGGATGTCGGCAATTGTAAGCCCGATTCCGAGAAGGCCGAGATAGGTGGTCGGGCAGGCCAGACGGTTGGAGAGGAATGTAAGTATGATTCCGGCTATGAGCAGGAGGATACACACCACTGTGATGGCAATTATGACGGTTGCGGCAGTTCCCATAGGGTAAGCGATAGTTGAAGTGATACGTGTTAAGGACAGACAGTCTGATGGCCCTTTCAATTTTTTAACGTTGATTCCATACGTATTGTTGCTTGCTTAAGTAGCTATTGTTTAAAATTTGTTTTTAAAGTAACGGCCTGATTTTTGCATGAACAAGTATTTTTATGTAAATTTGTAGGTTGAAGAATAATTTTGTAATTCCAACGTAATTTCTTTGGTTTAAAAGATGGATGGCAAGACCGATGATAATTCTTTGTTGAGTTCCGGAACAGCTAAAAAGCGTCTGGGCTCATACTTGCTGAAATACGGCGTTCCGCTTGTTATTTCAGTTGGCTTGTGTTGGCTGCTGTTTCATAACGAAGATATTAATCCGGCTAAGATGTGGAACATCATCCGGCGTGATTGCGATTTCAGGTGGATAGGACTCAATATATTTTTCGGGATTATGGCTCAGGTGTTTCGTGCGGCGCGCTGGCAGATACAGCTCCGTGCGCTTGGCATCCGCCCCTCTTTCGGACAGCTCGTATTGAGTATATTGGGAACTTACTCCGTCAATCTTGTCTTTCCGCGTCTTGGCGAAGTGTGGCGCACAGGATACATAGCCAATAGGGAAAAAGCGCCGTTTACAACTGTCTTCGGGTCGATGGTAGCTGACCGTCTGGCCGATACGGTGGCAGTCTTTATTCTGCTGCTGCTCACTTTCATCCCTGCCGGCACACAGCTTAAAGCCTATCTCGGACAGGATGGCGGAATGCTGTCAAAACTTCTTGACCTACTTGGCTCGCCTTTGCTTTGGGGTGCTTTCATCGCGACTCTTGTGGTCTGCATCTGGCTTTTTGTCCGTTATCCCGAACAGAAAATCATTAAGAGAATCAAGGGGATATGGTCAGGATTGTGGAAGGGTTTTGCCGTCATTGTAAAGATGCGCGGTAAAGGACTGTGGCTCTGCTACACGGTTTTGCTTTGGGGTTCGTATATCACGGCTCTCTATTGTGCCTTCCTGTCGTTTCCGCTGACGGCCGAGATGATGGCACGTTATGGCATCGCCGCACTTGCCGTATGTTTTGTGTTTACAAGTATTTCGATGGGAGTGCCGTCAAACGGTGGCATCGGACCTTATCAGTGGGCCATGATGTTTGGCATAACTCTCTTTTCATCCGGTATTTCCGGGCTTACACGTGAATATGCCCTGACATTTGCAAATATGCTTATGGGGGTGCAGACTCTCGTGCTTATTATGCAGGGCTTGCTTACGTTCGGCTGCATTGCACTATCTAAACGACATAAATAATTGAAAATTAGGAATGAAATTTGACGATAGCGACAAGGATTATTTCCTGCACGACTTTTCAAAAGACAATGTGAGTGACGGTGGAATGGCTGATACCGCCGGTCAGAAAGTCATGGATAATTCAACCGACACCGGGACAAAGTCTCCGGAATTTGATTTTGGCGACACTGACGGTCAGGATACAGAGGATATGCCAGTCAAGCCGCGCCGGAGGGGCAAACGCATATTGATATGGTTTTTCATCATAATCATCTGTGCGTTAGGGCTGACGGTGTGGATAAGATATTTTGTACCTTACGTGACCGAATCACAGTCGACCGGTTTTGTGACGCTCGTCGAGAAGAGAGGCATTGTTTTTCATACGTTTGAAGGCGAGATGGTGAGCGAGTCGCAACTTGCCGATACACAGAGAGTTTATTCCCGCGACGTATATTTCAGTATTCCTGATGACAATCTTGCCCGTCGCCTACAGCAATATCAGGGAAGCGGCACGCCTGTCAGACTGACGTTCAAACGCTATTACGGCACTCTCCCATGGCGTGGAGCTTCCAACAACATTCTGGTCTCCTTTACCCCTGTGCAGTAGCACAGTTCACAGATAGCTTGAATATAATTATATTTAAAAAGACTTTTCCATTGGACTATAGAATATTACCTCCCGACGGTTTTTTAGAAACCAGACTCAGTCTCCCGCTTTCCAAAAGCATGAGCAACCGCGCTTTGATAATCAATGCGCTCACTTCCGGGGCTGCAAGGCTTGAGAATGTTGCTGAATGTGACGATACCGATGCCATGCGCGAAGCTTTGGCTACGCCTGACGCCGATGTCATCAATATCGGCGCAGCCGGGACTACGATGCGTTTCCTGACTGCATATTTTGCTGCCAAGGAAGGCTCAGACCTGATTCTTGACGGTAGCGAGCGGATGCGTCAACGTCCCATAAAGGTGCTTGTCGAGGCTCTCCGTGCTCTTGGCGCGGACATTGACTATGCAGGAGAGGAGGGATTCCCTCCCCTTCGTATCCGCGGACGCAGGCTCAAGGGTGGCGAGCTGACCCTCGATTCATCGGTAAGCTCGCAATATATCTCAGCATTGCTGATGGTTGCTCCTACAATGACTGAAGGACTGAAACTTACCTTTGCGGGTGAGACCGTTTCGCGTCCGTACATCCTGATGACACTCAAGATGATGGAAGATGCAGGCGTTGAAAGCGAGTTTTTTGACGGTGTTGTCACAATTCGTCCTCAGTCCTACCGTCCGTTTGACTTCAAGATTGAAGGAGACTGGAGCGCGGCTGCTGCATGGTATGAGATAGAGGCTATCTCGTCGGGTGCTGTGACGATAGATAATCTTTCGTGTGAATCCTGTCAGGGCGACCGCAAGCTTGCCGATATATTCACCCGACTCGGTGTCGATACGCAGTGGGAAGGCGAGGAGGGCGGATCAGACCTCATCCCTTCGCCTGATCAGGATGCCAGACTCCGTGTGGACTTCTCTGACACTCCGGATCTTGCGCAGTATGTCATCGTCACCTGTGTCATGCTCGGGATTCCGTTTCATTTCACAGGGCTTTCGACACTTGCCATAAAGGAGACAGACCGCGTCAGTGCCCTGAAAACCGAACTGGCTAAAATCGGAGTCTTCATTCAGCCCGAAGGAAACGACGTAGTGTCGTGGGAGGGACAGCGCCGCCCGATTGACGCTTTACCAGTGTTTGAGACCTATGCAGACCACCGTATGGCAATGTGTCTCGCCCCCATTTCTTTATTCCTTCCCGGAATTATCATCAAGGATGTCGAGGTTGTAGCCAAATCCTATCCCGGATTCTGGGATGCGCTTCGTGAGGCCGGGTTTACGCTTCTTGACGGTGACGCACCGCTTCCTGACCCGGTGGAAGAATAACCCAAATCAGCTTTATCCCAATGACAGGCGCTCTGATTATACTTGCCGTGACTGTTGTCACGGGCCTGATACTGTATCTCACACACCGTCCCGATAAGGATGGTGAAGCCGCAGCCGAACCTTCGGTCGCTGAGGAGGAGTGTTGCGGGCTTCATGCCGTGTGTGAGAAAGGTCTTTCGGCTGACGGTAAACCGGTTTATTATGATGATGAGGAACTTGACCGTTTCGCAGGCCGTCAACCCGACGGGTATTCCGAGGATGAGGAGGAGGAATTTCGTGAAGTGCTCTATACATTGCTGCCGGATGATATCTATCCGTGGGGAGTGTCGCTCACACAGCGCAATGTGGCTCTTCCGACGTCCTTACGCGACGAGTGGCTGATGATGGTGGACGATGCTGTAAGGAGGAATAATAATTTAAAAGCTTGATTGATAAGTGGAAATATTCGGCTATGACTTTTTTCGTAATGCCCTTGTCGGTATTCTGTTGCTGAGTGTGGCATCGGCTGTTATAGGCACATATATAGTTACGCGACGTCTCGTCTCGATTTCAGGAGGTGTGACACATGCCTGTTTCGGAGGACTCGGGCTGGGATATTTTCTTGGCTGTAATCCAGTGCTCATGGCCGGAGTGTTTGCCGTAGCCTCATCGTTGGGTGTACAGTGGATGTCTAAGAGCCATAGAGTCAGAGAGGATTCTGCCATTGCAGTCGTCTGGGCCCTTGGTATGGCCTTGGGTACGTTGTTCATATTTATGACACCCGGTTATGTGCCTGAGCTTAATGCCTTTCTTTTTGGTAATGTGCTGACCATAACAAGCGGTGATTTGTGGTCGTTTGGTATTTATACCGCTCTGCTGCTTATTTTCTTCGCTTGTTTTTTCCGAAAGATTGTCATATGCGCTTTTGACCCGGATTTTGCCCGGGTGCGTCATTTGCCTGTAACTTTCATCACTACTGCCATGACTGTGGCTGTGGCCGTGTGCATTGTCCTGACAATACGCCTTGTCGGAGTGATGCTTCTCATGTCGATGCTTGCTCTTCCCCAGATGATTTCCGAAACTTTCTGTCATAGATTTAAATCAATGATGCTTCTTTCGGTTCTCGTATCGGTTGTCTGCTGTGTAGCCGGTTTGTTGCTTGGAACGGTTATCGATGTGCCGTGTTCGGCTCTCATAGTCCTGATAATGACCGTAGTTTATGTCGTGACGCGCGTTTATTCACTGCTGAAATTCCATTGACTATCTGCTAACTTTTTGGGATGTGAGTTGTTTTTATAAGAAATAAAAACTATTTTGCAATCCTCTTAATAATCATGTCACAGAGTTGTCGGATTCTCGATGGCTCTGTGTTTTTTTTATATATGTCTGTAAATAAAAAAGATATATAACATTATTTATTAGTGCATTTAAAATGAAGTTTTATCATTTGATTTATAATTTTAAGAATTAATTTGGATATATATAACCTATCTGTTATATTTGCAAACTAAAAGTGCTGTATAATACTATGTGTTATTTAGTCTATTTTGATCACGTTTAGTCTATTTATATTACTCTAATTCCATGAAACAGTTGATTAAGAGTCTTTTGCTCGTGTTGCTTTTTTCATCAGTGACTGTGTCACTCTCGGCGAAAGACGATGAGCTCTCCATTTCAGGTCGGGTGAGAGATGCCATAACCAAGGCAGATCTCATAAATTCCTATGTGTTGTTGTATGACTCCTCAGGAAACATAAAGGATTCCATTAAGGCTGACAAGGGTTCAAGATTCACCGGTGATGAAGTAGTCCCGATGGCTTATTTTGTATTTCCTGTCCCTCGTGTGGATTCGACTTATGTTTTTGACGTCGTTTGTCCCGGCTATATTACTGAAACCATTAGCTATCGTGTGGAAAAAATCGGGAAAAGAGAGAGTTACCGTGCCGTACCGCCGATTTACCTCAAACGCGAGCCACAGAAGCTTGGTGAAGTGACGGTAACTGCCTCCAAAATTAAATTCTACAATAAGGGTGACACTTTGGTTTTCAATGCCGATGCCTTTCTGCTCGCCGAAGGTTCGATGCTCGACGCACTGATAGCCCAGCTGCCGGGTGTGGAACTCAATGACAATGGCCAGATTAAGGTCAACGGTCAGTATGTAGAGTCGCTTCTGCTCAACGGCAAGGAGTTTCTCGATGGCAACAATCAGCTGATGCTTGAAAACATCGGCGCATACACCGTCAAGAACATCGAGGTCTACGAAGGGCAGACGAAACTTGAAAAATGGCGTAACGAGCCTAACGCCGAAAAGCATCTGACAATGGATGTAAAGCTTAAAAAGGAATACAACATAGGTCTATTGCTTAATGCTCAGGGTGGTTATGGAACAGAAAACCGGTATATGGGACGCTTGTTTGCTTCGTGGTTCACACCCACCACGAAACTCACGCTCATAGGTAACATCAACAACCTCAATGATAACCGTAAGCCCGGTAAGAGTGATACATGGACTCCTGATATGATGCCTTCGGGCACACGGGAATATAAGATGGGGGCTTTTAACTATAACTATGAGAATCTGGAGCAGACCCGTAGTTTCAACGGATATGTCAACGTAGAGGAAAATTCGACAAACAACCGCACTACCCTCGCGCGCACCAACTTCCTAAGCGGAGGCAATACGTTTGACAATTCATTCAGCCGCAGTAAAAACAGTCAGCTGAAACTTGAAACCAGAAACTACTATAACCAATACAGCGAAAATTGGTTTTATGGTGGAATGTTACTTGGGAGATATATAAAGCGCGACAACAGTTCATCGTCAATCTCGGCTACGTTTGACAAAGAGCAGGCCGGCATCACCTATGCAGCGCTTGAAGCGCTCTATAGCGACGGCTCTCCCGAAAGACTCGACGCTGTGATTAACCGTTCCATAACCCGGAGCGATGGGAGCAGGCATGAAGGCGAGGTGCAGGTGTATCCGGCATTCGAATATAAAATTCCGCGTACAAATGACCGTCTGTATTTAGAATTGGGTGTTAAATACAAGGATGAGAAGGAAGATCGCTGGCGCGACTATAATATAAACTATGGTGCTGACCCTACCCCGGCCGTCACTCGCCGTCAGTATTTCGACAATTCGCCTAATCAGACTCTTACGTTTGACGCTACAGTAGGCTACAGGACATTCGTGTGGAAATTGAATCTTGGCCTTAACTACAGCTACCGATTCCTGAACCGTGACCGTGACTCATACATGTATGCCCTTGACCAATTGACCGATATGGGAGTCTACGGAACTCTGCCGGGAGCTTATCTCGACTCTTTTGACCCCAATAACAGTTATACTTCCCGACTGATTGAAAATAAGCACGATTTATGTCCTGACCTTACATTTTTTAGGGATATGAACCAAAATGCTCTGCTAATTTCAGTGAGACCGACAATTTCTCTATTGCATCAGCATTTCGATTACTGGCGCGCGAGCCGTTCATATCTGGTCAGCAGAACTTCAATGCTTTATGCGTTGGGACGTTATTCGGCAAGGATTGATTTCCAGATGGGTAAGAAACCGGGTAAGGGGCGGAGAGAGTCATACCGCAATCAGTTTGTCTATGAATACAGGCTCGACACAAAGACTCCAGATCTTGTCCACATGGTTGACATTGTCAATGATTCCGATCCGCTCAACATTTCGCTCGGAAATCCTGACCTGAAAAATGCCTATGTCCACAATCAGACACTGACATGGAGCTACAAGGCTCACGACACACCGGTCAACAACACATTGCGTCTTGGCTATGAACTCACCTCACGTGCTCTTGTGAGAGGCTATACTTACGACACATCGACAGGTGTGCGCCGTAACCGCACGTATAACGTCGACGGCAATAATTCACTCTCGGCAACCAACAATTTCAATCTCCAGTTCGGCGCAAAGCAGGAATTCATGCTGAGCACCTCGACCGACGGACGTATCATCAACTCTGCCGACATGATCGGTGTAAATCTCGAAGACCCTGTGAAATCGAAGGTAAAGACCGTGACTTTCAATCAGGGGATTAAGTTCGGATGGCAGATCGGGAAGCAGAATCTGGAGTTTGGCGGAAAATATACCAACCGCCACACTACTTCATCGCGCGAGGATTTCGCAACCATCAATGCCAACCACTACAACTACGGCATCATCGGCCAGTTTGTCCTTCCCGGCGGTTTCGGCATCAATACCGATTTCATGTTCTATACCCGCGATGGCTACGGTGTCCGCGAGCTTGACACGACCGATGCTATCTGGAACGTCCGCATGACCTACACTCCCAAGGGTGGACGCTGGGTGTTTATGGTCGATGGTTTCGATATGCTCCATCAGCTCTCCAACGTCAATTATGCCGTGAATGCTCAGGGACGCACAGTCTCTTATACGAATGCACTTCCGCGCTATGTCCTCTTTTCTGTCCAATACAGGCTTAGTAAGCAACCTAAGAAACGATAATACTGACATATAGAAACAATCAGGAGTCGCGGAAATCAGATTTACGCGACTCCTGATTGTTTTTATATATGTGTGATAATATCTCTATGAGAGTGCTTTTTTGGCGTTCTGAGTGTCACGTTCAAGCTGTTCACGGAGTTTTTCGGTTGACGAAAACCGTTTTTCCGGACGCAGGAAGCTTATGAATTCAACAGTCACCTCCTCGTCATAAAGATAGCCCGTATAGTCAAAGATATGTGCTTCAATGGATATTTCGCCTTGTCCCTCAATGTCAGATACAGTAGGCCGGAAACCGATGTTGACCATCGCCTGACGACGCTTTCCGTCAGGAGTGATGACATAGGCCGCATATGCCCCGGGCTTTGGGATAAGGATACTTTTATCAGTGACATTCAGATTGGCTGTCGGAAATCCGAGGGTGCGTCCGAGCTTCTGTCCGGAGGTCACAATGCCACGCAGTCCGTAGGGGTAGCCGAGGGCCTCAGCCGCTTTTTCGGGATTGCCTGTAAGGAGATGATGGCGTATGACTGAGGAACTTACCGGAAAAGCAGAGCCTCTGTATTCCGGAGCGGGAATTACCTCTACCCCTACTTCCTTACCGATTTCACGATATTCTTCAAGCGTCTTCGGACGGTCGTGTCCGAAGCGGTTATTGAATCCTAACACGAGCGTGTCGATACCATATGACTTGTGGAGGGTATTCAGAAATTCGCGGGCGCTTTTATAACGCAGCCGGTCATTGAAGGTGAGGATTATAATGTCCTCGACACCGGCATTTCCGAGACGTAGCAGACGGTCCTCAAGCGATGTCAGCAGTCCGGGTGTCTCAAGAGGCCTGACCACTGACAGCGGGTGTCGGGAGAAAGTGATGACAGCAGGCGTCAGTTTTCGGCTATCCGCTTCGAGACGCAGATAGTCAATCAGAAATTTGTGTCCCGCATGGACTCCGTCATACATTCCTACGGCTGCTATCCGCCGGCGCGAAGTGTCGCTTTTGGTTATGATTCTCATGATTGCTTGATTGATGGAGAGGTCTGTTTGAGGGTCGCTGTTTGATTAACGCCTTTGGCTATCGAGGTGTTCTGTTGTCAATTCAAAAACTCATCGAGAAGATTTTTGAATTCGTCGCCCGGCCTTACGAGTACGGCATTGAACCCATAGGAGCGTGCAGCATCTACATTAGCCTGTGAATCATCGAAAAAGAGTGTTTCCTCAGGCTTAATTTGGCCTTCCCGCTCGGTGTAATCGAAAATTTCTTTACCGGGTTTGCAGCATCCGGCTTCATATGATGTGAATATTCCGTCGAAATAGTCGGCCATTTCAAGGCTTTCCTTTCGGAATTCTTCAGCGATGCGGCTGTTGATCATTATCGGGTTTGTGTTCGACAGCAGATATATTTTATAATCCTTGCGCAGAGCGCGTAGCGCTTCAAGACGTTCGACGGGTATGCCCACGAGAAATTCATTGAAGGCGCTGTCTATTTCATCGTCGCTTACCTCTGCCCTGTCGATCATCGGGCGGACTTGCCGGTGAAATTCATCGGCATCGATTTTTCCTGATTCAAGGGCGAGAAAAGCACCCTTCTGGCCATATACGCCGAGAAAATCGTCGGCATCTTTCATTCCAAGCCGCTCGAAGGCTCTCACACAGCGGTCGCGGTCGAGGTCCATGATGACACCTCCGAGGTCGAAAAGCAGATTTTTTATCATTTTGCCTTATATGTCAATAAATTCTGTTAAGTGAAGGCAAATTTAAGAAAATATCCCCGATTTTTTTGTAAATTTGCGCTTTAATTATCACCGACACGTAATTGAAGTATTTCTATCACATCATAAAACGTGGAAACTAAGTACATTTTTGTCACAGGTGGCGTAGTGTCGTCACTCGGCAAGGGAATCATCTCTTCTTCGTTGGCATGTCTTTTAAAGGCACGCGGTTTCAGGGTCACCATACAGAAATTTGACCCCTATATCAACATCGACCCCGGAACTCTCAATCCATATGAGCATGGCGAATGCTACGTGACAGTTGACGGACATGAGGCGGATCTTGATCTCGGTCATTACGAACGTTTTACGAATATCCAGACCACAAGAGCCAATAATGTTACTACAGGCCGGATATATAAGAGCGTAATCGAAAAGGAGCGCCGGGGAGATTATCTCGGCAAGACAGTCCAGATCATCCCTCATATCACCGATGAGATCAAGCGTAATGTAATGGCTCTCGGAAAGACAGGGAACTTTGATTTCGTCATTACTGAAATCGGTGGCGTTGTCGGTGACATAGAGTCACTTCCATTCCTTGAGGCAGTGCGCCAGTTGCGCTGGGAACTTGAAGACAACTGTATTTGCGTACATCTTACATATGTCCCCTATATCGCTGCTGCCAAAGAGCTAAAGACAAAGCCGACGCAGCATTCCGTAAAGCAGCTTCAGCAGCTTGGAATCCAGCCTGATGTGCTTGTTTTGCGTACGGAACACGACATACCGCAGGCCATGCGAAAGAAAATCGCACAGTTCTGTAACGTCGCTCCCGACGCTGTCATCCAGAGTGTGGATGCCAGAAGTATCTATGATGTGCCTGTCCTTATGCACGAGCAGCATCTTGACGAAATCGTGATGCGCAAGCTTGATATGAATCCGCAGGGACAGCCGGATATGGCTCCGTGGAAAGAATTCCTGACAAAGATGCGTACAGCCGAGAAGAAGGTGCGTATCGGTCTCGTCGGTAAATACGTTGAGCTTCAGGATGCCTATAAGTCAATATCTGAAGCACTGTTTCAATGTGCCACCTACATGGACCGACAGCTTGATCTCGTGTATATACACTCCGAGCGTGTTACCCCTGACAATGTGGACTCACAGCTGCGCGACCTTGACGGAGTCATCATAGCTCCCGGATTCGGTCAGAGAGGCATTGAGGGCAAGTTTGTCGCTCTTAAGTGGTGTCGCGAGAACGATGTACCTACATTCGGAATATGTCTGGGCATGCAATGTATGGTTATCGAGTTTGCCCGTGATGTCCTCGGGCTTTCACAGGCCAATTCTACAGAGATGCAGCCTCATACTCCCGACAATGTCATCGACCTCATGGAAGAGCAGAAATCCATCTCCAATATGGGTGGCACGATGCGTCTCGGAGCGTATGACTGTGAACTTCTGCCCGGCTCGCGTGCCGCCGAAGCATATGGCAGCACTCATGTGAAGGAGCGTCACCGTCATCGTTTCGAATTCAACAACGACTACCGTGCGCGCTTTGAGGCCGCAGGCATGAAGTGTGTCGGTGAGAATCCTGCCACTCATCTCGTTGAGGTTGTTGAGATTCCCGACCACAGATGGTTCATCGGCACTCAGTATCATCCTGAATACTCCTCGACAGTCCTTTCTCCTTCTCCCCTATTCATGGATTTCATCAAGGCTGCCATAGCCTACAAAGAAGAATGCGAAAATAAATAATAACGAAGAAATAAAACCACAATTTTCTACCCCGTAAAACCGACTCATGGACAGAAACTCAATCATCGGGCTCCTATTGATGGGCCTAATCATCTTTGGTTTCACCTACATCAACCGCCCGTCGGCCGAAGAGCTTGAACGCCAGCGCATAGAGCGTGAGCAGATGCAGGCACAGGAGGCAGCAAAGGCTACCGATAGCGGTGCATTGAAATTCGATTCAATAACTCCGGCTGAAATAGCTACAATCAAGAGCACTGTCCGTGAACTCGGCGTGACTGATTCGCTTACAGGTGTCTCTACACTGCGTGTTGATAAAGTGGATCTCCGCCTCAGTGCCGATGGTGACCTTCAGGGCACTGTCGATGCCGACGGACGTGTTGTCCCGGTTGCCGACATTATAGGCAATTCCTCCTCACTTCCTGTGACAGTAGGTATCCCCGCAACCAAAAATCTCCGTAACGCGCTCGCGACAGTTGCCCGCTACCGTGGATTTGCGCGCCATATTTCAGGCGACAGCATGACTGTCAAGCTCGAAAACAAGCTTTTGAGCCTTGAACTTTCAAATAAGGGAGGCGTGATTTCGTGTGCTACCCTTAAGGATTATGACAGTTACGATTCTACAAAAGTGAAGCTGCTTTCTCCGCAGACTGACAGGTATAGCTTCACTCTCACATCTGCGACACAGCGCTTTGAGACAAGTGAATTCTACTTTACACCTGTCCAGTTGAGCGACTCGTCAGTGTTGATGAAACTCGACCTCGGCGACGGAGCTGTCTGGGGAATCAAATATACCCTTCCTGAAGACAGCTATCTCGTTGATATTGACATCGTGCAGCAGGGAATGGAGTCTATCATCCCTTCATCTGTTGCTTCGATGGACTTTACATGGCATCAGAAGATGCGCCGCAACGAGGCCGGACGTGTGTTTGAGGAACGTAATTCGGCATTGTACTATATGTTTATTGACGGAGATGTCGATAACCTCAGCGAAAGTGGCGATGACAAGGAGGAAATCAATCAGCGCCTCAAATGGATCAGCTGCAAGAATCAGTTCTTCTCCGCCGTGCTCATGGCACGTACGAATTTCAACGGAGGAACTCTTTCAAGCGTTGAGCTGAAGGACAATCCTGACTTTATCAAGGAAATGCAGGCTGACATGTCGGTTGAATATTCAGCATCGGCAGCCAATCCCGCCTCGTTCGTCATGTATCTCGGTCCGAATTCCTATCCGGTAATGAGTTCTCTTGAAAAGGATATTTTCCCCGAAGAGAATATGCACCTCACCAAGCTCATCCCTCTCGGATGGCCGCTGTTCCGCTGGATTAACACCCTTGTCATAATCCCTGTGTTCACGCTCCTCGGCTCGTTCATCTCGAACTATGGTATTATCATCCTTCTGCTCACAATTTTCATCAAGCTGATACTTTTCCCCTTCACCTACAAGAGCATGATGTCGCAGGCTCGCATGCGTCTGCTTGCGCCTGAGATAAAGGCTATCAACGACAAGTATCCCGGCAATGAGAATGCGATGAAGCGCCAGCAGGAAACTATGGCACTCTATTCACGCGCCGGAGCCAACCCGCTTTCAGGCTGTCTGCCAATGCTGTTGCAGATGCCTATCCTTGTGGCCATGTTCTGGTTCTTCCCGTCGGCAATCGAGCTTCGCGGTGAATCCTTCCTGTGGGCGAAAGACCTTTCAGCTCCTGATGCGATCATATCGTGGACTGGCAACATCCCGTTCATATCAAGCACCTTCGGCAACCACATCAGCCTCTTCTGTCTTCTGATGACTGTCACCAATATCATATATACCCGTGTGACAATGCAGACACAGAATTCGGCTGGAATGCCGGGTATGAAGTGGATGATGTATCTCATGCCGGTAATGTTCCTGTTCATATTTAACAATTATGCGGCAGGCTTGAGCTACTACTATTTCCTCTCATTGCTCATCACCATCGTTCAGACCTACATCTTCCGTAAGGTCGTGTCAGAAGATAAGATGCGTGCCAAAATGGCTGAAGCTGCCAGAAAGCCTAAGAAGAAGTCAGGTTTCATGGCTCGTCTTGAAGAAGCACAGCGCAAGCAGCAGCAGATGCTTCGCGAGCAGCAGAAGCGTCAGGGTCGCAGATAATAATTCGTCATCATATCAACATCAAGGTCCGGATTACGCATCCAATCGTGCGGGATTCGGACCTTGATGTTGTTTTATCTGTAAGTCACATGGGTATATCTGACGTGATTTGAGTGTAATATATTGTAAAATCACGTGAGTTCGATATAAGAAATCAGAACAACGTCAATTGATTGTCCGACACGAAC
>NZ_CAJTQC010000034.1 GCF_910578445.1 uncultured Duncaniella sp. | reverse complement strand
CAAGAAAATCAGCCATTTAGTGCAAAACTAAATGGCTGATTGTTTTATTGGTGAAGAGTCTATTGCTTATATCGAACTCACGTTATTTTACAGTCACTCAGAACCAAGCGCTATATCAACGCTTGATTTTGAGGACTACGGGTGCGATGTTGTCAGAACTGATGCGCAGGAGATAGACAGCATTGTTCAGATGTTCAAGCGAAGTTTCTCCACCTCTTATCTTCAAGGCTTCGACCAGACGGCCGTCAAGACCATAGATTTCAAGGAGAGCGCCCTCGGCTTCATATCCTGTAAGAAGTTTATGCGAAGCCGAGTCATAGACAGCCTCTGTGGTGGCCATCACCTTGTCGATTCCGCTTGTCTGGAAGTCATTTGTAAGCACTTCGCCCATGAGAGAGTTGAGATATACTTCAAGCGCTGTATAACCCTCGGAATTCACACGATTGTTGTCGGCCACATTCGGGTCAAGATTATTTGCCTTTTCCCATTCGTCGGGCATGCCGTCGCCGTCACTGTCGACAGGAACGGTATAGTTCTTGTCATATTCAAAGAAACCTTCAGCATCATTTTCCGTGTCAATGATACCGTTGTTACCCTTCGAAGCCTTGCCTTCAGCAGCTTCGGCGGCCACACGTCTCTCCACAGCATCACGGTTGATTGTTCCGGCTTTCTCTACGACTGTCTTAAAGGCATCTTCGGCACTTTCGATATCATAGAGCATATACTCTTCGGGGACATACTGACCGAGCGGGCTGACGACACTGTATTTGTACCACGGAGTCTTTGTCACAATGCGCTCGTCGACACGGATATCCTCAAGCTTATAGGTCTCGGCAGCCATACCCTTCCAGTTGTCGGCATTTGCAGCGGCTATGCCCTCGGCAATGTTTCCGTTGACATACCACTTGGCAGGAGCCCACGAAGTAGCGCCTTTACGTGCATAGCTTGAATTCACGAACTCAACCCTATTCTTGTCAGATGCAGGGCCGGGCTTATAGTAGTTGTTCATGAAGTTACATTCATGAGCCGAGTTCAGACCGTTGTATGACGAAATATTGGCAGTGTTCTCTCCGCCGTAGCATCCGCCACGCTTGTTATAATTATAGTTGACATTGTTGATATATTCCATGAATACCACGAAGTCCTCGCCGCGCGCGCCGTTCAGACGGGCCGAACGCGAATTGTTGTGGGCAAGAAGATTGTGGTGATATGTGGCAGGCGAACCGCCCCACTGGCAACCATATCCGCGTGCACCCTTCGAGTGTCCCGCATCATAGAGGCCTTCATGAACCATAGTATATTGCACAGTCAGGAAGTGAGAGTCGGCAGTGTTCATGTTTTCTTCAACCGACCAGCCAAACGAGCAATGGTCAATGATGAAATTGGCACAGTTTTCAGCACCGAGGGCATTTACGGCATTGATACTGCCGGCAAGATTCTTCTGGCCGACGCGGAAACGAAGGTTACGTACGATAAAGTTCTGCGAACCGCCGAAATTGACCTTGTTGTGGGTGATGACAATACCTTCACCGGGAGCGGTCTGTCCGGCAAGAGTCCAGTTCTTGCGGTTGACACGCAAATCAGATGCAAGACGGATTTCTCCGCTGACCTCAAACACAATTGTAATCGGCTCATCCTTATATTGCTGGAACGCCCAGCGCAGAGTGCCCTCCGAGGTATCGTCGGCAAGGCTGGTCACCTTAACCACTTTACCGCCACGTCCACCGGTGGCATATTTGCCGAAACCTTCAGCTGTCGGGAACGCCAGAGGACGCTGCGACTTGGCTACCTTTACAGGATCAGTCGTCACTCCGTGACGCGAAACAGCAGCTACGCTATAGTCAGAGGCTGAATCGCCTTCGGGTAAATCAAAATTAGCGTCAGATGTAATCTTGACAAATTTGCCGTCGCGGTAAACGATATAACCGGCTGCCGCGCCGTCGCTCTCCCAAGAAAATGCCGAAGGAGTGACGACGAATTTTTCAGGAGCAGCCACACCGGCAAGAATAGCAGTGTGATCAAACGGAACTTTCGAAGCTTTCGAGAAAAGGAATTCGGGATTCATATATTTCTCAAACTCCTCGTCGTTGGCCTGACGGCTGAACGATGCACGGCCGTCGGTAGCGATGAGATTGCCCGACGCATCAGTGTTCTTATATTCATAGAGCGACGATGAATTTTCAGCGCCGTTCCAGTTCTTCCAGCCAAGAGTGTTGATATGAGAGCCGAGACGACATTTGATGAACATCGAACCGGATTTCTCCTTCCACGGGCGTCCGAGATAATAAGCTCCGGCTGCCACTCCGTCCTCGGCTGTGATATCGCAGTCGCGGAAGAAGAGACCGGCATAGAACTTGGCATCAGTAAGCTCGGGATATACCACACGGGAGAGCGAGAGCCAAGCGTCGGCCGGAGCTGTGATGTAACCGCCACCCTTCACGCAGACAATCTTGCAATTATCAAACCATTCAAGACCGCCGTCATATATGAAATCGGTAGCACCCGAAATTGTACAGCCTGTAAAATATCCTCGGCCACCGACGTTGGATTTATAAGTATCCTGATAGCCTGACAGGATGCAGTCTTTCAGTATGTGTGCGTCTGCACATATATAGAGAGCCTCTGCCTGTCCGACATTGCCGGATGTGTTGCGGATTGTCAGGTTTTCGGCATAAAATCTTGACGTGAACACGTTGAGAGCGGCGCAATCGGTGTATTTGTTACCACTGTTGGCCGACCCTCTGTCAACAGACGATGTGAGTATTGTCGACTCGGCATCCTCACCGATAAGCGAGATGAATTTATCGTGCTTCTGCTTTGTACCGCAATATATGTTCTCGTCATAGACTCCGGGAGCTATGTAGATGATTCCTCTGTTGCCGTCGGGCACAGCATCGATGGCAGCCTGAATGGTAGCATAATCGCCACTGCCGTCCTGATTGACATAAAGCAGAGTGATTTCCGCGTCATCGTCGGGAGCAGGGTCTGTAGTTCCGGGAGTGCTGCCGCCCTCGAACTTTGACAGGTCGGAAAGCTCACCTACGTCACCGACAGGATTGGCCTTTGCATAGGCGGCCTGCTCGGCAGTGATTTTGTCGCCGAAAATCTGAAGTTTATGCACGCGCGGAGCCTGACGCTGGGCAAGCGGGTTGATTGACTGCCAGTTAAGCGGGGCTATCTGCACCTGCGACTCGGTATTCATAAGACCGTCGCCGTCCCACACTCTCCAGCGGAGCGACACATCTTTCTTATCGATTACGTTCTCCATGAAGTAGCCTTGGTCCGAGAAGATTGTCCATCCGCTTTTATGCTTCTCAGAACCCATCCATACGAGAGGCTCCCAGTCACCGTCGCCGACTTTGATGTCACACTTTATGCCGCGGCCCCATGATGTCGAGGACCAAGACCACTGTATGCGCTCGACATAGGGGATATGGTCGATTTCCATCCATCCGTGTAGCGAGTTGATACGGTCGGTTGATGCGTTGCGACACATCTGTACGAACCCTGCTTCTCCTTTGACCGGCTTGCCTCCTTCCATGACGATATTATCCTCCAGATAGACCGTATGGCCCGGCTGTGTCCAATCGTTGTAAGTTGTGGCATTTGCAAACTCGTAATATTGACGTGCAAAAGCTGCGGTCGATGCCGCTGCGCCATTGCTCGAAGCTTTTGTGGCAAACGTGCAGTTATGGAAAAGCACCGGATATGCCACACCATCACTTCCAAGCACCGGTGTTGACAGGACGGCATTGACATAAACGCCGGAATCAAACTCCGGACAATTAATGGCAGTGCCGTTGTCTCCCCATGTGTTCGGCCATGAGGTGTCTGAAAAGTTAATGTCAATGATTTTAGGAAAAGTTGAAGCATTGCTCCACTTTTCGACGACGCATGCCGGATCATTCTCTCCAAGCTGCTGGCCGGACAATGGCAGAGAGAACCATCCGGCCGACATGAAAGTCGCCACTGCAAGATAGCGGTAGATTTGTTTCATAAGTATGATTTAAGTTAGTTAATTAGCTGCAAATATACTAATTATATTATTACATCAGTCATGCGCAATTAAAATTTAACGAACGTTTACCGAACAAAAGCGCAATAATTATGTTTAAAAATGTAATCACACACTATTTCCATACCACCAAACACGATTTACAATGAAAAAAATCTATTTATTACTTATGCTGTGCGTATTTTCATGTATGACATGGAGCTGTTCCGATGACGACGACAAGGACGATATCCGAATCCCGATAAAAGACCTGCCCTCCAGAGCACAGAGTTTCATCTCTGATTTCTTCGGCGAAGACGAAGTCATCAAGGTCACAAAGGAGACGTCGCCGGGCTCATCGTCCTACGATGTCCTGTTTGCCAGCGGTCTCGAAATTGATTTCGATGCCGACGGAAACTGGACCGATGTCGATGCCCCGCGTGGAAAAGTCCTTCCGGCCGGCATAGTGCCTCTTGAAATTGAAGAACAGCTACCCGACCTCACAACCACCACAGGAGTCAACGAGATTTCACGCGATATATATGGTTACGAACTCGAACTAATCAACGGGCAGGAACTCGCCTTCGACACGACCTACAAATTCCTCGGATTCCTCGACTAAGCACATAACATTACAATACATCTCATTTCCATTCGGTCAGCGTCTCATCCCCTCTGGATGAGGCGCTATTTTTTTTGCGTCTGCATTAAAAAATCACTGATTCTTGGCAAACACCTTAATTACCATGAGATAACAGACTAAAATCAGGCTCAAAGGTCCATATTATTCGATTAATCGCTGAAACCCATATATTGGAATATTGTTATCTGTATCCGAAGCGCGCACTTTAAGAATTATTAACTCATTATATTAGTATATTTTAACATTCGGGGGGGGTAATTTTTAGGTATTATTAATTTTTATTCGTTCCTTTGCAAAGTGCAAAACAAACAAATTGAAACCTACAACCCAAAAACAATAACTTTTTGCTACAAACAAACGCATAAAAACGACAATATACCGCTTTGCGAATGTCTGTTTCAATCAATAAATCATCATTAGGCCCCACATATAGTTTAATGTTTTTATGTTAATAAAAGTTTTATCGCAGTTTATATATGTTTAATTCCAATTAGTATGAAAAAGCTATTTTTCTTGCTGATGACACTCCTTGCCCTTACACTGAGCGCCAGCGCCCAGAACAGGACCGTAAAAGGAATTGTCATTTCAGGCGACGACGAAGAACCCGTCGTGGGAGCATCCGTCATGGTTGTGGGAACCCAATTGGGTGCAAACACCGACCTCGACGGCAAATTCGTCATCGCAAACGTGCCACAGAGTGCAAAATCACTTCGCGTAAGTTACGTGGGGATGACTTCACAGGAAGTACCCATCACCAAGGGTGAGATACGCATCGTCCTCGGTCTCAACTCCGAGATTCTCGACGAAGTCGTGGTCACCGCGCTCGGCATCTCCCGTTCGGAGAAATCTCTCGGCTACTCGGCAACACAGGTAAGCGCAAAGGAAATCGAGAGCGCACAGACCAACAATGTCATGCAGGCCCTTCAGGGAAAAGTGGCAGGCCTACAGATTCAGGAAACATCCAGCGCTCCGGGTGCTGCCCCCAACGTCAACATCCGTGGCCTCGGCTCTATCAACGGCAGCAACCAGCCTCTTTATGTGGTGGACGGAGTGCCCCTACAGAACGACAACTATGCCGCACAAGGCAACGCTGTGGCGACCGGAGGCGTGACAAATATTTCGCCCGATGATATAGCATCGCTTACAGTGCTCAAAGGCGCGGCGGCAACGTCGCTCTATGGTTCGCGCGCATCAAACGGCGTAATCATCATCACTACCAAAAGCGGAAACGCAGGCAACAACAAGAACTACTCCATCACCTACAGCGGAAATGTCGAGGCATCGCGTGTCGCTTTCCTCCCCGAAATGCAAAATAAATGGGGTCAGGGATGGAACGGCAACCAGACCTATATAGAAAACGGCTCGTGGGGTCCTGCACTCGACGGAAGCCGTCAGGTCTACGGCCCGATCTGGAACAACCAGCAGCTCATCCACACCTACAGCGCAAAGAAAAACAATGTCCGTGACTTCTTTGACACAGGCTGGTCTCAGAAACACAACATCGCGCTGAGCGGTGTCAGCAGGGACAAGGCGATGACCTATTACCTGTCATACGGATTCACCGGCACAGACGGCATGATTCCCACCGATCAGGATTCATACCGACGCAACACAATCGCTTTCAGGGGCACTTACCAGCCTGAAAAATGGATCAAGGTTTCAAGCTCGATGAACTTTGCCAACTACCGCACCCGCACTGTCGGAACATATCAGGGCACATCGGTTATCGACGGAGTCTTCGAGATGCCGCGTGACATCTCTATCGTCGACATGAAGAACCTCAACAGCCCCTTCAACACCCCGGAGGCTTACTTCACCCCCTATGGCATCACAAACCCCTACTGGGCTCTCGAAAACAACAAGTTCGAGACTTTAGGCAAGCAGATCTACGGTAAAATCCAGCTCGACGTAATGCCCGTCAATCATCTCACACTCACCTACCGCTTCGGCCTCGACTACTCCGACTACGACAACAAGATGGGCTTCCCGCAAATCGACCTTGACGATGCACTCATCAACGAAGACTACGGATATGCCCCAAGCAACATGAATCAGGCCGGATGGGTCTATGCCTACTATTTCCGTTCTCACGAACTCAACCATGACTTCCTCGCAAACTATAGCGACAAATTTCTCGACAACCGTCTCGATATCAACGTGACCGCAGGTCTCAACGTCAACGAACGTTACTATACATATATGCGCGGGCAATCCGACGACCTCGCAATCAATACTGGCTACTGGCAGCTCGGCAACGGTTCGACATGGACCACACTTGGCGAAGGCCAGAGAAAACGCCGCATGATTGGCCTGTTCGGATATCTGTCGTTAGGCTGGGACGATTTCCTGTTTCTTGACGTAACCGGTCGCAACGACTGGTCATCGACTCTCCCGATCAACAAGAACTCATTCTTCTATCCCGGTGTGACTCTCAGCGGAATTTTCACGCGCTTCATTGAGGACAAGAGTGTACTGTCGTTCGGAAAAGTCCGCATCGCTTACGGCAAGACAGGCAATGATGCCGATCCATATTACACCACGACTAACTATGCGCAGGCCTACACCAACGGTTACTACGGCAACTATATCATCAAATTCCCCTTCAATAGCGCCAACGCATTCATGGCCTCCAACACATCGGGTAGCAACACACTGCGCCCCGAAATGACATCGGAATTTGAAGTGGGCACAAACCTGAAGTTCTTCAACGGACGCATCGACTTCGACGCGACCTACTATAACCGCGTCACCGACGACCAGATTTTCACCCTTCCGATAGACCCGTCGACAGGCTTCAGCTATCAGGTGACCAATTTCGGCAAAGTACGTAACCGTGGTGTCGAACTCATGCTCAACACAATCCCGGTCCAGACACCCAACTTCCAGTGGGAACTCGGTTTCAATTTCTCAATGAACCGCAACAAAGTGCTCTCGATGCCCGAATCGCTTGAAGGCGGCAAAGTCAGCATCTACGATTTCTCGGCCGGCAATGACGCCGTATACATGTATGCCGAAGTAGGCAAGCCCCTCGGCACTTTCTACACCTACCTGCCACAATTCGTGACCGACAAATCAAGCCCCTATTACGGCAGCCCGATAGTCGATTCACACGGCCAGCCCGTACTTTCCGACGAAATCCAATATACAGGCTATACGATGAACCACAAATGGACAGGTGGCATAAGCACTGCGTTCACAGCCTATGGTGTCACCCTCAGCGCAGCGCTCGACATCCGCTACGGCGGCAAGATGTTCTCGCGCACAAAGAACCTCATGCAGTTCACAGGCAACGGTAAGGTCACCGAATACAACGAACGCCGTCCGTTCATCATCCCGAATTCAGTTGTGGCTAACGGCGACGGAAGCTACTCGGAAAATACCACTCCCATCTACATCGCCGACAGCAGTTTCCAGACCTATTTCAACGACTACGGCTGGGGCAACGGCGGCATGGCCTACCTCATCAACCGCTCATACGCCAAACTCCGCAACATATCGCTCAGCTGGAACATCCCGCGCAAATGGCTACAACACATCTATTTGCAGGACGTCGTGCTCACAGCCTACTGCAACAACGCCTTCATCTGGACCGCCAAGGACAACCGCTATGTAGACCCCGAGACAACCTCGGTCACATCCTACGGAGACCTTGCATACGGATTCGGAGAACTTTACAGCAATCCTTCGAACCGCACATTCGGTCTTAACCTCAAAGTTAACTTCTAAAAGAGAGCAGCACAATGAAAAAAATCATACTGACAAGCGCAGTGGCTTTCGCACTGACTCTGACATCGTGTGACGACTATCTCGACATAAACCAGAGTCCAAACTCACCGGCTGTCGAAAACCTGACGGCAAGCATGATCTATCCGGGAGCTGAAATGGCATTCGCCAATAGCTACGGAGACTATCTGCGCATCACAGGCGGATATTTCGCACAGCATTATTCCCAGATGTTCGGCACATCCAACTATATGGACTACAGCCAGTTCAAACAGAGTGCGGTCCGTTCAAGCTCCACCTACTCCAACCTCACCACACGCACTCTCCAAAACATGGAGACCGTCCGCATTCTCGCCGAAAAGAACAATGACTGGGGCTCTTATCTCGCAGCGACAGTCATCCGTGTGGCGACCTATCAGACTTTCGTCGACTGCTATGGTGAAATCCCCTACTCCGAAGCCCTCGACATGGGAACTCTCACCCCTCACTATGATGACGGCAAAGATGTCTACACCGGTATAGTAGCCGAACTTGACGCCGCTATTGCAAAAGTCAACGGCAGTGAGACTGTCTGCACCAATTTCCTGCTTCCCGGTGAAAAGTCTTCCGAATGGGTCAAGGTGGCCAACGCTCTTAAACTCAGGATACTGATGAGAATGAGCAACGCAACCGATGTAAGCTCACAGCTTTCTCAACTCGTGTCGGCCAACAATTTCCCGGCATCCGACGTGTGCTGGAAAGGCTGCTGGAGCAATTCAAGCGGACAGGCCAATCCTTTCTATCAGGAGGAATTTGCAACATATTTCGGCAGCACACAGCAGAACTGCATCCTCAACCTCGCGCTCTACATGACAATGGATGCGGCAGACGACCCGCGCCTTGCAGCTTTCTTCGACCCAAATATCGAGAAGAAAGAATACACCGGCGGTGTGTCAGGCACAAACTTCTCGGCAACCGCAAGCTACAAAGCAAACTACTGGTGTCGCCCGGCCATGACATATGATGCACCGGTCTACTTCATCACACGCTCTGAAATAGAATTTTTCCTCGCAGAGTATGAAGCACGCTACGGCTCTGCCTCATCGGCCGAAAGCCACTACAAGGCAGCCATCGAAGCCTCCTTTGCTTCGGCAGGAGTCAGCGATACACAATCTGTGCTGACAGCCTACCCGTGGGATGCCGCCAATTATAAAAAATGTATCGGCATACAGAAATGGGTTGCACTCAGTGGAACGAACAACTTCGAAGCATGGTGCGAGATGCGCCGCCTCGGCTATCCGGAGTTCGGAAATGTGACTGGAGCTCAGATCTACGATGTGCTCAACGATGCCTACAATCCTTCACTCCTCGTTCCCGGAACACTCTACACACCCATCATGTACAATGCGTCGCTCGGCGAAAACAAATTGCTCCAGCGCTGGCCCTATCCCGAAAGCTCCGCCAACCGCAACAGCAATACACCCGAATATAAAGGTGACGCCACTCCCGTTTTCTGGGCCAATTGATTAACCACAATTAAAAGTGAATACAATAATGAAAAAATATATTTCCTTATTCGCAGTATCCATCGCAATGGTGACTATGACATCTTGCGACAAGGATACAGAAGGGCTGACTGACATCACCTACTATCCGGTGGTCGAACTCCAAGGCCCGGCCTATGAAATTGTGACTGCCGGCCAGGCATACACCGATCCCGGCTCAACAGCCACTCTCGACGGCGAGGATGTAACCGACCGTATTACCGTCACAACAGACCTTGACTTCAGCAATCCGAAACCCGGTTATTATCCCATCACGTATAGCGTCACCAACGCCGACGGCTTCAGCGCAGGAGCCACACGCTACGTGCTTGTCGCCGCCCCCGACGAACCGGCATCGGGATTCTACACTGTCAGTGCCGACAGCTATCGTGACTACAACGGCATCACCTATTTCGGAGGCTATCCGCTCCGTGTCGTCGGTGACGGCAACGGCAACTATCAGATTTCCGACCTCCTCGGCGGATGGTATGAATATCGCTCAGGCTATGGACCGACCTACGCCCTAACCGGCAATGTGACCATCGGCTCTGACGGCAAAATCACCCTCGTCGACAGCTACCTCATCGGCTGGGGCGACTCGGCCAACAGTCTGACAGACGGAAAATTCGATGTGGCAACAGGAACAATTACATGGAATGTAAGCTACACGGACTATCCCTTCAATTTCATCGTGAACGCTACCAAGAACCAATAACAAAAATCACCTTTGAATCATGATAAAGACTTTAAAATATTTGTTTTTGACACTTGCTGTGGTCGCACTTACCTCATGCGATAAAGAGGATGTGGGCGAAACCGCAACTGTCAGTCTCGCCGGTGAATGGATGGTCACAGTGGATCTTGTCGATGCTTCAGGCAATGTCGTAATGGAAGACCCCTACGGTATGGGCTATGTGCAGGTTATCACATACAATACCGCTGCAAACATCCCGACTGAAATGTGGATAAGTGACCTCGGCAACTTCTGGAATTTCACGGCCAAAGTTCCTTGCGACGCAGCATCACAGACATTCGGAAGCAGCTCACCGCTGACAAACGAAGCCTACGAATCGAATCTTACAGTCACCGACGGTAAGGTCACATTCGGAGGAACTCTCTCGCCGAGCGGTGCGAAAGCCGATGCCATTGAATTCTATATAACATTCAGCGATGATGATCCCGGAATGAAATATCTGATGAAAGGCTATCGCCGCACCGGCCTCAACGGTGGAGCAGAGTAATATTGAAAATAAAGTTACTTTAAAATTCAGGCACAAACATTTAAAATCATAACGTAGTATTACATAATTAGAAACAGCATCTTTTTATGTGTATCAAGGGAATCTCCGGGCGTGATGCCTACGAGATTCCCTATTTATATTTTATTGCTGTCCGATTAAACGTTTCAAGTCATCAATAACGCACTGATGTTCAATTGATTGTGCGCGAATCATTATCATGTGACTTACCTGCGTATGGTATTTTATTGGTAATCAGATGTTTATACACGTTTATCTGATACTGATATTAATTTTACAGCGACGAAAGCTGATCTTGCCTGAATGGTAAAGCGATGTCCTGAAGGACATCATTTTGTTTAAACATATCTTTCCCCCGCACATCTACGCTTTGTTACGATGTACGGGGCTATGAGTAATATAATGTCCTGCCGGACATTCTTCGCTTGACACTCGTGCCTGATGTGGTTTCTTGGCTTCCAAAAACAATAAACAAAGACGGCTATCAGCTTTCGTCAAGCATGATAGCCGTCTTCGGTAGATTTTTAATTTAGTCCTTTCGACTTATTTTGCAGCGTCCTGAGCACGTTCAAGATACTTTTTGAGATCTACACCGATTTCAGAACCATAGGTGGGATAGTCCTTGATAATCTGTTCGTAGACAGTAGCCTCAGCCTTGAAATCTTTCTGTTCGCGGAGCACTGTCGCCTCTTTCATAAGGAAAGCAGGAGTGTAGTGGGGATTATTGTCGGAAATCTTGACAGCCTGCTTGAAGCAGTCGATTGCCTGAGGATATTGCTTGAGATTCACGTAGCAGTCACCTTCAAGAGATTTTGCAGAAGCACCGATCACTGACTCTGAAGCTGAATAGTTCTTGAGATAGCTGATGGCTTCTTCATACTTGCCTTCCTTATAGAGAAGGATAGCGGCGTTGAGGTTTGCAAGATTGCCGGCATCATAACCGTGGTCGGCTGCAACCTGCTGATATTTGGCGAGTGCCACTGAATCGTTGCCCATGAGAAGCTCGACATCGGCCTGACCGAGAGCATTGTTGGCGGCGTTCTGACCCGGCTGGCGGATTGCATAGACATAAATAAGTATGACAGCCACAACTGCAGCGACTGCTATGCAGCCCCAGACTATTACTTTTGGATTGCTCTGGACTTTTTCACCGATACCGGTAAGAGTGTCATTTACCTCATCAATCGAGGTGCGGGGTTCTTCTACGGGCTTGTTATTTGCCATTTTTATGTGATTAGTTTGATTTATTTAACTTAAAAATATGCTAAAATGCGGATTTAAAAGCGGTTATCCACTTCCAATGTGCAAAATTAGGGAATATTCTCCAATAAATGAAATTTATATGAGGGAATTTTAATCACATCACCCCACGTCAGTGTCGAATAAAGGGTGTAGAAGGTGAAATATCCCTTACAGCAATCATCGCCGGCTGACAAGTGAAACTCCTCCTGAAGACGCTCAAAACCGACACCGTGAAAATATAATTGGAAATATGGTGACTGTTGCGTATCTTTGGAGTCATGGAAAAAATTGTTATTCTCGACGGCTATGTGGCCAACAGCGGAGACCTCTCATGGGAGGCTCTCGAAAATTTCGGAGAAGTGACTGTCTATGACCGCACTGCCCCGGCCGAAGTGGTGGAGCGAGCCAAGGGCGCGACTGCCATATACACCAACAAAGTTGTGATTACCGATGAAATCATGGAGGCGCTGCCTACGCTGAAATTCATCGGGGTTCTTGCCACGGGCTACAATAACGTGGACATCGATGCGGCACACCGTCGCGGAATCACCGTATGCAACGTGCCGGCCTACTCAACCGACTCAGTGGCTCAGCTCGTATTCGCCCATCTGCTGCACATCCTAAACACGATAGGCGACTATGCCGAATCGGTCAACAAAGGCGAATGGGCCGACAATAAGGATTTCAGTTACCGCCTCACTCCATTCAACGAACTTGCAGGCATGACAATGGGCATAATCGGGATGGGAAACATCGGCAGACGTGTGGCCGCTATCGCGCAGGCTTTCGGCATGAATGTCATTACCAATTCAAAGCGCGAACTCCCCGAAGGTGTGAAGCGGGTAGACCTCGACACACTGTTCGGCCAAAGCGATGTAATCTCGCTCAACTCCGCCCTGACCCCTGCGACAAAAGGACTGGTAAACCGTGAGGCAATTGCTAAAATGAAGCCGACGGCCATCCTCATCAACACCTCCCGAGGTCCGCTCGTTGACGAAGAAGCACTCGCCACTGCTCTGCGCGAAGGACGAATCGCCGCAGCCGGAATCGACGTACTCTGCGAAG
Organism: uncultured Duncaniella sp.; assembly: GCF_910578445.1. Classification (GTDB taxonomy): domain Bacteria; phylum Bacteroidota; class Bacteroidia; order Bacteroidales; family Muribaculaceae; genus Duncaniella. The sequence continues at coordinate 15,862 of NZ_CAJTQC010000034.1, read as the reverse complement.
AACCGCCGCGTCATGGCTCTCCGCTCATCGGATGTCCACGATGCTATGTCACACCCCACATCGCATGGCAGTCGACTCAAGCAAGAAAAAGACTCATCGACATCTCGATCGAGAACCTAAAGTCGGCAATTGAGAACAATCCTCAAAATTTAGTATGATATAAGCAATAAAAGTATTGCATAAGTAATTTTTTGTAACTACCTTTGCACTTGTCAAAGCTCACAATAGAGCTTCCGACAATCGGGGCGTAGCGCAGTCCGGTAGCGCACCTGGTTTGGGACCAGGTGGTCGCAGGTTCGAATCCTGTCACCCCGACGCAAAAAAAAGAGAGCGGAATTTTGAATTCCGCTCTCTTTTTGTATCTGTTATTTAATCGTTTTCCGAAAGCTGTCATTTCACATTTACGTTTTTCACACCTTCACCTTTCTTGACAGCTTCGCCGGGAACGGTGATTCTTACATTCTCAAGAGTGAGTCCGTCGACATGGTTAAGCTCAATACCTGAATCGGCACGGAAATGAGAATTGCGTATCACGACATTTTTCATCGGCATTTCAGGCAGACCGTTGAAAAGAGCTGCGCGCTTTGCCGAACGGCATGTCACATCGTCGATGTAGATGTTGCGGAACGACGGTGTCTCCTCAGTGACAGGGGGAACGGGAGCACCGGGCTTGATGCCATAGTAAAGGTCAAAGATAAGGGCATCGCCGGCAATGTCGGTCATCTTTATATTGTCCACATAAATGTCCTCGACCACGCCGCCACGGCCGCGGGTCGACTTGAAACGGAGGCCCACATCAGTGCCGATGAAGACACAGTTGTTTACAATGATGTCCTTGCAACCGCCCGACATTTCAGAGCCGATCACAAAACCGCCATGACCATGATAGACGGTGCATCCGTCAATCAGCACATTCGTACACGGTACGCCTCGGTCGCGTCCGTCTTTATCCTTTCCTGACTTGATACAGATGGCATCGTCGCCCACGTCAAAGCGACTGTTTACGACGAGGACGTTACGACACGATTCAATGTCGACTCCGTCGCCGTTCTGTGCATACCACGGATTGCGGACATTCACGTTATCGATGATGAGATTCTCGCAGAGGAGGGGATGAAGGTTCCATGCAGGAGAATTCTCAAAAGTCGCGTCCTTGAGCATCACGTTACGGCAATTGATAAACGACAGCAGCACCGGGCGCAGAAAATCGTGGGCATAGTCGACAAGTTCTTTATTGCCATGATGGACCTTTGCCTGAAGCTCCTTGTTATCGTAGACTTCGCGAATGCGCTCGTTAGGAAACCAGACATCACCCTTGGCATTGACACATCCGGTCTTTGTGAGCTTCTTCCACTGGTCGGCGGTCATCTTGCCCTTCTTGACCGGACGCCACTTCTGGCCATTGCCGTTGAATGTACCATCGCCCGTAATCGCAATGTCGTGTTTGTCGCGAGCGGAAAGAGGCGAGGTAGCACGATGGGTCGACAGTCCTTCCCAGTCGGAAGCGACGGCGGGATAGTCGGCCAGATTCTCGCTGAAGAGGACAAGTGCGCCACGGTCAAGGTGAAGCTCCACATTGCTCTCAAAAAGAATAGGACCGGTGTACCAGATACCTTCGGGAACAATAAGACGACCACCACCTTTGTCCGAAAGATGCTTCATCGCTTTGGCAAAAGCTTCGGTGTTGAGAGTGACGCCGTCGTTGACTCCGCCAAACGCAGTGATGTCCACTTCGTAGGAGGGGATTGACGGCGGGGTCACCGGCGATAGCTCAATCGGCAGATTTTTGTAGAAACTACTGTAGTCGGAAGCCTCGATTGCAGTTGCAAAACTCGAAAGCGAAAGAATAGCTCCGGCCAGCAGAGTGTGGCTTGAACAGATTTTCATGTTTTAAGGATTTAATTTATTAATTTGTTAATTTTACTCGTCAATGATTAGCAAGTGATTTTTGAAAAAATCAGACAAAACTAAGAGCGTCGGTAACGCTGAAAAATTGTATAAGTGCAAATATACGAAAAAATCCTCGTTAATCCTTATCACTCATTATAGCTTCGGGAAGGAAGATAACGGAAAAGTGCAAACAAGGCTGCCGCGAGGGCAATCGTTCCGCCGACATAACCGATATCGGCCATCATCCCGCGTTCACAGACTATTCCACCGGTGAATGCTCCAGCTCCGATTCCAAGATTGAATATCCCTGAATATATGCTCATCGCCACCACCGAATTATGAGGGGACAGGACAATGATTTCATTCTGGAAAGCGATATTGTAGACGGTGATTGCAAGCCCCCACAGAATGCATATGAACGCAAGTACAATCAGACCGAGGCGCGCTCCCGGAAGCAGCAACAGCATGATTACGGGCAACGACATGCAGGCGGTAGAAATGATTATGCGCGGATGGCGGGGGAAATAACGCGTCATAAGGAAACTGCCGGCAAGCCCGGCTATGCCGAAAAGACATAGGGTAAATGTGATTGCCTTGGCCTCGATGTGCAGAATGCTGTCCATGAACGGCTCGATGTAGCTGTAGCCTGTATAGTGTCCAGTGACTATCACAGCCGTTATGAAATAGACCATCAGGAGCGGACGCGACTTGATAATATCTTTCAACATCCGGCCACGTGACTCGTCCTGACCGCTGCGTGCAATGCTCGGAAAAAAGAAATAAAGTCCTATAAGAATCAGAAAAGAGAGCAAGCCGAGAGAGCCAAGCGTCACTCTCCAGCCGGCGAGCAAGCCCAGCACACGACCCAAAGGAAGACCGGCGACGAGAGCAACACCACCGCCGGCGACAAGTGCGCTCAACGCTGTCGACCTTCGGCCGTCGGGACTCACGGCCACAGCCATAGTCGGAGCGATGGACCAGAACAGTGAATGAGCCGTAGCCACACCGATGCGCAAGAGCATGAGAGTCCAGAAACCTGTCGAGAGAACAGAACCTATGTGGCTCACAAAAAACAGCGCCACTACGCAGAGAAGCAAACGGCGAAAATCCATCTTCGCACACCAGAGCATGAGAGGCAACGACAGGCAGGCAACCACCCAAGCATAAATGGTTATCAGCAGTCCGGCATGAGCCTCGGTCACGCCGAAGTCAGCTGCAATGTCACTGAGAAGTCCGATAGGAGTGAGTTCGGATGTGTTGAATGTGAATCCTGCAATGGTCAGCAGAATCAGGGGGAGAAAACGTTTCACAATTTGTCGCCTTAGAAATTCTATATCTTTTACCTTAAAAAATCGAGGTGCAAAAATACAAAAAAATCCACACCCGATGATTCTAATTTTCATATAGAAAACATCGGGTGCAGATTCAAGTCGATGTGATTAGTTTTACATCATATTTTATAGTTCGGAAGGCGCGTCAGTATGGAAATAATATTTGTGAGAACCTGACGCAAATCGCCTTTTTCGTCCGAGTGCTCGCAAATGCTTTTGACCTCAATCAGTGCGAGCGCGAGCGCTCCGCAAGAGGTCAGATAAGGAAAAGCCGGAATGATGGTGAAGCCTGAATCCTTTAGAAAATCGAGCGAGGCGACAAGCATGACATCAATCACGGTCATGGAAAACAGGGCGAGGTAATAACGGCCGATCTTATCAACCGTTCGCCTAAGGCCGGAAGAGGTGCATTTTTCACCGCGCTGTTTTGCTTTACGAAGACCGCTTACGAGATCGGCAATGACGGCAGCAAGAACACAGAGATAGTCGATGAGGAGAAGTAGAAACATGGGATATCGAGAATTGAAAATTGAGAATTTAATCTGACCGTAAAGTGATTTTTTAGGGCAGAGACACAAAAAAGAGATGCTGCAAAGTTAATGTCTGAAGCATCTCTTTTTGGTGCGATAATGCAAAATGTTGTCTCAATTCTCGTCAACCGCATGGAGTGCACCATAGACTATCGAAGCCTTGGCCGGTCCGATAAGTTCGGCTATGGTGTCGATATCTGCCTCACGCAGACGTTTGACACTTTTGAAATGTGTCAGCAGAGCCGTACGCGTCTTCTCGCCGACACCCTTTATACCGTCAAGCTCCGACACGGCCTGCGATTTGCTGCGACGGTTGCGATGGTGTGTGATGCCGAAGCGGTGGGCTTCGTCGCGCAGATGCTGAACGACACGTAGAGTCTCACTGTTCTTGTCGATGTAGAGGGGTATGCTGTCACCGGGGAAATAGATTTCCTCAAGACGCTTGGCTATACCGACAACGGCTATAGTGCCACGCAGTCCCATATCGTCGAGAGCCTCGACGGCAGCCGACAACTGACCCTTGCCACCATCGACCACGATGAGCTGCGGGAGCGGTTTTTCCTCGCTGACAAGACGTGAATAACGGCGCGTCAGCACCTCCTTCATCGAGGCAAAATCGTCAGGTCCGACAACGGTCTTGATATTGAAATGACGGTAGTCTTTCTTGCTCGGCTTGGCATCCTTGAAAACCACACACGAGGCCACCGGATTCGTGCCCTGTATGTTCGAGTTGTCGAAACACTCGATGTGGCGGGGCAGTTCGGAAAGACGGAAGTCAGACTGCATGCGCTGAAGTATGCGCTCGGTGCGGGTCTCTGGATTGCGCTTCTCCATAGTCTTGATACGGTCGACGCGATGCTGACGTGCATTTTTCTGCGACACCTCCAACAGCTTTGCCTTGTCGCCCCTCTGAGGAATTATGAAACGGACCGAGGGCATCTCGACATCCGGCTCTTCGGCAACAATCACTTCATCGAATTTCACGCCAAGCGACTCGGAAATCTCCGACATCGCATAGCCCAGAAGCTGCGCACGCGACTCGTCAAGACGACGTTTGAACTCCAGCGTCACAGACTTCACGACAGTTCCACGGCGGACGTGCATATAGTTAATGTAGACATCGGAATCCTCGTCGTCGATGCCAAACACATCAATATCCTCGATGGTCTGGGAGACTATCACACTCTTGGCCTGATAACGTTTTATAAGGTCATACTGTTCCTTCAACTCCTGTGCTTCCTCAAAGCGAAGTTCCATCGAAAGCTTCTCCATTTCGCCACGAAGATAGCCGAGGAGCTCGCCCGTCTCACCGCGCAGTATGGCACGTATCCTGTCAATGTCACTGTTATATTCCTCAGAGGAAATAAGCCCCGTGCAGCATCCTTTGCAGCGCTTGAGATGATAGTCGAGGCAGAGCCGTCCCTTGCCGGCCTTTATCCAGTCAAGCGTCATCGGCTGACGGCACGAACGCACACAATATATCTTCCTGACAAGTTCAAGAATCGCACGCGCAGAGCCGGAGTCGGTGTACGGACCATAGTATTTCGAGCCATCCTTGATGCGCTGACGGGTCATGAAGACTTTGGGAAAAGGCTCGTTTGTCACCACTATCCAAGGATAGGATTTATCATCTTTAAGAAGCACATTGTAGCGAGGCTGATATTCCTTTATCATCGAAGCCTCAAGATTAAGGGCATCCTGTTCGGTGGGGACTACAATGTAGCTCATATCGACAATCGCACGGACAAGCAGATTGGTGCGCAGACTGTCGTGAGTCCTGTTGAAATAGGAACTGACACGTCTTTTAAGATTCTTGGCTTTGCCGACATAGATGACAGTACCCTCGGAATCATAATACATGTAGACACCGGGAGTATCGGGAAGTATTGAAATTTTTTCTGTAAGGGAAGCTGATTTCTTATGCTTGGCCATAATCAAAAAGAGTGTTTATATAGACGGGGAAAATGAAAGTCAATCGCTACTACTGACTGCATCACTTAACCCTGAAACATCATAATATTATTTACCCCACACCTCGCAAGTGAAACAGACACGCTGTCCGGTTCGCTTGCCAATTGTGGAGTTATAATCACAAAGCCTCTAGAAGACTTTGTCGGAAAAATATCGTCTGAAGAAATAGGGAAACAGGATGAATCAATATGAGATCAATGATGTCACCTCGGCTTCTGAAGGAAGGTTCTCACGACCCTTCAGATCGAGGAGCTCAATGATAAAATTGATATAGATTTTCTTCGGATTCATAGATTTGACAAGTTCATAGGCAGCTGCCATTGTTCCACCTGTCGCAAGCACGTCGTCGTGAATCACCACTACGTCGTCGGGAGTGATGGCATCACGATGAATCTCTATCACATCCTTGCCATATTCCTTGTCGTAGGAAGTGCTGATAGTGTCGGCGGGAAGCTTGCCGGGCTTACGGACGGGGACAAATCCCGCACCGAGTTCAAAGGCAAGAATCGAACCGGCGATAAAGCCACGTGACTCGATTCCGACCACCTTAGTAACGCCTTTGTCGCGGTAAAGTTGAGAAAGGTCCCAACCGATGATGTGAAGACCGCGAGGATCTTTCAGAAGTGTAGTGATGTCGCGGAATATGACTCCTTTCTGAGGGAAATCATAGACATCGCGAATGCGTCTTTTTAAATATTCCATTTATATAAGTATTAAGTTTTTAAGTAGCAAGTATTAAGTATATGGGTTTGTATTATCGCAGTTTTTCACGAGAAATTCCACGTAATTTTACCCGATTTGTTTCACGTGAAACAATGATTTTACCTACCCAACATGAGTAAAAGGATGTTTATGTCCGCAGGAGAAATACCGGGGATACGTGAAGCCTGTGCGATTGTTTCGGGGTTGATTTTTTCGAGTTTCTGACGGGCTTCGGTCGATAGTGTGGTCAGTTTCGAATAGTCAATCTTGCCCCGGAGAGCAAGGTTTTCAAGACGGCGGAGCTTATCGGCAATCTGGCTTTCACGCTGAATATACCCCTGATATTTTATAAGGATTTCAGCAGCCTCGACAATCTCCTCCCGACGGGCATCTTCTATCTCCGCAGCAATAAATTCACCCAACGGCTTTATAACTTCAGATAGTTTCTGAATGTTCAGAGCAGGTCGCAGGATGAGATCGTAAAGCTTCACACCCTGCTTCAACGGCTGCTCGCCGATTGATTCAAGATAGGGATTGATCAATGCGCTTTTCACCGAGAAATCCTTGCAGAATTCAATCAGAGCATCGCGCTGTCTGCGCTTGCTCTCCATGATTTCGAAGCGATAATCGGTAGCCAGACCGATGGCATGTCCGCGTGGGGTCAGACGCATGTCGGCATCGTCCTGACGGAGAAGAATACGGTATTCGGCACGCGAAGTAAACATGCGATAAGGCTCGTCGACACCCTTGGTGACAAGGTCGTCGATAAGCACTCCTATATAAGCCTCGTCGCGCGCAAGCGTAAACGGCGCTTCGCCTTTGACCTTCAGAGCAGCGTTTATTCCGGCCACGAGACCCTGTCCGGCGGCTTCCTCATAGCCTGTAGTTCCGTTGACCTGTCCGGCAAAATATAAGCCTGAAATCAGCTTCGTCTCCAGAGTGTGATAGAGCTGGGTCGGATCAAAAAAGTCGTATTCGATAGCGTAGCCCGGACGATAAATCTGCACATTTTTCAGCGCAGGGACAGTCTCAAGCGCACGGATCTGAATGTCGACCGGAAGCGAAGACGAGAAGCCGTTGAGATAATATTCATTTGTCACTTCACCTTCAGGTTCGAGGAAAAGCTGATGCTCGTTCTTATCGGCAAAAGTGACAATCTTGGTTTCGATGCTGGGGCAGTAGCGAGGCCCGATGCTCTTTATCTGGCCATTGTAGAGCGGAGAATCCGGAAGCCCCTCACGCAAAATCCGATGTGTCTCGGGGTTTGTATAAACCGTGTGGCAAGGACGCTGACGCAGTCTGCGACGGACATTTGAAAGATAAGAGAACTTGTGGAAATCGTCGTCACCCTCCTGAAGAGTGGTAAGACTCCAGTCAACCGAGCGGCCGTCGATACGCACGGGTGTGCCGGTTTTCATGCGGTCGGTAGCGAAACCAAGGTCTCGCAACTGCTCTGTGAGACCATAGGATGCCGGTTCGGACACGCGTCCGCCGGGGAGTTTCACAGGCCCTGTGTGCATCAGTCCGTTGAGAAAAGTTCCGGCTGTAAGCACCACCGATTTTGCATTGAAAGTCACACCAAGACACGTCCTGACTCCTGCCACGCAACCGTCCTTTATGACAAGTTCATTGGCAGAATCCTGCCAGATGTCAAGGTTGGGTGTATTCTCAAGAATCTCACGCCACAGGCGAGAGAAAGCCATTCGGTCGCTCTGTGCGCGCGGACTCCACATAGCCGGACCTTTCGAACGGTTAAGCATGCGGAACTGGATGGCACTCTCGTCTGTCACGATACCCATCATGCCGCCGAGCGCATCAATCTCTCTTACAATCTGTCCCTTTGCAATGCCCCCGACGGCCGGATTACAACTCATCTGGGCAATCTTGTTCATGTCGATTGTCATAAGAAGGGTGCTCACACCAAGACGGGCAGCCGCATGGGCTGCCTCACATCCGGCATGACCCGCCCCTATGACAATGAGGTCGTAGTCAAATCTCATCTAACTTTTTTAGTGCTTTGTTTTCAAAAGATTCCATTATTTCACGTTCACCCGGTCCTTTATCGTTTATGCCACATAAATGAAGCACACCATGAATGATCACGCGCAGTAGTTCGCGTTGATAGGTAGCTCCGACTAAAACTGAATTGGACTCGACGGTGTCGAGTGAAATAAACATATCGCCTGATATCATCCTTCCGCGTGAATAGTCGAAAGTGATGATATCCGTAAAATAATCATGATTGAGAAACTGACGGTTGACCTCGATAATTTTCGGGTCATCGCAAAAAATATAGGTCAAGGGGCCGACAATGCGATTGTGAGAAGCAGCCACCGCTACAATCCACTCTTCGAGTCGTGCGGTGTCAATATCAGGCATTTTTGTAGTGCCGTCGGTCAGCCACTCTATTTTCTTCATGTTACAAAGTTAGTCAATTTTTCATTTAACGTCAAAATTTTTAGATTGGTCATTTTTCCAAACATAAAAATAGAGCTTATTTATTTAATTAAAAGCATATTACACCAATTTTAAGGCTCTGAGATTTTAATATTTGAAACCGCCTGCACAAACGGGCGTGAATTTTACAGCCTCAGAAGGCTAAATTTAATATCAACTAAAAATAAAGACACTAAATTTTAAATATTAGACAATATATTATATATTTTAATTTTTCAAAACGAGTCCCCTCCTCTACCCTATTGTAGAAAGCAGAGTCTTGTCGGAAGAAACCTCAAGCACTACTTTCGACGAGCAGGTCATAGGTATGTTATGGTCGACATGGCCAATCGGAAAACCGAAGGCTACAGGAAAACCGAAGGGCTCGACCATTCGTGAAATCATAGCCTCCATTGTCGGTGAATTGCGGTCGGGAGCATAATCGGTAAACTGCCCGACGATAAGTCCGCCCAATGCTCCGAGAGCACCGCTCAGCCGGAGCGTATACAGAATACGTTCCACCTTATATATCGGCTCGGCGATATCCTCAATGAAGAGGATAGTCCCGGGGCGGATGACATCAAAGGGCGTCGAAACCAGTCCGGCAATCACTGCAAGATTTCCTCCCGCCAACAATCCTTCCGCTCTGCCGGGACGATTCAAGGGATGGGCTTCCACCTCGACATCGGGAGTCGCGCCTTCAAGTTTTTCAAACAGCAGTCTTGAATCGTCATCCTTACCCGAAAACTGAGCTATATGTTTTGTCATCGGAGCGTGGAGCGACTTGATTCCTTTACGCGTCATCAAGGCATGGAGAGCGGAGATGTCACTGTAGCCGACAACCCATTTGGGATCATCGCGCAAAGGGAGTCGGTCGAGACGGTCGAGAAGATGCACAGCTCCATAGCCGCCGCGCGCGCAGATGATGGCACGCGTGTCAGGGTCTAGAAACGCGGTCTCCAGATCGGAGTAACGCTCATCGTCACTACCGGCATAAGTCCCTTGGCGATTGAAAGTATTTTCGCCGACATAAGGAACCCATCCCCTGTCAGCAAGAACAGGGAGACAGTTGTAGACAATCTGCGGCTTGATGATTCCGGCCGGCGAAACTATGGCTATACGGTCACCGCTGCGAAGCGGACGGGGTGTCAGAATGGAAAGCTCTGCCATTAGAATTGTATGATTCACGCGGCCACAGCGGCCACAAATTTTCTTTTACATTACGCGACCTGAACAGGGATTCCGGTTTCGGATGCTATGCGCTCCCCTATCCTATCAAGCTCCTGACGGTCGATTTTCTCAAGAGTCTCAGCCGGAGTCTTACGGTCGATGGAATAGATCATGATTTCACGGGGAGCTATCGCCTTGTAGGCTTCGATAAGAGCGTCGACCTCGGCAGGAGTAGTGTTGTCTATTTTCACACCGTCATATTCACCGCGCAAAAACATGGTCTGGACAATACATTGTCCGTTGAACTTGGCAATGTCGGCTATGGCTTTTTCCGATGTGAAAGCCGGGCTGTTCGGCCGGTCAATCACTTTCATTGTAGCCGTGACAGCCGAATCGAGCTTAAGAATGTTATTGTCAACCTTTCTCAAAGCATCTTCGACCGAACTGCGGTCAAGGCGCGTCGAATTGCTCAGTACACTGACCTTGGCCGATGGATAATACTTGTCGCGGATGCGCAGAGTGTCGTCGATCACACCGCTGAAATCTGGATGGAGCGTCGGCTCGCCATTACCTGAAAAAGTAATCACGTCAAGCGGCTCACCGGCCTCGCTCATGTTTTTCAGACGCGATTCAAGCTGCCTTGCCACCTGTTCGCGTGAAGGAAAACCCGTTGTCCCCTGCCCTTGCGCATTAAAACCGGCCTCACAATACAGGCAGTCGAATGAGCATATCTTACCGTCGTCGGGTGTGAGATTGACACCGAGCGAGACTCCAAGACGCCGCGAACGTATAGGGCCGAAAATAGTGGAATGGAAAAGTACAGTCTGCATGATGTTATTTTATGAAACCATCGGTTGGACCTACCGGGAATGTTACATGTGAATATTTATATGTGAAGCGTGCAAATAGAGCTCCGCAGACACTTCAATAGCAAAATTAAGCATTTTTTTCGGGGCACTCCTTTGTTTTCGGGATAAAAATCACCATCTTTGCATTTATTAAATCATCAAACTCTTTAACCAAACACCATATTCCATGAATTTCGCACGAGACTCTTTCAGAATTTTCGCTGACACGACAGCCCTCTACCACAAGACTGACGATGTTGATGCCCGTGTTGCAAACCCTTATCCGGAGGGGACGATCGAGGCAACCCTCTTTGCCAAGAACTGGATCGATGCCGTGCAGTGGCATCTCGAAGATATAATCCGCGACCCAAATATCGACCCCGTGGCTGCGCTCGCTCTCAAACGCCGTATCGACAAGTCGAATCAGGACCGCACCGATATGGTCGAGGAAATCGACACTTATTTCCGTGAGAAATATGCCGATGTCACACCGCTGTCCGACGCTACTATCAACACCGAAAGCCCGGCGTGGGCGCTCGACCGTCTATCGATTCTCGCTCTGAAAATCTACCACATGGCGCGCGAAGTCGAGCGCACAGACGCCTCGCCCGAGCACATCGCCAAGTGTCAGGCTAAACTTGATGTGCTTCTTCAGCAGGAAAATGACCTCACGACAGCAATCGACCAGCTGCTCGACGACATTGCCGCAGGACGCAAATACATGAAGGTCTACCGTCAGATGAAAATGTACAACGATCCATCGACCAACCCTGTACTCTATAAAAAATAAGAGGCTGATACACAGCTTTGACAACAAAAAAAACAGACAGAAACGACACGAAATCGTTTCTGTCTGTTTTTTTGTTCCTTCCGTCACTCTCAGCCATCGCCGAAAGAATCGGAGGCGGAAAAGCTTACTTTTACACAGTCAGGATTTCTTTTTCCTTGGCTGCAAAAAGCTCGTCGATTTTCTTAAGATATTTATCGTGGAGCTTCTGTACATCGTTTTCAGCATCCTTTTCAACATCTTCACTCATACCCTGCTTCACAGCCTTCTTAAGACCGTCGATAGCATCGCGGCGAGCGTTGCGCACACTCACTTTTGCAGTTTCGGCTTCTGCCTTTGACTGCTTCACGAGAGCGCGGCGGCGTTCCTCGGTCAGCGGGGGAATTGAAATGCGGATGATTTCACCGTTGTTTTCAGGTGTGATGCCCAGCTCGGAATTTATGATGGCTTTTTCAATTTCCTTGAACATAGCCTTTTCCCATGGGGTGATGGTGATGGTACGCGCATCGGGAACTGCGACGTTTGCAACCTGAGACACAGGCACGTTAGAGCCATAGTAGCTCACGCGTACTGCATCAAGAATCTTCGGATTAGCCTTGCCTGCACGGATATGGGCAAGTGCCTCATCGAGATAAGCCACGGCCAACTCCATTTTTTCTTGGGCCGGATTTAAGTAATCAGAGGGTTCCATTTTATAAGTATTAAGTTTTAAGTGTCAAGTATTGAGTCTGGAAGACTTTCTTTTTAATAGACGAGAGTTCCGATAGGCTCTCCCTTGATGACTTTCAGAAGATTGCCGGGAGTGTCCATGTCAAACACCACGATGGGCAGATGGTTTTCCTTGCAGAGAGCAGTGGCAGTGAGGTCCATCACCTTCAGTCCGCGGTTGTACACTTCGTCATAAGTGATTTTGTCAAATTTAGTGGCAGTCGGATCTTTCTCGGGATCAGCCGTATAGATTCCGTCGACGCGTGTGCCCTTGAGCATGACATCGGCTTCAACCTCGATGCCGCGGAGGGCACTGCCGGTGTCGGTAGTGAAAAACGGATTGCCTGTTCCTCCGGCAATCACCGCAACCTCGCCGCGCTGAAGAGCCTCGATGGCCACGCGGTTTGAATAGTAGTCTCCTATCGGATACATGTTGAGGGCGGTGAACACCTTTGCCGGCTGACCGATAGCGTCGAGAGCCGACGAAAGGGCAAGCGAATTGATCACGGTGGCGAGCATACCCATCTGGTCACCCTTGACACGGTTGAAACCTTTGGCCGCGCCGGAAACACCACGGAATATATTGCCTCCGCCGATTACGATAGCCACTTGAACGCCCATCGAACAGATTTCCATAATCTGGCGGGCATATTCATTCAGACGGTCAGTGTCGATGCCGTAGCCCTGCTTTCCCATCAGCGATTCACCGCTGAGCTTGAGGAGGACTCTTCTGTATTTTGGTTCCATTTGTTTTAATGAGTTTTATACCGTTGTTTATTGATGTTTCAACAAAGGTAATGATTATTCCCGCAATAATACAACCATTGGACGCTAAAAATTAAAATACACATATTTTATATATATCACGAGCCTCAATATTCATGACAATTTGATTTCAAACTTCACACAATTTGGTTACAAATTTCATAAAAAGATAAATATCGCCTATTTTTGCATATAAAGTCAACCGTATACTATCAGTTCTTCTCTCTCCTTACAACGTTCGTGAGTAATTTTGAGCCAAAAACCACACCTGCTATTCTGCTCATTGATGACGACAGAAACATCACAGCCCTGCTCGAAGGTAACCTTCAGAGCGAGGGTTATCGCGTCACATCTGTTATACGGGCGGAAGATGCACTCATCCTACCTCTTGAAACATTCAATCTCGTCATAACAGAGGTCAGACTCCCCGGAGAAATCGACGGCCTTGAACTCCTTGACAGAATTAAGGACGACCGAATGACACAACACATCCCGGTCATCTTCTGCACAGTTCTCGACGGTGAAAACGATATTATAGCCGGTCTCAACTCAGGGGCTGACGATTATGTCATCAAGCCTTTCTCGCTGCGTGAATTCATGGCGAGAGTCCGCTCTGTCCTTCGCCGTCACAGAAATTTCGCGCCCGCAGCAAACGCCCGCACAATCGAATACCGCACCCTCATCCTCAACGTAGACTCACGTGGACTGATCATTGACGGAGATTCAATCTCGCTCTCTCCGACCGAATTTTCAATACTCACCCAGTTACTGCGCTCGCGCAACAAACTGTTCACACGCGAGGAAATATTCACTACCGCGTGGCCCGGTGAGGAAATGAACAATCCGCGTCTCGTTGATGTCAATATCTCCCGCCTGCGTAAAAAACTCGGCTGCTATGGCCAGAATATAGTCAACCGTTCAGGACTCGGCTACGGATTCATGGACATCTGACCGACAGTGAAGTAAATCTGTATATGAAAAAATCAAGCGCCATAAACAAGAGTCAGGATTCTCCGCTGCCATCCTCGACAACACCGTTTATTCTTGAAGCCGGCTGCGATGAAGCGGGTCGCGGCTGCCTCGCAGGTCCGGTATTCGCTGCCGCGGTAATTCTCCCCGACGGATATACAAACGAACTTCTCAACGATTCAAAAAAACTTACAGCACGCCAGCGCGAACTCCTGCGTCCCATCATCGAGCGCGATGCCGTTGCTTGGGCTGTCGCGTCATGTGACCACAGCGAGATTGACAGCATCAACATCCTCAACGCTTCCATACTTGCCATGCACCGCGCACTCGACCGGCTCGAAGTAGTCCCCGGTGCGATAGCTGTCGACGGAAACAGATTCAAACCCTACAAAGATATTCCGCATACCACAATCGTCAAGGGTGACTCACGCTTCGGCAACATAGCGGCAGCTTCAATCCTCGCAAAAACCTACCGCGACGAGTTTATGGACAAGGCAGCAAAACAATATCCGGGCTACAACTGGGAGGTCAACAAGGGATATCCCACACGTGACCACCGGGCAGCCATTGCAAAATTAGGCCCTACTCCAATACACCGTATGACATTCAGACTGCTCCCTGACGAAGCGGCCCAAAAACAGAGCAAGAAAAAATCATGATTTTCTAAATAACAGGTGTCCAGCTGTCAACGACTTCCAGCGCTTATCTCCACCACTCCTTACTTCGGCCGACTCCCGGCTTTCAGTTTTCTCGCTGTAGTATAGGCAAGTAGTTCCGAGCGATAGGACTGCATTGAAATTTCACGGCCTACTTTACCTTCAAAAATTCCGCCTTCTCTGACAAAACTATGCCAAAAGGCTTTCATGCCGTGGAGAAACGGAGAAACCACACCTATGTTTTCATCGCGCACGGCAAGCACTTTAGCCTTCATTGCAGCGTGTGAGGCCACTACCCTTTGATATTGCTCGCGCGTGTCGCAACGGTGATGGAGTATGTCACCGTCGATAAACTCAGGTCTGACGGAATCACGGAAGATGACTGTCTCCGATACATCCCTCAAATTCCAGTTGGCATAGCGCTTATCAAAAAGTCTGATCTGGCGGTCAGGATACCATCCGCAACGTCTAACAGGAATACCGCAATAAAAATTCAAGCGCGAGATGCTGTAGACCCTGTGGCCGAAACCATCCTCTTTCAATTTTTTTATCGATTCCTGAAGGGCAGGCGACAGGAGTTCATCGGCATCGATTGAAAGTATGTACTGATGTGTGGTGAGTGATGTCGCATACTGGCGCTGTGCGCCGAAACCGTCAAACTTTCTGGTGCTGACACGGCATCCGAATTTTTCGCATATCTCAACCGTATGGTCGGTCGAGCCGGAATCAACCACTATTATTTCATCAGCTACACCACGCAAAGATTCCAGACAAGCACCGATATGCCTCTCTTCATTATATGCAAGTATGGTAGCTGAGATTTTATTCATGTCTGACAAAAGCAAACTTACCAACCACAAATGTAAAATAAATATTTCAAACGAGAGAAATTTTATCTAAAAAATCGCATTTATAATCTACGAAACACCTATTTTTAACCCATAAACCCATCTACAGATACTTGTAATCCATATTGGAATTCTATCTTGATGCATAAAAAAACTATCTAACAAAATTCTTTTCTCATAAAAATTACACATTTACAACAATATTGTCCTAAACGTTTTGGGCAAAAATAAAAATAGGAAGTAGTTACTAA
>NZ_CAJTQC010000033.1 GCF_910578445.1 uncultured Duncaniella sp. | reverse complement strand
TCACCTAAAATTTAACTGTTTAACAGCATGATTTCAATTTTTGTCATGTACTAAAATAGTTTGTATTTACGACATTCATCGTGCTGAACATCAAGCCTTCAAATCTTTGAGGAACATAAAAATTTCGTTCTGCTTCAGATTTATTCTCACTATCCCAAGTTAGTGATTTGCTTATATGTGACATTCCATTATTGTCTGCTTCTCCAATCAGGCTTTTTATTTTTTCTCCCATAAACGGTAAACTGAACACACAGAATACGATAGCAGCAAGAGCCGACAAATGAAGAATATTTATTCGATGATATGCCATATAACACAATAGCAATATAACGATGTATACACTAAAACCAGTTGTGGACATAGTCGATACGACACATGCAGTCATAATCCAAAAACGAGGAGTTTTAAAATTGCATTTAGTCCTCATTAGATAAAATAATAACCCTACACATACCATACAAGCTGTTCGACCTGGTTCCCAAGCAAAACCACAGTTACGTATACTATCTGTCATGTTGATGGTATATATAATAAGTGAAGTTGACTTATCACCATCGGCCTCAACACCAAAGAAGTTTGCTATCAGTTTCATTAGTGGGAACATGCAGATGTTACAAACCCAGAATATCAATGCTATGATACTTAGAATATACGTTACGTTTTCGAACCTTCTGAATATTGATTTCCCGAATATTTTGATGATGATAAAAGCCGATAATATCTCAAGGATAATAAATGGAGAAAGTATAAAGAAAGAACCATGTATAGCCAATTGTGCGCACGTCCACAAAACTACAATCGTAAAAATCCATATTAGTTTCTTATTAAAGAAATTTATTTTATATTTTATAGCAGCAATCAAAGTAAGGCCATATCCTAAAATTAAAAAAAACAGATTGGATTTACCCGTCATATTGAATTGCAGAGCGGGCATCGATGTATATAAATACATCATAAAGAAATAGAAATTCAAGAATCTATCTCTTTTTATTTTTTCAACTTGGTTCATTATTCGTAGGGTAAATACGGTCTTTAATTCAGGGCAAGGGTAATACGGTGTAATTTAAACGAGATCGTTTTCTTATTGATACTTTCGTATTTTTTTGATTTACTTTATCCAAATTCCGGTAGCCTTGTTATTTATCAGTTTGTTTAGTTGGATGCTGAATACTGGCGCATAAAGTAGGTATACAGTTGCCATTGAAAGTACAACTCCGATTGCCCCGAGGAATTTGCCAAGAACAAGCGCGAGAGGTATATAGATGATAAGACCTGCCAGTGTAATGTAAGTCTGTAATTTTATAGTGCCGAATCCATTAATTAATATCGTTTGAAACGTATTCCATGAAAGCGTTATTACATAGATGGATACAGCTGCTGTCATCGCAAATGGTATGTTCATCTTATTTCCAACCCATAATTTATACACTATAGGAGAAACAATGACCATGAGAATTATGACACCGATGGTAAGTAACAATATTTTTTTCAATTTCATATATATATTCTTCATCCAATCAAAATCTTTTTTTGCATATGCGTCTGTAAAAGCCGGCCAAATTGGGGTAAGAAGAATATTGAATACCATTATCGCAACATTCAGGTATCTAAGGGCTACATTATAATTCGCGACCTCTATTGGATTCGAAAAATTAGATATAAAGATGTTTGCAGCCTGCGAGACGACAATAATCTGTATCTGGATTATAAAAAACTTTGCTCCCAGGCCAAATATTTCTTTTACAAGATTAAATCTAACACATCTGAATGACGGTGAAATTTCTTTATATGTGGAAATATAAAGCCAAATCGAAGCAATTATCAATACGACAACCGGCATTGTTGATATGGCAAATGCAAGTTTGGTTAGTGATGGTTCTGTAAATTTTGTGAGGAAAACAATGACTATCAGGGAGACGACATTTCCTATTACAGGAAATAGAGATGCAATAGCTGTTCGCTGATATGCTGATAAGACTGATACTAATGTATTGACAATCATCTGTAGGCAGACGCATGCGAACATCACTTGTAAAGCACTTGTTATTTCTGCATTATATTGATCCGGAGCGTTGAACCAATTAGCCCAAGGGATAAAAGGGGTTATGAGTTCTAGTATGATACCTAATGGAATAAAAATTATCATAAGCATCATGTAGGTTGTTGAAACTAACTGCTTGCCTCTTTCAAAATCATTAGCCGCAATCGCTTCGGTCAGTTTGTTTTTGAGTCCGAGAGTAAAACCGACATCAAAATAATGCAGCATCCATAATACGGATGAAAGTATGAGCCAGATGCCATAAAGTTCATCGGAAACATAACCCAATGTTATGGGGACAAGAAAAAATGTGACAGCTATGCTTATCCCTTTTATGCCGAGTGATGCGATAAAGTTTTTCTTAACTTTTACGCTTCTTTCGTTGCCTGTGGTGACTCTGTTTAATAAGTTCTTGATTTTAAATAACATAAGACTGAAAATATGTTATTATCTTAAATTGTTTATGTCGTTTTCAATTAGAAAGTAACGAAATGTTGGTGTAGTGAGCATATAGAGAAGAGTGTAGAGGGCTCAGAGACTCAAATTTGTATCGTAAGCATTAATTTAAAAAATGATGTTGATGGTAGTTTATTAATTAGATGCTCGATAATATCATTCCTGTAGTCGTCGGAGTTGTCGTCTATGTTGAGGAGATGGATGGTTGTAACAAAGGTATGGAGTACTCTAAGAGTGCGAATATCATAGGAGTCAAAGTCTGCGAGGAGATAGCTATATCTATTAAAAAGCTGTCTTTTGAACGCCGTTTGATTTCGGGTTTCGTAGATCCAAAGATCGCTTTCAAGAAGAATGTTGAGCTTTTGGATGGTATCGTAGATGGGGGATTTAGCGGAATGGTTATTACCTTTGAATTCTTTGTGCCAGCGTTCGAGTGAGATTGAGTACCATCGGAGAGGGCGGTCGATGTAGGCTGGGTCGCAGCGCTTGATGCCGGCATTGATCTGACGGAAGAGGGTGTATTCGTTCACCGATTGATTTCCTTGGATACGTGCCTCAAAGGCTTGCAGAGTGTATTTGTTGATGAAGGCGGAATCTGCTGGTTTACTGTATGCGATACGATGAACAAAATCGAATACATGTATCACTTCCAAGGCATTGGAAACTGACATGGAAGCAATACGCAGACGGATTTCTTTGACCCATTCTTTTGCTGCTTTGCGGACGCGTTCAAGCAATTGCTGATCCTGATTCTCAGAAATGAACATACCGCCTTGGCTTGCTGACTGACAGATCAGATACGCAAAATCTATAGCTTCTTCGATGTCAGAGAAATCTACAATCCGAGTGTCAAGTAAGCTGATTAGTTTACTATTATCAATCGTTGGAACAGCAGTTGTTGTCTCTTCCATAATCTATTGTTTATCCGCAAGATAGTAGGTATATTCCGCAAGTATCATCTGTTGAGCCTTAGAGGTGGCGTCAAGGGAGTTGAGTTTAGAGTAGTTTGATGCCAGCCGCTCACGGTCTTTGTTGAGGATAGCAAAGATGAGCTCAATTGTACCATTGGACCATTCATTAGTTACTGAATCCTTGGTAGCTTGAAGTTTCTCTAATGCAATGTTTGCGGCTGATGAATTTCCTATTATATGGTTAGCCGCATAGAGTAGAATTTGAAGTCGTGCATCGAGTTTGTGATTGTTGAGCCTGACGATGCCCATACGTCCGCAGAATACCGATAGTTTTGCTGCAAGAGATGTTGTCAAAGCCTCATTGTTGTAGAAAGCTCGCAGGGCTTTCAGGAGATGAGGAACGAATGCGTCTATCTGGTCATTAGCACGTGTGGAGCGTTTGGAAAATTCCAGTACTCTTACGTCGGTCACCTTCACGTTGAAGGCTATAGTTCCTACATTATTAAATATGCTGAGGACGATATTCCCTGTTTTACTCTTGGCATTCGGCATATAGTGGCCGATCAGACCCGGAAAATCGCCTTTAACGACCTCTACAATGTCGCCATCCTCAAGTTCAATATCGTCAAGAGAGAAATATGGCAGGCAGTTCCGATATGCTCGTGCGATGTTCTGGAAGTGCATCATACGTTTGTCGTCAATTACTGCATACCGATCTTCGTTACTATGGTCGATCAGGAATGAGAAACCGTTGGACAATCCACACAATTGTTTTATATCATCAAAACTCCCCCTTACAAATACATAGTGGAATGTAAGGTTAAGAGTCCTGAATTTCAGTTCTCCCTGTTTTTCCTCTTTGACCACATAAGTTGGAGCAAATAATTCTAACTTAGTTTTGTTGGTCACATTAAACCGGTCAATAGTCTTCTGAGGGAGATTCCTGTAGGAACTCCTAATAAAATTCAATACATACCAGTTAATGTTTTCCTGATCCGATTGGGAGGACATATGTAAGATAAAGAGTGTTCTTTTACTTAGCTTGATAATAGTTAATTGTCTATCAGTTAAGATTTTAAATCAACTTGACTATCAAACTTCCGAAAAGTCTTTCACAAGTGAGGTTAAAGACTTATATGTTGCTCTCTTATTTAGAGATTCAAGTTTGAGACAAATATCTAATAAATAAAGGCTTAAAATTGCAAATTTGAATACCAATATAAATAAGTCCGTAAAATTATATTTTGATAAGGCAAAAATGCTGGTGCTATTTGGCTGTTATCGAAAAGTTTATTAATTTTGCATACCCAAATTAATCTCTAAATAAGAGATTGTGACTTGAAGTTATAACAAGGCCTCGATTTATGGATTTAAGAGGAGAGACGTTTTTAACATCATCAGTCTTGTATATGCGTCATAGGAATTATGATGTAAATTACGAAGCCCGCAGGCGATTTCGTCTGCGGGCTTCGTAATTTACATCATATATTTGCACTATCATGCTGCTATTTATACCATAATACAAATACACTTAACTCAACTCGAATGTCGAAGGTGGATTTATCTCTTAAGTCGGGCTGCGATCTGGCGGTGGTGTTGGGCTGAGGATGCGTCGCCGATTGAATCGTAGATGTCAGCGAGGAGTGAGTGGAGGGTTGACAGGAGGGGGCGCGGGTAGTCGTTTGTCTCGGTGAGCTTGAGGGCTATGAGACAGCGGTCCATGGCGTTGTGTGGGTCTGACAGATTGTGATATGCCAGTCCCATGCGGACGAGCGAGTCGAAATGGTCGGGCTGGAGGGTG
This sequence comes from uncultured Duncaniella sp., assembly GCF_910578445.1. GTDB lineage: Bacteria > Bacteroidota > Bacteroidia > Bacteroidales > Muribaculaceae > Duncaniella. The sequence continues at coordinate 24,777 of NZ_CAJTQC010000033.1, read as the reverse complement.
ATTACTTTGTCGAAATCGCGAATGGCGGCGTTGTAATCCTCGAGTGTCATGTTGGCAAGTGCGCGTCCGTAGAGAGCTGCCACATGGTCGGGAAGCAGTGTCAGAGCCTTGTCATAGTTGGCGATTGCAGGCAGGGGCATGTCGTCAAGGCGGCAATCGTCGCCAAGCGATGTGTATTCGTGTGCCATGTCCGTGAAACGACGGGTGTCGGATTCAATCCGTGCCTCGAGCTCGGCCACGCGCAGGCGGAGTGAATCTACGATTCCGAGTTTTCGACGTGCAAACCGCATGGCGCTCTCGTTTTCGAGTATTGACCACGACTTGTTTCCTTCGACGAATAGTTCGAACGCTCCGCCAAGGTCTCCCGCATCTGCTTTGGCTATGGCGTTGATGTAGCATTCGTCGGCGTGCGCCTTACGCATGGCTTCGTCGATGATTATCGGGTCGTTAAACGAGCGACTGAAATTTATTATGGCCGGATTGACAAAGATGTCGCGGTCGGCGACGGTGGAGCGCAGCGTCATGCCTTCGAAGCTGCGGCAGCGCGAGAGGGCTACATATGTTTGTCCGCCTGTGAACGCGCCACGCCCCATGTCGATGATGACATTGTTGAACGTGAGTCCCTGACTTTTGTGGATTGTGAGGGCCCATGCAAGTTTTATCGGATATTGTGTGAAGCTTCCGAGTTCTTCTTCATGAATCTTACGAGTCTGAGGGTCGTAGATGTATCGGATATTTGACCATTTTTCAGGTTCGACGGCATGCGTCGAGCCGTTTTCGAGCTTGACTTCGATGAGGTCTTTTGTGAGGGTTTTCACAGTGCCGATTGTGCCGTTTACCCATAGTTTGTCAGGGGAATTTTTGATGAACACTACCTGTGCCCCTTCTTTGAGCGATAGTTCAAGGTCGGTTGGCAGGGAGTTTTCAGGGAAATCGCCCTTTATTGTTCCTGTGAAGACAACAAGCGGCCTTTCGATTGCTTTGAGCTGTGTCTCGTTGATATGGTCGACCATGTCGCGACGCGATGCGAGGGTCATGGTGTGTTTTGAGTCCGGTTGGTCGAGCAGCGATGGTGTCGTGAGGCAGCGTGTGTTGAGGTGCATGAGGTCTTCGCGTGTGACAGCACCGGTGCGGATGCGGTCGAGTAGTTCCACAAAGTCGCTTTCGCTCTGTCGGTAGATTTTGCGCAGTTCGATCGGGACGAGACGTATGCGCTCGAATACACGGGCTGAGAAGAAGAACGGGTCGCGGTAGAATTTCCGCAGGATGTCGCGCATGTCGCCTGACAGGACCGGTTCGAGCTGGAAGATGTCGCCGACGAATAGCAACTGTTTTCCGCCGAATGGTTCTCTCTGGTTGCCGGAATAGGTGCGAAGGAGGAGGTCGACAAAGTCGATTATGTCAGCCCGCACCATTGAGATTTCGTCAATTATTATGAGCTCTATTTCGCGGATGAGTTTGACGAGGTTTCCGGGATATTTCATGCGCTGTTTGATGCGGTCGGGGAGGAAGTCGGGGTCGTCGGGGACAATCGGCTTGAACGGGATGCGGAAGAATGAGTGGAGTGTGACGCCTCCGACGTTGACTGCCGCTATTCCTGTGGGGGCGAGGACTACGTGTTTTTTATGGGTGTGTGAGGTTATGTAGCGCAGAAAAGTCGATTTTCCTGTTCCGGCTTTGCCGGTCAGGAAAATCGACTGTCTGGTGTGTTGTATCAGTTCCCAGGCTTTGATGAATTCCGGGTTGTTGAGGTCGATGTTTTCGTCTGTTGCTTTATGTTTCGGAGGTCTCGAAGCCTTTTTTGCCATGTGGGTGTCTGTGTGATTAGTGATGGTAAGTCCGTGTCCTGCCGGACACGTGGGGTGGGGGAGATGGGATCCCGGGCACATCTTCGCGGAGCTTCGATGTACCCGGTTATGAGTAGGTCTGCGTCCTTCGGACGCGGTTTTGGGTTGGTGGTTAAGATGTCTTGTTGGCTCGAAAGCCGGTTTGAGTCGTAACTGACGGAGAGGCCTGCTGACAGTCAGGAAGGAGACAGCGATGGTCGGAGGAGGTTTCTGACAGTCAGGAGGGAGACAGTGTGAGGGTCAGAGATGGTTTCTTACAGTCAGAGGGAGATTCTGACTGTCGGAGACTATGGGGATTAGAAACGGAAGCCGACGGTCAGGACGATTGAATTGTTGTTGTCGCTGACAGTTCCTGTGGGGGCAATTATGAGGTCGCCTGTCGCATTTTCATTATAGTCGGTAAATGCGCTGAATTTACTTTTGCGAGAACGATGCACATAGGCAGCGTCAGCATAGAAATTCTTGTAGCGATAGCCGAGACCACAGGTAATATATTGTGTCGTCTTGTCGAAAGTGTAGGATGGCAGGGTTTCGGTATCATGCGGACCGCTTGTATATATATAGGTGGCGGCAGGTCCGTTGGGAGTGATGCGGTATCCATCCATTGCTTCGGTAGTGACAGGCGATGTTTCGTAGACATAGCCGGCACGAAGGCTGAACTGAGGTGTCAGACGGTATTCGAGACCGAGGCGCATGATGTTTTGAGCTTTGTAGTAGGTCTTTACATCGGAATTAATGTCTGCGTAATCATTGCCGTTGAAGTCCTGCACTTTAATGTCGTTGGAGGCACGATATTCATAGTCGGCGCTTATGATTGCGCGACCGCCGATGACTCCGGCTGCTCCGACCATCAGACGCCATGGGGTGCGGCTCTTCCAGTCAAATTCATCAAGATATCCTTCGTCTGTGACGGCAGTGCCTTTGAGGGTCTGCCCCTGTCCGTAGGCTGCAGCCTGATAGGCATAGGTCATTGAACCGCTACCTTCGTAGGAAAGATTGTAGTAGGTCGGTGTATGGACGGCGATACCGAGGCGGAATTCGTTGATAGGCTTGAAGATGAGACCGGCCTTGAAGTTGAATCCGCTACCCCAGATATGTTTGTAGTTTCCGAGTGTATAGTCGGCAGTTCCGTTGGTGTATGATTGACCGTCGGATGAAGCAGAGACGTTGGCATTGTCGAAGCTCTCGCTGTAGAACGTCCGCGAGCGGAAGTCGATGTCGGTGATACCGAATCCGATGCCCCAGTAGACGACATCAGATACGTTTCCGCCAAAGTTTATGGAGTATTCGTCAACATGACCTTTCTCCTCGACGCTGACAGCTGCCGATCCTGAAGTGCGGTTATAGTCGTAGAGGCCTGTATATGAGTTGGCATTGGGCGAGATTGGGTTTATGCCGTAGCCGCTATACATGAGGATGCTCGACCATGGTGCGCCTCCATCAAGATAGGGGTTGAAGATATTGTAGTCATTGCTGTAGAGTTCCTGCTGAGTCCATTCATCGGCGTTCGTGAAATCGGCGATAAGGTTGGTAAGCGATGTTTTGATAGCTCCCATGCTGCCGCTATAGCGCCGGTCGAATGATGCGAGTCGCGAATAGCTTGCGCCCCAGTTGAAGAACGGCATTGCAGAGTTTGAACCGAGGTTGACAGAGCCGACGTAGCCGAAGCTGTTACATCCGACGTTGGTATATTTTTGGGTGTTTGAAAAACCTACGGCACTGAATTTCGACGATTGCATTGTGATGTCGAGAGTCGCGGAAAGGTCGCTGCTGCGATAGACTCCGATACCGCCGGGATTCTGGTTGAGGGTGGAGATGTCGCCACCAAGAGCAGTGAACGCACCGCCCATCGACATGAAGCGGGCCGATCCTCTGAGGTCGTTCTGTGATATTGAGTAGGCATCAATAGCTGTCTGTGCCATGATAGCTCCGGGGAGAGCTACAAGCACCCCTGCCAATACTTTCTTGTTCATAAGCTGAAAATTGTGAGTTTTTTAATAGACAAAAAGATTATAAGCACCGTACATCCCGAACATGTGACACAATGTACGGTGCTCTATGAGATGGATTGATTAGTGACGGCCACGGCCTCCGCCGGATGTGCGTGAACCACCGCCTCCGAAGCCTCCACGGCTTCCACCGCCGGTATAGCTGCCGCCGTTGTATCGGCCACCGTTTGTTGTTGATGGACGATTGTAGTTAGAGTTGTTATTATTGTAATCCGGTCGTGTATAGTTGTTATTGTTTGATGGTCGTGTCGTCGTTGTCGGGCGTCGGTTATTAGTAGTCGTATTGGAGTTTATTCCGGGACGGGTGCTTGTCCCGGGTCTGGTTGAAACGCCGGGACGATTACCTGTTGAAGGTCTGTTGACGATAAAATCACGGTTAGCTCCACCGCGATGACGGTTGGAGATACCCGGACGTACGCTTGTGGCCGGAGTTCCCGAGCCATTTGGCAGATGGCCGAATGCTCCCGGATGACGTGGATTGTAAGGGCGTCCGCTTCCCCATGACGGCCCCCAGCCCCACGATGGACCCCAGGCAGGTCCCCATGCGGGTCCCCAAGCCCATGACGGTCCCCATGCAGGTCCCCAGCTCCACGAAGGTCCCCAACCCCAGTTCCAAGACCAGTATGGGTCATACCATGAACCCCAATACCAGCTTGAGTTCCAGCGCCAGTAGTTGCTTGCCCAGTAGGGAGTGTTCCATGCGTTGTAGGGGTAGAAGTAGTCATATCCCCAATAACCTGACGGGGTGTTGACATAGATGTTGACCTCGTCGGGTTCCATATAATAGATATTGGCAAGTTCCTTGTCGCCCGACGCATTTACGATGTCGGGGTTATAGAACTGTTCGATTCGTCGTGTATAGGCAAAGTCGGTAGCCGTTGTGTCGGCGCTCAATGAGTCTGTCGCGAAGATGCCACGGCGGTTATATTCGTCGACGCTGATTGAGCGAGTTCCGTTGACGGTGTAGGTGTCGGCTGCCGGATAGTCGTAGACAACGACGGCTTTACGGCTTGATGATGAATTCTTAGTCTGCGTCTTGGCAGGCTTAGTGGCTTTTGATGCATTGTAGTAGATGTCATCGTCGAAATATGACTGGGCTGACATTAATCCTACGGCTGCGAATGCGGTTGCCACAAAAATTGTAAGTCGTTTAAAGTTCATTGTGTGATATATAGAGAGAAGTGAGAGATTCGATTAACTGCTATCTTATAGTTTAGACACGTGAGATGATTAAAAGTTTAATCATTCACGCGCGCATGTGACATAAATAGCGCAAAAATAACGATTTTCCTGCAAAACCACAATAGCGACGGTTCAATCTCGCACGGCTTTGTGGCAGGACGTTACGGTTGTCACGGGATAAGATAATGGATTGAGACATGCTGAGGTGTGGATATTGCAGGAAGCCTCTTGGTTTTGTGACACATCAAACAACAGTTTGTTTAACAATGGTTAAAACAGCTGTATGGGGCTTAGAGGCTGTTTTGTCTGAAAAACTCATGGCTTGAAATTAACAAGATTTTTTTAACGGCCTTTTAAAAATGTAAAAGCAACGCCTCAGGGTATGTAATTCCGTCTGTAGTCGAGGATATGTCTCAATGGCTTGACTCTATACCAAAGGCCTGCACCGCAAATTAGCAGTGCAGGCCTTTGGTGTACAGTCTATTATGTGAGATGATGTCCGGTAGGGATATTTATTTGTAGTTTATCCAGCGTATCAGTTCCTTTATCGAAGGCTTCTTTCCATACATGAAGATGCCGACGCGGTAAATTTTGCCTGCGAGCCATACCATTGATATGAATCCGATTGCGAGCAATACGAGTGAAAGTGCGATTTCCCAAGCCGGAATTCCGAAGGGGATGCGGGCGACCATGACCATCGGAGATGTCAGCGGGAACATCGACATCCAGAATGCAATGCTTCCCATAGGATCGGTGGCTGCTACCGTGGCGAATATAAGACCGAAGATAATCGGGAAGACTGCGAACGAAGTGAGCTGGCTTGCGTCCTGAATATTGTCGACCGACGAGCCGACAGCAGCGAAAATCGACGAGTAGAGAAGAAAACCGAAGACGAGGAATACGGTCATCAGGGCAATCAGCGAGAGGATGTGGCTTACATCGCCGAGCATCCCGACAGCCTGTAGTATCTCGATTGACGACGGATCACTTACGCTATCGAAGTTGCCGCTCTGCACGGCAGCTATGTCGGCCATTGCATCGGCCGGCATAAGTGCAGGGAGAAGGTAGGCCGACATGAGGGCGAGGAGAATGCCCCATATCACCATCTGGGTCACTGCGACGAGTGCCACACCGACAATCTTGCCCATCATGAGCTGTGCGGGCTTGACGGACGACACGACAACTTCGAGCACACGGTTGCCTTTCTCCTCGATGATTGAGGTCATGACCATCTGACCATAGATGAGAAGGAACATATAGAGGACGAATGTCATGCCGATGCCTACACCGTAGCTGAACATTGATGAGTTGCTCTCTTCGCTGTCTTTGTCGGCGCGGACGGTCGTAAGGCTTACATTGCTCTTGACGCTTTCGAGTATATCGTCAAGGTTGGCTATGTTGTAGCCTTTGAGCCGTTCGGTCTCGATGATGTTGTTGATCTGATTGACAATTCCTGATTCCGTGCCGACCGACGAAGGACCGTTGGTGTAATACTTGAGACCGTTGCGGTTGCCGGTAAGGATGTTGTCGGGGATGACGAGCACAGCGTCAATGCCTTCGCGGGTGAGTGCGGAGTCGACCGTCGCATCTGTCGCCGGGCGGAAACTGAGCGATTCGGAATCCTTGAGCTGTGGGAGGATTATACCGCTATTGTCAATCACCGCCACGGTAGTGTCCGATGAGTCGACATAATTCATGATTAAGGCCGGAAGAGCCATGAGAATCAACATCAGCACCGGCATTAGGATTGTGGTGAAGATGAAGCTTTTTTTCTTGACGCGCTCCATGTATTCGCGCTCGATTACTATACCTATTTTTGACATGGGGATTTGATTTTTTTTATGCGTTAGGCGGCTTTTCAGCTATTGGTTCTGCCGTCTTCCTTGACGGCGCGGATGAATATGTCGTTCATCGATGCGATGCTTTCGTTGATGCCTGCAAGGACGACACTGTCATTGGCAATCGAAATGGCATCGCGGAGCGTCGCGTCATCGTTGAGATGGAAGTTGAGGCGCGGACGGCCCTGCGCATCGGGGTCGAGGATGGCAAATTCGCTTGCGACAGGCTGCAGGCGCTCCATGAGGCTGCGCGGGTCGCCGGTGAAAGTGAGGTCGTAGCGGTTTCCGAAATACTGCCGGCGTATTTCCTCTACGTTTCCGCTGAGGATGTTGCGGCTTTTGTTGATGAGGGTGATGTTGTCGCAGATTTCTTCGACCGACGACATGTTGTGGGTCGAGAAAATCACGGTTGAGCCTTCATCTTTGAGCTTGAGAATCTCTTCTTTCAGGAGTGTCGCGTTGATGGGGTCGAAACCGGAAAAAGGTTCGTCGAAAATCAGGAGTTGCGGACGGTGGAGCACAGTGATGATGAACTGCACTTTCTGGGCCATTCCTTTTGACAGCTCTTCGACTTTTTTGTCCCACCACGACAGTATGTCGAATTTTTCGAACCACCGTCTCAGCTCTCTGACAGCATCCTGTTTTGACAGACCTTTGAGGCGTGCGAAAAATACGGCCTGCTCGCCGACCTTCATTTTTTTGTAGAGTCCGCGCTCTTCGGGAAGATAGCCGATGTGTTCGACATCAGCCTGCGTGAGCCGGTGGCCGTTGAACAGCACCTGTCCGTTGTCGGGGGCGGTGATATGATTGATAATTCGTATCAGCGTTGTCTTTCCTGCGCCGTTAGGGCCTAACAGTCCATAGACCTTTCCTTCAGGCACGTTGAGCGATACATTGTCGAGCGCAAGATGGGAGGAATAGGATTTGCTGACGTTTTCAACTTGGAGTATATCCATTGTAGTCTGTGTTGTGTGATAATTAACTGGTGTTTGTTATCTCGTTAGACGCAAATTTATAGAAAAAGTTTCACACGGCATGAAACTTTTTTCGGTCAATCGCGTCTAACGGAATAAGAACGTCAACACAGACCGGTAAATTCGAATAAAAGATATGGCATTAACTGAACGGGAATCACGATTCATGGCGATTGTCAACGACAACCGTCAGCTCCTGTATAAAGTATGCTATATGTATGCCACCGACCGCGATCATTTTCAGGATCTCTATCAGGAAGTGCTCGCCAACATCTGGGAGGGTCTGGGCTCGTTTCGCGGCGATTCGGCCGTGTCGACATGGCTTTACAGGACAGCTCTCAATACGTGTGTGACTTTCTTCCGCCGCCACAACCGTCATTCGTCGGAAATGACATCGCTTGACATGGCGGCGGAACTAATGGCCGACGACGGGCGGCGGACAGAACAGCTTCGCGAGATGTACAGACTTATATCTCAGTTGTCGAAAATCGACAAAGCGATAATCCTTATGTGGCTTGACGAACGCAGCTACGATGAAATAGCCGAGGTGACGGGATTCACACGCAACAATGTGGCTACACGTCTCAGGCGCATCAAGCAGCGGCTTGTTGACAATGGCAACAGCGACGAGTGACACATAAATATATTTATAGATTCAGAAATATACAACCATCGAAGAAACACTACCGACATTATGGACATAAACGATATCAAAAATAGCTGGAATTCCATAAACATTCCTCCCGATTACCGACATGACGACACCCGCGAACTCCTGTCGCGGATGGAGCAGGGGAGGGTTTCGACACTTCGCGACCGATTGGGGCTTATAAGCCGTAATCTCTCGCTGTTGTGTTTCATGGGCCTCCTGATGATGATGCCTTATTATCATGATGCCCCGACTTTGGCGATACTTGCCGACTGCTTTTTTGTGTTTATGGGTGTGTGCCATCTTCGGAACTACCGTAAGATACGCAACCTGAATTTTTCGGAGATGAGCGTGCGCGATGCCGTCCTTACTGTAGGCCGGCTTGAGAGCGAGCGCATCAAGCTGAGGGCCATAGGCATGGCTCTCGGGATACCGCTGGCGTTCTACATGTGTTTCACAATCACCGATTTGTTTGGCGACTATTATCTCTACGGCTGTTTGGCGGGGGCGGTCATCGGCGCGGTGATAGGTCTGATTATCAACTATCGGTCCAATTCTATTCTCCGCGAGATGCGCAGTCAGCTCAGTCAGGAGGAATGAGGTCCGTGATGGCGGCGGAGGCCGGATAAAGGAGGGTCGCAATCAGAATTTTTAACAGAAGTGAGTGTTTTTTGCTGAAAAGTGAGTAAATTTGCAGTGAACTCATCAAGCATTTCAACATTTCACTGCAATGAACACCAATAGTCTTGTATCAATAAGCGACATAGGGCGCGACGAGATTCTTTCGCTCCTCGACATGGCCCGTCGTTTTGAGGAAAATCCCAACCGCCGTCTGCTTGAAGGGCGCGTGGTCGCAACTCTGTTTTTCGAACCATCAACCCGCACGCGTCTGAGTTTCGAGACCGCAGTCAACCGTCTCGGAGGTCGTATCATCGGATTTTCCGATGCCAACACCACCAGCTCGTCGAAGGGCGAGACTCTGAAGGACACAATAAAGATGGTGAGCAACTATGTTGACCTCATAGTCATGCGTCACTATCTTGAAGGGGCGGCCCGCTATGCCTCTGAAGTGACCGATGTCCCTATCATCAATGCCGGCGACGGCGCTAACCAGCATCCATCGCAGACAATGCTCGATCTCTATTCCATCTACAAGACTCAGGGAACTCTTGAGAATCTCACCATCACGCTTGTCGGTGATCTGAAATATGGCCGCACTGTCCATTCGCTCATAATGGCTATGCGTCATTTCAACCCTACATTCCGTTTTGTTGCCTGCAAGGAGCTTGGAATGCCGGTGGAATACAAGACTTTCTGTGACGAAAACGGAATCCGCTACACTGAGCACACCGATTTTTCGCCTGAAGTCATCAACAGCAGCGATATCATCTACATGACGCGAGTCCAGCGCGAACGTTTTGCCGACATCATGGAGTATGAACGTGTCAAGGACCTGTATAACCTCAACAACTCTATGCTCGGCGACGCACGTGAGAATATGCGTATCCTCCATCCGCTGCCGAGAGTCAACGAGATTGCACAGGATGTCGACGACAATCCGCATGCCTATTATTTCGAGCAGGCCCGCAACGGCCTCTATGCCCGTCAGGCAATCATCTGCCGTGCGCTCGGCATCGACGCATGAACAACGTCACTTATCTCCTTAAATATTCAACCTACAACAACTAATCCACTTACGGAGTATGACTGTCTCAAAACAAGAACTCGCTGTGGCCGCCCTGCGTGACGGCACTGTGATTGACCATATACCGTCGGCCTCTCTCTTCAAGGCTGTCAAGATTCTCGGCATCGAGAATCTCGGTGGCGCTGTCACCATCGGCAACAATCTTGACAGCAAAAAGCTCGGCAAAAAGGGCATCATCAAGGTCGCCGACGTCTTTTTCCCCGAATCGACTCTCAACCGTATAGCCCTCATCGCACCGTCGGCCGTGGTCAACATTATCCGTGACTATGAAGTAGTCGAAAAGTTCCCGGTGACGCTTCCCGATACGATTGTAGGCATCGTCAAGTGCGGTAATCCCAAGTGTATCACCAACAACGAGCCGATGCGCACGCGTTTCCATGTCATCGACCGCGAGGATGTCACCATAAGCTGTCACTACTGTTCGCAGGCCGTGCGCAGTATCGACGCAAAGATTATCTGACTATGAAGGTAGCATGGAAGCCGGGGACGATGATCTATCCGCTGCCCGCGGTCCTCGTGAGCTGTGGTGACGAGAATCACAGCAACATATTCACTGTGGCATGGGTCGGGACTGTGTGTACCAATCCTCCGATGTGTTACATTTCGGTGCGTCCCGAACGTTTTTCCTATCCGCTGATTAAGGAAAAGATGGAATTTACCATCAACCTGACCACCGAAGCGATGGCGCGTGCGACGGATTGGGCCGGAGTCCGTTCCGGTCGTGACTACGACAAATGGAAAGAAACCGGGCTGACCCCTGTTAAGGGCGTGAAAGTCTCCGCTCCCTACATAGCCGAATCACCCATGTGTATCGAATGCCGGGTGAAGGAAATCGTGCGTCTCGGCAGCCATGACATGTTCATAGCCGACGTGGTCAATGTGCTTGCCGAGGAATCTCTGATTGATCCTGAGACCGGGGCGTTTGACCTCGGAGCGGCCGGTCTGATCAACTATTCCCACGGGCATTATTTCAAGCAGGGAGAAGAAATCGGTCGGTTCGGCTGGAGCGTCAAGAAAAAATAAAGGCGTAGACCTCAAAATCTCGCCAAAAAACAAAGAAACTCATCACACGTATAATATTTATAAGGTATGAAAGAAGACAACGTTATCTTCGACATTATTGAGCGCGAGCATCAGCGCCAGAAAAAGGGAATCGAACTCATCGCTTCCGAAAACTTCGTCAGCGAGCAGGTGATGCGCGCTATGGGTTCGTGTCTCACAAACAAATATGCCGAAGGCTATCCCGGTCACCGTTACTATGGCGGTTGCGAGGTTGTTGACGAGGCTGAAAACATCGCCATCGAGCGTCTGAAAGAACTGTTCGGCGCAAAATGGGCAAATGTGCAGCCCCATTCAGGCGCGCAGGCCAATATGGCGGTGTTCATGGCCTGTCTCAATCCGGGCGACAAATTCCTCGGACTCAACCTCAGCCACGGCGGTCACCTTTCACACGGCAGCCCTGTCAACTTCTCAGGTCTGATGTTCAATGCGCTTGAATACAACGTTGACCGCGAGACCGGTCGCGTGGACTATGAGCAGATGGAGGAAGTGGCACGTCGCGAGCGTCCACGCCTGATCATCGGTGGTGCGAGCGCCTATAGCCGCGAATGGGACTATGCACGCATGCGCCGTCTCGCCGATGAAATCGGTGCGATATTCATGGTTGACATGGCTCATCCCGCGGGTCTCATTGCCGCAGGTCTTCTTGATAACCCCGTCAAATATGCCCACATCGTTACCACAACCACTCACAAGACACTTCGTGGTCCGCGCGGTGGTGTCATCATGATGGGTGAGGATTTCGAGAATCCGTGGGGCAAGACCACGCCGAAGGGTGTTGTCAAAATGATGTCTCAGCTGCTTGATTCAGCCGTGTTCCCTGGTGTGCAAGGTGGTCCGCTCGAACATGTTATCGCCGCCAAGGCTGTCGCATTCGGCGAAGCTCTGCAGCCCGAATTCCGTGAATATCAGCTTCAGGTGCAGAAGAATGCAGCCGTGCTTGCTCAGGCTCTTGTCGATATGGGCTACAACATCGTTTCGGGTGGTACGGACAACCACTGTATCCTCGTCGATCTGCGCACCAAGTTCCCCGAACTTACAGGCAAGGTGGCCGAGAAGGCTCTCGTGATGGCCGACATCACTGCCAACAAGAATATGGTTCCGTTTGATTCACGCAGCCCGTTCCAGACTTCGGGTATCCGCCTCGGAACTCCGGCCATCACCACACGTGGCGCTAAAGAGCCTCTCATGCTCGAAATCGCCGAGATGATTGACACAGTGCTCCGCAATCCCGAAAGCGCTGAAAACATCGCTGCGGTGCGTGCCAAGGTCAATGCGACCATGCAGCCCTATCCGATGTTTGCATATTGATTCAATGACTGAATCATACGACTGACCGTCCGGCATATGGCCGGATGGCATATAAAAGACAGAACAGACAGAAGGTTTTTTATTCTGCAATTGCCGAAGCCTTCTGTCTGTTCTGTCTTTTATATAATTTACTCCGTAGCCGGTGGGGAGGGCGGATTACTCGAATATTCCAATGAGTGTTGAGCTATAGTTTTTCACAGCTGTCTGTAGCGGGACTATAAGGTTATAATTAGAATCTTCCGAGAGATTGTCGAAACTCCATTTGAAATCACCCTTGTTCAGACGGCCCGCACCGAAATATCCTGTGACATAGGCAGGCACATCGGTTGCTTCAAGAGGAGAATAGTCGTATATTAGCGTTGGGTTCGTGTCAAAATTATCATATACAGAGCCTCCGGCTTTTGCGGTATATGTTTCAGGTATGGTCTCGTCGCGTGTCGATGCCTCGTAACAGTCAAAATCGGTTGTACTCATGTTTTGGGTCACAGGCATATACCCGTTGGTCTCATTATCGGCATAGACATTCCCGAAACTCTTTATGATTCCTCCCGGTTCGTTTGAGAAAGTGCCGCTGCCTTTGGCATCAGTGCCCTGTTTTGAAATCAGCATGGGATGTTTTGTGGCCCGGAAAAAATTGCGTTCGACAAAAGCGCTTCCTCCGCTCGTGACTCCGACTCCGTATTTCGCTATGCCGTCGTAGTAATTGTTCCACACATGCACGGTCATTGTGCGTATGCGTGGATGGCGCGAGTCGGAGTGGTCAAACCAGTTGCTGTGGTAGTCGATGTAGTTTGGGCCGGTCTCGCTCTTCATACCGCAAAGCGACATCTTTCCGCTGTCAAAGAAGTGGATATTTGCGAATGTGATATACTTTGAGTCGCCTTTGACATCTACTGAACCGTCGCCTTTTATCTGGTCCTTGTCCTTGCCGGGCTGCCCGTAGAAAATGTCGAGGTGATGAATCCAGATGTGGCTGTTGTCCGTGTCAAGTGATATTCCGTCATCCATGAACCAGTATATTCCGAAATTCCTCATCTCTATGCTTGAGCTGTTGCGGACCAGTATTCCGAATCCGTGGATTGCGGCATCCTCGCCTATGCCCTCGATTGTTATGTTCATAGGCGCATATCCGTTTTTGCCTTTTACCTGAAGTCCCTCCGAAGAACTCAGGAATGAGTCCATGTCATTGGCTTTTATTGTGCCTATGATGCGGATTGCGAGTGGCCTTTTTTCAAATCCTTTCTGGTAGCCTTTGATGATTTGTTGAAGTCCTGTGAAAACAGTGCCTTTGCCTGCTGTCTCCTTGGCGCTCTGCAACACCTCGCATTGTACGGTTTTAGCTGTTTCTGCTGTCACATATATGACACGTGCGTCATCTTTCAGCTCTCCGTTGTCATCATAAGCACCTACGCCGCTGAAGTTGTGATGGGCGAAACCTTTGCGGTTATGACTCCTGACGGTCATTGATTTTGCCTCGCTCGCCGATGAGTCGTCTTCAACTCCGTTGACCACAGGGACTACCTTTATCGAATATGTTCCGGCAGTAAGCCCTACGATATCGGCGCGTCCATATGTGCCATAGTTTCTTGACAGCTCTCGGTCGGTCGGAGTGTAGTCCGCATACTTCCCACCTTTTATATATATACGGTAGCTTGATGCTCCATCCATGATGTCCCATTTGATATAAGCGGATTCAAGCCATCCTTTGGCTTCGGTTATGTTGACCCCTCCGTTGACAATCTCGGCGCACTCTCCGCTTTCGGGCGTTTTTGAAAAGCCTATTGAAGTTACGTTTTGACAGTATTCGTCGTTCCAGTCGCCGGATTTCGGTATCACGCTGACAGTTCCGTTCTTATTGTCGATATTTACTTCCGAAAGTTCGTCGGTGTTGTAATGTTTCACTTCGCCTGTCGCCGTCTGAAGCATTATCTGATTTACAGACGGATTCATTCTGACGGAATGGTCGGCCGGATTCTGTCCATGTGCGCAGAGAGTGGATAGGATGGTGGTAGCTACGGCTATCCGGAGGATTGCTTTATTTCTGATGTTTATCATTTGACATAGACTTTTTGACCGTTGACAATGTAGAAGCCTGCACTAAGATTTTTGGGGTTGGTCCCTAAATATTGGCCTTTGAGATTATAGATGCCGGAAGGTTTTTGGGGATCGGCGATAACGTCGTCGATGGCTGAAGTTGCATGTCTAATTTTTATAGACACGAATTTCATGTCGGCCTCGATTGATGAATTGTCGCTGAATGATAATGTGACAGTGTTTCCGTTGAATTTAAGTTTCGTAAGGTCTTTGTCAATTTCAATGCCGTCGATGACGGTGCTTGTCTTCGAATCGGCATTGATGCCGATTGCCCATGCGGCCATTAGCGTGCCGAGAATGATTCGGAATGTTTTCATGGTTGTTTTGAATGGCTTTTTGTTAAGGTGTTGGTAGTGATGTAGCTGCCGTGGGGCAGGCAGGTGGCTTTAGGACTGGCAGAGACATGGACTTAAGAGTGCCGGGAAACGGCACTCTTAAGTTCAGGCATGATGTATCGTAGCTTATTTCGACTCCTTATTTTTGAGGATGTCGCGGATTTCGGTGAGGAGCACTTCTTCTTTTGTCGGTTCGGGGACGGCCTCGGGTTCGGGAGCTGCTTTTTCTTTACGTTTCAACTGGTTAATGGCTTTTATGGCGACGAATATGCAGAAAGCGACAATGAGGAAATCGACCACTGTCTGAATCCATGTGCCCCAGTTAAGTGTGACCTCGGGTTTGAGGACTTCCTTTGTCGCTCCGTCTACCACAGCCTGCTGTATGACCCACTTGTAGTCAGTGAAATTTATGCCGCCTGTGGCAACTCCGACAAGAGGCATGATTATGTCATCGACGAGCGATGAAATAATTTTGCCGAAAGCAGCACCGATGACAACGCCGACAGCCATGTCGATGACATTGCCGCGCATTGCAAACTCTTTGAATTCTTTGATGAAAGACATGCTGTGTAGTTTGAAGATTGTGAATGAATATAAATAAATGTATTAAGCGTGAGAAAAATTCATATACACATAAAACCATCATGTGGTATGAATTGTTTATATGACACAAAAATAGAGAAAAATGACGTATTACTATTATCGGTGCGCTTTATTTAGCTTTTTTATACAAAATCGAGTAAAAAACGCCAATTTTATTTCGATGTATAACAATTGAAATCCAAAAAAAAGTGCTACCTTTGTAGCGCTTTTGACAGGGTGGCGACGAGGGCGCGTGGCATGCGTCCTGCTCTCCGGAATCCCTCCCTCATGATTTCAATATTTTCAATAGGAATTTTAGATTTAACAACCCAATTTTTTATACAATTATGACAAAAATAGGTATTAATGGATTTGGCCGTATCGGTCGGTTCGTGTTCCGTGCTTCAACCAAGCGCGATGATATCGAGGTAGTAGCAATCAACGACCTTCTTCCCGTTGACTACATGGCTTACATGCTTAAGTATGACACCATGCACGGTCGTTTCGACGGAACAGTTGATTATGATCTCGAAAAGAGCCTCCTTATCGTAAACGGCAAGCCCATCCGCGTGACCGCATGCAAGAATCCCGCTGAAATTGGCTGGGGTGCTGTAGGTGCTGAATACGTTGTTGAGTCAACAGGTCTCTTCCTCACAAAGGAAAAAGCTCAGGCTCACATCGAAGCCGGTGCTAAGTATGTAGTTATGTCTGCTCCTTCCAAGGACGACACCCCCATGTTCGTTTGCGGTGTAAACCAGGACAGCTACGTGAAGGGAACTCAGTTCGTTTCTAACGCTTCTTGCACCACTAACTGTCTCGCTCCTATCACTAAGGTGCTCAATGACAAGTTTGGCGTTGTTGAAGGTCTCATGACTACAGTTCACTCTACAACTGCAACTCAGAAGACTGTTGACGGTCCCTCTATGAAGGACTGGCGCGGTGGCCGTGCAGCTTCAGGCAACATCATCCCTTCTTCTACCGGTGCTGCTAAGGCTGTAGGTAAAGTTATCCCCGAACTCAACGGTAAGCTTACCGGTATGTCAATGCGTGTCCCCACCCTCGACGTATCTGTAGTTGACCTCACTGTAAACCTTGCTAAGCCGACTTCTTACGAAGAAATCTGCGCTGCCATGAAGGAAGCTGCTGAAGGCGAACTCAAGGGTATCCTCGGCTACACTGAAGATGCAGTCGTTTCAAGCGACTTCCTCGGTTGCCCCCTCACTTCTATCTTCGACGCTAAGGCTGGTATCCAGCTTACTCCTACCTTCGTTAAGGTCGTTTCTTGGTATGACAACGAAATCGGCTACTCTAACAAGGTGCTCGATCTTATCGCTCACATGAAGAAGGTTAACGGCTAATCAATTCCGAATACAATATCTTCTTAAATAACTGATGTCTCCCATCCCGAATCGTTTTCGGGATGGGAGATTTTTTTATCGACGTGATGGAAACAGGATTACTTCTGCTTGCGATATTTTTATTTTGTGGAGTCGAATTTCTCGACTTCCTCGCGGACTTCTTTGCGAAGAAGCAGGATTGTGAGCATGGTGGGGAAGGCCATTAGCGCATAGAATAGATCGCAGAAGCCGATGGCGACACCGAGTGGCATGACGGCAAACACTACTAAAGTGGCGATGAAGAACCAAGTGTAGAATCTCGCTTTGCGTTCACCGAAAAGATAGGCTGCGCAACGGTTGCCATAGAAACTGTAGCTGAACATTGATGAGAGTGAGAAACACAACACGATGACCATCAGCATAAATTCGCCCATCGGGATAGCGTTGCCGAATGCTTTCATGGCCACGTCAAGTCCCTTGACACCTTCGACAGTCCCTATATCGCCGCACAGAAGCAGGGCGATTGCAGTTAGTGTGCATACAAGACCGGAATCGATGCTCGGTCCGAGCATTGCGATTAGTCCTTCACGCACGGGAGAAGTGTTGGCTGAAGCTCCGTGCATGATTGTTGCCGTTCCGACTCCGGCATCGTTGACGAGGGCGGCGCGTCGCGCGCCGATGATGGCTATTCCGGCGAGTGCGCCCCAGCTGGCACGCAGATTGAAGGCTTCGGTGAAGATGCTTTTGAATACCGCAGGGACTTCTGTGATGTTTGTTATTATTATGTAGAGTACAAGGATGAAGTAGAGTCCGACCATGAATGGGACGAGCCATTGGGCCACGCGGGCTATTCGCCTGATGCCTCCGATGACCACGATTGTGACCGTAACGGCGATTCCGAGTCCGATGAGAAGCCGGAAGGCGCTTTCGTGACTCAAGCCGATGGCCGACGACAGACCGGCGACAACCGAGTTGCCCTGTAGCCATTCAGGTGTTGTGAATGCGCTGACCATTGCCTCTGTGAGCTGGTTGGCGTTCATGATGCAAAGAGTTCCGAGCATCCCGGCTATTGCAAATGTTATGGCAAGCCAGTGCCATTGAGGGCCGAGTCCGCGGTCAATGATATACATAGTCCCACCTGCGCTGCGGCCATCGGCAAGAGTGAGCTTGTGGCGTGTGGTCAGCACTCCCTCGTGAAATTTGGTCGACATCCCGACAAGGGCGCTGACCCACATCCAGAAGATTGCTCCCGGTCCTCCCATCACCAGAGCGATGGCCACTCCTGCAATGTTGCCCATGCCAACGGTGGCGGCTACCACTGATGCAAGCGCCTGTACGGAGGATATCTGCGAACCGGAGTCGCGCGACTGTTTGCTGCGCAGTTCGTGGAAGGCTGCGGGAAGCTTGCGCAGTGAGACCATTCCTGAATAGAAAAACAGGAAGAATCCGCCTCCGATGAGGAGTATGAAAAGCGGATAGCCGCAGAGAAAGTCGGCGAGCGTCGTAATGAATCCGTCTACCATCGTCCACCGGCTCCGCCGCCTCCCGTCATGCCGCCTCCGAATGAACCGCCGGAGAATCCTCCTCCGCCACCGCCTCGTCCGCCCAATGCGCTGCCGAGAATCGCACCGGCGGCAACTGCCGCAGCCGGGTCAGGCTTCTTGGGAATGCGGAAACGCTTGTTGTGCTGGTTGCCGCAATTCTTACATATATATATGTCTACTCCTTCACCTTCTGTGTTGACGGTGGGCTGACGTAATGTCCGGCGGTCGACCATTGACATGGCACGAGCCCCGCAGCGCTCGCATTGAGTATAGTTGGTGGTGCGGTTTATATAGGGTAGCACTTCGGTCTGGTGGCATTTCGGACAATGCCACACGTCGTAGTCGATTGAGTTGATGCGCTCTTCGGTGTCCTGTGCCGGTGTCAGATAGTCGTTGTCATGTTCCTCGTCGATGAGTTCCATTTGTGTTCCGCAATGGGTGCAATTGCGTTTGTGGCGTCTGACACGTTTCATTTTGGTTATTAGTATAAGGTAGGCTGGGAGGCCGATTCCAAGTGTGAGGAATGATCCGAAAAGCGTCAGGGTGCGGTATTGGTCAAGAGCGCGGTAGCGCTGCACGTCGTCAAGCTTTTTTGTCGAATAAATGGAATAGAAGACGAGCAGCAGAAGGCCTGCGCCGATTGCTACCGCAAAACCGAGATAGAGATTGAATAGCTCAGCTCCTGAAATGTCATCATCCGTGTTTCGACGTGAGTCGTTGGCATATTTTGATTTAAGCTCTTCGGCAACCGACGGGTCGCTCAGGGCATCAATTATGGTGGTCACACCTGCGACAGTTCCTTCGTCGAACTTTCCTTCGCGGTAGAGCGGGAACATTTGATTACGGATTATGCGTCCGGCGACGATGTCGGGAAGAGCGCCTTCGACTCCGTAGCCTGTGCGGATGATTGCCGCGTGGTCATCGCGCGATAGCAGGACGAGTACGCCGTTGTCTTTGTCCTTTTTGCCGATTTTCCATTTCTCAAACAGTTTTGTCGCGAATTCTTCGGGTGTCATTGACGAATCGACCTGATCCACGGCTACTACCACGAGTTCCGCGGAGGTGTTTGCCCACAGAGCGCCGATTTTGGAGTTCAGATGGCTCACGGCTGCGCGAGAGAGTATGCCGGATGGGTTTGAGACATATTGTGTGCGGTCGGCCACATGGACGTTTGGCACTTCGTCGACCGTTATCGCCGCGAGGGGAAGCACTGTCATGAAGAAGATGACAAGCAGGAGTGTCAGGCGTGAATTGAGATATTTCATGCTGGGAGTGGAATATGCAGATTATGTGGGGTTAGTTGTTGATTTTCAGGCTCATGGCGCTCAGGCTTCGGTAGAGATCGAGAGCATAGACATCGGTCATGCCCGAGATGTGGTCGAGCACGGCCTGGATTTTGCCGTAGAGTGTCGGAGAGTCTATTTCATATTGCTGCGGTACTTTTGCAAGCAACAGGCGCGAGTAGTTGAGTTCGGGATTCCTGACGGCTTTTACGAGTTCGTGGATAAGGAACGAGATGATGCGTGTTCCGGCCAGTTCGATGTCGACCACATCGCCGGAGCAATATATTTTTTTCCACGACAATGCTTCGCAGTCGCGGTAGCCTTGACGTTCGAGCGGAGATATGTGGTCGAGGAGCGATCCGCGGAATTCACCGTGCATTATTTCCTCTTCATGGGCGATGAATGCTTCGGCGCATCGGTTGACAAGTGTGCCTATTATACAGGAGCGGAGATAAGCGATTTTTTCGTTCGGGTCGTCGACTCCTGCCATTATGCGTTCGATATGTGCCCGGCGTGCATCATCGAAATATCCAAGGAATAGGGGGATTACCTGTTCGGTAGAGAGAATTTTCAGTTTATGTGCGTCCTCTATGTCCATGATTTCATAGCATATGTCGTCGGCAGCCTCGACAATGTAGACAAGCGGATGGCGTGCGTAGCGCAGCTGTCCCTCGTGTTCTTTTAGAGGAAGCATCCCCAGCTCGTCGGCCACTTTCGTGAAATCGGCCTGTTCGGATGTGAAAAAACCGAATTTACCGTGGCTGCCTGCAAGCGATGAGTCGAAGGGGTATTTGACAATCGATGCAAGGGTGGAGTAGGTCATGGCAAAACCTCCCGGCCGACGGCCGTTGAAGCGGTGGGTCAGCAAGCGGAATGCGTTGGCGTTGCCTTCGAAATGTGTGAGATCGCTCCACTGGCGCGGAGTGAGTTCGCTTTCAAGCTCTCTGCCTTCGCCTTCGCTGAAGTAGGTGGCTATGGCCTTTTCGCCTGAATGACCGAACGGCGGGTTGCCGAGGTCATGGGCGAGACATGCGGCAGCGACAATCTCTCCGATAGAGTCGAGTTTGCCGACCCAAGGTTCGTCGGCATATTTCTTGCGCAGTTCCGAGGCAATCTCAGCAGCCATCGAGCGTCCGACACATGCAACTTCGATGCTGTGGGTCAGGCGGTTGTGCACAAAGATGCTTCCCGGAAGCGGGAACACCTGAGTTTTATTCTGTAGTCTGCGGAAAGGGGACGAGAAGACGAGCCGGTCGAAGTCGCGCTGAAAGTCGCTCCTCGATCCTCGTTTTGGATCGTGGTAGTGTTCAAGCCCGAACCGCTTGTCGTTGATGAGCCTGTCCCATGACATTCGTTGCATAATGGTAGTATAGATAGTTTGTTATATTCTATAACGCGAAATTAATGAAAAATGCTGACAAGCTTCGAATATAGCTGCCTAAAAATCATTAAGAGCGTAGCTTAACGATAGTCGGTTTCGATATAGTCGACAATATCTGCCGGCAGATACTTTTGATAGGTAACGTTTTTATAGACAACTATGTTTGTCCCTGCCTGTGACCCGATATTGCGCGAGGGATTGTCGAGGCATGATCTTCGTAGATTCCAGAAATCCTTGCGCCCGATTTGTTCACATTTATCGCGCCCGTAGACATCCGTCACAGGACGATGCGAGTGTCGGATTTCGCTGGCGATAAAGCTGTATTGTCCACCTTCGCAGTTGGCCTCGAGAATTAATCCCGGAAGTCCCCTGAGTTTCCACGGGCCGTCGTTGACAGGAAGTTCCGGGGCGAACCACACTGTCCATTTTCTTCCGTGTAACTCGGCTGAAGCCAAGGTGCATTCATATCCGAGGATTGTCCGGCAGGAGTCGCCTATCGTCCATAGGGGTTCTGGTAAGGATTCCTTTACATGGAATTTCGTGCCGTTGGCTATATCGTAGGTATGAAGTTCGTTGCTCGATAAAAATTTTGTCACGTAAAATGAGCCGTCAACTCTCGGTATTTTATCCTGTTCTCCTTTTTGCCATAGTTCCATTTTAAGTGTGTTGAATATCTCGAATCCTTCGGGGGTTGATTCGATTGAATCGATATATTCTGTGTTGGGCGAATAGAATTTTGATTTGTGGCCGTCGGTATGTAGGATATATCTGTTGGTCACATTCGGTTCGGCTCTCTTCATTGTCTGAACCGGATGCATGTATGTATATCCGACTTCGAGTGTGCCGGTTTGCGCATACATACTCAATGATATGAGAAATGTCGGAAGAAGTAAAATCAGTCTACGCATTATATCGCATATTTTATAGTTGACAGGATTGGCTATTCAAGTAAAGATTGGCAATGGAGTTGAAACTGCTTCTTAGTAAAATCGCCCGGCATTGTCGGTAATGCCGGGCGATTTGTTCGTGTGATATTCAGCAGAAGACTGATTATTCAGCCTTGCCGTTTGAGCCGAGGACGGCAACGATCTTGTGCTTGTAGAGCTTTTCCATTTCGTCGCGTGCCGGGCCGAGATATTTGCGGGGGTCGAACTCTGCGGGTTTGGTAGCAAGCACTTTGCGGACAGCAGCTGTCATTGCGAGACGGCTGTCAGAGTCGATGTTGATCTTGCAAACGGCGCTCTTTGCAGCCTTGCGGAGTTCTTCTTCGGGGATACCGATTGCGTCGGGAAGTTTGCCGCCGTATTCGTTGATTTCTTCAACGTATTCCTGAGGAACAGAGCTTGATCCGTGGAGCACGATGGGGAATTCGGGGAGTTTTTCCATAACGGCATCGAGTACGTTGAATGCCAGTGGGGGAGGCACGAGACGGCCGTTGGCGTCGCGAGTACACTGTTCGGGCTTGAACTTGTAAGCTCCGTGTGATGTGCCGATTGAGATTGCGAGTGAGTCAACACCTGTGCGGGTAGCGAAGTCGATAACTTCTTCAGGGTCGGTGTAGGTGTGGTGGTCGGAAGAAACTTCGTCTTCAACACCGGCGAGTACGCCGAGCTCTCCTTCGACAGTCACGTCATACTGGTGAGCGTAGTCGCATACTTTCTTTGTGAGAGCAACATTTTCTTCGTAGGGGAGGTGTGAACCGTCAATCATGACAGACGAGAAGCCGTGTTCGATGCAGTCCTTGCAGAGTTCGAAGCTGTCACCGTGGTCGAGGTGAAGCACAATCTGCGGATTTTCCCAGCCAAGGCTCTTGGCATATTCTACAGCACCCTGAGCCATGTAGCGGAGAAGAAGGGGGTTGGCATAGTTGCGTGCACCTTTAGAAACCTGAAGGATCACGGGTGATTTTTCCTCGGCTGCAGCTTTGATGATTGCCTGAAGCTGCTCCATGTTGTTGAAGTTGAAAGCGGGAATCGCATAACCACCCTTGATAGCCTTGGCAAACATTTCTTTGGTGTTTACGAGGCCTAATTCCTTATAACTTGTCATTTTTAGTTAAGAGGTTTAATTAATAATATAATTAGAATTGTCTGGCACAAAGATAAGAAAAATTTTACAGCCGTAGTCATCATTGCTGAAAAATTTCGTTAATTGGGCTTTGAAATTGTTATTAGATATAATCGTCTCTTATTTGTCGGCTATGGTGGTCAGCGGTCTACATCGTCCGGACTTTTGGGGCAGAAAAGGCGTTGATATTCGCTTTCGAAGTTCGGGGTGAAGATATTTTTACCGATGTTGGCAATGATTTCTTCTTTAGTCCAGAAGCGTCCGCCGTCAAGTTCGTCGGACGGGACAGGGATTGTGTCGACGATTGTTTTGAATGCGTTGACCAGTTCGCGTTCGCGTGAGGATTCGAAAATGTAGCTTGTCAGAAATTCAGGGTTGAAGTCTGTGATGCCAAGCTCCTCGCAGGCTTCGCGACGGAGTGCCGCTTCGGTCTCCTCGCCGAAATCAATGTGTCCGCCGACAGCTGTGTCCCATTTCCCCGGTTGGATGTCTTTCCAATCGGGACGTTTTTGGAGATACAGGCATCCTTCGCTATTAAAGACGTGGAGATGGACCACGGGATGAAGAAGTTTGCTTCCGTCATGGCATTGGCCGCGTGTGGCCGATCCGATTGTCTTTCCGGTTTCGTCGACGAGTGGGAAAAGTTCTGAGGCGTTGTCTTGTGGCATTTCTTTTGCGGATGATATGTGGTCGTGGTATGGTGCAGGTTCTGATTATGAGATGCCGAGAAGTTCGATTTCGAAAATCAAGGTCGATCCGCCGGGGATGCCGGGTTGGTTGAATTTGCCGTATGCCTGTTCGGCCGGGATGTAGATTTCCCATTTATCTCCGATGTGCATCTGTTGGAGTGCAATTATCCATCCGGGGATTAGTTCGCGGAGACGGAAAGCCGGAGCGACACCTCCACGGCTGCTGTCAAAAGTCTTGCCGTTGATTGTTTTGCCGGTATAGTGGGCGACAACCACACTGCTGCGGTTTGGTGTCGGGCCGTCGGTGCGTCCTCGTTTGATTACCTTATAGAATATCCCCTTGTCGAGCGGACGCACTCCTTCCTCATGTGATTTGGCCTCAAGCCATGTTTTGTTTTTCTGAATATATTCGGGTTTAGCCATATGATTGCTGTCTGGTATGGTTGTCTGTTAAATAGATGCAAAAGTAGTAAATTTTGAAAGAATGGTCAACACTGCATCCATAATGAGTTCCGGTCTGTGAGGGATGACTCCGATATTCATATCCTTTAAAGGTTTAACTTCATTACAAAGGAGCGTTTTCTATTTAATCCTCGTTTGTCGCTGCAAATCTAAGGTAGGCGATTTGATAATTCCTATTATATAATAAGGTGGAAAAGGTGTGGGTCGGGTATAAAAAACTCGTCCCATCCGCTCCCGAATAGTAGAGATTGGATGAGACGAGTTATAATCTGTATTATCTGTTAGTTGGTGGTTGAGGGGGAGGTTATCGCTCGGCGCGCATTGGGTTTGAGAGGAAGTCGTCGTATGCGAGGCGTATGCCTTCGGCGAGTGATGTTGATGCTGTCCAGCCGAGTCGTGTGGCCTTGGAGACGTCGAGGAGCTTGCGGG
>NZ_CAJTQC010000032.1 GCF_910578445.1 uncultured Duncaniella sp. | reverse complement strand
CTGATGCCTCTGCACGTTGAGTAGCACTCAAAAATTATTTAGGACAATATTGGTTACAATTCTATATAAGATAGATGTATTTTGGATTTTTTCAGCTATCTTTGCATTGTGGCGGCCTGCCCCCTGAAGAAAACAGTGATTCAGGTTGTCGGTCTGGCACACCATAACGAGTACACCCTCCCATACCCTGAAACTTATCGGGCATCAGCCCGTCTTTCATCTTAACACAGAGCCAATATGTCTGTAATGACAATCTTCCGTCGTGCATTCGGTTTTTCGCCAGATACCGAAGAAGAGGATGGGGAATATGACCCGACAGTCCCCACCTATGCTGTCAACAATGAGCCGGAGACATCCGCCGAACCGCCGGCCGAACCGACAACCGCTAACGAAGAACCGGAATCCGAAACATCGGACCCCGGAATTGATGACATGCCTAAAGACAATGATGAGGACACCCCCGATGCCAGACTCACAAACGACCTGTTTGACGCGGTAATCGAGCTTTTCAACCGCACGCAGCCTGAATTTGTCAGAGAATGTCTTAATGTAGATGCTCAGCGCCAATACATACTCAACTCCCTGTCCGAATCGCTCCGACAGAGAGTCGACGCAGCCCTGTCGTCCGACAGCAATAAATGGGAAAAAGAACGCGACGAACTTCAGAAAAAAATAGCAGAGCTGGAGGGTGATGAAAATGAGCTCACGGCCATACGTAACGAAAACCGCAAACTCCGTCTGAGCGCCGAACGCCAGAAGCATGCACTTCTCGACCGCATCAAAGATCTGGAAACGCAGCTCGCAAAGCAAGTACAGGAGAAGGAACGCTTTTTCAGCCGCAAACCTTCACACGATGCCGAGGAACTGGCCAAGGCCACAGCCCGCGTCAAAGGCCTTGAAGACGAAAGCGAGTCACTGAAAGCAAAGAATTCGGAGCTGGAGACCCGAGGAAATGAACTCGAAACACGCGGCAATGAACTTGAAGCAAAAATCAAGGAGCTCGAAGCAGAGAAAGCCGACCTGATTTTAAAATCGGCGACACAGGCTCAGGCCACCCCTACCCTACAACCGGAGGATGGAGAGAAGACACCGGCTCAGCAAACGCTCATGTCCGAACTCCAATCAAAGAATTCCGGCCTTGAGGCCAAGGTGGCGGAACTGGAGACAAGGATTCCGCAACTTGAGACCCGGAACTCGGAACTTGAGCAGGAAAAAGAGGCAATGTCAGCCGAATGCGAACGCTTGCGGGCAGAAGTGGTACGCCAGTCGACACTTAAAGAGCAGCTTGAAGTCAAAAGCTCCATGAGCGATGTAATGTTGAATGACCTCCGCAATCAGCTGGCGGCGACACGCAACGAACTTGAACGCATACAGAACGGCCAAGTTGATGTCGTGGGCGAGATTCAGGACAAACTTGAACGGTTTGAAGAAATAAAAGCCCGCAACGAAGCCAAAATCAACGAACTTCAGGAATCAAATGCAACTCTTCACCGCACTATCGAGACAAACCTCTACAATCAGGCCAACAGCGAAATGAAGCTTCGCAGCGAAATCAAAAAACTGAAAGCCGAACTCGCCCGCCGTGCTGAAACTCCTGAAGAACCCCGCACTTATGCCACAGGGCCCGTCACACTTCCAACCCCTTCACCCGAATCACAGAAAACAGCCGAACGTCCGGCCAAACGAAGAGGAAGGCCCAAAAAAGTGCGCATAGACAACACTCTTGACAACACCGAATGGTTTGCCGGAAACCAAGCGCGGAATGACGACCCTGACTTCGGTTATCATGAACCGCCACGCAAACCGGTCAATGACAATGAGGCACAGCTGACACTTTTCTAACACCACTCTCCCATCCCCCTCTCTTTTAATATCACCGCAATTCAACACATATTATATATACATATTCTATCAACGATAGAGACATGAAAAAAATATTTCCATATCTGTTGATGGCTTCAGCCGCCCTTCCGGCTATCTCGGCCAATATATCTGACGACAAAGCCCTCGCTCCATACGTTTTCCCACAGAACTCTTCAGCACGAGTGTCGCGTCCGGCCTACCTTGCCGACGGCCTGAGCTACCTCGCACTGTCTGCCGATGGAAAAAAAGTGGTGAAATACGATACTGCGACCGGCAAAGAAATAGAAACCGTGATGGATGTCACACATACACGCGAGACCACTATCCCGTCAATCGAGAGTTTCGTGCTGAGTCCCGACGGTTCAAAACTTCTCGTCAGCCGCGAACGGAAACCAATCTACCGCCGTTCGTCAATGGCCAAACATTATGTCTACAATATCCGTACGCGCCAGCTGCATCCGCTGTCGGTAAATTTTGAATACCAACGCGAACCGCTTTTCTCACCCGACGGGCGAATGGTGGCTTTTGTCGGGTCGGACAACGATATACATCTCCACAAAATCGATTACAACACGGAAGTCGACGTGACCACCGACGGCATGACCGACAAGGTGATCAACGGTGTGCCCGACTGGGTATATGAAGAAGAATTCACCACGTCATCGTCGATGGCATGGGCTCCTGACAACCTTACGCTCTGCTACATTAAATATAATGAAACGGACGTTCCGGCCTATTCATTCCCGCTCTACGAAGGAACTTGCGACCCGATGGAGCAGTATTCACTCTACCCGGGAGCGTTCACCTATAAATATCCCGTAGCCGGAGAACCGAACTCGAAAGTCAGCGTCCATAGCTACGACGTCGACAACCGCAAGACAAAGAATCTTGACATTCCCGCCACCAACTTCGAGTATATCCCCCGCATCTCCTATGGCGGAAGTCCCGACCGTCTGATCATCGCGACCCTCAACCGCGCACAGACGCGCATGGAGCTTTTCAGCATGAATCCGAAATCCAACGTGGCCAAGTCTATACTCGTGGAGGATGAGGCTGCATGGCTCGAACCGGCTACCTATGAGAATCTGACATTCAACAACGACAACTTTGTCGTCCTTTCGTCACGCACCGGATTCACACACGCCTATCAGTATAACTACGCAGGCACAATGACCCGCGCCATTACGAAAGGCGACTTCGACGTGCTCGCTTATTACGGCGCTGACGCAAAAGGCAACCACTACGTGCAGTCGACCGCCACAGGTCCTATAAACAGGGTGGTATCGCGCATAGACCCCAAAGGTATAATGACCCACATGACACCTGAAAATGGCAATGGCTCAGTATGGTTCACCCCGACCAAAAACTACTACACCGTATGCTACAGCAATGCCCAGACTCCGCCTGTCTACACACTGCGCAGCATAGCCGGAAAGGACATCAGAGTCCTTGAGGACAACGCCGCCGTAAAAGCAAAATATGCTTCTGCTCCAAAACGAGAGTTCTTCACCGTAACAACGTCAGAAGGAATCACAATCAATGCCTACATGATCAAACCGGCCGGATTCTCGGAGTCAGGGTCTTATCCTGTCATCATGACGCAGTACAGCGGACCCGGTTCTCAGCAAGTGCTCGACACTTGGGCAATTGACTGGGTACAATATGCCGCCATGCAGGGATATATCGTCATCTGCGCCGACGGTCGCGGAACAGGCGGTCGCGGCCGCGCATGGGAAACCATCGTCTACAAGAACCTCGGACATTACGAGACAATCGACCAGCAGGCAGTGGCAAAATGGGCCGCCGGACAGCCATATGTGAAATCAGGCAGCATCGGCATCTGCGGGTGGAGCTATGGCGGATATGAGACCCTCATGTGCGTGTCGACACCCTCTACGCCTTTCGCGGCAGCTGTGGCCATCGCCCCCGTCACCGACTGGCGCTACTATGACACCATATACGCCGAACGCTATATGCTAACCCCTCAGGAAAATGAAGACGGCTACCGCGCATCAGCCCCACTGAATTCCGTAGCCAACCTGTCAGTGCCATTGCTGATGATGCACGGCACTGCCGACGACAACGTACATTTCATGAACACCGTCCAATATACATCCGCCCTCCAGTCTGCCGGAAAATGGTGCGACATGTTCATATATCCAAACATGAACCATTCAATCCACGGCTGTGGCGCACGACTTTCGGTTTACTCGCGAATGCTCGCCTATTTTAACTCCAACCTACGTTAAGCTACAAGCATCAGACATACATGGCCCAACATCATCACATTACCAACGAAAAAGCGATCTTCACGCTATGGCTAAACTGGACCATTGCCGTGGGCGCTCTTGCGTTGCCTGAATTTACCGCCCTATTCGTCCCGCGCCAATGGATTCCGTCAATCACTTTCGGACTGATGATCCTGCTCATCCTCTACCGAAACAACGGCAGAAAACTGAGCGCGTCGTCATGCGACCTCATCCAGACCATATGCGTGCGGACTTTATGCACTTCCGCCCTGATAATGGTAATCGTATCCATTATCTATACCCGCCACATCATATCGCTGTTCTATCCCGAAGAACTGCTCAACATGCACATACCCTATCTGACAATCCTCATCCTCGGCCCTGTAGCCACATTCTACTGCCTTTTGTCGGAAATACAAGGCAACAACGCCTCGGTGTGCAGGGAGTGCATCATACGCAACGGGACAGCCTCCGAACGCGGATTTCTCGGAAAAGTCTTTTCGCAGGAGAGCCGCTATCAGGTCAGGACGCTTCTTCTCCTCTCCGCCACCTTAAGTGTGACCGCATGGATATATTACGCGTTCTACTATGTCAATGTAAACCTCAACACCGCCGACCACTTCTTCTATAACTGGATTCCATCCATATTCTACGGTCTATCGATCATCTTCTTCGGCATGAGATATTTCGGACTATGGAGCTACTATTACAACCATATCGAACAGAATCCGCGAGTGTGCATGGACGGTTCGGGCGTACGCTTCCTTATATTTCATGAAGACAACATATTTCTGAGCCGCACCGAAGGCTACCATGACATCCCTGACGGCAACAAATTTGACACACCAGCCGATATAAGCCAGTCGCACTGCAATTTCATAAGTGTCGAAGATGCGGCTGACCACTTTTCAAATCTTACAGGGCTGCCCGCCGAGGACCTCTCGATACGCTTCATGTATAAAAGCACCGACATGTCGGGACAGGCCAACGTGTTCCATTTCATCTGCTGCCTACCGGCCAAAGAAACCATCAGCGAAACTTCTATCCGCGGACAATGGTTCACACTCTCTCAGCTTCAGCGTCTGCTCTATAATCATGAACTCACCAAGATGCTCGCATCCGAAATCCACAGGCTCTACACCATCACCATGGCATGGAAGACCTACGACGTGGATGGAAACCGACTTTATCGAATAAAAAATTACCGCCCGACATTCCGTCTCAAGGGAATTTGCGACTGGGATGTTGACTTCAACGATCCACAATGGCTCGAAGTAGCCCGCTTCAATGAGGACAAGCCCCTGTTCCATCTGCGCAAACTGCTTCACCGTCGTCAGCGTAAAGCAACACAAGTCTGATTAGACCGATAATGGATACACATAAAAAACCGCTTATTGTCATAACAGGGCCTACCGCCTCAGGCAAAACACGCCGGGCAGTGGATCTCGCCCGAAGAATCGGCGCTGAAATAATCAGTGCCGATTCCCGTCAGATATACCGGGGAATGGACATCGGCACGGGAAAAGACTTAGAGGAATACAGCGAAATCCCGGTTCACCTTATAGATATATGCCCGGCCGGCTATAAATACAACCTTTATGAATTCCTAAGAGACTTCCAGACGGCAAAGGCCGACATTGAATCCAGAGGAAAATACGTGGTCCTATGCGGTGGCACAGGGCTGTATGTCGAGAGTGTCCTTAAAGGCGTGCGCCTCCCGGAAGTCCCCGAAAACCCTCAGCTCCGGCGCAGCCTCGAAGGAAAGTCACTTGAAGAACTTACCGGAATACTGGCTTCAATGAAAAACCTTCACAACACCACCGATGTGGATACAGCCAAACGCGCCATACGGGCTATCGAAATTCAGACATACTACAACGACCATCCGGATGCGGCACTCGAAGCCCAACCATCGCCTATCACAGATGCAGTGGTCGTAGGTGTCGACATCGACCGCGACAGCCGTCGCAAGCGCATCACCCAACGTCTCCACAGCCGTCTGGCAGAAGGAATGGTCGACGAAGTACGCCGGCTGCTTGATTCAGGCATCCCCGCCGACGATCTCATTTATTATGGACTTGAATACAAATATATGACCCTCTACCTTACGGGAGAGATGACATATGATGAAATGGTCGCAGGACTCGAAATCGCCATACACCAGTTTGCCAAAAGGCAGATGACATGGTTCAGGGGTATGGAAAAGCGAGGCTTCCCCATTCACTGGCTTCCATACGACCTTCCGTCAGAAACCTTCACAGACGAAGTCATCAGGCTCATATGAAACTGTCCATTATTTTTCATCGGACAACTCAATGACAAAATGCACCGCACCCCAAAAGTTTTATGTCCAACTTTTGGGGTGCGGTGCATAAATATTCATTCCCTCCTGTCCTCATAAATATTTTTAATAGAAAAAACTGCCACGAAGCCTCCGGACCAATTATAAGTCGGAGTCATCAAAAATTCCCGTAAAACCACCAAAAACCCCTCAAAAAACGCTAAAAAAGCTCGAAAATCAACTTTTTTTGAAAAAATCGAAAAAAAGTTACTAAAAAATTTGCACAGTACCGGAAAAGTCCCTACCTTTGCAACGCAAAAACGGAAAAACAACAACGTTTCCTTCTTGTAAAAACATATTTTGGTGCCATAGCTCAGTTGGTAGAGCAAAGGACTGAAAATCCTTGTGTCCCCGGTTCGATTCCTGGTGGCACCACAAAAAGAAAAAAATGACTCCGTAGCTCAGTTGGTAGAGCAACTGACTCTTAATCAGTGGGTCGAGAGTTCGAGCCTCTCCGGGGTCACCACTTCAAAACTCAACTACATAAAAATCAAGTAGTTGAGTTTTTTCATTATAGGTATTTTGGCCTCAAATTGTCCACCAAACTGAATCCTACACCCCACCGATATTAAAATTGGATGTGAGTGGTATGTCTAAAGACGGTTAATTAGAACTTCTAACGGTCAGTTCAACCATATAAATCGTCTAAAAATCTTATCTTGGCATAACAGTTCTTGCAGTGGCCGAGAGATGTCCATTTTAACTAAGATAAGCATATTAATGCCTCGTCAGCAGCATCATATTGAGTAGTGGAAAACATAAAAAAGACTGTATTTGAACTTTTGTGAATGCGTATTGTCAATTAGGCAGGATTTATTGAAGATAGCACCGTAATAAATTATCGCAATCTGCAAACTCGCTAATTTTACAGAACTAAATCAGAATCATACATTATTGAAATATTCACGTAATATAACCGATAATTTGAATCTTGATATAAAGCCGGTGCATTGATAAAACAGCGTGAATAGGGTAAATGGCATGAGAGATGCGAAAAGATATGTGCAGTATCAACAGCAAACCGCCTACCAATTTATTCAGGCCGGTGCATCTTATGCCTTATAAATCGACATGAATAATACAGATAAAGTAATGAGATACAGTAATTTCTTATCGATAGTAGCACTGATCGTGCTGCTATCGTCCTGCGGAAGAGGCGAAAAGGCACAATATCAACAGCCACCTGTCGCCCATAATGTATTCACTGTTCATCCGGAACCAAATGGCATAGAATCAGCAATCACATTGCCGGCTACTGTTGAGGAAGGCCGGATTATTTCAGTAGGATTTAAGACCGGCGGCCAAATTGAGAGAATCTATGTAAAGGAAGGAGACCATATCAAGGCCGGGCAAACAATCGCGTGCCTTGATTCGGAAGATTATGCTCTCGGTGTGTCGTCTCTACGCGAGAAATATGAAAATCTCAAGGCGGAAACAGACCGAATGACCAAACTTCATGCTTCCGGCAATATGAGCGACAACGACTATGAGAAAGCAATGTCAGGATTTCGCCAATTGGGAATTCAGTTGAAGATTGAAGAAAACAGACTCAGTTATTGTCGTCTGACATCACCGGCTTCAGGTATAGTAACAAAAGTCAACTTTGAGAATTCCGAAATGGTTGATGCAGGCACACCTGTCATCGAGCTTATGGACAACAATAACATGGAAGCTATTGTCGATCTTCCGGTTCGGTTCTATGCCTCGCGCAACGATTTCGTCGGATTCATCGGAGAATCAACCATAGCCCCGGATAAAACAGTTTCACTTAGCATGTTGAGTCTGACACCGAGAGCCGACAACACCCAGTTGTATCGGTTGCGCTTAGGTGTCCCTGATAATTCAGGCTTTACTCCCGGCATGAATATCAAGGTCCGAATCCTCAGTCAATCCAATGATGAACGAGGAGTAACCATCCCGTTGAGTTCTGTTTTTGAAAATGACGGACACAGATTCGTGTGGGTTGTAAATCCATCCGACTCCATAATAAAAGCCACTGAAATTGCGACAGAAGGAACAGGCGAAAACGGCATTGTCAACGTTGTGTCCGGTATTACGGCTGAAGACCTTATCATACGCACAGGAGTGCGTCATCTTGTGAATGGTGAAAAAGTAAACATCCTTCAGACCGAATCTGACACTAATCCCGGTAATCTGCTGTAATGGAAAAGTTAGCTCAATTTTTTGTCAAGCGGCCGACTCTTTTCTGGTCGCTCATGGCAGGTATTATCTTATATGGAGTTCTCAGTTATCTTCGGATGCCTAAACTTGAGGACCCCGCCGTACCGATCAAGCAGGTCAGCGTAGTTGCTCTATATCCGGGGGCTGACGCTACAGCCGTGGAACTTGATGTGGCTGTGCCTATTGAAGATGCCCTTCGTACGCTGCCCAATGTCGATAAAATAAAATCGGATGTAACGCCCGGCCGTGCCCTCATCAGTGTAGAGTTCATTAAAGAACTTCCACTTTCTGAAATAGAACAGCATTTCGACCTCGCCCGTCGAAAAGTCTCGGACGTCGCCATGAAATTGCCACAAGGAGCTATGGAACCGATTGTGGTGGACGACATGATGGATGTTTACGGATTGCTGTATGCTTTCTATGGAGACGGATATACGTCAAAGGAACTTGAAAAATATGCAAAACTATTGCGGCGCGAATTGCTGACAGTTCCGGGAGTCAAACGTATAAATATCGGCGGCACACAAAGTGAGGTCATCAATATCGAATTTACACCGGAGTTTCTCAAATCCAATGGTTTGATTCCTACTCAATTGATGCTGGGACTACAAAGTGCAACCGGAGCGGTCGACGCCGGCAAAGTCCGTTCAGACTCCAGAAGGATGACAATGGAAGTCACTGAAGGTGTTAAAGATATCGAAGACATAAAGAATCTTTTATTAAGCACTGCCGATGGCAAAAGAGTCAGAGTTGGAGACGTTGCGAAAGTAACCCGCGAGTATGCCTCTCCGAGAACCAATTCAGTGTATATCAACAATCAGTCTGCGCTTACGATAGCCATTACACTCGAAAATACGGCTATTGTTCCCGATGTCGGCAAAGCTGTCGATGCGAAATTGGCTGAGGTGATGAAGCGTTTTCCTGTCGGGATGGAGACTGACAAAATTTTCTTTCAGCCGGACAAGGTCGATGAAGCAATGGAAAGCTTCATGCTCAACCTTCTTGAATCGGTCCTGATTGTAGTGTTTCTCCTGATGTTTACTATGGGATGGCGATCGGGTGTTATTATAGGATTCGGTCTTGTCTTGACTGTGGCACTGTCATTTCCGGTATTATCGGCTGCTGGAACAACGCTCCAACGCATATCTCTCGGTGCGTTCATCGTAGCGATGGGCATGCTCGTTGACAACTCAGTAGTTATCATGGACGGCATCCTCAGCGACAGGGCAAAAGGACTACCCCAGAATAAATACTTATACCGGATTGGAAAAAACACAGCAATGCCTCTACTTGGGGCAACCATTATAGCCGCCTGTACTTTTTTACCGATTTACATTACACCGGGTTCAACCGGAGAGTTTGCCGGCGACCTGTTCATTGTAATTTGTGTAAGTCTATTGGCCAGCTGGATTCTGGCTCTAATCCAAGTTCCTTTCTGTTCTAAATTCTGGCTGGGGCCGAAAAAGAAAAACGAAAAGGACACTGAAATCTATGGCAACGCACTCTACCGCACCATACGTTCGATTCTGCAATTCATAATCGGACACCGACTAATCTCTATCAGTGGAGCAGTAGCAATCCTTATCATCTCTTTTATAGGCATGTCAAGAGTAAGGGCTGTATTTTTCCCTGACTTTGATTACAAACAGTTTGTGGTTGAGTGCCATTTCCCGGCTACAGATGATGCGGATCAAGTTGACCAACGAATCAGGCAACTTGCCGACTCCGTGAGCCGCATGGACAAAATCGACCGTGTAATAGTGAGCACCGGTGGTGCGCCTGCGCGATATTGCTTTGTAAGGCCCATGCCGACATCCGGTGATAACTATGCCGAACTCATAATTGACTGCAAGGATTACAAGACAATGCAGGAGATGAACCACAAAGTAAGAGAAAAACTGCGTGCAATTGCTCCTGATGCGTATGTGAGGACTCGAAAATACAACTTTTCCATCTCATCGTCACACACAGTCGAAGTCGAGTTTTCCGGACCTGACATTCAGGTGCTGAAGGAGTTGTCACAAAAAGCTGAGAATATCATGCGCAACAGCAAATATGTTGACACATATTCAGTTCAAAACAACTGGAATGCCTCCTCTCCCAACATTCAGTTTGCATTCTCTCAAGCCGACGCACAGCGTGCAGGTGTAAACCGAAGTGACGTTGGTAACGCCATACAAGCCGCCACTGACGGCTACGCCATCGGAGTGATACATGACGGAGACAATATCTTGCCGATACGATTGACAATGCGCAATAGCGACGGCTCCAATCCTACTCCGCTTACATCCATTCCGGTATGGTCAACCCTCAACATCAACATTGATCCATCTCAGATGCAAGGTATGCTGACAGGCGCTACTGCACCCGATGAAATTGTCAGAAACATGTTCCAGACAACGTTGTTGGGCAATGTGGTGGACAGCGCTTCTCTTAAGTATCGTGATGAATATATATACCGATATAATGGGCAACGCACAATTCAGGCAGAAGCAGATCCCGATCCATTTAATCCCGAAGCAACTCCGAAAAAAGTGCTCGAAGATATTTCCGGGCAGATTGAGGCGATTCCTTTACCTCCGGGGTATTCCATGAGATATGTCGGCGAAAACGAAGTGTCAGGAGAAGCATCAGACAAACTGATCGGGCAGATGCCAATTATTCTTATGATGATTTTCATCGTGCTGTTGCTTCTATTCAATAACTGGAAAAAGATTTTTGTGATAATCCTCTGCTTCCCGTTTGTGATGTGTGGCATCGTACCCTTGATGTTGCTAACCGACACCCCGTTCACATTTATTGCACAGATTGGCTGCATGGGTCTGATTGGAATGATGGTAAAGAATGCAATAGTCTTGGTCGATGAAATCAATCGACTTCAAACAGAGGAACACATCGAACCTTATAATGCCGTCATAACTGCAACCTTGAGTCGTGTACGCCCTGTCATGCTGGCTTCGTTTACCACTATTCTGGGAATGATACCACTACTGACGGATGCATTGTATGGCTCTTTGGCTGTAACGGTTATCGGCGGTTTGTTTATCGGAACAATCATAACACTTATGCTTCTTCCGCTATTTTACTCACTTTTCTTCAAGATAAAAAGATGAGAATATTAAAAATTATAACTTTGGTAACGGCTTTGCTTGTTACCGAAAGTCTGTCAGCTATTACGTTGAACGTATCGCAGGCAATAGACCTCGCTCTTGAGAACTCCGAGGAGTTACTCTCTGCAAAAAAAGCAGTTGAACAATCCAGATTGAACAGACAGATTGCCAAAACAGGCTATCTTCCCGGCTTTTCAGGAAATGCGACAGGTATGTGGAGATTGCCTGACAGCAAAACCGATATGGGGATGTCGCTGTGTATGCGCGGTGTATATATGGCAGGAATCTCCCTGACTCAGCCCATTTTTGCCGGAGGCAAAATCATAGCGTCTAATAAACTCGCCGGCATAGGTGTCATTGTTGCGAATGAACAATTGAGGCAGACACGTATAAAAATCAAAGCCAATGCCGAGACATCATACTGGAGCTATGTCGCGGTTTTATCGAAACTTGAGATGATGAACAGTTATCGAGCACTGATTGACACTGCATATTCCCAGACAAAGGCAGCATTCGACGCCGGAATGGCGACAAAAAATGATTTGCTAAGAATCGAAGCCCGTCAGGGACAGGTCAAATACCAGCAGGAACAAGTGGTCAATGGCGTGGAACTATGCCGGATGGCTTTATGCGACGCCCTTGGATTAGCCCTCGACACACCCGTCACGGTGGAAGACTCTGAAATACCTGTCGAAACTGCTTTGGACTTAGAAAACTATGATCTTGATTCCAGACCTGAGATGAAACTGCTTCGCGCCGACATTGAGGCCAAACGTCAGCAGGTGCGCGTGACAAGAGCTGATTTCCTTCCTCTGATCGGATTACAAGCCGGATGGAGCGCAATGGGCAATATCAAACTTGACATGATGCAGCAGGATGCCGATGGAAACTACACACCGGTCTCCAACAAAATAAACGCTGATGGATGGAATATCATGGTGTCATTACAAGTGCCGCTGTTCAACTGGGGCAAAGGTCTGAAAAGTGTTCGACATGCCCGCTTGGAAGTGGATAACGCAAGATTAAATCTCAACAGGAACACACGTCTGCTCGACTTGCAGGTGCGACAGGCGATTGCCAATGTCCGAACCGGGGAGGAACTCGTGCACTCTGCTGAAACTTCTCTCAGACAGGCAGAAGCCGCACTTGCTTCAACAACCCAATCATACCGTCTCGGTCTTGCGACCATAACCGACCTTCTTGACTCACAGGCTCAGTGGCAGACATCGCGAAGCAATCTCATAGAAGCCAAGACACAGCTTCGCATACATATCATTGACTATCGTGCTGCAACAGCCCAAATATAATGAGGCTATGTCCTAATTAAGTGAACCGACCACTAAAAGCTATCTGCCTAACTTTTAGTGGTCGGTTCATTTTGACACAGCCTCAACCTTCTGTCTTATGTGTTTTGCGAATGCTTACGCAGGTAATTACGATATTCTACACCACTCATGTTGAAATGCTGTCTGATATATTTTGAGAACACCGAACAGTTGGAAAATTCCAGACATACCGATATCTCTTTCATCGAAAGATCCGTGTAGCGCAACATCCTCTCAATCTCCGTGTTGAGTATTTCAGTTATCCATTCGCTTGCTGATTTACCACTTGATTCACGACAGATAGCCGACAGATACTTTGGTGATATGTTTAATCTCCGGGCATACTCTTTGACAAAACGAAGGATTCCATTATCTTTTGCCACTAACTGTATAAAGTTCTGGAAAATGACGTATTTATATCCCTGTGTCTGTCTTATCGGCTCAACCGACTGTGTGTCAGGTATTCTCTTAAGGACATCAAAAAGCAGACAACCCACAATGTTTGACACTATGACATCCTGATCCGCAATGTCATCTTCTTTTATCTTGATTTCCAGAATAGAATAATATGCGTCTATCAGGCTTAACATCAGACTGTCAAAGTGGATTTTGACAAACGGTGTCTTTCGATTGGAAAATTTTGTGAAATATCCTTTCTTTGCCGAGTGCTTGGCCACTACATCCGGTGAAAGACAAAGCACTTTATATCGAAAATCCGATGACGATTTCTCATGCCGTAGAATAGTACCGGGCAAACACACCAAGGCATCGCCTGTTTTAACATCAAAAGGAGAATTTGAATTACTTAAGGTAAGTCTGCCATTCAGACAAATGAGAATTGCAACCATTTTAACCTCATAAATGCCTGTCAATGCAGGAAATGACGCATCACCTTCTATCAGAGACACGCCACAGTCTTTATATATCACATCCCAATTAGCAGTAGTCAATTCATCCCATAGGAGTGATTGTATTCGTATGTTGGATTCAGCCATATAATACTGGTTTAACTTACAAAGTTACCACTCGCAACCGCATCAGGCAATGTCGATATTGCCACAATTATTGTAATATACGGAACTCTCGCATCGATAATGCTGCGACAAACGTCATGGCAGACATAACCGGCACGACCTGCACGCCATACATCATCCTCTGTCATATGGATGCTATGCCATAAATAGCAGATCGCCGCCATGCTTTGAGCAGGAAACTTTGCACATGGTCATAAGCAGCCGCAATCGAATTTTAACATTTCGCAATTGCGCCACGTTGAGATTTTTGCTTACCTTTGCACTTTCATTTTTCAAAGCACCAATCATTAAGGAAAATCCACCATGGGAGGTTTCTTCGGCTCTATTTCGACCAAACCCTGTGTCAACGATTTGTTTTATGGCACAGACTATCACTCTCACCTCGGAACCAAGCGTGCGGGAATGGTCACTTTTGACCCCGAATCAGGTTTCAACCGCACAATCCACAGTCTCGAACGCGATTATTTCCGCTCTAAATTTGAAGACGAGCTCGACCGCTTCGTCGGCAATCAGGGGTTAGGAGTCATCAGCGACACCGACCCTCAGCCAATAATCGTCAATTCGCACTTAGGGCGCTACGCAGTAGTAACAGTAGCTAAGATCAACAACATCCGCGACATCGCATCCGAACTGCTTGCCGAACGAATGCACTTCAGCGAGCTTTCAGCAAACAACATCAACCAGACCGAGCTTGTCGCACTTCTCATCAACATGGGAAAGGATTTTGTTGACGGAATCAATCTCGTTTACAAAAAAATCAAGGGCTCATGCTCGATGCTCATCCTCACTGAAGACGGCATTATCTGTGCCCGTGACTACCTCGGACGAACACCGATCGTCATCGGAAAGAAAGAAGGCGCTTACGCTGCCGCGAGCGAGACATCCGCATTCCCCAACCTCGGCTACACAACCGTACGCGACGTAGGTCCGGGCGAAATCGTCAGACTACGGCCCGAAAGCATGGAGGTGCTCCAAGCCCCTGCACGTCGCGAACAGATCTGCTCATTCCTCTGGGTCTACTACGGATTCCCAGCGAGCGACTACAACGGAATCAATGTCGAATACACTCGCGAGAACAGCGGCCGAAAAATGGGCGAGGAAGACCCGACCGAGGCCGACTGCGTATGCGGCATCCCCGACTCAGGCGTAGGACATGCACTCGGCTATGCCGAAGGACGTGGCATCCCCTACCGCCGCGCTGTGCTGAAATACACCCCGACATGGCCACGCAGCTTCACTCCCGGCCACCAGTCGCGCCGCGACCTCGTCGCAAAAATGAAGCTCATCCCCAACCGTGCCATTCTCGACGGACAGCGAGTGGTCTTCTGCGACGACTCAATCGTACGCGGCACTCAGCTCCGCGACAACGTGCGCACATTCTTCGAATGCGGTGTCAAGGAAGTCCATGCACGCATCTCATGCCCGCCGCTCGTCTACGGATGTCCATTCATCGGATTCACCGCCTCCAAAAGCGACCTTGAACTCATCACACGCCGCATCATCAAGGATTTCGAGGGCGACGACAAAGCCAAGCTCGACATCTATGCGACAACAGGCACTCCGGAATACCAGCGCATGGTCAACGAGATTGCCCGCCAGCTCGAACTCACAACACTCCAGTTCAGCAAGATTGAAAATCTGATCGAAAGCATCGGTCTCCCGAAATGCCGTCTGTGCACCCACTGTTTCGACGGCACAGGCTGCAACCCTGACGAAGCATGGCGCGAAGACCACCCCGACGAAAAGTAATCGGACCAATCCGACAGAGCAATTGAGGCTCTGAGACACATAAACAACAAAAATAACAGATTCTTATTCGAGCCATCCGAACAACGAAAGATTGATTGGCAAATACGCCTTTCGGCTTTCACGGATGAAACGTAATAAAAATCTGTTATTTTTGTTATTCCTGAATTTCCGTACCCCTTATATTAAAAATTAAAAGGAACTGTAGTCCACCTGCCATCACCGGCGGTCATGAAAACGGTAGCCCACACCTATCATCAGGTTATTAGGATTCTTGAAACTGTTGAGCTGATAGCCGACATGCAGAAAGAAACTCCGTGCCAGATGGATTTTCAACGCCAGAACCTGATAGAAATTCTTTGCATCCGTGTTGCCAAACAGGTTGTAGCCCATACCTGCATTAATCGAAAAGATAGGCATCACCAGCTCTCCGCGAGCCGACAGACCCCACGAAACCTGATGGAAAAACGGCGGACGGTAGAATTTCGCCTCATCCCCGTAAGTCCCTTCAATCCAATAGCTCCTGATGTCCGAACTCTCGTCATACTGCACATCGAGCGAGACACCGGCACGGAGAAAACGGTTGAAATTATACATCGGAGCGAAATTCAGACCGGCAATACCGAAATGCCCCGGCAGCTCTTCAGGTCCGTTCAGGTCGGCCACCTTTTTACGCACAGCTCCGTAGACAACCAGATCATAGCTCAAATGAGGCTTCACAGGCTCTATCTCCATGTTGTCGGCAAGAGCACACATCTTCCTGTCTGCGTTGAGCGTATATGTCACCCCCACCCTGCCTCCGAGCGTATTGACACCCGGATTCGGGAGCGCCGTGTTTCCGTTTGAATAATGCGTCATATCAATTCCGGCCGTAAGATTCCACTTGGAGTTCAGACGATAGTTTAGCAGGAATCCGAGATTGATATAAGCGTTGACAGGCGACCCGACAATCA
This sequence comes from uncultured Duncaniella sp., assembly GCF_910578445.1. Taxonomy (GTDB): domain Bacteria; phylum Bacteroidota; class Bacteroidia; order Bacteroidales; family Muribaculaceae; genus Duncaniella. The sequence goes on along the minus strand of NZ_CAJTQC010000032.1, from coordinate 14,879 downwards.
CATTCATCGGATTATTGTCTTCGTTATACCTCTTCCAGCCGAACGATGCACCGAAATTCCACTCGTAGTCAAACGTCAGATTGCGGGCGAGCCTCACAATCGGCGCTCCCTGAAACAGATAGGCCGTGACCGGCATACCCGTCAGATTATCGGCAAAAAACGTCGTAGCCCCAACGCCGACACCCTGATAGGCTCCGGGATAGAGACGGCCTGTGCGCGTGGCATCAGAATAGCTGAACGAATATTTTAAATGCCCCGACATCGCGCCATCCCTTTCCGGCGAACCGAGATAGGTCCTCTTGACCGCACCGCGCGCCGGAGCGACATACGCACCGCGCACATCCATGCCTATATGATGGATGATTTTATCTCCGTGACCACACGAGTCGGTCTGCGCGGTTTCGGCCACCGCATTGACCGCACACAGTAGCGCAACGGCCGTCAACACCCGGCGGACCGGCCGCATAAACCGGATTATATCTACATTTCTATATCTGTTCATCGAGACTGATTTTTTTATATTTTATTCCATAGCTCCAAGGCTGGTTCACCCGGACTTTCACAGGTATCTCCATTTCTCCGCCGTTGACTGTATTTCTTATTCTCAGGCTGGCAATGGTGGCGATGTCGAGCCTCCTGATTTCAAGCACGCCCCTGAAGCCGGTGTGCGGCGGAAGAGAAATGACATATGCCCTGTCAAACGACGCCCCCTCCCACAGAGCGCTGTCAAATCCGGCCACATCGACCGTCTCATGTAATGAGAACGGGACCTTTTCACCCCACAGCTGCGCCGCGACCATTCCCCCTTCAGGCAGATCTCTGTATGTCGGGATCTCGACATCGGGAAATCCTTTGGAAGCATCAAATTCAATCTTAGGTTTCGGATTTATACTGTAGTCGATATACGCGCGGCAATACCCGGCTATCGGAACTCTCCGGACCACCGTATCTGTCCCCGGATTGTCTAAATCGACCGAAATCGAGTCTTGAGTATAGAGCGTCCTTATTCGCTCCTCCTTGTCATACCTTATGCCGAGCACCTCATAGCGGTCATCAGCCGTCAATGACGGAGCGAGCGTGAAACCGACACTTTCACTCTTGAACGAATAACCCAGAGCTATGCGACCCTCGATTGCATGGCCGGTCAGATTCTTTATGGCCTTGACAGTCATCTTCCCTGAACCGTCCCAGCCCACCTCAAACTCGGCCATGAAATTACTTAGCTTCATGCTACGTACATGCTTGGGAGTTTCGCCCCACACATCGTAAAAGCTGGCATAGGAGTCATATCCAACGTTCTCGACCTCGACATTTCCGGCAGCATCATATCTTTCGATAATAAAATCGTAGTCATTTTCCATGTAGACCGGATACGGCTCGTCAAGTTCATTCCAGAGCCATCCGGAAGGCCTGAAAGCTTCGTCCCTGCCTGTTTCCGGCAGAATCACGTCAATCCAATCAAGATATTCAGTCGGGAATGTAAATGTAGCCTCACCGCCGGCCGGAATGTCAAGCTGACTTTCCGAAGGCGAAGCGACCTCACCGACAAATATTTCGTCGTTACAACCCGTAAGCAATAAGATTGAAACGATGATGAGAAATTTTGTGCATAATGTGTCCATAGGTTTTTCAACACTGCGTTTTCATAAATAACCGGCAGACAGGCCCGTCAAGAGGCACTACCGCACGACCCACAAAGGTAACTAAATAAACTTTATACAACATATTTTCAACCACAAATTTATCTTATTTAATCTTAAATATATATCCCTGCCACCCCTTCTGACCAAAAAAGAGGCAAAAAGTCCACGCCAATAGCTCTAATTAAAAGAAATTTCGTATATTTGCAAGCTGAAATTAGGGGGCTTCCCCCTTATTCCATGAAAACCGATCAATAAAAATCATTAACTAACTATTTTTTAATACATCACTCAACCACATGCAAAGCAAAGGATCTTTGGGTAGTGTTGTTGCAGGCGTGATTGCCATCTTCATGGTGCTTATCTGCCTGTTCTACCTTTCATTCTCGCTGGTTACAAACCACTACGAGAAGAAAGCGTCGGAATATGCAGCCATCGAAGCGGCCAAGGACAACAACAGCCCTGAAACTAAACGTAAAGCCTACAGCGAGTACATCAAAAACATCGCAAACGAAAAGGTTTATTTAGGCTATACTTTTAACGAAGTACAGAAACTCGGCGTAGGCCTCGGTCTTGACCTCAAAGGGGGTATGAACGTCACCCTCCAGGTTTCAGTCCCCGACATCCTTCGCTCAATGGCCAACGCAGAGGGCAACCCCTACTTCGAGCGTGCCGTTGCAAGCGCCGATTCAATCACACGCGCAAACAAGAGCAACGACTTCATCGACGTGTTCTGCAACGAATACCGCAAGCTCGATCCGCAGGGCGACCTTTCAGTCGTGTTCAAGGATCAGGTGAAGCGTGGCGACAACTTCGACGCTATCAAGAATTCACTCCGTCAGGAAGTCAAGGACCGTGTAAGCAGCTCGACCAACGTCCTCCGTACACGTATCGACCAGTTCGGTGTGGTAGCCCCCAACATTCAGGAACTTGAAAAAGACGGCCAGATTCTTCTCGAGCTCCCCGGCGTGAAAGAACACGACCGTGTGCGTGAGCTTCTCAAATCAAGCGCCAACCTCGAATTCTACGAGACCGCCCAGTTCGCCGACATCGCTCCGATGCTCCAGAACATTGACAATGCCCTCCGCAACGACACCACAGGCAACGGCAAAGGTCTCTTCGACTACTTCCTTCAGGTAGGTGGTCCCACCATCACTGTCGGATCGGCACTCGACACCGCCCGCGACACCATCGATGCCATCCTCGCATCGCCTGTTGCCAAAGGAATCCTCCCCGCAAACATCAAGCTTGCATGGGAATTCAAACCGCAGGTCGTACAGATCGACGACTCTGTACGTGGCAAGCGCAACGTCAACATCTATCAGCTCGTAGCCCTCAAGACTTCCAACGGCAAGCCTGCCCTCAGCGGCGACGTAATCACTGCCGCAACAAGCGACTATGACGCTATGCAGGGCGGTAACTACGTGTCGATGAACATGAAGCCCGACGCTGCACGCCAGTGGGCACGCATCACTGCCGCCAACCTCAACAAGCAGGTGGCAATCGTGCTTGACAATCAGGTCTACTCAGCCCCCAACGTTAACTCGGTGATTGAAGGCGGACGTTCACAAATCACAGGCAACTTCACCACCGACGAGGCAAAGGACCTTGCAAACGTGCTCAAGAGCGGTAAGATGGCTGCTAAGGTCGACATCATCTCCGACACTGTCATCGGTCCGTCGCTCGGTGAGCAGGCAATCCAGCAGGGTATGTGGTCATTCGTTGTGGCCATCGTTCTGCTCATGGTTTTCATGTGCCTCTTCTACGGCTTCATCCCCGGCCTCATCGCCAACATCGCGCTCATCTTCAACATCTTCTTCACCTTCGGTATCCTCGCCTCGTTCCAGGCAGTGCTCACACTTTCGGGTATCGCCGGTATCGTGCTCGCACTCGGTATGGCTGTCGACGCCAACGTGCTCATCTACGAGCGTACCAAAGAAGAGCTCCGCGCAGGCAAGAGCATCCGCACCGCCATCGCCGACGGTTATGCCAACGCATTCTCGGCCATCTTCGACTCCAACCTCACTTCTATCATCACCGGTGTCATCCTACTCCTCTTCGGTACAGGTCCTATCAAGGGCTTCGCTACAACCCTCATCATCGGTATCATCTGCTCGTTCTTCACTGCGGTTTACCTGACACGCCTTATCTATATAATGTGTGCCAAGACCAAGCCCTTCGAGAAACTCACCTTCACCACCGCCCTTTCATCAAAGATGTTCTCTAACACAAACATCAACTTCCTCGGCGCTCGTAAGGTCAGCTTCGGCATCGTAGGCGCAGTGGTGCTCGTGGTAATCATCTCACTCTTCGCCCGTGGTCTCAATCAGGGTATCGACTTCTCAGGCGGACGCAACTATGTCGTTCAGTTTGACCATCCTGTCAAGACCCACGAACTTCAGGCTCAGCTCGCACCCCTCTTCGACGGAGCCCAGCTCAGTGTCATCACCATCGACGACGACACCAAGGTCCGCATCTCGACCAACTACAAGATCGACTCTGACGAAGAAGGTATCGACAACGAAATCACCCAGATTCTCTACAAGGGACTTCAGAACGAGCTCAACGGCATGAGCATCGAGGACTTCTCGACCACAAACGAGAACATCGGCATCATGTCGTCGCAGAAAGTAGGTCCGACCGTGGCCAACGACATGCGCACCGATGCCTACATCGCAGTCATCCTCGCGCTCCTCGCCATGTTCTTCTACATCCTGCTCCGTTTCCGCAACATCGCCTTCTCGCTCGGCGCACTCGCAGCAGTCGCATTCACCGCATTCACCATCATCGGTTTCTACTCAATCTTCTGGGGCGTATTCCCCTTCGCTATGGAAATCGACCAGTCGTTTATCGCCGCTATCCTTACAGTTATCGGTTATCAGATCAACGACACCGTGGTAGTCTTCGACCGTGTGCGTGAAAACGTAGGTCTCTATCCCAAGCAGAATTTCTTCACCACCATCAACTCGTCGATCAACTCGACACTCGGACGTACAATCATGACCTCATCGTCAACCCTCCTTGTACTTCTCTGCATCTTCATCCTTGGTGGTGATGCCATCCGCTCATTCGTATTCGCAATGATATTCGGTGTAATCATCGGCACACTCGCTACAATCTATGTGGCAGCACCCGTGGCTTATATCACCGACAACCGCCGCAATGCCAAGAAGGCATAAGCGCAACGCTGACGAATCACACAAACAAAAAACTCACTGCCCGACCATTTCCCTGTCGGGCAGTGAGTTTTTTTCTTACGACAAGATTTCCCCGAAGACAACAATGGATAGGAAAATATATCTGACAACTTACGCCTCGCCATGTGGCAATCTTGAGATAGGCAGTTATGACGACAGGCTATGTCTGTGTGACTGGACTGACAGGCGGCATCACGCAGCCATCCTGAACCGGATTTCAAAACGCCTTGGCTGCCGGACAGAATCAGGCTTGTCGGACTGCAATGAAAAAGCCATTATGCAGCTCGACGACTATTTTTCAGGCAGACGAATGGAGTTTGACATACCGCTGCTGTTTGCCGGCACTCCCTTTCAGGAAGAAGTGTGGCGACACCTACTCGACATCCCTTACGCCTCGACAGAGTCCTACTCATCTCTTTCACGGCGCATAGGCAACCCGGCGGCCGTCAGGGCCGTGGCCAATGCCAACGGCGCAAATGCTATTTCAATCTTCGTCCCATGCCACAGGGTCATAGGTAGCGACGGCACTCTCACAGGCTATGGAGGAGGACTTCCCGCCAAAAGATTCCTCCTCGACATCGAGCGGAAACACCGATAGCCAAACATCCTGTGCCACCGAAATTCAACCCCTGCCCCAACAGGTTCGATGGTGAAAGCGACCGATACAGAAAACGCCCGGCTGAGCATTCCAACTCAGACCGGGCGCTGTTGCGATGACGCCTGTTTCAGATAAGCGCCATTTTACTTAGCCGACTCCATAGCCTTAGCCACATCATTGCGCAGATCATCATCCTGCTTGTCACGGCTGATGATTTTGCCGTCAGGGCCGAAGAGGATTATGCAGGGAATACCCTGAATGCCATAGATTTCAGTCGGGATGCTCTGGGCGTTGATAATATTTTTCCAAGGAAGTCCGTGTGATTCTATACCCTTGAGAGTATCCTCGGGCTTATCCCATACAGCCACACCGATTACTTCAAGACCCTTAGGACCGTATTCCTTATAGAGATCCTTTATAACGGCTGTCTGACGGATGCACGGACCACACCAGCTTGCCCAGAAATCAACAAGGACATATTTGCCTTTGCCGACATAGTCGCTCAGGCGGAAAGTAGAATCATTGTAGGTAACTTCGAAATCCTTGAACATCTTGCCTTCCGAAGTCTCCTCCTGATTGACAAATGCCTGACGCATTTTCTGGATACGCTTGTATTCGCCGAGCGAAGGATGGGCGGCGATAGCCGAGTCGAGCTGCGCAAGGCTCATCTGACGGGCAGGGCCGGCAATGAAATAATAATAACCGAGAGGGTTATCCATATTCTCTTCACGAAGTTTGGCTTCCGCGTCGTTGATACGCGACTGGAACTCCTCGTAGCGCGCCTGCTGAGCTGAGTCAGGAAGACTCCGGAACTCTTCGATGGTTGCCATGCGCTCGGTCCAGTAGGCCTGATTCTTGTCATTAAGCTCACCACCTTCAACCGCTCCGTTCTGAATGAGAATCGAATCCGGTTCAAGATAGAACTCTGCAAAACCTTTGCCGTCTATCGAAAGAGCCACGAGGCGGGGTGTGCTGATTTCGCCGGTAAAGGAGGCCACACCACCGGCCACAACAGCACTGTCAAGCTTCTCTTCGGTATCGAAGTCGATGATATAGGCTGTCTTGTCGTTAAGCTCTTGGTCAGCATTGACTGTCACCACGTAGCTTGATTTCGAACCCTGCGAACAGGAAGCCAGCATGAGCATGCCGGCTGCATAAAATAATGATCGTTTCATTTTTTATAATTAAAATAATTACTCTTAAATTGCTGATTCAAGGTCAGTGACATCCGACACGCAGTTTCCGACAGATGAAGCCGCGTGCATCTATGACACTTTTCATTGCACAAAGATAAGTTTTTATCTCAACATCTTAAAATTATCCTAACTGTTAAATAACAGCAAAAAAATTAATATCCATAGAAAATTTCGTATATTAGCCTCCGACATTAATCATCAATTGAATGTTATAGGAAAATAACATTGTTCATCAACAAGCCACAAAACGACAGTTCGGTATGGCACACAAAAACACACTTCATACAGACAGGCGCTTGTCACGTTTCCCTGCATGGCCCGGAAAGGTGGTGAGATTCTATGCCGACGGATTCCGCAACATGACGGTCGGAAAAAAACTGTGGCTGCTGATAATCATAAAACTGTTCATTATTTTCTTTATTTTCAAACTGTTTTTCTTCCCCGACATCCTCAAACGCGACTACGACAACGACACCGAAAGAGCCGAAGCCGTCCGCTCCTCACTCCTCAACCGATGAAAAACGACTGAACCGTCACAAAAACTCTGACTCACAAATTTAACTATTTTACTAACCTCATCTTACTTAAATCTTATGGATGATCTGATGACTGTAGTCGACTGGTCGCGATGGCAATTTGCCCTCACCGCCATGTATCACTGGCTCTTTGTGCCACTCACACTCGGATTGAGCGTGATTGTCGGCATAATGGAGACCATCTATTACCGCACACGGAATGAAAAATGGCTGCGCACCACAAAATTCTGGATGACACTCTTCGGAATTAACTTTGCTATGGGCGTGGCTACCGGAATCATTCTCGAATTTGAATTCGGCACAAACTGGTCAAACTACAGCTGGTTTGTAGGCGATATATTCGGAGCGCCACTCGCCATCGAAGGGCTGCTCGCCTTCTTCATGGAGGCGACCTTCATTGCCGTGATGTTTTTCGGATGGAAAAAGGTCAGCCCCGGCTTCCATCTCGCTTCGACATGGCTGACGGCTCTGGGCGCGTCAATCTCAGCCCTGTGGATTCTCATCGCCAACGCATGGATGCAATATCCCGTCGGGATGGAATTTGACCCCGGACAGATGCGCAACATCATGGATGACTTCTGGGCCGTCGTGCTGTCGCCTGTGGCCATCAACAAGTTTTTCCATGCCGTGTTCGACGGATGGGTTGTCGGCGCTGTGTTTGTCTGCGGAGTCAGCGCATGGTACATGATGAAAAAACGCCGCCGTGAATTCGCACTCGACTCAATCCGTATCGCCGGGTGGGTCGGGCTTGTCGGAATCCTGCTCACTCTCTGGACCGGCGACGGCTCTGCAGTGCAGGTGGCAAAAGTGCAGCCGATGAAACTCGCTGCGATGGAGGGACTCTATCAGGGCAAGGTCGGTCAGGAAATAGTCGGAGTCGGCATCCTCAACCCATCGAAGAAGCCCAACGACGGCCAAGACCCCTTCCTGTTTGAAATCTCGATACCCTATGGTCTGTCAATCCTCGCCAACCATGACCCTCAAAGCTTTGTGCCGGGAATCGACGACCTGCTCAACGGAATCGAGCTTACACCTGAGGGCGACACCATCCGAACCGATTCATATTCCGAGCGCATAGCAATCGGCAAACGCGCACACGAATCGCTGCGCGCATTCGACACAGCCATGACCAACGGCGACCGCGCGGCCATGGAAGCCGCACGCGCAAAACTCAAGGAGGACTACCGCTATTTCGGCTACGGCTATCTTGACAGCCCCGAGGAGGCTGTGCCACCGGTTGGAATGACCTTCTACTCATTCCACATCATGGTGATTGCTGGCGGCTACCTGCTGCTGTTCTTCGTCATCGTTGTATTCACTTCACACAAGGGCAACCGTATCTGGGAAAAAGGCTGGTGGCAGTGGATTGCCATGCTCACCATCCCCGTGGTGTGGATCTGCTCCGAAGCCGGATGGGTGACAGCCGAAGTGGGCCGTCAGCCGTGGATCATCGAAGGCCTGATGCCCGACAAAGCCGCAATATCCGCGATATCCGCATCGACCGTACAGCTTACGTTCTGGATGTTCGCGGCCGTCTTCACCGCCTTGCTCATCGCCGAAATCACCATCATGATCAACCAGATACGCAACGGATCTGACCGCGACGAGTATTAAGAAACAAGCATTATTCATCTCCTAAAATGCAATCAACCCATGGAACTTGAATCATTACAGATATACTGGTGGCTGCTGATTTCCATACTCGGCGCAATCCTCGTCTTCCTGCTGTTCGTGCAGGGCGGACAGACTTTCCTGCTCGGTGTCAGTGACAATTCCGAAGCCTCGCGCCGCATGATCAGCTCGTTCGGCCACAAATGGGAGCTGTCGTTCACAACCCTTGTCGTTTTCGGCGGCGCATTCTTCGCATCCTTCCCCTTGTTCTACTCCACCAGCTTCGGAGGCGCATACTGGCTCTGGATGCTCATCCTCATAAGCTTCGTGCTGCAAGCCGTGAGCTACGAATTCCGCGCCAAGAAAGGCAACCTCTACGGCACACGGACCTACGATACGTTCCTCTTCATCAACGGCTGTGTCGGCTGCGTCCTCCTCGGGGTGGCAGTGTCGATGTTCTTCTTCGGAGCTGAATTCACCGTCTCCAAAGGAAATCTGCTCGACACAAGCGCGCCCGTCATCTCGACATGGGCCCCCTCTCACGGATTCGAGGCGATATTCTACTGGAAAAACCTAATTCTCGGCTTTGCAGTCCTCTTTCTCGCACGCACTCAGGCCGCTCTCTATCTGATGAACAACAACAGTCAGGACGACACCTTCTTCCGTGCCAACCGTCGCCGTGTCTTCATCAACGCAATCGTGTTCCTGATATTCTTCCTGCTATTCGCAGGACTCCTGCTGACCGCCGACTCGCTTGAGACAACCTTCGACGGCAGCATCAACGGCCGACAGAGCGAATTCACCGTGAGAGAATTCAAATACTTCTTCAATTTCATCGAGATGCCTTGGGCGCTCGCCTCGTTCCTTATCGGGGTGGTCATGGTTCTCTATGCCATCCTCCGCTCCGCATTTGCCAACCACTGGACTTCAGGAATATGGTGGAGCGGCATCGGAACTGTCCTCGTGGTCCTCGCACTTTTCTGGGTGGCAGGCTACAACAACACCCCCTACTATCCTTCGCTCATCGACCCCTCGTCGTCGCTCACAATCTTCAACAGCTCCTCAAGCCTGTTCACGCTAAAATGTATGAGCTGGGTATCCGCCATCATTCCATTCGTCCTCGCCTACATCGCCTATGCGTGGTATGCAATGGACAGGAAACATCACTGATCAGTATTTCTCCACCAGAAGTGTACTAAAATTAAAAAGGGTACATAAATTCATAAATTACCCCAAATAACAGATTGTTTATTTCAGGCATCCGGCGAGAGTGATGGAGTCACGAAGGACTCCTCAATCAGCAATCTCCGATTAGCGAAAACAAGAATCTGTTATTTGGGGTAATTTATGAATTTCCTGTACCCTTTATAATATCAGAGGTCAAAGAAAGTCTTGAAAGCGCGTATTGTATAAGCGTGGTCGCGTGTTGCCATTGTCTCGCGCACGGAGTGCATCGCCCAGATGGCTTCGCCCATATCCACACCGCGGAGATCGATCTGCGAGGTCAGGATATTGCCGAGGGTCGAGCCTCCGGCCACGTCGCTGTGATTGACGAAGTACTGGCACGGCACACCGGCCTTCTCGCAAATTGACTTGAAGACAGCTGCCGATTCAGCATCGGTCATGTATTTGCAGTTGGCGTTGATTTTGATGACAGGTCCGCCTCCGACCACAGGATGATTGGTCGGGTCATATTTTTCGGGATAGTTGGGATGGTAGGCGTGAGCGTTGTCGGCCGAAATCATAAACGACTTGTCGATGCTGCGCAGATAGTCCTCGTCGCTGCCTCCGAGGCAGGCGACAACGCGGCGCAGAAGCTGCATCAGCACAGGAGAAGCCGCTCCCTGCTTAGTGCCCGAGCCTGTCTCCTCGTTGTCAAAGATAGCCATCACACGTGTCTGTTTCGTCGACGAGGTTTCGAGCAATGCGGTCATCGCACCGTGAACCATGCTCAGGTCGTCGAGGCGTCCGGAGGTGAGGAATTCTTCGTCGAGACCTACGAGACAAGCCGGCGTGGTGTCGAAAAGCGAGAGGTCGAAGTCGAGTATATCCTCCATCTTGCAGCCCACGGCCTCAGCGACACAGCGGAGAAGCATATTGTCTTTTTCGGCTGCGTCCCTGACGATGGCTATCACGGGCAGCATGTCTTTCTGCTTCGAAAGAGGATTTCCCTCATTGACAGCACGGTTGAAATGGATGGCGAGGTGAGGTATTGTGAGCAGCGGACGGTCGAACCTGACAATCTCTGTGCGCGGATTCAACGGATCGTCCGAACGGAGGACCACACGTCCGGCCAGCGAGAGAGGACGGTCAAACCATGTATAGAGAATCGGGCCGCCGTAGACCTCGACATTCAGCTTGACGATTCCGCCGTCGCTGATCATCTCGGCCTTGGGCTTGACACGCAGACAGGGCGAATCGGAATGTGCCGAGATGATGCGGAATCCCGATGCAGGACCTTCAGTCGATATCACAAAGGCGAATATCGCGCTTGAGTTCTTGGTTATATAATATTTTCCTCCCGGCCGGAGTTCCCACGACTCGCGCGGATCGAGACGCACAAAGCCTGCATCGTCAAGCTGACTTGCGACAGTCTTGACGGCAAGAAAATTGACAGGACTTTTGTCAAGAAATTCCATTAGCGAACGGGCTATGACTTTAACTTCTTCCATTGATATGTTTATTAAGGTATTAGGTGATTTTATAAAAGCATCTAAAAATTGCCTCCGGACGGAATTCGAATTCCGCCCGGAGGCAAAGATAATAAATTAAAAACATTCTTTCAGCAAAACCGCCGCTATTTTTTACAGACCGCGGTCAAGCGGCTAAATCAGAAGCCTTGGTCAAACAGACGGACCACCGAAGGCTGAAGGAAGCGTTCGATTTCATAGGGATAGACGGCCACATCAACCGAGCCCATAGCATACGGGCCGATTTCATATGGGTCATAGTGGAAATAGAGAGTGTTGCCTGAGATATAGGGAATGCCGGGATAGGTCAGCTGGTCGGCAAATACACCTTCGTTTTTGAGTCTGCTGACAGGCACTCCGAGCTGTCGGGCAAGAGCCTCCCTGATGACCGGGACAATCGAATCGGTCGGAGTCCCGGGACGGAATATGTTTGAATTATCGAGCACCCGTGACTCAGCGAAATCATAGGTGAACGGATGGGTAGCTGTCATCGGATGCGCACCTCCGAGATAGGACGACGACACGAGCTGATAGGTGACCATCCCCTCGTCAAGATCCAATACCGAACCTGTCACGCTGCTGAAATAAGTCATCGAGTCGGACGGAAGCGTATCGACCGGAACAATCTCTTTCACACCCTCCAGAAACGACGTATCGTCGAGATATTTCCGGATTGCATCGTGTATGGAAACCGAAGTGGTGTCGGAATAGGCGAAATTCAACACCGAATCCTGAAGCACCTTTATGTCATTGCCGCCAAATTTCTCAGGCCACTGGACAGAGGTGTACATTTCAAGATACACCGTCCCGTAGTCAGTCACCACACGGTAACTGCGGTCGGCAGTCAACAGCTTTTTGTGTATTTCGAATTCAGAAATTTCACTGTCAGCAGGCACTTCATTTCTGTTTCCACACGAGGCGGCGAGAAGTCCAATCAACGGAAGACCAACAAGATAATATTTCAGCTTCATAATCTTACAATAAATAAGGTTGGATATTGGTGGATATTTAGGTACAAATTTGATTAAAAAATTTCGTTTTAGGATATAACGGCCATACAACGTAACATGTTTGTAACACAGAGATATTAATTTCTATCCGCAAAATAGACCAGTGAGACGGCCAAAACGGCCTAAAAATCGGCAAAACGAAGCTCCGTTAACATCTTTATACGTTTGGATAGTTGAAAGTTGTCAAAAAATACTTAACTTTGCACCGCAAATGCAAAAATCGCTGCATTTTGCCACCAAATTAAGAAATTTACTAATCAACTTACAATTACAACAAAGCTATGTCTGAAATTGCATCTCGAGTTAAAGCTATCATCGTTGATAAGCTCGGTGTTGACGAAAACGAAGTAACAGAAACCGCTGAATTCACTAAAGATCTTGGCGCAGACAGCCTCGACACCGTAGAACTCATCATGGAATTTGAGAAAGAATTTGGCATCACTATTCCCGATGATCAGGCCGAGAAAATCAGCACCGTACAGAACGCAATCGAATACATCGAGGCCAACACTCAGAAGTAAGAAAAACGGTCTGCAGGCCATCAGACGGCCAGTGCTCTGACCGAGCCACAAAGGCTCCCCACGCCAATCAACATACGCGCGGAGGAGCCTTCTTCTCAATTCAGCCTCTGCGGTCAACCCCACAGACGACAGACGACAGCGGGATTCCGCACATATTTCTTTCACAAACCACTGTAGATTATTGCCAATGGAATTAAAAAGAGTAGTGGTGACCGGCCTCGGAGCCATCACCCCCATAGGCAACGATGTTGAGACAACTTGGCTCAACGCCGTAGCCGGCAAGAGCGGCGCCGCTCCCATAACACATTTCGACGCTTCGAAATTCAAGACCCAGTTTGCCTGCGAAGTCAAGGGTTACAACGCTAATGAACATTTCGACCGCAAGAAACTCCGTCAGCTCGACCTCTATGCACAGTATGGCATCGTCGCAGCCCGTCAGGCCGTGGCCGACTCAGGCATCGAAGAAGCAGCCAACCTCAACCGCGACCGCGTAGGCGTAATCGTCGCCGCAGGCATCGGCGGTCTCCACACTTTTGAGGAAGAGGCCGGCTACTATGCAGTAAACGGAGCTGAACAAGGCCCGAAATACAACCCCTTCTTCATCCCCAAGATGATCGCCGACATAGCCTCAGGCCACATCTCTATGGAATATGGCTACCACGGACCGAACTTCGGTGTGGTTTCGGCTTGCGCATCATCCAACAACGCTATCATCGACGCTTTCAACCTCATCCGCCTCGGCAAAGCCGACGCAATTGTGACCGGCGGAGCGGAAGCTGCAATCTTCCCCGCAGGTGTAGGCGGCTTCAACTCGATGCACGCACTCTCGACCCGCAACGACTCACCCGAGACTGCATCGCGCCCCTTCAGCGCGTCGCGCGACGGTTTCGTCATGGGCGAAGGCTCTGTTGTCCTCATCCTTGAGGAACTCGAACACGCCAAGGCCCGCGGAGCAAAAATCTATGCTGAAATCGCAGGCGGCGGCATGAGCGCCGACGCTCACCACCTCACCGCAACCCATCCCGAAGGTCTCGGTGCGAAACTCGCCATGAGCAATGCTCTTGAGGACGCAGGCATGAAGCCCGAAGACATCGACTACATCAACGTTCACGGCACTTCAACACCTGTCGGTGACATCTCTGAAGTAAAAGCCATCGTTGAACTCTTCGGCGATCAGGCCCACAAGCTCAACATCAGCTCTACCAAGTCAATGACCGGCCACCTCCTTGGTGCAACCGGAGCACTCGAAGCAATGTTCTCTGTGCTCGCCGTCAAGAACGACATCGTTCCCCCGACCATCAACCACGAGGAAGGCGACAACGACGAAAACATTGACTATACCCTCAACTTCACATTCAACAAGGCAGAAAACCGCCCCGTGCGCGCAGCCCTCTCGAACTCATTCGGATTCGGCGGCCACAACGCGACTGTCATCGTGAAGAAGTACGAAGAATAATACTGAAATTTCTCCATACAAAGCCATAGCCAACGGGAGGTGTGCGGACAAAACTCCGCACACCTCCTTTTTATATTTAAGGCACACGGACACATCACGGCATTCACTTCCCGGTCTGTCTAACATATTTTATTATAAATTCATTTATTACTGTCCATTGTTCGCTCCTTTCCTGTTTATGTCAAGAGATTAATATTAAAAGGGTGTCAAAAAATATCCGTCTGTTGTGATACGAAAAAATTTTATATAATTGTCAATCTACCGGCAAAGTTAACACCCCCGACACCAGTAAAAGATGCGATAATACAAAACATCACGACAATCGAGCAGCAAGAGGGCAAAATGATTGCAAAATTGTGTGAGTCATAACAATATTGTCCTAAACGTTTTGGGCAAAAATAAAAATAGGAAGTAGTTACTAAGG
>NZ_CAJTQC010000031.1 GCF_910578445.1 uncultured Duncaniella sp. | reverse complement strand
AGGCTGATGCCTCTGCACGTTGAGTAGCACTCAAAAATTATTTAGGACAATATTGATTTTATGCAGGATTCTTATTCCGTAATAATCGTCGGTGGACGGATCATCCTTGAACGTGATGCGGAACTGACGCATTTTCCCGAATTCGCTGTCTGTTTCGTCAAGTACGATTTTTGAGAGAATAAACCGAGCCGGGACAACCGAACTGGAGCTGACCGGGGGCAGCCCGGCCGCTTCGGCCACGATGTCGATTTTGTCGCCCTCATTCAGCGTTTTGACCACATAGTAGCTCTTGGCCGGGATTTTGCCAAGTCTATTTTCAGTCCAGCAGACAGGTTGCAGCTCGCCGTTGACCGAGAAGTCGATTTTTGCGCCGGGAATCCCGTCGGGCGGATACTGAGAGCCGGTGACAGGAGTGCTTTTTGACAGCTGGATGAATGTGGTGTCGCTTCCGGCCATCGGCATGGTGTAGATGACCAGTTTTTCCTCCACGTCAAAGTCGTCGAGGTCGAAATATGATGTACACGACGCGAGTATGATGGCCGTTATTATATATAATGTGAAGTCAAGGAGTTTCATGTCGGTGAAAATCAGAATTTATAAGTGTAGCTGAACGATGGGATTATGGGGAATACGGCTGTCGCTTTTCCACGGAATGAACCGTCGGGGAGCATCTCGATTTTGGCCGAGAACGGATTCATGCGGCAGTAGGCATTGTAGACACTGATATTCCAGATGCGTTCGTTGCCCTTTCGGGTGGTTTTGCGGAAATTTATGCCGAGGTCAAGGCGGTGGTAAGGGGCAAGGGAGAGATTGTTGGGTTTCTCGTAGATCCATGATACAAAGCCTTGGTTGTTGAATCCATGTCCTCCATTGTCGGGCAACGGGATTTCGGGTGATATCACAGCCTGCTGCGGGACTGTCATGCGGTTTCCGCTGTGGAACGACCATGCTGCAAAAGCGTCGATGCCGTTTGAAATCTTATAGCTGAAGTTGAGATTCAGTTTATGGCGGTTGTCGAACTTGTCGGGATACCATCCTGAGTGGAATCCGGGGAAGTTGCGCTTGTTCCACGACAGGGTGTATGAACCACTGAGGTCGAAGCGTTCGTTGCCATAGCCGGCTTCGAGTTCAAGTCCGTAGGCACGTCCGCGTCCGCGGCGGATGTGTGAGTCCCAGTCCTCGAAGGGCGGTGTCAGTGAGTTTCCGCCGTCATATTCGATGAGGTTGTGCATTGTCTTGTAGAACCCCTCGGTGCTGAGGCGGATGTTGTGCGGTAGCATCAGATAGATGCCGGCCGCATACTGTTCGGAGCGCGATGGCGCGATTTTGTTTGTCGACGGAACCCAGTAGTCGGTGGGGAGATTGAGATAGGAGTTTGATAGCTGGTGCATATACTGGCTCATCCGTGTGTAGGATGCCTTAAGCGTGACATGGTCCGACGCCTGATAGCGGACGGCGAGTCGCGGTTCGACTGCGGCATATGTCTTGTCGGGGATGTTGAAGAGCGTGAAACGAACCCCTGCGTTGACTCTCCACTTTTCAGCGATGGCTATGTTGTCTTCGGCGTAGACCGAAAGTTCGTGACCGCGCATTGTGTGGTGGATATTGCGTGCTATGGTGTCCATGTCGATGCCGTCGCCTGCAAAATTGTTTGAGGCGAAGCTCTGAGGTTTGAAAAAGTGCATCAGATAGTTTGCCCCGGTGCGGATGTGGTGTGTACGGTTGAGGCGGTAGTCTATTTCCATTCGTGCGCCGATGTCATTGATGGTGGAACGGCTGTGGTTTTCGGTGTGTGTCACTCCGAGAAATGAACTGTCGGCGGGGTTATATGTATTATAGGTGTCGGTGTAGCCCTGTCGCGATCTGTTGTAGGTGTAGATTGCGGTAAACACGGAGTAGAGTTTTGGCGAGAACTGATACTTCCAGTTGAGCGCGGCGGTCATATTTCCCCAACGGAGGTCGATTTTTGTGTATTCGCTTTCGTTATGTTGGTCGATGGCTTCATCTCTTTCTCTGGCCTTGAAGGTGTCGTCGCCCGAGAAGAAACTGATGTCGGCGCGGCTGCGGTCAGAAAATATGTGGGTCACCTTTGCGTTGAAATCGTGGAAGGCGTAGCGCATGGAGATGTTTTCGTTGTCGGAGTTTCTGTTGTGGATGGCGAAGGCCGGGATGGTTATGAGGTCGAGCCAAGTGCGTCGCAGCCCGATGTTGAACGAGGTGCGGTTTTTGACGATCGGACCTTCGAACTGCAGGCGTCCGTCGAGGAGTCCGATGCTGAAAGAGCCGTGATATTCGTTCATGTTGCCATCCTTGGTGCGCACGTCGACCACCGATGACAGCCGGCCGCCGTAGCGAGCCGGAAATCCGCTCTTGTAGAAGTCGATGTTCTTGATGACATCGGTGTTGAACGACGAAAACAGACCGCCGAGGTGGTTGACCTGATAGAGTGGAGTGCCGTCGAGCATAAAGAGATTCTGGTCGTTGTCGCCGCCGTGGACGTATAGTCCCGAGGTGATTTCAGTTCCTGCCGCCACGCCTGAAAGATTCTGGATTGTCTTGACCACATCCGGAGAGCTGAACAGGGCATATTCTTTGTTGAGGTCCTTGGCCGTCAGCGAAATTTTACCGGTCTGGGTTGTGTGGAGCGGGGAGTTGAGGTCGGCTGTGACGACTACTTCCCCAAGTTCCTTGCCGGGGGATAGGACCACGTTGAGAGTCATGTTGCGGTCGAGCGCGATCTCTTCGATGCGGTCGGAGTTTCCGATTGACGAGAAGCTGACCGAGTGACGGCCTTCGGGGAGTGTCAGGCTGAAAAATCCGTGTTCGTTGGTCAGAGTTCCTGCTCCGCTCGTGATGTCGCGGACGGTGGCGTTGATGACGGTCTCACCGTCGGTTTCGGTGACATAGCCGCTGAGAGTGTATTTCTTGGCAGGCATTATGACCACATATCCGCCGTTTTTCTCCCAGCGCAGCCCTGTGTTGCGGAATAGTTCGGCAAGGCTTGAATCAAGATTCAGCCCTTCGAGCCGCTTTCCCCGGTAGGGAACATCGAGATGGATTGATGAATCATAGACGAATTTCACACCGTGGCGAGCCTTGACGGCTTCAATCTGACGGCGCAGTGTGGAAGTGTCGGAGTTCTTCACGGATTCTCCGTGAATCTCCGGAGTCAGAAGCAGTGCAGACAATATGATAAGTGTCAGTATGCGTATCATTTTGTTTTCTTTTCAATTTTTACGTCAAGTGATTTTTCGATGAGCATGATGATTTCGTCGAGATTCTCGGTGTCGAACTCGGCCGTGAGCACCTTATCGGTTTCTTGGCATGTCAGACCGACATTGAAATGTGCCGAAAGCCGGTTGAGGACATCGGGGAGGGGAGTGTGGTCAAACACTAATCTATGTGAGTCCGGGATGCTGTCGGGCTTCGTGGGTTCGATGATTTCAGGTGTGTCAGCCCCGGCGAGCAGGCATGCGTGCATTCCTTTTGTCAGGATTACGCCTTCGGCTCTGTCTTTTGCGGTAAACTTCACTTTGCCCGATGTCACTGACACGCCGATTGAATCGGGGTTGAGTTCGTCGACAACGAACTGAGTGCCGAGTACGGTGACCGTTCCGTAGCTTGCGTTTGCGACGAAAGGTGCTTCAGGATTTTTTGTGACGCTGAATTCCACTTTGCCTGCCATTTCGACCCGTCTTGAGTCATTGCCGAAGCTTTCTGCGTTATATGAGAGAGAAGAATGTGGAGAAAGTGTCACGACGGAGCTGTCTGGAAGGGTATAGCTGACCGACTTGTCGTAGGCATAGAGCGTCGTCATCGCATTGCGTCCGGTGTTGAAAATGTGATAGCCCAAAGCTATACATACCGCTACGGATGCTGCTATGCCTATGGTGAAGCGGGTCAATAGCCTGAACTTGGCCGGATGTCCGGCACGATAGGCCCGCAGGGCACTTTTTGTGTCGAAGCGCCCGGGGGCGTAGTACTTGAGTACGAATCTAAGATGTCTGTTTTCTCTGTCCATATTTTACACTGTTGTTTTACCCTATGACAGAGAAATGCTGAAAAACTACTACGCAAAAATGAAAAAATTTTGAATAAATGTGATAATGGCTTGAATATGCGTGTGTTGCATGCATGATTTTTTGAGCCTGTCACCCGAAAAAGAACATATAGACGCGGTGACACCCCTCTTTGAGTGCTTTAAGTGCCTTGCTTATCTGGTTTTTCACTGTATTGACCGAAATGCCCATCTCTTCGGCTATCTCTTCATACTTCAGACCGTCTCGTTTGCTCATCAGCAGCACCTCGCGACATTTTTCGGGCAGTGAATCTATGGCAGTCCACAACCGGGCTTCGATAAATGCGGCTTCCTCGCGGTCGTCTTCATCAATTACATCGTCGAATCCCTCGTCAGTTGTCTGGCTGTCAATCAGGCTGTCTCGCCGAAGCATATCAAGGCTGCGGTTTCGCACCATCATGAAAAGATATGACTTCACGTCGGCCACCTCATGTCCCTCATCCCATCGTTCGAGGAAGGCCGTCATACAGTCCTGCACCACATCTTCAGAATTTTCAGGACTGCGGAGATAGCGCAGCGCGTAGAGACACAGAGGTCTGTAGTACCTTCTGAATATCTCTTCTGCGCTGATAGTCTGCCTTTTGTCCGTAATTGACATAAAAAGTTACTTGTCCTAAAAATTATTCACGTCGCAAAATTACCGATTATATTCGATAAATTATAATGATTGCGCCTTTTGGACATAAAAACCGTGAATAGCGGTGCGATAAAAATCTAATCATTATAAACTAGTACGATGAAATCGCACTAGTAGTATTTCAAAATTTATACTTATATTTGCATTGCAAATCCAAACGCAGAAACCTCAGTAAAGGGTCAGCGGGAGGGTTTGCAAATTTTTTTCGAAAAGCGTTTACCATGACGCTCTTTCTTGACGTTCCGAAATCTGGTAAATTTCTCATTACAGTCAAGAATGTAGCAAGCGGTAGATGCCTTGTGGATATGCTATATCCATTTGTACATGATGTTCAGATGTCATGTACAGATGTCATATATCTATATTTGCGTGAGGCTTCTGCGTGTTTGCTCGTTCTACTGTAATGGGCATACCAGAGCCTCGGAACGTGGGACGAGTGACGAGTAAGATTCCCCACGCATTTTCGTTTTTTGATTATCAATGCCATAGCTGTGGGGAGGCGGGCGAACAATCATTGTCTTATGCCAAGGGAAAAATTAAAAATGAATCATGAGGATGTCTGTACGGCTATTAATGAGACATTCTGCAGGCAAATCGGAGAGCTTGAATTCGAGCGAAATCTAAAATTTACAGAGATTGACCGTGAGTCAAATCGGTTATTTCAGTTGAGTGAAAAATTTGAGAGATGTGGCGAGTATCTGTTTACAGGTGAAGTAGGACTGTTCACAGAAAATAATAGTGTCATTTCTTCAGCTCATTATGATGTCTCAGGTAAAGTCATCATTACTGAGATCGACGGTTCACCGTCAGTAGAGTTTATTGGAATGATAGGTGCAAGAAAATTACTGAAATAAAACAATCAATATCAGTAAAAGTATGAAAAAAATAATGATTTTTGGATTATTTCTACTCTCAATACTCTCGGTATCAGCCTACGATTTCGAGGTTGAGGGGGTATATTATGAAATATTGTCCACAGCTGAGCTGACTTGTGAAGTGACTAGTGGAGCAGAAAAATATGTAGGGGATATTAAGATTCCTACTGTGGTAAACTACAAGGGCAGGGAGCTTTCGGTAGTTTCAATAGGAAAGACGGCGTTTAATTTTTGTAGTGATCTAACCTCGGTAGTCATACCGAGTTCGGTAACTACCATAGGTGTGTCAGCCTTCTATTGGTGTACGAGTTTGACGTCGGTCGTCATTCCTAGTTCGGTAACTACCATAGGAGATTACGCCTTCTTTGGGTGTACGAGTTTGACGTCGGTCGTCATACCTAGTTCGGTAACTTCTATAGGTGAGTCTGCCTTCTTTGGGTGTACGGGATTGACGTCGGTCATCATACCTAGTTTGGTAACTTCCATAAGCCCTAAAACCTTCTGTGGGTGTACGGGATTGACGTCGGTCGTCATACCTAGTTCGGTAACGTCCATAGGAGAGTCAGTCTTCTATGGGTGTACGGGATTGACGTCGGTCGTCATACCTGGTTCGGTAACGTCCATAGGAGAGTCAGTCTTCTATGGGTGTACGGGATTGACGTCGGTTGTCATACCTAGTTCGGTAAAGTCCATAAGGTATAGAACCTTCTTTGGATGTACGGGATTGACGTCGGTCGTCATACCTAGTTCAGTAACTTCCATAGGTCGGTCAACCTTCTCTGGGTGTACAAGTTTGACCTCGGTATCCATCCCAGGTTCGGTTTCCACAATTGATAAACTTGCTTTCGAACAGTGTAGTAATCTTAAAGATGTAACTTTTGAGAGTTCTCCATCCGAATTAAGGCTTTTTAGCGATGGTAATGATACAGATGATATATTTAAAGATTGTAATTCACTAACCAAAATTAGTATAGGGCGTAATTTTTATGACAACTCCAGATTGTCACAGATAATGCCTAGTATTACAGATATTACAGATCTTGTGATTTTAGATGGATTAAATCTCAATTGCTTCTTTTATTATAATGATCTAAAGAAAAATTTAACTACTTTAGAATTAGGAAAAGGAATAACAAATTTTGGCGTTTTTCGTCTGTCTTCTTCAAAGCATGGGAGAGTTTCATTTAGTGATTATTCAAAACTCGAAACTATAATTTGTAAAGATCCTATTCCCACACCGGACTGTCCGACTTTCAGCACGTCTCAATATGTTGATAATATTAAAGTTTATGTGCCGCAAGGTTCTTTGGAGGCCTATCAGAATGCTGAGGGCTGGAAGAATTTTTGGAATATTATTGAGATGGGAGAGTCAGGTATTGATTCGGTAATTGGTGATTCGGAATGCAAAGAAATTGGACGTTATAATTTGCAGGGTCGTAAGGTTTCGGCAGATTATAAAGGTGTTGTGATTGTGAAGTACTCGGATGGAACTGCAAAGAAAATTATATCAGATGGCTCAGCAAGATAAAACTTTGGATCAGCAGATGCTTGCTGATGAGATTGGCAAGTATCTCATAGATAAGACGAGGTGTCGTGCTCTTCCTGAGATGATGGATCTTGTCATAAAAGAGGAAAATAATGGATTTGTACCAACTGTCCTAAGAGAATTCATCATTGATACGGATTCAATTGAGGAATCATCTTCCCCGTCACGAGGGACAGGAGTCGTGACATTTAAGGATATGGCCTCGGATATTGCTCAGAATCAGGATGTGACATTTCGCGGCTTGGCTGAAACAGCTGAAGTTAACAGCCGCTTATTCGTTGGAAATGTAAAGATAGAATGGATGTATCCGTTATATCCTATTGCTATTTCTGATAGCGTAAAATAGCGTGTAGTCTTGTCGGATTTAAATGAAAAGAACTTGGTGACATTGTGATTTGCCAAGTTCTTTTCTTTGTTAATTTACCATGACCTTTTTTTGATTTTCTATCTGATTCTTTGTAATTTTGCACATTGAAGTGCCGTTGGCTTCAGGCTGTTGCCTATCGTGTGCTTTAAAAATTAACCAATCCGGATTAAATATATCTAAATAGAACCAGTTCTGCTATGTATAGAACGAAGACATGCGGCGAACTCCGACTCAGCGATGCGGGTCAGGAAGTGACCCTCGCCGGCTGGGTGCAGCGCGCCCGCAAGATGGGTGGTATGACCTTTGTAGACGTGCGTGACCGCTACGGTATTACTCAGGTGGTGTTTAACATCGAAAATGACGCGGCTCTCTGTGAGGCTGCCAATCATCTCGGACGTGAGTTCGTGGTTCAGGTCAAAGGCAAGGTTGCCGAGCGTACCAGCAAGAACCCCAATCTTCCGACCGGCGACATCGAAATCATTGCTTCGGAGCTCAAGGTGCTCAACCGCAGCGAAGTGCCTCCGTTTACTATCGAGGACGACACTGACGGCGGCGACGACCTCCGCATGAAATACCGCTATCTCGACCTCCGTCGCAACTGCGTGCGTGCGAATCTCGAACTCCGCCACCGCATGGCTTTTGAAATCCGCCGCTATCTTGACTCAAAGGGCTTCCTTGAAGTGGAGACTCCGGTGCTCATCAAGTCCACTCCCGAAGGAGCTCGCGACTTCGTTGTGCCCTCACGCATGAATCCCGGCGAGTTCTACGCGCTTCCCCAGTCGCCCCAGACCTTCAAGCAGCTTCTGATGGTCAGCGGTTTCGACCGTTACTTCCAGATTGTTAAATGTTTCCGCGACGAGGACCTCCGTGCCGACCGTCAGCCGGAATTCACACAGATTGACTGCGAGATGTCGTTTGTCGATCAGGAAGACGTGCTCAACATGTTCGAGGGACTTGTAAAGCACATTTTCAAATATGTCAAGGACATTGACTTCACCGAGCCGTTCCCGCGCATGACATGGGCCGACGCTATGCGTCTCTATGGTTCAGACAAGCCCGACACACGTTTCGGCATGGAATTTGTCGAAATCAAGGACCTCACCGGTGGCAAGGGCTTCGCCGTGCTTGACGATGCCGAATATGTCGGTGCGATCGTAGCTCCGGGCTGTGCCGACTACACCCGCAAGCAGCTCGACCAGCTGACCGATTTCGTGAAGCGTCCGCAAATCGGTGCTAAGGGCATGATGTGGGTCAAGGTTGAAGCCGACGGCTCAATCAAATCGTCAGTGCCGAAATTCTACACAGAGGATGAGCTCCGCGCATGGGCTGACCGCTGTGGCGCGAAGGCAGGCGACCTTATCCTGATTCTTGCCGGACAGACCATGAAGACCCGCAAGCAGCTCTGCGAACTGCGTCTTGAGATGGGTTCTCGCCTCGGTCTCCGCGATCCGCAGAAGTTCTCATGCCTCTGGGTCATCGACTTCCCCCTCTTCGAATGGGACGACGAAACACAGCGCTACTACGCGATGCACCATCCGTTTACCGCGCCCAAGCCCGATGACATTCATCTGCTCGACAGCGACACCGGTGCTGTGCGCGCTACTGCCTACGACATGGTTGTCAACGGCAACGAGCTTGGCGGCGGTTCAATCCGTATCCACGAAGCTGAACTTCAGGACAAGATGTTCCGTCTGCTCGGTCTCACCGAAGAGGACGCGCAATATAAATTCGGCTTCCTGATGAACGCCTTCAAGTTTGGTGCTCCCCCTCACGGCGGTCTTGCATTCGGTTTCGACCGTTTCGTCAGCATCCTTGCCGGACTTGATTCGATCCGCGACGTAATCGCCTTCCCGAAAAACAATTCCGGGCGCGACGTGATGATCGATGCTCCCGCGGCCATCGACGATTCTCAGCTCGAAGAGCTCAGCATCCGCATCGACCTTTCCGACGAAAAGAAATAAATCAGACCCTATGAACGCGAAGCAACCCGTGACGCTTGCCGAAATTGTCGGCTGCATTGAAGACTTCGCATCTCCGGGTCTTCAGGAGAAGTGGGACAATACCGGCTGGCAGCTCTGTCCGGTAGCACCCGATGCGCCATGCACCGGCGCAATGCTCTGTCTCGATGTCACCCCCGATGTGGTGGCCGAGGCTGAGGCCGAGGGATGTAACCTCATTGTCTCACACCATCCTCTTATATTCAAAGGACTCAGACAAATCACCGGCGCTTCTCCCGTGGAGCGCGCGGTGATTTCTGCTATAAAGGCCGGAATAGCAGTCTATTCGTCGCATACGGCGCTCGATTCTGCAAGTCATGGCGTTTCGCGTAAGCTCGGCGACATGCTCGGCCTCGGCGCGATGCGCGTTCTTGCGCCACAGCCGGGTAGCAGTGACACCGGACTTGGCATAGTAGGTGAATATCCGTCGCCGCTGTCGGTCGACGAATTCATAGTGCGTGTCAAGGAGG
Organism: uncultured Duncaniella sp.; assembly: GCF_910578445.1. GTDB lineage: Bacteria > Bacteroidota > Bacteroidia > Bacteroidales > Muribaculaceae > Duncaniella. The sequence goes on along the minus strand of NZ_CAJTQC010000031.1, from coordinate 23,351 downwards.
TCTACGGTTCGCCCGTCGTCCGCCGGTCGGAAGGACCCTCGGGGCTGAACGAAATCAGGCGCGTGGCTCTTTGCAGCGGTTCGGGAGGAGAATTCATCAGCGATGCGATTGCAGCCGGAGCTGACGCATATATAACTTCCGACACCCGCTATCACGACTTTGTCGACTACGGAAGGGCTATTCTTATGGTCGATACCGGGCATTTTGAAAGCGAAATATGCACTAAGTCAATTTTTTCGGCCATAATTTCAGAAAAATTTCCTACCTTTGCAGTCCGGCAATCGCACGCCGAACACAATCCGGTGTGCTACGTCTGAAAGAAGAATTATAAAAATTCTACATATATACATATATGGCGATAGACCAAAATAAACCCGAACAGTCATTGTCAGTTGAGCAGCGCCTCCGCGCCCTCTACGAGCTCCAGACCATCCTCTCCGAGATTGACCGCATCAAGACCATCCGCGGTGAGCTGCCTGAGGAAGTGCGTGACCTCGAAGACCAGATCGAAGGTCTCCACACCCGCGTCGATAAGTTCCATGCCGAGATCGAGGACCTGCGCCTCAAGTCGGCTAAGGAGAAAAACAACATCGAGCAGGCTCAGGCTCAGATAGCTACCTATAAGCAGCAGCTCGACAATGTGCGCAACAATCGTGAGTTTGATTTGTTATCAAAGGAGATAGAATTCCAGACTCTAGAAATCCAGCTTTCGGAAAAGCGCATCAACCAGTATGCCCGCGAGATTGAAAACAAGACCGCTGACATTGCTGCGGCTGAGGAATCGCTTGCCGACCGCAACCACATCCTTGTCGACAAGCGCCACCAGCTTGAGGAAATCGTGTCGGAAACAAAGAAAGACGAAGAGCGTCTGCGTCTGAACGCAAAGGAAATCGAACCTAAGATCGACACACGCACTCTCACAGCTTTCAAGCGAATCCGCAAGAATGCCCGCAACGGTCTCGGCGTTGTCTACATCCAGCGCAACGCATGTGGCGGATGCTTCAACCGCATTCCCCCGCAGAAGCAGATGGAAATCAAGATGCACAAGAAAATCATCGTCTGTGAATACTGCGGACGCATTATGATTGACCCCGAACTGGCCGGAGTGACTGATTAAGGAATTTTCATTGATTCAGTTCTCAACCGACTAAACAAAAAACTTAAAATAAATTATGGAAAAGATTCTCCCCGGCAAATATGTCGAAATAAGTTATGATCTCTATGAAGTCGCTCCCGACGGGACTGAAACTCTTGTCCACAACGTTGTCGACGAAGAGCCCGAGCGTTTTATCTTTGGAGTGACAAAAGGTCTCATTCTTCCGCTTGAGCGTGCGCTCGAAGGACTTGAACCCGGTCAGACATTTGACGTTCCCGTAGCTGCCGGCGAGGGTTTCCCCTATAATCCCGACGATGTGGCCCGTCTTGAAAAAGACATCTTTATGGTCGACGGAAAGTTTGACTCCGAGACCATAAAGAAGGGAGCCTACATCCCCATGATGACAGGCGACGGATTCCGCATCACCGGCAAGGTGCTTGAAGTGACCTCTGACCATGTGGTCATGGACTTCAACCATCCTCTTGTGGGCAAGGATCTCTGCTTCAAAGGCAAGGTCGTGACTGTCCGCGACGCGACACCCGAAGAACTTCACCCCACATGTGGCGGCGGATGTTGCGGTGGCGGATGCGGCGACTCCGACTGCGGAAGCGAGGGCTCTTGCGGCTGTGACGGCTGCGGCAAGTAATGCATGCCCGCTATAAAAATTTTTCAAGCTTAATCAAAACAACACCATCTACAACACATGGCAACTACTGCAGACTTTAAAAACGGTATGTGCCTCGATATCGACGGCAACTACTTCTTTATTGTTGAATTCCTCCACGTTAAGCCCGGCAAAGGCCCTGCTTTTGTCCGCACAAAGCTTAAGAACGTCAAGACCGGACGCGTCCTCGACAAGACTTGGAACTCCGGCGTGAAGGTTAACGAAGTGCGCATCGAGCGTCGCCCCTACCAGTATCTCTACCGCGACGATATGGGCTACAACTTCATGCACACCGAAACTTTCGAGCAGGTAGCTCTTCCCGGCGAAAGCATCGACGGTGTTCAGTTCCTCAAGGAAGGTGATATTTGCGAAGCTATGGTTCACGCCGCTTCCGAAACCATCCTTACCTGTGAAATGCCCACCAGCGTTGTGCTCGAAATCACCTATACCGAACCCGGCATCAAGGGCGACACCGCAACCAACACTCTCAAGCCCGCTACTCTTGAGACTGGCGCTGAAATCCGTGTGCCCCTTTTCTGCAACATCGGCGATAAGGTGCGTGTCGACACCCGCGACGGTTCTTACGTAGAGCGTATCAAGGAATAATACCTCTCTTTTTCGGGAATATAACTTCCTGCAAGAAGAAATTTATAGGAATAAAGGCTGCGGTTACATCTAATTGCCGTGGCCTTTACTATTTAATATTATCTAATTTATCTGATTTAATACACGCAATATCATTTTTCTTGTAAAAGCGATTGAATATATGAAAGTATCACAGATTTCAGACCACATACATTATATAGGTGTAAACGACCGCATCACATCACGTTTTGAAGCAATGTGGCCCCTGCCATACGGAGTCAGCTATAATTCATATCTTGTCACTGGTGCTGACAAGATTGCGATAGTTGACGGCGTGGAGGCATGCTATGCGCTCCGCCAGATAGAGCATATCCGTGAGATTGCCGGAGATCGTAAGCCTGACTATCTTATCATAAACCATATGGAGCCTGATCATTCGGGCGCTATAAAAATACTGCGTGATGCCTTCCCGGACATCGTCATAGTCGGAAATGCACAGACTCTCGCAATGGTCAAGGGCTTCTATGGAGTGGCCGACAAGACTCTTGTTGTCAAGGACGGAGACACGTTGTCGCTTGGCGCGGATGTGAATCTTCGGTTTACGCTTACGCCCATGGTCCACTGGCCTGAGACAATGATGACATATTTAGTGGAGGAAGAAACCCTGTTTTCGGGAGATGCTTTCGGGTGTTTCGGCGCATTGGCCGGAGCTGTGGTCGACAGTGATATGGATACCTCACGCTATTTCCCCGAGATGGTCCGTTATTACAGCAGTATAGTTGGTAAATACGGCTTGTTCGTCCAGAAAGCCTTGAGGAAGTTTGACAGCGTGGCCGTGCGCACTCTCTGCACTACCCACGGCCCGGTGTGGCGCGAGCGTATTGCCGAGGTTGTCGGTCTTTATGACAAGCTCAGCCTCTATGAACCGCTCGACAATGGTGTCACGATTATCTACGGTTCGATGTATGGCAACACTGAACTGATGGCCGAGACTGCGGCCGAGGCTCTTGCCGAAGCCGGAATCAAGGAGATAGATGTACATAATGCCTCGGTCTCTGACCTGAGCTTCATGTTGAGCGATATTTTCAGGCATCGCGGTCTGGTAGTCGCAGCTCCGACATATTCCGATACTCTTTTCCCGCCGGTGCGCAACGTCATGGAGGCGATTGCCACACGCGGAGTGAAGAACCGCGATGTGCTTCTCATCGGCTCTTGCACTTGGGGGCAGAAGGCGGTAGGTGTGATGGGCTCGTACATTGAAAGTATCGGGGCTGTGAGCGTCGCCGACCCGATAGCTTTCAAACAGGCTGCGACCGCCGAGCAGTTGCGGCAATGTCGCGAAGCCGCAGGCGCTCTTGCTGCAAAACTCCTTCAATAAATCCTATCCGACTTAACTCTTCCGAGCAGCTATGACTGACAATATACCTGTCGAGCGTCACCCCTTCCCTCCGTTCATCCCGCACGATGCGCGGGTGTTGATTATGGGGACTTTCCCTCCGAAGCCTCTTAGATGGTCGATGGAGTTCTATTACCCCAACAAGACCAATGACTTCTGGCGCGTCATGGGGATAATCTTCTATGACGACGTTAATCATTTCCGCTTTTCCGACGGTACGTTTGACGAGGCTTCAATCCGGAAGTTCCTGACCGAAAAGGGAATTGCACTCCACGACACAGGCGCGGCGGTCAGAAGGCTGAAGGACAATGCCTCCGACAAATTTCTTGATATCGTTGAGCCGGTCAATCTCGGGGCATTGCTTGCCGAGATGCCTGACTGCCGTTTTATTGCCACCACCGGCGAGAAGGCGGCAAGCGTGGTGGCAATGATCACATCGTCGCCTCTCCCTAAAATCGGTGAGTGGGTCGACGTGCAGTGGGCGGCTGACGGGCGTGAACTTGAAATCACGCGCATGCCGTCGACATCGCGGGCCTATCCGCTTGCGGTTGAGGCCAAGGCCGAGGCCTATCGGAAGCTTTTCATTCGAGCCGGCCTGATATGATTGATAGCTTGGGCGGTTCTGAGGTCGCCCCGTAATAATCAAATTTGCACAACAATGGCTACTGATTACTCGGTAGCCATTGTTATTACTTATTAAATATGTAATTTTGCAATGTGAACTCTTTGCGGTTCTTCTTCATTATAGCAGTGTAATTATATTCTTATCATCTGCTTCTGATGTATTATTTGCGTTACTCACACATATAATTTTTAGAAAATGTTTGATTTACTCCCTCTTCTGGCAATCTTTGATCCTGCCGGAATCATGGCGAAGTTTCTGGTCGCCGATCCAATGACGGTCTATCTTCTTGTGCTCGGATTTATGATTGTCGAGAGCTCTTTCATCCCTTTTCCTTCGGAAGTCATAGTTCCTCCGGCTGCATATCTTGCATGCACTAAAGGCGATGTCGATATTTTTGCCGTTGTCGGTATTGCTACTGTAGGCGCGATTATCGGTGCGCTCATCAACTACTATCTTTCCGTGTGGATCGGGCGTCCGATTGTCTATAAGTTTGCAAACAGCCGTTTCGGCCATGCCTGTCTGATTGACGAGGCTAAGGTGCGCCATGCGGAGGAATATTTCGACAAACACGGGGCTGCGTCGACCTTTATCGGCCGTCTGATTCCCGCAGTCCGTCAGCTTATATCGATTCCTGCGGGACTCGCCCGTATGAATGTCGGTAAGTTCATAATTTTTACAGGACTCGGAGCGCTGACATGGAACGTCGTGCTGGGTGCTCTCGGTTACTGGCTTGGAAAAATGGTCCCGCAGGATCAGCTTTATGCCAAGGTCGAGGAGTATAACGACTACCTCACATATGTCGGCATCGGCATCGGCATCATCTGCGTGGGTGTCATCCTCTGGAATGCCTTTAAGCCCCGTCAGAAGACTCCGACAGTCTGAGAGCCGTCCTTTCCTTCTACCGGTTTTCTTTTTTATTAATTTCTTAATAGTGCACATCAAGAGTTGATATGATACAAGTAGCTCCCTCTCTTCTTTCAGCCGATTTCGCCCGTCTTGGCGAAGCTGTCAGCATGGTCAACACGAGTCGTGCGTCCATGATACATATTGATGTGATGGACGGAATGTTTGTTCCCAACATCACTATCGGTTTCCCGGTCATCAAAGCCATAAGCACCATTGCCGAAAAACCTCTGGATGTCCACATGATGGTGGCCGAGCCGGGCCGTTATGTAGACCGCGTGCGTGATGCCGGTGCTGAGATAATGAATGTGCACTGGGAAGCATGCACGCATCTCGACCGCGTCATCCACACCATCCGTGATGCAGGCATGCGCCCGGCCGTGACCCTCAATCCGGCCACGCCTGTCATGCTTCTGCGTGATATAATCCGTGAACTTGACATGGTGCTTCTCATGAGTGTCAACCCCGGATTCGGAGGCCAGAGTTTCATCCCCAACACGCTCCGCAAGGTGCGTGAGTTGCGTGCTCTTATCGAGGAGACCGGCTCAGAGACCATCATCGAGATTGACGGCGGTGTCAATCTTTCCACAGCCCCGGCCCTCATTGAAGCCGGAGCTGATGTGCTGGTTGCCGGAAGCTATGTGTTTGGCGCCGACGATCCCCATAAGGCTATCGCCGATCTTATAGAACTTGATGTATGAATATCCGCGACATACGAATAGATAAATTCGACTATCCTCTTCCCGACGAACGTATAGCCAAGCATCCGCTTGCCGTTCGCGATTCCTGTCTGTTGCTTGTGAAGGATGGCAACGGCGAAGTGTCGACCCGCATTTTCAGCGAATTGCCTGAGCTGCTCCCCGCCGACTCGATGCTGGTCTACAACAATACCCGTGTTATCAACGCCCGCCTGCGCTTCCGCAAGGGTGAGGCTTCGGACGGTGCGTTGATTGAGATTTTCTGTCTCGAACCGTCTGTCCCCGCTGATTACGCGTGTAGCTTTGCATCGACAGGCCGCTGTTCGTGGACATGTTTTGTCGGCAACTCCAAGCGCTGGAAAAACGAACCTCTGCGCATGCCTCTCGTGATTGACGGTGAGAGCCTGACTCTCGTGGCCACGCGTATTGCACGCGAAGGCAACACTTCGGTCGTCGAGTTTTCATGGGATAATGAGGCTGTAACATTCTCGCGCATAATCTCTGCTGTCGGCGAGATTCCGATTCCGCCTTATCTCAACCGTTCGACCGAGGAAAGTGATTCGCGCGACTATCAGACCGTGTTTTCCCACATCGACGGGTCGGTCGCCGCTCCTACGGCCGGACTGCATTTCACGCCTGAGGTGCTTTCGGAAATAGACTGTCGCGGTATTCCTCGTCGGGAACTGACGCTCCACGTCGGTGCGGGTACGTTTCAGCCGGTCAAATCCGATGTCATCGGCGAGCATGACATGCACAGCGAGTTCATCGCTGTCGGCCGTGAGCTGATAGCCGAGCTTGCCGGCACGTCGCGTCGTGTGATTGCCGTGGGGACGACTTCTGTCCGCACTCTTGAGAGTCTCTATCATCTCGGATGCCGTCTCGCGCAGGGATTGCCGGCAGATGTGCTTCCGCAGTGGTATCCCTACGATCCGTCCCATCCACAACTGTCGGTTTCGGATGCGATGAAAGCCATATTGCTCCATCTGGATAAGACCGGTGAATCTGTCTTTGTCGCTTCAACGCGGCTGATGATAGCGCCGGGCTATCAATATAAGGTGGTCAAGGGAATGGTGACAAACTTTCACCAGCCGCGGTCCACGCTTCTGCTTCTCGTCTCGGCATTTCTCCAAAGCAGTCCGGGCAGCCCTGACTGGCGTTCAATCTATGATTACGCCCTCGCAGATCCGCGTTTCCGCTTCCTGTCATATGGCGACGCATGTCTATTCCTGTAAAAATCATCTGAGTGTTAAAAACTACGTGGCAGCTGTTGAAAAGTCAATAGCTGCCACGTGGTTTTTATTCAGATTCTGTCTATTTCGTATTATCCTTGTTTTTCTTGCGCATTATGCTGTCGACAAGCCTGTCGTAGTGGTCGAGCACTTCGGGCGACATGGTGGCGTTCACCAGACGTCGGGCAGCCTCGACTAAAAGACGTGATGACGGAGTCCGGAGATATTTTTCATCAAGCCCCCACCGTCCGAGCCTCCATCGGTCAAGTGCGTCGGCATCCTTGAATATGGCATAGAGTTTCTCGACACGTCCGTGATTTTCAGGGAAGGCTTTGCGGATAGCTTCGATTCCGACCTTGTCGTCAAGGTCGTGGTAGCGCATCAGGCAGGCGGCTTCGGGATGAAACGTGATGTCACAGTCAGGCTGACGGCAGAAATCCTCATAGTAGACCGCAGCGCGTGCGCCGTGGCCTGTGTCCTGATATTCATCCAGTCGCCGGGTGTCGTGAAACACCGCTGCATGAGCGAGTATTTCAAGCGCCTCGAAGTCTTGTCCGCCCATCTCGCGGTTGCCCATGAAAAGCGCGTGGAACAGCACACGTTCGCAATGTCCCATTGCATGCAGAGGACTGTCGGGCATGTTGAACTCCACGTCGTTGTAGAGGAAATCGCTCCATTCGGAGAATTTTTGTTGTAGGTTGCCCGGAAGCGACCTGTAAAATTCAGCAGGTGTTATCATAGTGTGGTTGACGGTTATGGCCTAAAGCTCCAATGGATAAAGCGGAGAGGCTTCGAATCGGGGCAGGGCGGTGAGATGGATGCGTGGTTCGGGCGCGTCAGCGTCATTGAGGCAGTTGAAGCCGTTGCCGAAATATCTTACACCGGCAGCCCTGAGGGCGCTTTCCACTGCGTCGATTGCCTTGTGGGGGGTGTTGTTGTCGAGTGAAAGGTGACAGAGGAACACGTTGCGCAGTTCAGGTGTGTATATGTCGGCGAGAAATTGAGCGGTCACGCGGTTGTCAAGATGTCCGTTGGCAGCCTCGATGCGTGCTTTGAGATATTCGGGATAGCGTCCTTCGCGCAGCATCTGGAGGTCATAGTTAGCCTCGATGACAATATGTGTGGCTTGGCGCATGTAGTGGTTCACGCGTTCGCTGATGCAGCCGAGGTCGGTTGCCACGGCAAAGCGGATGTCGCCGTGGGTGATGAAATATCCGGCATTGTCAGCTCCGTCGTGCGTCACTTCAAAAGCCGTGATTTCGAAGTTGCCTATACGGAACGGGAATTCCTTGTAGATGGGCGCATGATAGTCCTTGATGCGTCGCGACACATTGTGTCGGCGCAGGATGCCGTTGAGAGCCTTCGGCGTGCAGTAGACTTTCAGATGACGGTAGCGGCGTAGAAGCCCGTAGACATCGCGGATGTGGTCGCCGTGGTCATGCGTGAGGCATATCCCTTTGACTCTTTCCATCGAAATGCCGTTGCGACGCAGGCTGTCCACAACTTTTGCGATTTCCACACCGGCGTCGATGAGAAATCCGCTCTGGCTGTCTCCGATATACGAGCAGTTGCCTGAGCTTCCGCTGCCGAAGCTCATGAAATATACCTTTTCATTGGCTGCCAATGGCGGAAGTTCGTCAATTACACCTGCCGATTGTTGTCCACGCCTGATTTCCCGCGTTATTTCCTCCATCTTTTTGTCGGGAATAATGCGGAAATCGCCGTTTTCGATAGTGTGGTCATCAAACGAATCGAAAAGACCGGGCATACGTCTGCCTGTTATTTTGCGTGATTTTGCCAATGAGTAGAGTCGTGGAATTATGAGGTTGGTATATTGTGGTTCGTGTAGTCCGACATGCGGCTGTCGGGACCGGCATATTCCTCTATGAGTTCAGCAGGAATATTGTCGGGATTTTATCGTAGTCATACTTCCTTTTTGCCCATTTCGAGAGCGGAAGTGTCACGATGCTCTGCTGTGGGCCGGTGATGTCGGAAGCGACACACAGTTTTAGTCCCGGAGGGAGGGTCGATGCGAGCTCGGCGATGAGGCGGTTGTTGCGATAGGGTGTCTCGATGAAAATCTGGGTCTGCCCTTCGCGTCGTATCCGTTGTTCGAGTTCGCGGAGTCTTGCCGTGCGTGCCTTGGCTTCATGTGGCAGGTAGCCGACAAAAGCGAAACTCTGTCCGTTGAAACCTGAGCCCATCAGTGAGAGTATGATGCTCGACGGACCGACGAGCGGTATAGTCTCATAGCCCTTTGCCTGAGCTATTGCTACGAGGTCTGCGCCGGGGTCGGCGATTGCAGGACACCCGGCTTCGGAAATCACCCCGACCGGATGGCCTTCGGCAATCGGGCCGAGCATAGCCGGGATTTCTTCGGGCGATGTATGTTCGTCGAGCACGGTGAAACTGAGAGTGTCGATGTCGATGCTGCGGTCGCAGCGTTTGAGAAAACGTCTGACAGTGCGGACGTTTTCGACAACGAAATGTCTTATGCCACGGATTATCGCGATATTCCCTTCGGGGATTACATCGCCCACGGGAGCGTCGCTCATGGTCGAGGGTATGAGGTAGAGCGCCGGACGGATTGACCGTGCGGTGTCTGTGGCTTTGGAATCGGTCGCTTGCTTTTCAGTCATCATCCGACAGAGCCTTCAAGTGTTATCTGCAGGAGATTCTGGGCTTCGACTGCAAACTCCATCGGGAGCTTGTTCATCACCTCCTTGGCATAGCCGTTGACAATAAGTGCGATGGCCTCTTCGGTCGGAATACCTCGCTGATTGCAGTAGAAGAGCTGGTCTTCCGAGATTTTCGAAGTCGTGGCCTCGTGTTCGACAATGGCTGTGTCGTTGAGCACGTCGATATAGGGGAATGTGTGCGCGCCACATTTGCTGCCCATAAGCAGGGAGTCGCATTGAGTGTAGTTTCGGCATCCGTCGGCATCCTTGGCCACTTTCACGAGACCCCTGTATGAGTTCTGGGAATGGCCGGCTGAAATACCCTTCGATACGATGGTCGAGGTGGAATTTTTGCCGATATGTATCATCTTTGTGCCGGTGTCGGCCTGCTGATAGTTTTTGGTGACAGCGACTGAGTAGAACTCTCCGCGCGAATAGTCGCCTTTGAGCACACACGAGGGATATTTCCATGTGATTGCCGAACCGGTCTCTACCTGAGTCCACGACAGTTTCGAGTGGTCGCCACGGCAGAGTCCGCGTTTTGTCACGAAGTTGTAGATGCCTCCGCGGCCTTCGGCGTCGCCGGCATACCAGTTCTGGACAGTGGAGTATTTCACTTCGGCTCTGTCTTCGACCACGATTTCTACAATCGCGGCATGCAGCTGGTTTTCATCGCGCATCGGTGCGGTGCAGCCTTCGAGATAACTTACGTAGGCATCATCGTCGGCCACAATGAGAGTGCGTTCGAACTGGCCTGTTCCGGCGGCATTGATGCGGAAGTAGGTCGAAAGCTCCATCGGGCAGCGGACGCCTTTGGGGATGTAGACAAACGAGCCGTCGGAGAACACTGCGGAGTTGAGGGCCGCGAAAAAGTTGTCGCGGTAGCTGACCACAGAGCCGAGATATTTCTTGACGAGGTCGGGATAGTCCTTGACGGCCTCGGAAATAGAGCAGAATATGATGCCTTTTTCCGCAAGTTTCTCGCGGTGGGTGGTCTTGACGCTCACCGAGTCCATCACTGCGTCGACTGCCATGCCTGCGAGGGCTTTCTGTTCCTGCAGGGGTATGCCGAGTCGGTTGAAGGTGTCGAGCAGCTGCGGGTCAACTTCGTCGAGGCTTTCAGGGCCTTTGGCCTTGGAGCGGGGTTCGGCGTAGTAGCTGATGGCCTGATAGTCGATGGGCGGTATGTTGAGATGCGCCCAGTCTGGCATCTTAAGGGTCTCCCAGTGGCGGAACGCTTTCAGACGGAAGTCGAGAAGCCATTCAGGCTCTCCCTTTTTGGCCGATATGAGGCGGACCACTTCCTCGTTGAGCCCGACGGGAATGATGTCGGTGTCGATGTCGGAAGTGAAACCGTATTTATATTCATCGGATGTCGCGCTTTTGATGAGCTTGTCGCTCTCGTTGGCGTTATTCTTATCTTTTGTTTCCATTTGATTCATTATTCGCAATATACAACTTGGGAGACCGTTTTTGTGTCGGAAATCTGTTTGGATTCCGTCTCCTTGTCATTATTTTCGGGGAGCTTCCCGTCGTCCTGCCTGTCGTTGACCGGATTGATTGCGTCGAGCACCCACGGAGCGAAGCCGACTACGGCCTCTATCGCCTTTCCGTCGGCCAGACGCGATTGAGCGAGCAGCGATGTCTGCGGGAAGACGACTATGTAGAGATTCAGCAGCAGACTGACGAGCAGCCCGTATTTCGCAACCGAGAAAGCCGCTCCGGCTATATGGTCGAGCGGAGCGAGGAGCACCACGTGGGTCAGAGTGTGGAGCAGTCGTGAAATGAGTATGACCGCATAGTAAGCCACTATGTAGATAATCGAGTTAGAGATTATCGATGCGGCATATTTTGAAAATCCTGAATCCCATTCAGGCCGTTGGCTGAACAGTATGTCATTGACAGTCGCACCGAACATACGGCATGCTATGACGGCTACGATAATTGCTGCGACAGAACCGATCTGCGTGATGATGCCTTTACGGAAACCGAGCCACGCGGTCAGAATGAAGATTAGAAGTAGGATGATGTCGATAGCTGCCATGAAAATCGGGTTGTTTTTTGTCTCTATCCTGATAGTCCCTTCCGGGAAAAGGATATTCGATGCAAATTTAACAAATTATTCCCGAACTCAGTTGAAAAGATAGTTATAAAAATCAAACCGCACGCCGGAGCATGCGGTCTGATTAATCATGTTTAACGTGTGTCTATGAGAATTTCGGATTTGTGAGGCGCGAGCCGCGGAGGAAATCGGCGACAGGCATGCGCCGTTTGCCGGGTGCTTGGAGGCTTATGATTTCGAGGCTGCGTCCGTCACCGCACCCGACGGTCAGAGTGTTGCCTTCGATGATGATTTCGCCCGGCGTGGCCGACGGGGTGTCGGTGATGCGTGTCTCGAAGATTTTGACAGCGCCGAGTTCGGTGTCGCCGTCAGAGAGAGTCGCCCATGCTGCCGGATATGGCGAAAGTCCGCGCACAAGGTTGTGGACGTTTTCGGCCGGAGCGGTCCAGTCGATTTTGCAGGTTTCTTTGAAAATCTTCGGGGCCGGGGTAGCCTCGCTATCGCCAAGGAGCTTGTCTTGCGGGATTGTCGTCAGAGTTCCGGCGATGATGTCGTCGATGGTCTTGATTGTCAGGTCAGCTCCGAGCATCATAAGGCGGTCGTGCACGTCGCCCACATTGTCGGTCGGGAGGATTTCAACACGTTCCTGTGCGATGATGTCGCCGGTGTCGATTTCGTGTTTGAGGAAGAAGGTCGTGACTCCGGTTTCGGTATCGCCGTTGATGACAGCCCAGTTGATAGGGGCAGCTCCACGGTAGCGCGGTAGCAGCGACGCGTGGAGATTGAATGTCCCGAGGCGCGGCATGGTCCATACGACTTCAGGGAGCATGCGGAAGGCTATGACGATAAACAGGTCGGCGTTGAGCGAACGGAGTTCATCGACAAACTCGGGGTCTTTGAGCTTGACAGGCTGCATGAGATGTAGTCCGCGGGCTTCGGCAAACTCTTTGACAGGCGAATGATACATTTTGTGGCCGCGTCCTGCCGGTTTGTCGGGCATTGTCACTACGCCTACGACGTTGTATCCGCCGTCGACGATGCGCCTGAGGCTTTCGACTGCAAAATCAGGAGTGCCGAGAAATACGATTCTGAGGTCTTCTTTCGTCATCTGTATGTTAACTCTTGTTGCTGGGTTAGACATGTAGTATGATTTCGGTGCGGGGAATCATGGCTATCAAGCCGATTCCCCGCACCGTGGTGTGTGGTCACGCTTCGACAGTGTCTGATTTGGCAAAGTTGGCGTCGATTTCCTCGTCGGAGACCGAATAGTTCACAAGGTCGCCAGAGAGATATTTGTCATACGATGCCATGTCGACGAGTCCGTGGCCTGAAAGGTTGAAAAGTATCACCTTTTCTTCGCCCGGCTTGAGTTTCTTGACTTCACGGATGGTCGCGGCGATTGCATGGCATGATTCGGGGGCAGGGATGATGCCTTCGGCGCGTGCGAACAGGCATCCGGCTTCAAACGATTCGAGCTGATTGATGTCGACAGCCTCCATGAGCCCGTCCTTCAGCAGCTGGCTGGCGATTACACCTGCGCCGTGATAGCGGAGACCGCCTGCATGGATGTTGGCCGGCGAGAATTTGTGGCCGAGTGAATACATGGGCAACAGTGGGGTGTAGCCTGCCTCGTCACCGAAGTCGTAGCAGAATTTGCCTTTTGTCAGTTTGGGGCACGATGAGGGTTCGGCGGCAATGAAGCGTGTGTGGCTCTTGCCTTCCTCGCCTGCGATTTTGTGGCGCATGAATGGAAACGAGATTCCTCCGAAGTTTGAGCCGCCACCGAAGCAGGCGATGACCATGTCGGGGTATTCACCGGCCATTTCCATCTGTTTTTCAGCTTCGAGGCCTATTACGGTCTGATGTAGTGTCACATGGCTGAGCACAGAGCCGAGTGCATATTTGCAGTCGGGGGTGGTGCGGGCGAGCTCGACGGCTTCGGAGATGGCTGTTCCGAGCGAACCTTGATAGTTGGGGTTGACGGTGAGGATGTCTTTTCCGGCGCGTGTCGACATTGAGGGCGACGGTGTCACCTGTGCGCCGTAGGTCTGCATGATGCTGCGGCGGTATGGCTTCTGCTCGTAGGAAATTTTTACCTGATAGACTGCGGCATCAAGCCCGAAGAGCGAGGCGGCATATGAAAGCGAAGCGCCCCACTGGCCGGCGCCTGTCTCGGTGGTGACGTTTTTGACACCTTCCTTCTTGCAGTAGTAGGCCTGCGGGATTGCCGAGTTGAGCTTGTGGGAGCCCATCGGGGAGACACTCTCGTTTTTGAAATAGATATGTGCCGACGTACCGAGTGCCTTTTCAAGTCCGTAGGCACGGACGAGCGGGGTGGAGCGGTAGTATTTGTACATATCCCTTACCTCGTCGGGAATCTGAATCCAACGGTCGGTGGTGTTAAGCTCCTGATCGCAGCATTCGCGGGCAAAGATGGGGTAGAGGTCTTCGGCCTTCATCGGCTCGCGGGTCTGCGGGTTGAGTGGCGGGAGGGGTTTGACAGGCATGTCGGCCTGAATGTTGTACCATGCGCGTGGGATTTCTTCTTCGTCAAGGAAGTATCTTTTTCTTTTTTCTGACATAAATAATGGAAAACTGGGTTTATTATGATGCAAATTTACTGTTTTATGGTTAGAAAAAACACATTGGCCACATATTTTTAGCTTATATTCCTATTTCTGTTGCTCAGTTGCAGGCCCTGAAATGAATATAAAAAATCCGCAATCGCCATCTTGCCGGCGATTGCGGAGGGTTGTGTCATAGACTTATAGCTAAATGTAAAGATAGAATCACAAAGTAAACCGGGATTTGCTGATTAAATTTTGTCGAATTATATAGTCTGTCGCTTGTGTTAAAGTTAGATAGAATGTGAATTTATGTTGTAAAGATAAAAAGAATATTTTGAAAAACATAAAATTTCGACAATAAAATAGTTAAAAATCAGCGCTTTAGGAAATACCCTGAGATGAATTTAGGGTAATCCCTAATGCGCTGACTGCGTTTTGTCGTCTGCGGTTAGGCTCGATTGGTTCTAACACCGTGACCGGGTTTCGGCCGATGGATGCGTTTTGTAATGGGGTTCAATCAGTGGATTATTCCCAGATTTATGGCCCGGCGTATGGCTTCGGGCATTGTCTTTGAACAGAGTTTTCTGAGGATGTTGCTACGGTGATATTCTACGGTTTTTTCGCTGATGTCCATCGCGCAGGCTATCTCCCGGTTCATTTTGCCATCTGAGAGAAGCCTCAGGACTTCGATGTCCTTGGCTGAAAGTATGCCGTTGGTCTGCATGGCTTCCCTTCGCCGGCTGTCGAACGCCGGACTGGTGTATGTTTTTCCATCGCCGACAATATCTATGGCATGGATTAGTTCGTCGATAGTTTCTCCTTTGAACACTATCCCTTGGACATCGGCCTTCATCAGCAGCGAGATGTTCCATAGCTCTTCGTGCATTGTGTAAATGATGACCGGTTTGTCGATGCCTCTGTCCCGAAGGGTTTCGGCGAGGGTGAGGCCGTCGGTGTTGGATGAGAGGGAAAGGTCAATCACAAACATGTCTATTCCGTCGATATGTCCGGCAATTGTCAGGGCTTCTGATGAGGAAGAAGCCTTGAGTATTTTATAGCCCTGACCCGACAGGACGCTTTCGATACCTTCAAGGACTATTGGATGGTCGTCGACGACAAGTAGTGTTTTCATTTCTGGCTTATAGTGATTTTATAGTTAGAATCAGTTTCCGAGACCCGGATGTCAGCACCTATAATCGAGGCGCGCGCCATTAGGGTGCGTCGGCCGATGCCTTCGCTGCGCGACGGTGATGAGTCCTCTCGCCTGTCAGTCCGGTTGGTGATTGAGAGGGAGAATCGGTCGCTTCCGTCGAGGGTTATGTCGATGTCACCTGACGATGAGTGCTTGAGGGCATTGTTGACCGATTCCTGAACGATGCGGTAAAGCTCATAGTTCTGTTCGGGGGTGAGGGAGCTCCAGTCAAACGAGCCCTCGTCGGTGAGGTTTATCAGCCGTGTGGGGTGGGAGAGGTTGTGGGTTTTCACATAGTCGATGAGCAGTGTGGTGAGGGGGGCATCGGCAAACTGCGGAGGCATCAGTTCATGGGACAGACGGCGGACTTTGCCTGTGATTTCCTGCAGGCGTGTGACACTCCTTTCCGATGGCAGAGCCGTGAGCTCGAACTGAAGTCCGAGTAGGTCGCCGGCCACATCATCGTGGAGTTCGCGTGCCATGCGTGCGCGTTCCTGCTCCAGACCGCGTATGTATTCCTGCTGTTTTTCATGCTCGGCTTTCCTTAGCTGACGCTTGCGGCGGTTGATTGCGAAGAGGATTGCGCTTCCGAAAAGCATGATGCCGAAAAGAATCACACTTATCAGAATCCATCGCTGGCGGCTGAGATGTTCGATTTCAATCTCCTTTGTCAGTGTGTCGTAGCGGACCGAGAGGTCGCTGAGCTCGCGGTCTATGTCGGAACGGCGCACGGAGTCGAGCGAATGGAAGGCATCGGTCATCCTGTCGTATGCCTGACGATATTCACCCATGTTTGCGAGGCATTCCGCACGTTCGAGCAAGACGGTTTCGGTAGTTTTTCCGTGTGTGCCGAGAGAGTCGATGAGCTGATACATTTTCCACTGGTCACGGTAGCGTTTTTCGCGACCGAAGAGCATAGCTTTGGCCGTCAGCACGACTACGGCCGACTGATGATGGGCAGGCAGGTAGCTGACGGCCTCTTCCATTTGTCGGATGATTCTCCCGGCGGTGTCGATTGAATCGAGCGATATGTAGGATTTGACCAGCGGAGTGAGAAACTTGACCCTGTAGGGCGACGATACCTTGTCGATAAGATGGGCGTAGGGCATGAGGGCTTTGATGGCTTCATCATAATGTTTTTCGCGGGTATGGAGCGCGCCGATGTTGCCGATTGCCGAGAAAATGGCTGTCGTGTCGGCCATCTCTTCAGCCAGCCTGAGCGACCTGCGTGCAAAGTCGAGGGCTTCGGCGGTATGGCCGATTTCTGTGCAGGCGACTGTCAGCATATCGGCAAACGACTGTTCCATTTCCGTGTTCTTTTCGTTGATAGCTATTTCAAGTCCGCGCGTATAGCATGCGATGGCTGAATCATACATCTCCTTACGGCGGTAGCCGACTCCTTTGGTCTGCTCGCCCTGCATTTCGAGCTGCCCGATCCGGGCGCTGCGGCCGAAGGCTATCAGAGTGTCGGCATAGGCCATGCCACGCTCGATGTCGCCTCCGTTCATCAACGCCACATTGCGTTCGATCATGAGGTAGGCTTTGAGCGAATCACTCATGGCGCAGTTGGCAAACAGTGAGTCGCTGACGGCGACGGCACGGGCATAATCGCCCTCCGCACCGGGTGTGGCCACGAGCATGTAGACCCTCTCCTCGTCGTCGGAGGGGACAGTCCGGTTGGGATTGCTGTTTTTAATGCAACTTGCAGCTACTATCGAAATGATAATTACAAAAAACGTCGTGACATGACGCAGAATCAAATAACGCATGGAATGAGTTTATCGGCAGGTACTAAAAAAATATCCGCAGATGTGGTGTAGTCCCTTAAGGGAGAATACATTCACTTGCGGATATTTGTCTGTGCTCGAAGCGGGACTCGAACCCGCACGGTCGCAATGACCAAAGGATTTTAAGTCCTTCGTGTCTACCATTCCACCATTCGAGCATCCTTTCTTATGGATGATGTGATAAGAGGCGTGGTTTTTGATGGCGCAAAGTTAAATCTTTTTTGCCATATCTCCAAACCCATTTTTACCGGGCTTGTACTCTGTTCTCCCGTGAGGAATCCTTTGATGTCCGGGAAAAAGATGAGTGGTATTCCCGTAGGGAGTCGAACCCTAATCGTCGGAACCGGAATCCGATATTCTATCCATTGAACTACGGGAACAAATCGAAGCGAATGCGCCGGAACGCTTTCACCGGATTATGGGATGCAAAATTAGTGATTTTTTTGTATTTTTGCAAAGAACAAATCAAAATTTGACAAATGGACGTTAGAATTGACTCTTCGTGGAAAAGAGCGCTCTCCGACGAATGGAATAAGGACTATTTCCGTCACCTGACCGATTTTGTGCGTGACCGCTATGCCCGCCAGACTGTTTTTCCCCCTGCCGGTAAGATTTTCGCGGCCTTTGATGCTTGTCCTTTCGACGACGTCAAGGTGGTGATTCTCGGGCAGGACCCTTATCCGGGCTATGGTCAGGCCAACGGACTGAGTTTTTCGGTCAATCCGGGTGTGGATCTGCCACGTTCGTTGCGCAACATCTACAAGGAACTTTCGGATGACCTCGGGTGTCAAGCTCCGCTTTCGGGCGACCTGAGCTGCTGGGCGCGTCAGGGTGTGTTGCTGCTGAATGCCACTCTTACGGTCGACGCCGGAGCGCCTGCCTCGCATCAGAATCAGGGCTGGGAGACGTTTACCGACGCTGCAATCCGCAAGCTTGCCACCGAACGCGATAATCTGGTGTTTATCCTGTGGGGTGCATACGCACAGCGCAAGGGTGAGTTCATCGACCGTTCGCGCCATTGTGTCATAACCTCTCCGCATCCGTCGCCACTGAGTGCCTCTCGGGGTTTCTTCGGGAGCAAGCCTTTCTCAAGGACCAATGCCTATCTCACGTCGAAAGGGATTGCCCCGATTGACTGGTGTTGTGTGGACGGCTGCCGGAACTGATAAAAGTATGTAGTCAATATTTTTTTGAATCATGAAATATACATTGGAAGAACGTAAGGAGCTTGCGCGCCGTCTGCGCGCCGAAGGCCGTAACTGCTGTCAGTGTGTGGCGATGGCCTTTGGCGATATGAACGAATCGGAAACCGAGTTGCTTGCCCGCATTTCGTCGGGCTTTGGAAGCGGTATCGGCGGCAAGGGCGAAATCTGTGGTGTGATGTCGGGTGCGACAATGGTGTGCGGACTCGTCTACAATCAATTGGAGCGCCCAGCGCTGTATGCCAAGGTGAGGCAGCCGCTCGATAAATTCGAGGAGCTCAACGGATCGTATGTCTGTCAGGAGCTGAAGCGTCCCGGACGTAAGCCGTGCATAGACCTGATAGCGGATGGTGTCGAAATCCTTCACCGGCAGTTTGAGGCCGATGGCTTTTAAGCGCTGTCTGGCTGCTTTGGTTCTGCTCGGACTTTTTGCCGTGGGCAGGGCTGAGGCGACTGACACGTCGCAGGCTATTTTCGACCCTGCATTCCGTTCGCTCAAAGTGACGCTTGATGCCAACGAGTTTGCTCCGCCGGTGATTACGCTCGGTGATCCCCTGAGCCGGCTGACTGTGAGTTTCGACGAGCTTGGCGACGAACGGCGTTTCATGCGCTACGAACTGATTCACTGCGATGCGCTCTGGCAGCCGGAAGGGCTGGTGGCCTCGGAGTTTCTCGACGGTTTCAACGAAGGGGCGGTCGAGGACTATGATTTTTCGCGGGCGACACTCGTGCACTATGTCCACTATTCGATTACGATTCCCAACCGCGAGATACGCATCACTGAGACCGGCAACTATCTGCTGCGGGTCTACGACGAAAGCAATCCCGACGAAACATTGCTTCAGGCTCGCTTCGGTGTTTCCGATTTCTCGGCCGGGGTCTATGCCGGGGTGACGTCGCTGACCGATATCGATACCAACCGCAATCATCAGCAACTTGGCCTGACGGTCGACCTGCAGCATGTGGCAGGTGTTGACGATCCGTTCAATGACCTCCGGATTGTTGTCAGTCAGAACGGACGTGACGACAATGTGGTCGTGATGACCGCTCCGCAGAGAGTGCTTGGCGACAAGGTCATCTACGAGCATCTGCGTCCGCTCATCTTCAAGGCCGGAAACGAATATCGCCGCTTCGAGACGGTCTCCACCTCATATCCGGGCATGGGTGTTGAGAATATCAGCACCGACACCCCTATATATAATATGTGGCTCTATACCGACACACCGCGTGGCGCGATGCCATACAGCTACGACAGCACTCAGCACGGACGTTTCTTCGTGCGTGAAGCGTCGTCGTCGCGCTCCGATACGGAGGCAGACTATGTGATGGTTCATTTCAGCCTTGAAATGCCCGAAATCGCCGGGGCTGACGTGTTTCTCGACGGAGATTTTGTCCAGCGGCGTTTCGATCCGGTGTCGCGTATGGTCTACAACCGTGCGTCGGGCCGCTATGAGAATTCGATGATGCTGAAACAAGGTGCATACAACTATCAGTATCTCACCGTCCCGTCAGGGAGTCTGCAAGGTGAGACTGCTCCTGTCGAGGGCGATTTCTACCAGACTGTCAATGAATACACGGTCAGGGTCTATCACCGTCCGCGCGGCGGACGTTTCGACCGTCTGATTGGCGTCGGAATGATTGCGTCGGGAAATTGAAGAAAAAGGATAAACCAACAAAACCATAATGGAAGAAACAGAGGAAGAAATTATGTTACAGATACAGGATACATTGGTGTCGCTTGACCTCGCGGAAGTGTTTTTTTGCTGCGATCTTGAAAAGTGTAAGGGCGAGTGTTGCATCGAAGGCGATGCCGGCGCGCCGATCACTGAGGAGGAGCGCGATGAAATCGACCGTCTGATTCCGCAGTTCGAGGACAAGCTGCTACCCTCGGCCAAGGCGCGGATGGCGGAGGAGGGGACAAGCTATCTTGACCCTGACGGTGATCTGGTCACTCAGATTGTCGACGGTCGCAACTGCATCTATACCTGTTATGCCCCGGGCGGCCTGTGTCAGTGTGCGATAGAGTGTGCTTATAACGAGGGGAAGACCGGCTCGTTCCGCAAACCGGCTTCGTGTGCGCTCTATCCGGTGAGGCTGACGAAATATCCGACGTTTACAGCCGTCAACTATCACCGCTGGAAGATATGCAAATCTGCCGAGCAGCTTGGGCGCAAATTAGGTGTGCGCCTCTATCAGTTTCTCGAAGGGCCTCTGACCGCCCATTTCGGTAAGGAGTGGTATGACGAGCTCAAACTCGCCTGTGAAGCCTATCTGGAAGAGTATGGAGAGGATGCGCAGCATCCGAAATGACATACTCGTAGAGAATAGGGGTACATAAATTCAGAAATAACAAAAATAACAGATTTTTATTCTTAGTCATTCGGGTAGACTGAAATTGTCATTCCGTCAGACGGTAATAAAAATCTGTTATTTTTGTTATTTCTGAATTTTTGTACCTAAGAAATCTAAGTCAAATCAGTTCCTCGAAGGTCATTTCGGTAAGGATTGGTATGACGAGCTCAAACTCGCCTGCGAAGCCTATCTGGAAGAGTATGGAGATGATGCGCAGCTTCCGAAATGACATAAGGGGTACAGAAATTCAGAAATAACAAAAATAACAGATTTTTATTTTTGGTCATTCGGAGTAGACTGAAATAGTCATCCCGACAGACGATAATAAAAATCTGTTATTTTTGTTATTTCTGAATTTTTGTACCTAAGAAATCTAAGTAATTTCCTAAGTATTTTTCAGGTTTGGGTATCAGATGATGCCCTGACCAATCATTGCGTTGGCAACCTTCATGAAGCCTGCGATGTTTGCGCCCTTCATGTAGTTGATATATCCGTCGGGCTCTGTGCCGTGCTTAACGCACTGAGTGTGGATATTCTTCATGATTTCATGGAGGCGGCGGTCAACTTCTTCGGCGCTCCACTGGAGGTGTTCGGCGTTCTGGCTCATTTCGAGGCCTGAAGTTGCCACACCGCCTGCGTTCACGGCCTTGCCGGGAGCGTAAGTGGTCTTCGATGCGAGGAAGGTGTCGATGGCTTCGGGTGTACAGCCCATGTTTGATACTTCAGCCACGAGCTCAACGCCGTTAGCGACGAGTTTCTTGGCATCTTCGCCGTCGACTTCGTTCTGAGTTGCGCAGGGGAGGGCGATGTCGACCTTCTGTCCCCAAGGTTTCTGGCCGGGGAAGAATTGTGCGTTGGGATATTTTTCGGCATAGGGAGCTACGATGTCTTCGCCTGTAGCGCGGAGATAGAGCATGTAGTCAATCTTTTCGCCGGAGATTCCGTCTGGGTCGTAGATATATCCGTCAGGACCTGAGATTGTCACCACTTTCGCGCCGAGTTCGGTAGCCTTGAGGGTAGCGCCCCAAGCCACGTTGCCGAAGCCTGACACAGCGACAGTCTTGCCCTTGATGTCGTCTTTTTTCTCAGCGAGCATGCTCTGTACGAAGTAGAGAGCGCCGAAACCGGTAGCTTCGGGGCGGATGAGTGAACCGCCGAAGTCGAGACCCTTGCCGGTGAATGTTCCGGTGCATTCGTTGACGAGCTTCTTATACATGCCATACATGTAGCCTACTTCGCGGCCGCCTACGCCTATGTCGCCTGCGGGAACGTCGCGGTCAGGACCGAGGTTCTTCCAGAGGCAGAGGATGAATGCCTGGCAGAAACGCATGATTTCAGCGTCGCTCTTGCCACGGGGCGAGAAGTCGCTGCCGCCCTTTGCTCCGCCCATGGGGAGGGTGGTGAGAGCGTTTTTGAATGTCTGCTCGAAGCCGAGGAATTTGAGGATAGAGAGGTTTACTGATGCATGGAAGCGGATGCCGCCTTTGTACGGGCCGATGGCGTTGTTGAACTGTACGCGGTAGCCGATGTTGTTCTGAACTTCGCCCTTGTCGTCAACCCATGTCACACGGAAAGTGACGATGCGGTCGGGCTCGACCATGCGCTCGATGATTTTTGCTTTTTCGAATTCAGGATGCTGGTTGTAGACATCTTCAACGCAGATGAGAACTTCTTTGACTGCCTGAAGGTACTCCTTTTCGCCCGGATGCTTGGCTTCCAGGTTGGTGAGAATGGTGTTAATATCCATGATAAAAGAAATTAATTGAAAAGGTATGTATTGATGATTTGGTTAACGGTGCAAATGTAATAATTATATTTGATAGGGCGGATGAAAAAATTAAAAAAAAGCTGCTTCCATGTTTTATAACATCTGGAAGCAGCTTTTGAAATCTTGTCTTGAATGAAGATAAGGTCTCTTGCGGATTATTCGCCGGGCTTGATAGCGTCGCTGGGGCAAACTTCTGCGCAAGAACCGCACTCGATGCAAGTATCGGGATCGATGTGGTAGATATCGCCTTCAGAGATAGCGTCAACGGGGCAAACGGGCTGGCAAGTGCCACAAGCCACGCAAGAGTCTGTGATTACGTAAGCCATGATAGATTAATTTTGGTTGTTAGATAAATTTATACGAATACTTTTTCTGTTTTCACGGTTTGCACCGCGCTTTGAAATTGTCTTGCAAAAGTAATTCTTTTCGCGGAAATTTCACCCACATTTTGCAAAAAAAATTCTTAGGAGGTTTATAAAGGATAAAAACCGCTTTATTTAACGTGAGTTCGATATAAGCAATAGACCATTCACCAATAAAACAATCA
>NZ_CAJTQC010000030.1 GCF_910578445.1 uncultured Duncaniella sp. | reverse complement strand
AAATCGTAACCTATTACTATCAAGAGCAATTAACCTACGCTCATTTCCAATAAATTACACTCTTTTCGTAACTTCAAAATGCAAAATTACGAAAAATTTTTGTGCGTGGCAATCTATAGCCGTGTTAGTGCTGCATAGAATCCTAAAGATGTAGGCTGTCAAAGAAAGAAGCCTCGCTCCTGTGCGGGGCGAGGCTTTATAGTATGATTACTGACAAGGTTGCCGTTGAGGTTTGCAGCCGTCAGTCGTCGTATCAGAGACGCGATTTGATGGCTTCAGTCTCCTTTTCGTAGCCGGGCTTTTCGAGAAGTGCGAACATGTTGCGCTTGTAGGCCTCTACACCGGGCTGGTTGAAGGGGTTGACTCCGAGGATGTAGCCACTGATACCGCAAGCCTTCTCGAAGAAATAGATGAGCTGGCCGAGATATTTCTCTTCAAGTGCGGGGATGGTTACAATCATGTTGGGCACACCTCCGTCGACGTGGGCGATACGTGTTCCGAGTTCTGCCATCTTGTTTACTTCGTCGACGTGCTTGCCGGCAATGTAGTTGAGACCGTCAAGGTTGGCTTCGTCAGACGGGATGAATTTTTCGTGCTTGCTTTCAACCACTGAAATCACAGTCTCAAAGATGGTGCGCTCGCCTTCCTGAATCCACTGGCCCATTGAATGGAGGTCGGTTGAATTGTCGACAGCGGCGGGGAATATTCCAAGGTTGTCCTTGCCTTCGCTTTCGCCATAGAGCTGTTTCCACCATTCGCCGAAGAAGTGGAGTTTGGGGTTGTAGTTGACGAGAATTTCTGTCTTTTTGCCTGCAAGGTAGAGAGCGTTGCGGGTTTCGGCGTAGAGATAAGACGGATTTGAAGCGTCGGGAGTATTGGTCATTTTTTCCATTTCGGCAGCGCCATCGATGAGAGCGCGGATGTCAAATCCGGCAACAGCGATTGGAAGGAGGCCTACAGGGGTGAGAACCGAGAAACGGCCGCCAACGTTGTCGGCGATGACAAAAGTCTTGTAGCCTTCTTCGGTGGCGAGGCGACGGAGAGCGCCGCGCTGAGCGTCGGTGATGGCCACGATGCGCTTGCGTGCTTCGTCGACTCCGAGCTGACGTTCAAGCTGCTCTTTGAGAAGACGGAAGGCGATGGCGGGTTCGGTGGTTGTTCCGCTCTTTGAAATCACGATGATACCGAAACGTTTGTCTTTCAGATAGTCCTGAAGCTCATAGAGGTAGTCTTCACCGATGTTCTGTCCGGCGAAGAGGACTTTAGGATTGCCTTCAGATGCAGGACGATATGCGGCGAAACTGTCGCTGAGGGCCTCAATCACGGCTTTAGCTCCGAGATAAGAGCCTCCGATGCCGATTGCAACCACGGTGTCGCAGTTCTGGCGGAGTGATTCGGCGGTAGCGACGATATCGTCGAGGAGTGCTTCGGTTGTGTCGGTGGGAAGATTTACCCATCCGAGGAAGTCGCTGCCTTCACCTGTGCCGTTAAGCACTTTTTCAAGGGCGTTAGCAGCCTTGCCATCAAGTTTATTGATGTCTTCACGGCTCACAGTTCCGAGCACGTTTTTAATGTCAACAGATAAGGTTTTCATGTTATTTTAGTTTTTATATCCGATTGTCGTTTTTTGATTTGTTATAGGGTTGATTATATTAGGAATAGTCGTGTGTCAGATAAACCATTTTCCGAGGGCGCGGATAGCGCGCTCAGCGTTGGCATGGCGGTAGAGAATGTCGTAGACGGCATCGAGAATAGGCATCTCGACACCATATTTTTTATTGATTTCCTTGATACATTTAGTGCCGTAGTAACCTTCGGCGGTCTGCTCCATTTCCATCCTCGCTGTGGATACGGAGTATCCTTTGCCTATGATTGACCCGAAATTGTGGTTGCGTGAGAAGCGTGAATAGGCAGTGACCAGAAGGTCGCCGAGGTAAACGGAGTCGCAGATGCAACGCGGGCGCGGACATGCTTCGTCAATGAAACGCTCCATCTCGCGTATGGCGTTGCTGACAAGCATCGCAAGGAGATTGTCGCCTCCTTTCATACCGTGAACAATCCCTGCTCCGATGGAGTAGACGTTCTTAAGTACGGCAGCATACTCGATGCCTTCGACATCGCTCGACGGGATGGTACGTGTGTTGGGCGAGGATAGCTTATTGCCGAATTCAATAGCGTTCTGGACATTATGACAGCCGACCGTGAGGAAACTCGGACGGTCGAGCGCTACTTCTTCTGCATGGCAAGGCCCGGCAACGACAAGCAGATTGTCTGATTTCACACCGAAATGGTGCATGACGAAATCTGAGATGATTTCATTATCGCCCGGCACAATACCTTTCACGGCCGACACTACATATTTGTCAGAGATATCGACTGTGATTTTGTTGATATGCGTCTTGAAGTAGGGCGAGGGCATGACCATCAGCAGAGTGTCGGCATGGTTGCATACATAATTTATGTCGCTTGAAAATTCAATGCGCGACACGTCAAACTGCACATCGGTGAGATATGCCGGGTTGTGTCCAAGCCTCTTGAAATCCTCTATGCGGTCATCGCGCCGCATGTACCAGAGTATAGAGTCGCAGTTGCGAAGGAGAAGCCGGGCAAGAGCTGTAGCCCAGCTTCCGCCTCCCATAACTGCTATTTTATTGAATGCCATGATATGCGCGAACTGATGAAGGATTTCTGTTTATTATTCAGCTGCTGAGGGAGCTGCAGCTGCAATCCATTGTTCGACTTCACCGATGAGCGGTGATTTGAAGCCGAGTTTAAACTTCTTGTTGATGCCGCAGAGTTCCTGATGGAGTTTCCCGGCAGCCTGTCCTGCAAGCTGTTCGATGGTGTAGATGCCGGCCTTGTAAATCGGGGCTACCCATTCGGCCGGTACTCCTATTGCGGTGAAGGCTTCTTCCTTGTCGCGACGCTGCACCTTTTCAGGACGCATCTGCGGGAAGAACAACACTTCCTGAATTGTAGTCTGACCTGTCATGAGCATTACGAGACGGTCGATACCCATGCCCATGCCTGATGTGGGAGGCATGCCGTATTCGAGTGAACGTACGAAATCCTGATCGATAATCATAGCCTCGTCATCGCCCTTGTCGGCAAGTTTCATCTGCTCTACGAAGCGTTCATACTGGTCAATCGGGTCATTAAGCTCCGAGTAGGCATTGGCAAGCTCTTTGCCGTTGACCATAAGCTCGAAACGCTCTGTGAGATCGGGATTGTTGCGGTGACGCTTGGTGAGGGGTGACATTTCGATGGGGTAGTCGATGATGAAAGTCGGCTGGATGTATGTCCCTTCGCACTTTTCACCGAAGATTTCGTCGATGAGCTTGCCTTTACCCATTGTTTCGTCGACTTCGATTCCGAGCGAGCGAGCTGCTTCGCGGAGCTGCTCTTCGGTCATGCCGGTGATGTCGATGCCGGTGTGTTCCTTGATGGCATCGGTCATGGTCACGCGGCGATAGGGGGCTTTGAAGTCGATTATGTTGTCGCCTACCTTAACCTGAGTAGTGCCGTTGACGTCGAGGCAGATTTTCTCAACCAGCTTTTCGGTGAATTCCATCATCCAGTTGTAGTCCTTGTAGGCTACGTAGATTTCCATACAGGTGAATTCCGGGTTATGGGTGCGGTCCATACCCTCGTTGCGGAAGTTCTTGCCGATTTCATACACGCCGTCGAAACCGCCTACGATAAGTCGCTTGAGGTAAAGTTCGGTTGCGATTCGCATGTAAAGCTCAATGTTGAGCGAGTTGTGGTGTGTGATGAACGGGCGGGCGCTTGCACCTCCGGCGATCGACTGGAGAATCGGGGTTTCGACTTCCATGTAGCCATGCTCGTTGAAGTAGTTACGCATCGAGTTCATCACCTTTGTGCGCTTCACGAAGATTTCTTTTACGCCTTCGTTGACAATAAGGTCGACATAGCGGCGGCGGTAGCGGAGCTCGGGGTCGTCAAACGCATCATAAGTCACACCGTCCTTGACTTTTACGATAGGGAGTGGACGGATTGACTTGCCGAGCACTGTGAGTTTCTGTGCATGCACGGAGATTTCTCCTGTCTGGGTGCGGAACACGTAGCCATTGATTCCTACGAAGTCGCCAATGTCGAGAAGTTTCTTGAATACGACATTGTAGAGGTCCTTGTCTTCGTCCGGACAGATTTCGTCGCGGTTGACATAGACCTGTATTCGTCCATGTGAGTCCTGAAGCTCAAGGAAAGAGGCTTTGCCCATGATGCGGCGACCCATGATTCGTCCGGCGACTGCGACCTCACGCTGGGGGGCGTCGTCGGTAAATGTCTCTTTAATTTCGTCTGAGTATCCGGTTACAGGAAATTCGTCAGCAGGAAACGGGTCAATGCCACGTCGGCGCATTTCGTCGAGGCTTCCTCGGCGCACTATCTCTTGTTCACTGAGTTCAAGGATGTTCATATATTGATGATTTTTACTTATAATATATATTAAGGTGGTAAACCATACTTGTTTTCCTGTCCGCAGATAGGGAAACAATTGCAAAATTAATTAT
Organism: uncultured Duncaniella sp.; assembly: GCF_910578445.1. Taxonomy (GTDB): domain Bacteria; phylum Bacteroidota; class Bacteroidia; order Bacteroidales; family Muribaculaceae; genus Duncaniella. The sequence continues at coordinate 29,308 of NZ_CAJTQC010000030.1, read as the reverse complement.
TTTTTCCTCTATGCCCAACAAAATAGGCTCCAAAACTTGGAGCCTAATGTTAAAAACGCAAAATTCTAAGGGTCATTTCGTCGAAATCGCCACGAATGGGAGAGTGTCGGCGACACGATAGGTGGCTATTCCAGAAAGCTTTTATAGCCCTCTTTCCAGCTTTCGTCGGCAAATATATCATAGTCGAGGTCTGATACATCGCCGAGGATTCTGGCCGGAATTCCACCGACAATTTTGCCACGCCGTACGCTTTTGTTGACAACCGCGTTTGGGGCAATAATGACCTCGTCCTCGATAATGACAGGGCCTTGGACCACAGCTCCGGGCCCGATGTAGACTCGGTTGCCTATTTTCGGGCATTCTTTGTATGGCCCTTGTCCCACGATGGAGACATTGTTGCCGATTTTACAGTCATCACCGATGGTGGCCTCAGGGTTGATGAGCACGCCGATTCCTCCGTGGTTGAAGAACGTCCCTTTCCCGATTCTCATCTTATAGCTTACAGAGCAGTTATAGTTGATGAATATCAGTAGTTGCAACAGTTGTGGCAGCAGCGGGATGTGATGCCTGTAAAACCAGTTGGCCAGACGGTAGAGCCTGATAGCGTTGAGCATAATGTTTTTCTATTATTTACAGTCTCTTAGCTTCTCGTAACTGTGAGGCCGGAGCGTGAGAGCGAAAGGTCTACGAGACGGGCGTTGGGGCGCAGCGGCTCGGTGTGGAGAAGCTGGCGGATGCGTGCGGCTGCCTCGGGGTCTTTTGCAATCATGTAGAGATAGCCTCCACCTCCGGCGCCGGGGAGCTTGTAGCCGAGACACAGGTCGTCGATACGGCGGGTGATTGCATCGACTTCAGGGGGATTTGTCCCGCGGTCAATAGCCATTTTCTGATTCCAAGTGGTGCGGACAAGTTCGCCGAGACGGTTGAAGTTGCAGCGCATGATGGCATCATACATTTCCATCGTGTGGGCCTTCATGCTGCGGAGCAGACGCAGCTGTGCGCCTTCGTTGAGGAACATGTTGCGGACTATTTCTGCAAGAATGTCCTTGGCTGTGCGGGTTATGCCGGTGTAATACAGCAGATGGCATGAGGCATATTCAGGGTCGGTGAAAAGTGTGTCGGGCAGCCAGCTGACCATCGGGTTCTGTTCGAATCCCTTTGTGGTCTGGAGCAGTTTGACGCCTCCGATGACGCCTCCGAACTGGTCCTGCCAGCCTCCTCCGGTGGTGAGGAGCTGTTCGAGCACGAGTGTGCGGCTACAGATTTCGTTCTTGTCCCAAGCAAGTGAGCAGAAGTCGCTGATTGCGCCGAGTACGGTTGCTGCAAGGATGCTGCTTGTGCCGAGACCGCTTCCGGCCGGTATGGCCGAGAAGAGTGTGATTTCAAGTCCTGAACCGAAGTCTTCGAGCTGGGCTTTGAGCGAAGGGTAGGTGACTTCGCAGAAACGGGGATGGAAACCGGCGAGTGCGAGTGCGGCCTTGGGTATCGAGAACGGACTTCCTACACGGTGGAAGTCGAGTATGGCATCAAAATTGTCAATGCGTTCTTCCGCGCCGAGGTCGATGCTTCGGCAGATGATGTGGGGCTCTTTACACGGACGCACGTAGGCCTGCAGCGGTGGTTGCCCGTTGAGTTCGATGGCGAAGTTGATGACAGTTCCGCCTTCCATCAGGCAGTAGGGGGCGGTGTCGCTCCAGCCTCCTGCGATGTCGATGCGCACAGGTGAGCGGCTCCATACAATCTGGTCGGAGCATACGGCGCGGCGCGGCAGCTGTTTCTTTTCAAGTGCTGAGCGTGTGAGCCCCTCACGGAGTATTGAGAAGGCCGTGTCCTGATCGGCTTTCCACTCCTGATTGGAGCGCCGTTTCACTTCCGCGCGGAACATTGCGTCGCTCGCACGTTTCACGAGCGGTTCTGTCTCGGCAATAGGGGCGGGCAGAGGGATTGGATCAGTGGCGAATGCTTTGGCTGCTTCGAGCAGGTCGGTCTGATAGAAAACGCTATGGTTATGGTTTTCAGCAAGCGCTATGCGGTTTTGTTTGCGGAAAGTGCGGCGCTGTGCGACGAGACGGTCGAGACGCGCGATGTCTGAGATGCGTTCGGCACTCAGCATTTCGTAGCCTGTAAGATCGGCGTTGCCTTCAAGCATGGCTTTGACGATACGTCCCATCTCGGCGATGTCTGTGACGATTGGGAACTGCGGACGTTTCTGCTCATCGCCTGCAAAGCGGTCGTCGATGTTGTAGACGCGCACTGCGTAGTCTTCATCATTTACAGGAATAATGTCGACACATTGTCCCGGAGAGAGTGAAAGCTGCCAGTCATTGGCCGGGACTCCGGTGATGATGTGGTCGCTTGTGAGTGTCCATCCCTTGGAAATATGGCTGTTTTCAATCCAGATGTTGGTGTTTGATGCCTCAAACTGGATTTCGGTTATGGTATTCTGGACAAAAATCGAAGGGTGCGGCTTGCGGTCTCGGTGCATGATTTCGCGCTGGTCGTTGACGATGTTCTGGACTGCGAGGGTTGATGAAATCATTTCGCGGCCTGTCCCGAAGTGATAGAACTGTCCTCCGGGAAGCGGCACGATTGCTACGGAAAGCTCGCGTAGTTCAGGGTCGATGATTTCAGGGTCAGTGCCGAGAGCCCGTCCGAATTCGGAGTAGAGGTCATATTCCTTGAAAGAGCCGTCTGCGTTTCTCGAACGCTTGCGCAGCAGTTCGACCGCACGGTCACTGAGAAGCCAGATTCCTATATCGGTGAGGAAGTAGCCGGTCTGAAGCAGTGAATTGAGTTTTTCGACCGATGGTTTCTGCAACATGCGGTTGAGCACAGAGGGTGCATCGTGAGTGCTGTAGAAGACTCCGTGGTTTTTTGCGATTGATGAGTTGAGCCATAGCCCGTAGCATACAACGTCGGCTTTCGGGACAGGGGCGAGGCGTTCGGCTGCACGGATATAAACGTCTCCGCTGACAATCATGGTATTGACTGTGGCAGGAGCTGTCGACATGATGCGCTCGTAGAGTGGGAGCTGAAGGTCGAGAAGAGTCTGTGAAAGGGACTGTCCGCGTTCCCAACGGAAAATGGGAATCGGTGTGAGCACTTTGCCCGAAGGGGCATATGAGGGAAGACGGCGGCTCTGGCCTCCGGCATGGATGATTATTTTACGTTCTTTACCTATCCATTTTTCAAAACTGTCGCTGTCGGCTGACTCGCGATGACATTCTTCGAGAATCCATGTTGTTCCGCCGCCGCTGCCAAGTCTGTGGCCGATGGGGTCGGAGGTGCAGTAAAATTCCGATTTCGAAAGTCCGGTTATATCGTGAAAGCATCCCACAAGGTTGGGCGGGAGCGAAAGGAGTTTCTTAGCCATTTGATTATTTCAAGGTATATGGTGAGCATTGTTTTCTGCAAATTTACGAATTATTTTATAAATTTGCCATTCAATCAATCAATACCTGTTCAAATAATGATTAGCTTCGCGAAAAGCTGTTGATTGTCACATGTGTAATCGCTTGATTATGACCGTCAAAAGTGAATTATCTGCAATTCCGGTGTCAATCGTGTGATTGTGAGCAACGCCTGATTTTTGTCATTGACTTGATTACTTGAAAATATACTCTGATTTTAACTACCATGAAAAGATTTCTTTTGAACTTACTGATGCTCATGTCGCTGACGGCAGTCGCGCTGGCAGGTGACTCCGTCGATGTCAGGATTCCTGACAAATGTTTTGACATACTTGTCCCCGACACGGCTTCATATGTTGTCTTTCTCGCTGACCAGAAGACATCGAACAAAGACGGTCAGATGCGTCTCAAAGTCGCGTCGCTGAAAGACGGACGCGGACTCTGGTCAAGGAAATATTATCCTAACAGATATGTGGGCGTGTGTGATCGGGGAGTAATCATCGGTGATGCCTTCGACCTTGTGCTATATGATTTCCATACCGGTAAGGAGATAAGGAAGCTGACATCGCGGCCATTGTATTTTGATTATGGCAAGGACCTGATTATAGGGCTCAGAGGTAAAGGAAAGCTTGGCTGCAATCTCCTTTCGACAGGCGAGAAGCAGTGGGAGACAAAGATTGGCAGCAATAGCGGTTCGCGATGGAAGGTGGTCGAGCGGCCCGACGAGAATACACTCATAATTCAGTCTGATTACGTAGGTAAAATCAACTTAGTTACAGGCGAGATAAAGAGCTGTCCGTTGAAACAATCGGTTTTCGACCGTAAATCCTACTGGCTGTCAGAAGAGGCGGCTGAATCTTTTTTGACCGGTTCTGTCTTTGGTGCTGTGGGCGGTCTGCTTTTCGGTGCGTTATCATTGAACTCGCTTGACACTCAGGCTAACTCGTATGATATTGGTAATTTCTGTTCTGATGTCGTGAAACATGATGGCCGTTTCTTCGTCTCTGACCGCGAACGCCTTGTCTGTCTTGATTCCGACATGAACGAGGTGTGGCAGTCCATATTGCCTAAAAATGCAGGAAGCCATGCGAAGCTTGACATTCACGGCGATACAATAGAAATGGTCAACGTGGGATATGTCGAGTCGGGAAACAGGCGCTATAAGTCCGGTCGGCCGTTCAGGGCTTCTTTCCTCGCCGGAACAGGCGAAAGCCTTTATCTGTACTTTTTCCCTGAAAAGTGGGATGAGGAGCGTTTCGGCAAGAATCTCAACTTTGTGACCGCGACAGTGTTTGTCAGTGATGGTTCGGGTGAGAATTTCAGCCGTCTGCAATTTCCACGCGAGGGTGCGTATGTCGCTGCGCATGGCGGTAGTATCCTTCATGTAGATACCGACCTGAACCTGATTGACAGCATTGACAGCGATAAGGTGTATTATCTCGTGGCTTCGCTCCCCGACGGACACATTGTCAAAAGCAAAGGCGAAACGCTTTCGTTTATCCGCATCGGTCTTGACGGGAAAGTCATTGAGAGATATGGCTCTGACCACAAGGGATTCATCGTCAACAGCCACCGCCTTTTCAAAAACAAGGGAGATGTCCTGATTGTGTCGGAGTTGAATGATTAAGTGTCTGATTAATTTATTTTAGATAAAGACATATCATTGGCACATACGGTTAAAAACTAATAGCCTGCTATCCATTGTTGTACAAATGCCCATTTTCTTTTCTTGGATTTTGGTAAATGCTTTTTGCTATAAAAATGACTTAAAGTTTAAAAAAGAAGGTAGTAGTGTGATAAAATCATGATAATTTTGGTAGAAGTGTTTAACTTTTTTTGTATATTTACGAAAATTTAACTCTGTGTAGTATGGGCATTATGCACTACTTACTGACATTTCTTATTGCATTTTTGAGTGTAGCCATGCATCCGGCAAGGATGGTTGCTGCACCGGGAGTGAACGGGGATGCCAAAAGAAACATTGTGATTCCGGAGGTTAATAGCACGTTTGTTATTTCTGCCGATAAGGAAGGCAAAACAGTCACGCGTATCAGGCATCATCTGGTCACAACCTATCGTGCCACAAGTGCTCCGGCAACTGCTAAAGCATATGTGTTTTATGACGATACCCAAAACATTGACAAGGCGAAAGCCAAAGGTGCGAAACCGGTCTACACCAAGGCTACCGGTTCTGGTATATTTTTTGACGATTCGCGTGTCTGCCTTCTCAATATTCCGATTGAAGAAGTGGGTAAGGATGTTGAGGCTGTCTTTGACCGCACATTCAATCGTCCTGATTTTGCAACCATCAGTTTTCTTGGTTCAATCTATCCGATAGAGCGTTACAGTCTCACTTACCGTATGCCGGTCAGTCTTCAAGGTGTCATAGATGTGGTTGGTCATAATCTGCCACCTCAGGTCAAGATTGACCGCGGAATTTCAGCTGACGGTAAGGAGTATGTGGTGAGTGTCACAGCAACAGATTTGCCTGAATTCAAATATGAGGCTGATGCGCCGCCGGCACGTCGGGTGTATCCTTACGTTCAGCTTACAGGATTTTACACCGATGTCAATCAGCTTTATGAGAGTCTGCGCTCCTATACCCTTGCTTCGGATCCTGATCCGGCATCTGTTGAGGCTATGGCTCGAAAAGTAACTTCAGACTGTAAAAACGACTCCGAACGTATTGCAGCAATCAGCGATTGGGTGCACGACAATATACGATATATAGCCATTGAACACGGTGACCTTGGCAACACTCCCGATCATCCATCAGAAGTGCTCCGCAAGCGTTTCGGTGATTGCAAAGGCTCAGCCTCGCTAATTAAAGCTATGTTACGCACTGTCGGGATTGACGGCCGGCTTGTATGGATAGGGTCGGATAATATTGCTGACGACTGGACCGAGACACCTCTGTTCAGCACCGGAGACCATATGATTGCCGCTGCCATTCTTCCGGGAGATTCAGTGGTCTATTTAGACGGAACGGTCGGGATGGCTGATTGTGGTCTATATTTACCATCTATTCAAGGCAAACAGACGATAATTGAAAATGGTGACACTCCTATGATTCATCGTGTCCCTGTTCTTCCTCCAAGCGTCAACACTGATAGTATCCACATTGACTATAGCATTGATGGGATTAACGGTCTAAGAGGTAGTCTCACAGAAAGCATCAGTGGCTTCTACAAGGCTTCGTTGCTCAATCTGCTGCGTGGAAGTGATGCTACAAAGCGTGATAATATTTTGTCACGATATATCCGTGAACAGCGGCGTGGTTTTGATGTTATGGAGGTCAAAATTGAGAATTCCTCTCCATGTGGAGGACCTTCTGTCCTTCGGGCGGAAGTAGTGGATAAGAAAGCTGTCACCCGCTCTGCGGGTAAAACTTATGTGGCTCTTGGCCTCTATCCCGGTATTGTCTCATTGGTCTATGATATGAATAAACGCCGTCAGCCTGTATTCCTTCGCGGTTTATATGCTATCAGACGCAGTGCTACGCTTTATATACCTGATGGCGCTCGACCGGTATCCATTCCTGCCGATTTCAACATTGCGACTCCCAATTTCAAAGCCTCCTTCATTTGTCGTTTGGAAGGTCAGAAACTGACTGTAGCGTTGTCACTGACTGTTGAGAAGCGTATGATTCCGTTTGACGGACTTCAGGAACATAATGATGCTGTCCGAGCTTTGGCCAAGGTGCTTTCGGAACGTATAATCCTTGAATCCGCCGGGTGAGTCGGCTGCTTTGTTTTTTGTCTTAGCAATAAATCAACTAAAATCACATAATTAAATTATTACCATGAAACGCCACTATCTCCTTATTGCTGTGAGTCTTCTCATCTCACAGACCGTTTCCGCAGCCAAAGGGCTTGATTTGAATTATCTGAGAAAATGTGCAGAGACGGTCTGGAGTATGGAACTCCCGCAGTTTGATCCGAAAGCCCCTCTCGACAGTTCTCTATATGAAAATGTATCGGCAGTCTTTATCGCTTCTTATACAAACGTAAATGCGACCCGTGATGAAGTTTCCGATATAGGTCGGTTCACCACGACTATCGGTACGATTGTTGCAAAAAATAATGTCCGGGTTATCAGTCGTAATATGGTGAAGCTTAATGATGCCAAAGCTATAGACGATTTTTCGGATTTCCGTTTCTTGCCTGATGAATATCTTTCATTGCGTGCCGGCCTGTTGGCCTATGATTACAAATATGCTTTCGGTGCGCGTATTCATAAACCGGACGGGAGGATAATGGATGTCGATATGAGTTCTACTCTGACAGAAACCGAGGGGAAGAAAGGAAAAACGGTGACTTATCACAAAATTGCCATTCCCGGACTTGAGGTGGGTGATGTGCTTGACTATTTTTATCTGACAGATCGATATATGCTTGCGAATCAAAGTGTCGGATTTGATGTGGATGTCTTTCGGAAATATCCGGTAAGGAATTTTCTGCTTTCGATGACTCTGAATTCGCGTCTCACCACTGAGGTTAACTCATTCAATGAGCTCCCTCAGTGTGAATTTTCAGGCTTTGATTCGGAAGGACGTGCCAATTGTGGTCTGGAACTTCAGCATCTTCAGGCATTTGAAAAGTCGCAGTGGTGCAAACCTAAACGTCAGGTTCCATATATGCGCGTAAAGATAAGTGATAATGTTTCCAATCTGTTCAAGACTCTTAAAAGTGTAAGACGTTGCGGGGTGCTTATCAACAACGGAGCGCTCCCTGTCCTTTACGAGATAGCCGAAGTGATTTCTGATCTTGAAGTTCCGTCAAAAGATGCTTCTGCCGTCATGTCGCTTGTCAAAAACTATAGGAAACTGAATCCTGAAGCCTCAGAGGAACAGATTGCTGATGCTGCATGGCTTGCCACACTTTACATAGCCTTTGTTTCAAAGGAAAATTTTGATTCATGGCTTATTGCGGCGATGTATAAGGACACAATGGACAAACTCCAACTTTCTTTACCGGTGACAATGGCAGTTGCCACGTCGCGCGATGAGATTCCCCTCGACCAGATAGCAAGCTATAAACAGGTCTCTCCACTCGTCATGGTCGGTGACCGCCCATTCCTCCATTCAGCGATAATGTCCTTTCAACCCGGTGAGATTCCCGGAGGGTATTCCGGCGAACCGGCCTATACTCTCGGAGGAAAGCGTTCTGAGGTGTATGCAAAGAAGGATTTCGGGCATATTACACTTCCGTTGTCAAACGCTAAGGCTAATGCGCGAATGATTGAGTCGACCGTGACTATTCCTGATGTTTCCGGGTCGCAGCTTGCGATTGATTATACTTCTACTATCCGTGGATTTTACAAGGCTATTGGAGAGTTGATGGTGACACCTGATCATTTTCTGTCAAAGGTTGAAGGCTATTTGGCCATTCCGGAGAAAGATCGTTCAAAACGTAAAATGGATGTGGCTGCCAATGCGCTTCTTCGCGACGAGATTCTTTCGGAGATGCCTAAATTGGATTTCAATATAAAGGAGTGTGTGCTCGATTCAGCATCGGTGGTGTCGGTCGGATTTTTGCCTGATGAGTCGAGTTTGAGCTATAAGGCGACATGCAGTGCGGAGGGGCTTGTTTCGCCGGCAGGCGACGATCTTATAGTTTCTCTTCCTGCCCTTGCCATGCGACCGGCCGATGTCAGAGATGAGAAGCGTGAACGCGAAATCAGCATTATGACAGCCGGTCCGTCAAACGTAACAGCTCAGATTAGGTTTCAGATACCTGAAGGCTATACGGTTAATTCTGCTGACCTTGAGCATCTTCAGGTGAATGTCTCAAACCTATGTGGCATGTTTTATGCTCAGACCGCTCTGGATCAGGATGGAAATATCATTATGAAGGTTGTCCAGCGTAATAATAAGACTACTTATCACCCGGATAGATGGACTGATTTTCTTACACTGCAAGAGGCGGCCGATGCCTTTGTGTCATCGTCACTTGTGTTGCACCGCGATTAGTGATGGGCTGGAAAGGGATGAATCTCAAAAACATCTCCACGGTTTATCCCTTTGCCAACAACATTTTTGGTGAGAAATGCTTTCTGTGGAAATTATTTTTCGTAGCATCGGGCGTTTCGGATGAGGTTTTATCACAGACGTGAGCTGTGACTGATGTTTTTTTCATGTCACGCATGGATAGAATCCGCGTTTTTTGTGTACTTTTGTGTTGTTATGGCAAAATTTCAGGTCAATATACTCGGATGCGGGTCGGCCACGCCTACGGCGCGCCACCAGCCGTCGTGTCAGGTGGTGGATTTCCGCGACAAGCTTTTCATGATTGATTGCGGAGAAGGTGCACAGCTCATGTTTCGTCGGCTTGGGCTGAAATTCTCGCGTCTCAACCATATATTCATTTCTCATCTTCACGGCGATCATCTCTTCGGGTTGCCCGGACTGCTTTCGACTATGGCTCTGCATCAGATAAGTGGTTCTGTTACAGTTCATATATTCCGCGACGGGGCGAGACTTATGAAAGAATGGATGGATTTTTTCAATCGGAATTCGCCGTTTGAGATTATCTACGATATAATAGAGGAAGGCGAGAGGAGGATTGTATATGAGGATTCAGGACTTACGATCGAGACTTTCCCTCTTTATCACCGCACGCCGTGTTCGGGTTTCATTTTCCGTGAAAAGCCAAAGCAGCGCCATCTGCGTGGAGATGCCGTAAAATTCCACAATGTCCCTGTTTCTCAGATTAAAAATATCAAGGATGGGGCTGACTATGTGAAAGAAGACGGAACGGTTATTCCAAACATTATGCTGACCACCGATGCAGACCCGTCCATGAGCTATGCCTATTGCAGTGACACGATGATGGACAAGCGTGTCGCCAAGGACATAGAAGGTGTTGACACGGTCTATCATGAAGCCACTTATGATGATTCGCTTGAGGCGACGGCCCGGGAACGCGGACACTCCACGGCCCGGCAGGCGGCGCTTATTGCAACAGCGGCCGGGGCGAAGAGGCTGATTATCGGGCATTTCTCGAAACGCTACAATTCAGAGGAAATTCTTCTTAAAGAAGCTTCTGAAGAGTTTCAGGATGTGATTGTGGCCAACGAAGGACTGCGCGTCGACCTTGAATGAGCAATGAAAAAACTAAATTACGAATAATAACACTTCTCAAAAGTAATACGAATCTTATGCAGAATCTGATTATCGAGCGCATCGTCGCGCTTCGCAAAGAGATGGCCGCCGAAGGTGTAAAGGCGGTGATACTTCCTCGCACTGATGCGCATCTGAGTGAATACATATCATCCCATTGGCATATTGTCCGCTATCTCAGCGGATTCACCGGCTCGGCCGGAACAATGGTGGTGACCGACAAGGAAGCTCTCCTTTGGGTCGACAGCCGATATTTCCTTCAGGGTGCGCAGCAGATTGAAGGCACAGGGATAATTCTGATGAAAGACGGACTGCCCGACACTCCTTCAATCCCCGAGTATCTCTGCGAACATCTGAAAAAAGGTGATAAGGTCGGTATCAACGGCATGCTTATGTCAATCGACGAGACCGCTTCGCTCCGTTCCCGACTCAATGCCGCCGGAATAGAACTGGATGTCGACTTTGATCCGATTGACCGTATATGGGCTGACCGTCCATCGCTTCCATCCGACAAAATTTTTGTGCACGACGAGAAGTATGCCGGAGAGTCGGCCAAGGCTAAGATTTCGCGCATTCTTGAAAGCGCTGCCACACAGGGCGCGCAGGCTTATTTCACATCGGCTCTCGATGAGATAGCATGGGTGCTCAACATCCGTTCTAACGATGTGCCTTGTAATCCTGTCGCCACATCATTCCTTTATCTTGCTCCGGAGGGGAGCACCCTGTTTGTCGACGAGGCCAAAATGTCACCTGAGGTTGAAGCTTATCTCAAGGATGCCGGCGTGGCGGTTGAGGCCTATGATGCGGTGCTTGCCTCGCTTGCGGCTCTGCCGAAGGATGTGACTGTGCTTCTCAGCGGAAGCCGTGCTTCAGGTGCGATTGCCCATGTCCTTGAAGGACGCTATGTGAAGGGCGATTCTCCCGTGGCTCTCCCGAAGGCTGTCAAAAACGATGTTCAGATTGCAGGAATACGTCAGGCCCATCTTCGCGACGGTGTTGCAATGGTGCGCTCGTTCATGGAAATTGAAAAGGCTGTCGAGGCAGGCGAGACGCTGACTGAAATGGGTGTCGCCGACATTCTGCTGAAACATCGCAGTAAAGGCGAGCTTTTCTTTGATCTCAGTTTCGAGAGCATCTGCGGTTTTGGCCCTAACGGAGCGATTGTCCACTACACGGCTACGCCTGAAAGCAATTCTGTAATCACAAAGGGCAATCTCCTGCTCATCGACTCAGGTGCAAACTATCTCGACGGCACAACAGACATCACCAGAACTATCGCCATCGGTGAACCCTCTGCCGATATGCGCCATGACTTCACTCTCGTGATGAAAGGACATATCGCAATCGCTACTTCAATCTACCCTGAGGGTACTCGCGGAGCTCAGCTCGATGCGCTTGCACGCATGCCACTCTGGAAGGAGGGCAAGAGCTATCTGCATGGCACAGGTCACGGCGTGGGACATTTCCTTAATGTGCATGAAGGTCCGCAGAGCATCCGTCTGAACGATACTCTCGCTCCGCTTACGCCCGGTATGCTCACTTCCAATGAACCCGGTGTATATCTTGCAGACCGCTATGGCATACGTTGTGAGAACCTTGTCCTCACAATTCCTTATGAGGAGACTGAGTTCGGCAAGTTCTATGCTTTCGAGACGATTACGCTTTGTCCGTTTGACCGCAGTCTGTTTGATGTCTCGATTATGTCGGATGATGAAATCGAGTGGGTCGACAATTATCATCACACAGTTTATGACCGCCTTGCTCCGCTTATGTCGGAGTCGGAGCGTGCATGGCTCGCAGATGCAACCAGACCGCTTGACCGTTGACCGATTTAAGTCAGATGGTGGGGTTGGTGCTCCACTGATGTTTAACTTTTATGATTATTAAAAAATGGCCTTGATAATTCCTGTCAGGGGTTTCACTCCGGAAATCGGACCTGATACTTTTCTTGCCGAGAATGCTACCGTTGTCGGCGATGTAGTCATGGGTAGCGAGTGCAGCGTATGGTTCAACACCGTTATCCGTGGAGATGTCAACTCGATTCGTATTGGCAATCGAGTAAACATTCAGGATGGTTCTGTCCTTCATACCTTATATAAGAAATCGACAATCGAGATTGGCAATGATGTCTCTATCGGACACAATGTGACCATTCATGGTGCTAAAATCCGCGATTATGCCCTTATTGGTATGGGAGCGGTTGTGATGGACGATGCCGAAGTCGGAGAAAATGCTCTCGTTGCAGCCGGTTCGGTTGTGCTTTCACGCACCAAAATCGGGCCGAATGAACTTTGGGGTGGTGCTCCTGCCAAATTCATAAAGATGGTCGATCCTGAAACTTCACGAGAACTCAATAAAAAGATAGCCCACAACTATCTGAGGTATTCCCGCTGGTACACAGATCCGGAAGCTCCGACAGATTTTTAATCTTCCTCTTGTAAGTATAAAAAAAAATGTCTACCTTTGTCCCCGTCTAAGTCGCATAGGCGACGCTCAGGGACAAAGGCAGACATTTTTTGGTGATGTGAATCACTTTTGGTTTTACAGAATGTCGCCCGGCAGTCCTTGAAGTTAGACGAATATAAAGTTGCCCGGATGGCGGAATCGGTAGACGCGACGGTCTCAAACACCGTTGGAGCAATCCATCCCGGTTCGATCCCGGGTCCGGGTACTGATAATGACTGATAATCGCTTGGTTTTCAGTCATTATTTCTTTTATGATGTGTACTAAAAGTGTACTATCGGCGGAAATCGAGTCATTCCAAGCAAATGATTTTGTTATTTTTAATATCCATTCACTATATTAATTCGATTTCGGTTGATTAATTGTTTTTAGCTTTTGGAATATAGTAGATTACGACATTATAGGTAACTTTGCAATCGAATTTACGGCGTTCGCTTCACTGTAGTTTTTTGAAAACGTTATGCCTATCTTATAATTTGAAACACAGTTATTTTTCAAGCGTGCAACGGTGGCATAGTTGGCTCACGTTTTCTTTCACTAATAAACTCTTCATCGGGCCAACTGAGAAATATCAATATGAAGAAAATCTTAATATTTATAGTTTTTATTGTATCGGCAGTTTGTGCGTACTCGCAAAACGATTCAATTTCCTGCAATCAGGCTGATGTGCAGACCGGTATCAGTAGTCAGAGTCCACAGCAATACCCGTCAATGCTGATGAATGATGCCTACAAGAATACCCCGGAATGGGGTAAATACAAGGCATTGCGCACCGTTGGTTGGACTACATTCGGTGTGGGTATTGCTGCTACAACAACAGGCGTACTGTTACTTTTTACATCGAATTCCGATTTGGGGTCTGATGCAATGTCAACCGCATCAAAAGTCGCCATGATCTCCGGTGCGGCCATTACAGTGGCGAGTGTGCCAATACTTTGCGTAGCATATCATAATAGGAATAAAGCCAAGAAGATAGGCATGAGTATGGGCGTTACTCAACTCACCACTCCGGCTATCGGGCAAAATATGTCATATATCCCTGCGATGAGTCTTTCCGTGACTTTTTAATTAAGTCGGATTGACTATTCTAACACAATGGCTATCCATTCAGTTATGGGAGGATAGCCATTATTATTTGTAGGGTGTAATAAAATTTAGGTTGGATTGCCGAAGACTCAAGCATTGTGGTTTTGGTTTGTGATAAAAATTATTTAAATTTGTATTTTACCAACGTTTTGATATTATGTTCATGCTTTTTTTGTCGGCATGAGGGATTATAGCTAATTTATTTTATGAAAAAATCATTGTTATTTTGTTTAGTATGTTTGATGTGCGTATTCACATCTTGTCAGAAAGCCTCTTCCTCTTCAGATTCATCACTAAGAGATAAATTATATGCAATTGCAGACTCTGTTCCCGGTGTTGTCGGAATAGCATTTGTCAGTGATGGTGACACTGTGACAGTCAACAATGGTGTGGCTTATCCTATGATGAGTGTGTTCAAACTCCATCAGTCATTGGCTGTCGGTAAGGTGTTGGAACTTAATGGCACTGGGCTTGACAGCATATTGTCGATATCAGCCGGAGAGCTTGACCGGGAGACATGGAGTCCGATGCTGAAAAAATATATAGACAAGGATTTTACGGTCACAGTCGGTGAATTGGTCAGATATTCTCTGGTGTCGAGCGACAATAATGCGAGCAATCTCCTTTTCAGTCATATAGTGTCACCGGTTGAAACTGACGGGTTGGTAAAGAGCCTTGCGATGGATACGACTTTCCATATACGCTATTCGGAAGCGGATATGAAACAGAATCATAGTCTCAGCTATCTTAACTGCACGTCTCCTCTGGCTGCCGCTGTGCTGATAAAGCAGGTGTTTAACTCCGATCTTGTCTGTCGGGCTAGTCAGGACTCGATAAAAAGTGCTCTGACTGTTGTGACTACAGGTCAAAATCGTCTTGGAGCTGCTGTCATGGAGGGTGATGGAGTGTTGTTTGGCCACAAGACAGGAAGTGGTTATCGAAATGATGTCGGTGAACTGATTGCTCACAATGATGTCGGTTACTTCAGATTGCCTGATGGTCGTGATTATAGCCTTGCTGTTTTTATACGTGATTTCAATGGCAGTGAGGATGAGGCTTCGGCTGTGATTGCTGAAATCTCAAAATGTGTCTACAATGATTTTGTTGGGCATGAAAACTGATAGTTCTAAAGGTGGTAAAGAGAACTGAACCAAGTTTTGTCATTGTCAATATATTTAGGTTATGTGCTATTTATACACTTATATGATGATGTCAATATCTATTTAAATTAAAAAAATAAAATCAAAATTATAATTCCCACATATTTATATATATTGTTTCAATTATTTTATATAATTTTGCATTGAAAATCCGATTTATATTGTTTGCAGCCTGAATTTTTTCTGAGATAAGAATAGGAGGGTAACATTTATCATACGATAGCCGGAAGCTGATAAGAAGTTTTCGGCTTTGATTTGGGTTAATTGTTGAATTGTCTTAAATCAGTATGCTTACGTTGTCTGGATTGCTGATACACAATAATAAATATATCATACCATCGCAAATATTACGAATTAATTGCTTATTAAACTTTATTAACACCAATGAAAAAAACAATTAGCAAATCATTAGTAACGCTGATTGTGCTGTTTCTGACGGTTTTTTCCTCTTCAGGCGCGAGTGTCCCGCTTGAATGGAACGTCAATCCGGCTGATTATCGTTATGACATGAGCCTCTATTTTAATGTGGCTTTTGCGACAAACGAAAAACCGGTGGATCTTACGAGCTACGAGGTTGCTTCTTTTGTCGGTGATGAATGTCGAGGAGTGGCAGAGTCCATATCCGGTGTAGAGAATTGCCTCTATATGCGTATACGTAGTAATACGGAAAGAGGTGAAACAGTCTCGTTTAAAATTAAAGATAAACAGACTGGTGAAATCACGGATATTGAAGGCCAATCAATCACTTTTGAGGCGAACAAGGCCATAGGTCTACCGTCAGCTCCTCATGATATACCAATTGTAAAATACTTTGATGTAAATGTAACTGCCGCATCAGGTGGTTCTGTAAATATTAGTAACGGAAGATATCCGGAAGGAGCGCAAGTTGAGATAACGGCGACTCCTGATTCATATTACCGCTTTGTTGGATGGAGTGACGGTGAGACTGCTGCCACTCGTACGATTATAGTAAATAGTGATATTACATTAGAAGCCTATTTCGAAGTTGAGAAATATACGCTCAAATATGTTTTGGATGGAGAAGAATATAAATCATATGAACTTGAGTATGGTGCGACGATTACCCCTGAGACTGCTCCCGTCAAGGAAGGCTACACTTTCTCAGGCTGGGAAGGGCTTCCTGCAACCATGCCTGCATCTGATGTGACTGTT
Source organism: uncultured Duncaniella sp. (assembly GCF_910578445.1). Classification (GTDB taxonomy): domain Bacteria; phylum Bacteroidota; class Bacteroidia; order Bacteroidales; family Muribaculaceae; genus Duncaniella. Next base: position 12,895 of record NZ_CAJTQC010000030.1, on the reverse strand, counting down.
ACCGGTACATTTACTATAAACACTTACTCTCTTACTTATGTAGTTGACGGTGAGGTTTACAAGACCGTCGAATATTCCTATGGTGCAACAGTAGAGGCAGAGGCCGCTCCTGTTAAAGAAGGTTTTACGTTCTCAGGTTGGGAAGGACTTCCATCTACTATGCCTGCATCCGATGTAACCGTCAATGGTTCATTCTCTGCCAACACTTATACTCTTACTTATGAAGTGGACGGCGAAGTTTACAAGACTGTCGAATATTCTTACGGTGCAACCGTAGAGGCAGAGGCAGCTCCTGAAAAGGAAGGCTACACTTTCTCGGGATGGGAAGGCCTTCCAACTACTATGCCTGCATCTGATGTGACTGTTAAAGGTAGCTTCACCCTCAACAGCTACACCCTTACTTATATGGTTGACGGCGAAGTTTACAAGACCGTCGCATATTCTTATGGTGCAACCGTGGAGGCTGAGGCTGCTCCCGTTAAAGAAGGTTTCACGTTCTCAGGTTGGGATGGTCTGCCATCTACTATGCCTGCATCCGATGTAACCGTCAACGGTTCATTCACCGCCAACACTTACACTCTTACTTATGAATTGGACGGCGCTGTTTACAAGACTGTCGAATATTCTTACGGTGCAACAGTAGAGGCTGAGGTAGCTCCTGAAAAGGAAGGCTACACCTTCTCAGGCTGGGAAGGACTTCCATCTACTATGCCTGCATCTGATGTGACTGTTAAAGGTAGCTTCGCACTCAACAGCTACACCCTTACTTATATGTTAGACGGCGAGGTTTATAAGACCGTCGAATATTCTTATGGTGCAACCGTGGAGGCAGAGGCAGCTCCTGAAAAGGAAGGTTTCACGTTCTCAGGTTGGGATGGTCTTCCAACTACTATGCCTGCATCCGATGTAACCGTCAACGGATTCTTCACTGCCAACACTTACACTCTTACTTATGAAGTAGACGGCGAAGTTTATAAGACCGTCGAATATTCTTACGGTGCAACAGTAGAGGTAGAGGCAGCTCCTGAAAAGGAAGGCTACACCTTCTCAGGTTGGGAAGGCCTTCCAACTACCATGCCTGCATCTGATGTGACTGTTAAAGGTTGCTTCGCACTCAACAGCTACACCCTTACTTATATGTTAGACGGCGAGGTTTATAAGACCGTCGAATATTCTTATGGTGCAACCGTGGAGGCAGAGGCCGCTCCCGTTAAAGAAGGTTTCACGTTCTCAGGTTGGGATGGTCTGCCATCTACTATGCCTGCATCCGATGTAACTGTCAACGGTTCATTCACCGCCAACACTTACACTCTTACTTATGAAGTAGACGGCGCTGTTTACAAGACTGTCGAATATTCTTACGGTGCAACGGTAGAGGCTGAGTCCGCTCCTGAAAAGGAAGGCTACACTTTCTCGGGCTGGGAAGGCCTTCCAACTACCATGCCTGCATCTGATATGACTGTTAAAGGTAGCTTCACCCTCAACAGCTACACCCTTACTTATATGTTGGACGGTGAGGTTTACAAGACCGTCGAATATTCCTATGGCGCAACCGTAGAGGCAGAGGCTGCTCCCGTTAAAGAAGGTTTTACATTCTCAGGTTGGGAAGGCCTTCCATCTACTATGCCTGCATCCGATGTAACTGTCAACGGTTCATTCACCGCCAACACTTACACTCTTACTTATGAAGTGGACGGCGAAGTTTACAAGACTGTCGAATATTCTTACGGTGCAACAGTAGAGGCAGAGTCCGCTCCTGAAAAAGAAGGCTACACCTTCTCAGGCTGGGAAGGTCTTCCAACTACTATGCCTGCATCTGATGTGACTGTTACCGGTACATTTACTATAAACACTTACACTCTTACTTATGTAGTGGACGGTGAGGTTTACAAGACCGTCGAATATTCCTATGGCGCAACCGTAGAGGCAGAGGCTGCTCCCGAAAAAGAAGGCTTCACCTTCTCAGGCTGGAAGGATCTCCCCGAAATCATGCCCGCGTCAGATGTAACCGTCAACGGCACATTCACGACCAACAGCTACACGCTTACCTATGTTGTAGACGGTGAGGTCTACAAGACCTTCCAGTTCGGTTTCGGCGAGAAACTGACCGCCGAGGCAGCACCTGAAAAAGAAGGCTACACCTTCTCAGGCTGGGAAGGACTTCCTGATACCATGCCTGCATCCGATGTTACCGTTACGGGCAAGTTCAGTGTCAACACTTACACGCTTACTTATGTAGTTGACGGCGAGGTTTACAAAACAGTTGACATCGAGTTCGGCACTAAGATCACCCCTGAGGCCGCCCCTGTCAAGGAAGGCTTCACCTTCTCAGGCTGGAAGGATCTCCCCGAAATCATGCCTGCGTCAGATGTAACCGTCAACGGCACATTCACGACCAACAGCTACACGCTTACCTATATGGTAGACGGAGAGGTCTACAAGACCTTCCAGTTCGGTTTCGGCGAGAAACTGACCGCCGAGGCAGCACCTGAAAAGGAAGGCTACAGCTTCTCAGGCTGGGAAGGGCTTCCTGAGACCATGCCTGCATCTGATGTGACTGTTACCGGCAAGTTCAGTGTCAACACTTACACGCTTACTTATGTAGTTGACGGCGAGGTTTACAAAACAGTTGACATCGAGTTCGGCACTAAGATCACCCCTGAGGCTGCCCCTGCCAAGGAAGGCTTCACCTTCTCAGGCTGGAAGGATCTCCCTGAAATCATGCCTGCGTCAGATGTAACCGTCAACGGCACATTCTCTACCAACAGCTACACTCTTACCTATATGGTAGACGGCGAGGTCTACAAGACCTTCCAGTTCGGCTTCGGCGAGAAACTGACCGCCGAGGCCGCACCCGAAAAAGAAGGTTACACCTTCTCAGGCTGGGAAGGACTTCCCGAGACCATGCCTGCATCTGATGTGACTGTTACCGGCAAGTTCACTGTCAACACTTACACTCTTACTTATGTAGTTGACGGCGAGGTTTACAAGACCGTCGAAATTGAGTTCGGTTCTAAGATTACCCCTGAAGCAGCCCCTGAAAAAGAAGGCTTCACCTTCTCAGGCTGGAAGGATCTCCCCGAAATCATGCCTGCGTCAGATGTAACCGTCAACGGCACATTCTCGACCAACAGCTATACGCTTACTTATATGGTAGACGGAGAGGTCTACAAGACCTTCCAGTTCGGTTTCGGCGAGAAACTGACCGCTGAGGCTGCTCCCGAAAAAGAAGGTTACACCTTCTCAGGCTGGGAAGGACTTCCCGAGACCATGCCTGCATCCGATGTGACTGTTACGGGCAAGTTCACTGTCAACACTTACACGCTTACTTATGTAGTTGACGGCGAGGTTTACAAGACTGTTGACATCGAGTTCGGTTCTAAGATCACCCCTGAGGCAGCACCTGAAAAAGAAGGCTTCACGTTCTCAGGCTGGAAGGATCTCCCCGAAATCATGCCTGCGTCAGATGTAACCGTCAACGGCTCATTCACGACCAACAGCTACACGCTTACCTATGTGGTAGATGGTGAGGTCTACAAGACCTTCCAGTTCGGTTTTGGCGAGAAACTGACCGCCGAGGCCGCACCCGAAAAGGAAGGCTACACCTTCTCAGGCTGGGAAGGCCTTCCTGAGACCATGCCTGCATCCGATGTTACCGTTACCGGCAAGTTCACTGTCAACACTTACACTCTTACTTATGTAGTTGACGGCGAGGTTTACAAAACAGTTAACATTGAGTTTGGCACTAAGATCACCCCTGAGGCAGCCCCTGTCAAAGAAGGCTTCACCTTCTCAGGCTGGAAGGATCTCCCTGAAATCATGCCCGCGTCAGATGTAACCGTCAACGGCTCATTCACGACCAACAGCTACACGCTTACTTATATGGTAGACGGAGAGGTATACAAGACCTTCCAGTTCGGTTTTGGCGAGAAACTGACCGCCGAGGCCGCTCCTGAAAAAGAAGGCTACACCTTCTCAGGCTGGGAAGGCCTTCCGGAGACTATGCCTGCATCAGATGTGACCGTTACCGGCAAGTTCACCGTCAACGTCTACACTCTTACTTATGTAGTTGACGGCGAGGTTTACAAAACAGTTAACATTGAGTTTGGCACTAAGATCACCCCTGAGGCAGCCCCTGTCAAAGAAGGCTTCACCTTCTCAGGCTGGAAGGATCTCCCTGAAATCATGCCCGCGTCAGATGTAACCGTCAACGGCTCATTCACGACCAACAGCTACACGCTTACTTATATGGTAGACGGAGAGGTATACAAGACCTTCCAGTTCGGTTTTGGCGAGAAACTGACCGCCGAGGCCGCTCCTGAAAAAGAAGGCTACACCTTCTCAGGCTGGGAAGGCCTTCCGGAGACTATGCCTGCATCAGATGTGACCGTTACCGGCAAGTTCACCGTCAACGTCTACACTCTTACTTATGTGGTTGACGGCGAGGTTTACAAGACCGTTGACATCGAGTTCGGTTCTAAAATTACACCTGAAGCAGCTCCTGAAAAAGAAGGCTTCACCTTCTCAGGCTGGAAGGATCTCCCCGAAATCATGCCTGCGTCAGATGTAACCGTCAACGGTTCATTCACGACCAACAGCTACACTCTTACCTATATGGTAGACGGTGAGGTCTACAAGACCTTCCAGTTCGGTTTTGGCGAGAAACTGACCGCCGAGGCCGCACCCGAAAAGGAAGGCTACAGCTTCTCAGGCTGGGAAGGGCTTCCTGAGACCATGCCTGCATCGGATGTGACCGTAAACGGTACATTCACAGTAAACACTTACACTCTTACTTATGTAGTGGACGGTGAGGTTTACAAGACTGTTGAATACGCTTATGGTTCAAATATCGAAGCCGAAGCTGCTCCTGAAAAAGAAGGTTATACTTTCTCCGGTTGGGATGGGCTTCCGGAGACTATGCCCGCATCAGATGTGACTGTTGACGGCCATTTCGTAGTCAACACCTATACTCTTACATATGTTGTAGACGGAAACATCTACAAGAACGTAGAGATTGAGTTTGGTTCAAAAATCACTCCTGAAGCAGCACCTGTCAAGGAAGGCTATACCTTCTCAGGCTGGGAAGGCCTGCCCGAAACTATGCCCGCATCTGATGTTACTGTAAACAGCGTTTATACAATCAATACCTATATACTTACTTATATGGTAGACGATGAGGTATATGTTACTACAGAAGTTGCATTCGGTTCTAAGATTACCCCCGAAGAAGCTCCTGAGAAAGAAGGTTACACCTTCTCCGGTTGGGATGGCTTACCCGAGACTATGCCTGCATCGGATGTCACTGTCAACGCTTACTACACAGCCAACTATTATAAGTTGACCGCTTATATTGACGGTGAAGTTTATTTCGAGGCAGAACTGTTGATGGGAGAAGCAATTGAAATCCCTGAACCCCAATTCCCTTCAGGCAAAGTATTTGATGGATGGATTGAGGAAGTGCCGGCAACAATGCCTGCGCACGATGTGGAAATTCACGGTACTACATCTATTTTCTCTACACTTACCAACATATTTGTAGATGAAAATTCGCTTTTGACCGTATATAACCTTAAAGGCATGCTGGTTCTTAAAGATGTGACAATCCGCGAAGCCAGTCAAAAACTTTCTAAGGGAATATACATCATCAACGGTAAGAAGATCCTTATCAAATAAGTAATAAATAAACCAAATTCACAAATAAATAACCATCGTTTATGCTTAAACCTATAATCCGGATGCTTGCTTTTGCCACCTGTATATTTTATCCGGGGCTGGCAAAGGGAGGTATACTGACAGCAGAGGAAGCGAAAGAGGTGGCTACCGATTTTTTCCAGAATGCAGATGTGTCACGTCTGTCCGCTGGCAATTCTTTGGAACTGGCATACGTAGAAAAAGTCGACACTACTCCTCGTTACTACATCTTCAATGCTACAGACAAAAAAGGCTTCATTATTGTCTCGGCCGATGATACCGCACTACCGGTAATGGCCTATTCTACAACTTCAGCATGGCTTCCACAAGCCATGCCTGAAGCTGCAGAACGCTTGCTTGAAACTCCGGCATCAGTTCTGAAATCAGGCTCAAAAAGGAGTCCCGGACGAGTGTCGCGAAGTGGACGTAAATTGCTCAACACCCCGACTTGGAGTCAGGAAGCTCCATTCAACAGCAAGATTCCTAACCGTCCGCTCGTCGGCTGTGTCGGAACAGCTTTGGCTGAAATTCTGAAATACCATCAATATCCCGTCAACCGTCCGGCATCACTTGTCAAAGAAGGTGAAACCACGACATATGACTGGAGCAACATGCGCAACGACAGTTATCGCAGTGGTTATAGCGGTGTAGAAGGCGACGCAGTGGGCACATTGGTCGCTGACGCGGCAATAGCGATAGGCACTGATTTCGGTATGTCAAGCTCAAGCGCATTCGAAGTGAAGGTCCCGTCTGCCCTGATAACAATGTTCGGTTATGATGCTGGCGTGTCATACAAGAAGGGTAGTGAGATGGACCGTGATTCATGGGACGCGCTTATTGTGAACGAGATTGATGAGGACCGTCCTGTTCTCTACTGCGGTCAGGATGTATCAGCCGGTCATGCCTTCGTATGTGACGGTTATGAAATGATGGGTAATATCGTCTATCTTCACATCAACTGGGGATGGGGCGGTGGAGCCGATGGTTTCTATGCCTCGGATGCACTTAATCCGACCATGAGTAAGACTTATAATTTCAGTAACCTTACGACCGTCGTATACAACATCAAGCCTGCGACAGTATCGGTCGAATGGTCGCCAATCCATCTGACAAGCGATGAAAATCAGGTCGGCATGACTATGGATGTCACCGATATCCAACCCGGGACAACATTTAAAGTCAGAGCCGGTGCATTGAAAAATATATCGAACAATAATTTCTCAGGCAAGATTTCACTTGGTCTTTTCGCAGCTGACGGAACATTCAAACAGCTTCTCTGCGATGGGAAAAACTTCGGACTTTCGTCGTTGAATGTCTTGAGATATACTGATATCTCATGTACTGTCCCAGCTGATGCTGTGATTGGTGACGGTGATGTCATCCGTCTTGTCACAAAAGACAATGCATCCACCTCATGGCTTCCTGTGGCCAATGACCTCATCACTCTTGGAGAAGCCCGTGCCAAAGGCAATGTCATTCCCTATTTCAACATCAATTTCCCGGCTGCTGTCGATGGCGCGGAAATAACCTATGACGAGCCCCGTGTAATCAAAGGTCGTGACTTCTCTTTCTCGATTGTACCGACATCTCCTGATAACGTAGTAACGGTTAAGGCAAACGGATTCATACTCACTCCGAACAACAATACATATAACCTCAACAATGTTACTGCAGACCAGACAATAACTGTTATCGTTCAGAATGCGGCCGACGTAGTTTCGAAGCGCACTCTGTGGGTACAGGCCGGTAAGCTGTCACAGCTTATCAACGAAACAGAAGCAGGAACTGTCACCGATCTTACACTTTATGGAACAATCGATGCGACAGACTTCACATTCATGCGTGACCGCATGAAACTGTCGAGACTTGATATTTCCGGAGTAAGTATCCAAGCCAACGGCGCTAATCCTGCAAATGCGATTCCTTCAAATGCATTCAGCAAATGCGGATCTCTCCGCCAGATTGTATTGCCTAAAAACATCAATACATTCAAGAGTGGCTGTTTCAGCTATTCCGGCCTTACTTCCATAGAGATTCCGTCTTCGGTTTCAACCTACGAATACAACATATTCCTTGGTTGCAGTGGCCTTCGTGAAGTCACAGTTCGTCGTGCAGCACCTGTATGGGTCAACTGGTGTGTATTCCAAGGTACGCCAAAAGCTAAGCTGATTGTCCCTGTCGGAGCTTCTGCCGGATATCAGAACAAGGATTACTGGAAGGAGTTCAAGGAAATCGAGGAACAGAATCCTGTTGCCGACAGCCAGTACACAGTAACCATACAGGATGTAGCAGGCATCAAGTTTACACCTGTATCTGAATCAACTGAAGTTGCTCCCGGTTCAAAATATGAATTCAAAGTTGACACAGATGATTCATTCGGTGACGCAACTGTTGAACTTTATGCCAACAATACACGTCTTTATCCCGGGGCAAACGGTCTCTATACAGCTACAATCAACAGCAATACGATGATTCACGCTAATTTCCGTCAGCCCGAGGCTACTTGGCCCGACTCTCCGTGGAAAATCACAGGAGCAGCCGGCGGTGTCGGTCTGGTGACGGATGTGGTAAATGTCGTGGCCGGGAAATCGTTTACAATTCGTGCGAACGCGCTTGCAATTCCTTCGGAGAATGCAGATCAGTTCTATAGTGTCGCTCTTACCGATAAGGATGGCAGAGTCAAGGAGCTTATATCACCTGTTATCTACAACAGCATTTACAATTTTGGCAATCAGCCATGTAATTTCGTCTGTCAGGTAAAGGATGCGAGCATACGTGAGGGTAACCTTATCCGCATTGTATCTTCTCTTGATAAGAAAAAATGGAGTCTTGTTAATGCTGCGAACGATACTATCACCGATCGTATCAGCGCTATCGGAAACCGTGTGGTATATTACAATATAAATATGCCCCAGAAGGTTGAAGGTGCTTACATCCAAGGTGGAGCCACACAAGTGGTGAGAGGTATGCCGTTCACTCTTAAAGTAACTCCTATATCTGTAGATGACCGTATTACTCTGTCGGTAAACGGTATAAACAAAGTTGTTGATGCGGCGATAGCCAACCTCTCTATACCGGCTGTTGTCGAAGACCTTGAGATTAACATACAGGTTAATCCGAAGGGATCTAACGCCTATACAGTCGTCAATGTAAGGGAAGGCGAACTTGATGCCAAGATTGCTCAATGCCCTGCACGTCTTAAGGTGATAGGTGTGATGAGATCGGAGGATTTCGACGCGTTCCGTAAACACGCCACCACAATTGTCGACCTTGATCTTGCGGACGTAACCATAAAAGGAGCAGGCGACCTTGCAAATGCGATTCCGTCGAATGCTTTTGCTTCATCAGCTCTTGTGCAGTCAGCATTGAAGACAATCATTCTTCCGACTAATCTTGTAAACATTGAAGAGAATGCTTTCAACCGCTGTGTAAATCTGACTGAAGTGACACTTCCGTCGACTGTCGCTTATGTTGGTTCAGGTGCGTTTTCATCTTGCTCAAATCTTTCGAAGATCATAAGTCAGGCTACCATGCCGCCGACTACCGGCAATATGTCTCCGTTCCCTGACAAGATAGTCAAACTTGAAGTTCCGGAAGGAGCGGAATCGTTCTATGAAAATGCTTCATACTGGAATTCTCTCAACATCGGTGCTTCAGAGAAGTTCTTTAATATTCAGATTGACCCTGAGCGTTCATTCAATTACAATGAATCGTTCACACTGACAAAAATTCCGATGAAGACTACGACTGTCAACGTCGGATTGCCGAACTGTACGCTGAGCCGTAACCCTATCCGCAGACCCAATGTTGCGTTCAGGGTATATGACAATGACTATGAAGTCACCTACTATACTTATGGTGGATCATCATATTCCTACGTGAAATATGGTTATCAAGGTGTAATCTTTGACCCGAGCTATTCGCCGACATCGATGAGATATCCTCAGAACCATGATATAAAAGTTGTGTTCCACTATCCCATCAACTTCAAGCTCCCTGAAAGCATCAAGGCTGAGTTTGTTGATGTCGACGAGGAAAACATCTGGCGTGAAGTATGGATGGAATTGTTCGTGTCGGGTTCGACCGCCCGTCCGACTCTCTACAAGGAAGGAGTGGATTATAAGTTCCGCCTCACGTCGGATGCTGCAAACCTTGAGCCCAAAGTCAAGGCCATCAGTCGAATCATGACTAAAGTCGGTGCAAATCCTGAGTATAAGACTGTGGAGACAATCCTTCTCCCCGACGAGAATGGAGTTTATGTCATCAGTGACCTTCAGGGTGATACCGATATTGAAGTCTCGGCTTCAATTGTTGTTGAGGAAGGTGCTCAGCTTTCATCCGGTGAACTTGGCCTTGTAAGCGAGGAGGAAGCCAAAAACCTCACTAACATAGGTGTGAGCGGCCAGCTTGATGAAGCTGCTTTCACTGAGATTCGCGATAAGTTCAAATCACTTGAAACTCTCAACCTTTCTGAACTGAAGAACGAGGAGATTCCTGCGAATGCCTTCGTTGACATGAACAGCCTGAAGAGTGTGGTTATACCTGAGAATGTGGTTGCCATCGGTTCCGGAGCTTTCGCCGGATGTGAAAATCTCGAATCAGTAACCCTTCCGGGCGTAGAGGCTATCGGTGATGGTGCGTTCGAAGGCTGCAATAGCCTGACAAGTATCACTCTCCTTGGTAAATCAGGCGATAGCTCGACTGAAGCGGCCTCGTTAAGCCATGCTCCGCGTAGAGCCCGACTTACAGAGGAGGCATTCAGAGGCATCAATCCCAACTGTCTGATATATATACCTGAAAACAGTGGTATAGAGCTCGGAACAATGCGTAATGTTATTGTGAATAAGGGTAGCTCACGTGTGGCTGATACCGATATCGTACTTGAACAGGGATATCCGTTCAATGCACCTGCAAGCTTCAGCCTTGGAGCAAACAGAATTTCAATGACAATTGACATCCCGGGCAGCATCAGCGATGACAATGACGGATGGAAAGGCATCATTCTTCCATTTACCCCGGATTCCGTGGTTTATGGCGAAGAGTTTGTCCCCCGTGGAGGAAAGGGGATCAATCTCCTTACACTCAACAGCGACGAAGATGCTGCATTTACTTCTGCTGACAGCATTGTTGCCAATCGTCCTTATCTTGCTAACGTCCATGCTCCTTTTGCAAAAGTTCCTGTGACATTCATTGCCGGTGGAAAGACTTCTGACTCAGAGATTGTCTACGATGTCGCTTTCACACCTCTGGCTGAAGAAATGAGCGTCCGTGGCAGTGAATTCTCTCTTTATGGAGCTTATGCTGCGGATAATGACAACGCTGATGTCTATACGCTTGATGAAAACGGTGTGGCATTCCGTCGTGCTGTTGCCGACAGCGTTGCCGTCAGTCCGTTCTCTGTGTTCGTACGTCCCAATGTAGCATTGGCGTCGGACAGTGTGGCTGTTGGACTCCATCCTGTATGGGTGTTCAATCCTGCTCCTGCTAACGATAACGGATTCAAGCTTTATCGTTCAGGCTCTGTTGAACTCCTTTCGGAAACTGCCGGTTCGACTATATATTATACTGTCGATGGTTCTGACCCTGCCAGCAGCGAGACACGAATCGCTTATGCGTCGCCATTCTCGCTTGACAGCGACACGCTCGCGCTCAATGTGATTGCCGAGTATAAAGGAAACTTCTCGGATGCAGTAAACATGATCTATGAGCTGAGGAAGACAAATGTCAACTATAGTCTTGAAGACGGATGGAACTGGATTTCACACAATGTGGAGAATGAAATTCCGGTCGAGTCAATAATCAGTGACAATGTTGACCGTGTGCTTTCACAGACAGAAGAGGCCATTCGCGATCCCCAGTTCGGTGTGGTTGGTAATCTCAATGTTCTGAATCCGCTTGAGGCCTACAAGGTGTTCACAGTCGGTGGAAACAGCGATCAGGTTGTCGGCGGAATTTCGTTTGACCCGTCTGTTCCAGTAGCTCTCAACAAGGGTTGGAACTGGATTGGCTGCCCGATGGAGAACAGCAGTCTTGCTGTTGCTGATGCCTTTGCCAACCTTGAAGCTGAAGAAGGCGATATGATTGTCGGCCGCGAAGGCTTTGCACAGGTTGACACCGATGGCAATTGGATCGGCGACCTCCAGCAGCTTGCTCTCGGACAGGGTTATATGTATCTCAGCGGAAGCGTAAAAGAGTTCAACTATAACACTATTCCGTCGCACAGCGAGGTCAGAAAGAACATCGTGCGTGAAAATCTCAAAGCGGCATGGACTATCGAAAGCGGTAAATATCCGTCGGTAATGCCTGTCACCTCACACGTTGTTAAAGCCGGAGGTATCATGGCCAATGACGGAGAGTTTGAAATTGGTGCTTTCTGTGGCGATGAATGCCGTGGTATCGGTGTATGCGTCGAAGGATGGACAATGATAAGTGTCTTTGGTAACCCCGGCGATGAAATCACCTTCCGTGTATTCTCGACCGATTCGCATGATGAGTATGCGTTGCCCCAGACTCTGAAGTTTACCGAAGCGCCTGTAGGCTCACTCAAGTCACCGATTGTGTTTAACACATCTGCCACCTCGGCAATCGAGACTGTCGACAACGGATCTGTAAAGGTTGTCGTTGAAAATGGAAACATTGAGATTGCAGGCGATACTCAGTCGATAGAGCTTGTCGAAGTATATGATATCGCAGGCATGAAGGAAGCTTCTGCAACCAATGCTGATAAGCTGAAGTTTGAGAATCTGAAGACCGGTGTTCATATCGTAGTTATATATACTGCTGATGGACATGTAAGCCGGAAAGTAGAGGTCAAATAACCGCCACTATCAGTATAATAATCAATAAAAGTCCTTGTCATCTGATGCAGATGGCAAGGACTTTTATTGATTATTGCTGTCCGATAAAACGTCCCAAATTATCAATTGATTGGATATTAACTACCCTTATAATGGGGATTCTATGTGGATTTTTTTTTATTACTGTCCGCTAAACTTTTTTAGATTCTGAAAAATAAGGGCTGATTCCATTTGCAGGAGTCAGCCCAATTAGTTTAGTTTGTGTTCGCCAAAACATAAAACTAAAACTATGCCCAAAAGTAGTAATTTCTTCGGACAGCCGATATATGGTCAGCTAATAAAATCGCTTGACCGCGAAAAAATTGTTGAAATCAGCCGAAAACACGGCGGAGAAAAGTATGTAAAGA
>NZ_CAJTQC010000029.1 GCF_910578445.1 uncultured Duncaniella sp. | reverse complement strand
GCTGATGCCTCTGCACGTTGAGTAGCACTCAAAAATTATTTAGGACAATATTGGAGTCATAACTAAAAAGAGCAAAAAAACTTTGGCCAAGAGGGAATTATTTCTTAACTTTGCAGCCGAGTTTTGTGGCACATCCTTGAAAAAGGGCTTTGAATGATGCACTTTGCCCTGATATGAGAAGGGAGATGGCGGCCACAAAGCGTTGTGACTTATATAATTAATAACAAAGAGATAAAAACCAACAGCCATGTCAAAAATTTGTCAGATCACAGGCAAGAAAGCAATGGTGGGCAACAATGTGTCGCACTCAAAGCGTCGCACAAAGCGCAAGTTTGATGTAAATCTCTTCAACAAGAAATTCTTCTGGGTTGAGGAGCAAGCTTGGATCACCCTTACCATTTCAGCCGCAGGCCTTCGCACCATCAACAAGAAGGGTCTTGACGCTGCTATCAAAGAAGCAGCCGCAAAGGGTTATATAACTGAAATCAAATACTTAGACATTTTATAAGAAGATGGCAAAGAAAGCTAAAGGCAATCGCGTTCAGGTCATCCTCGAATGCACCGAACACAAGGCATCTGGCATGCCCGGCACTTCTCGTTACATCACAACGAAGAACCGCAAGAACACTACCGAGCGTCTGGAGTTGAAGAAATACAACCCCATCCTCAAGAAAGTTACTGTACACAAAGAAATTAAATAATTCACTGACTCATGGCAAAGAAAACCGTTGCATCTCTGCAAAAAGGCGAAGGCCGCACTTATAGCAAGGTCATCAAGGTCGTTAAGTCGGCGAAGACCGGTGCTTACACCTTCCAGGAACAGATGGTTCCCAACGACGCTGTTAAGGACGTTCTCAAATAATCGAGAATCCGCTTATCCAAACGCGTAACAATTCTTACAAACGAAATATCCCCGGGAAGACGTTCATAGCGTCATTCCGGGGCTTTTCGTATGCAACAAACATGCTAAAACAGCATAATTATGTTGTGAAACATAATCGGTCAGCACATTTACGGCACATCAAATAAATTTTAGCGTCAAAGTTTGCTTTTGTCGGAATAAAAGCATAAATTCGTGACTTAAATAACGACCCCGCAGACTCTTCTCAACCTATATACCTACCGGAGCCGCTTCAATTCTAATATCGTCCAACAGCAATCTAACAATCAATAAAATAATACCCCTTACATGAGCTATCTTAAATTTGATAAAAACCTCATGATTAACTTGGAGCAATCACTGCCTAAAGAAATGCTCCGAACAAATCAATCGGGGGCTTATCACTGCACAACGATAGTTGACTGCAACACACGCAAGCAACACGGACTTCTTGTAGTCCCTGTGCCGGAGCTCGGCAATTCGTGGCATGTCATGCTGTCGTCTCTCGACCTTACGGTCTATCAGCATGGAGCTCCCTTCAATCTGGCTCTCCATCGCTACCGTGGCGGTGTCATGAGCCCGAACGGACACAAGTACATCCGCGAGTATGACTGCGAAAGCGTGCCCCGCACCACTTATCGCGTCGGTGGAGTAATTCTCACTAAAGAAAAAATCTTTATTTCAAACGAGAACCGCATCCTTATCCGCTACACACTCGTCGAAGCACACTCCCCGACAACACTGAGATTCCGCCCGGTACTCGCATTCCGCGACGCAAACGAGCTCTGTGTCGCCAACAATGCAATCGACCAGACTATTCCTGAAATCCAAAACGGAGTCTCGGCCTGTCTCTATCCCGGCTATCCACGCCTCTTCATGCAGTTCAGCAACAAACCGACATGGACCTACGAGCCAAACTGGTATAACGGTTTCGAGTATGTCAAGGACCTCGAACGCGGAGTGCCATACTGCGAAGACCTCTGGGTCCCGGGCTATTTCGAAATTCCCATCAAGAAAGGCGAGTCAATCATCTTCTCGGCCGGTCTGAGCGAAATCGAGCCCAAGTCGCTCGCCAAGATGTATGAGAGCGAAATCGCCCACCGCACATGCCGCTCATCGTTCTTCAACTGTCTGAAGAACGCCGTGAAGCAGTGTTATCTCAACGAGAAGGACGGCATGTATCTCCTCTCCGGTTATCCTTGGGGAAAGATTCTCGCACGCAACACATTCATGGCCCTTCCGGGCGCTACCATCGCCATCAACCACCGCGAAGATTTCGAACGCATCGCCGACACCGCACTCAGCGCCCTGCGCCACTTCATGGCCACCGGCGAGACCGACAAGCGAATAATCGGCATCGACCTCCCCGACATCTCACTGTGGGCCATATGGGCAGTGCAGCAATATGCAAAGGCCTATGGACGCGACGATGCAAAGGACAAATATCTCCCGGTCGTGCGCCAGATTCTCGACTATATCATCGGGCAGAACCATCCGTTCATAAAAGTCGACGGCAACGGCATGCTCGTCACCGACGGAAATGAAAAACCCATGTCATGGATGAACGCCTCGCTCGGAGGACGTCCGATCGTGGCACGCACCGGGCTGCTTGTCGAATTCAACGCACTCTGGTATAACGCACTCATATTTGCATCAAAGCTTTCAGAAGGCACACCCGACGAGGAGAAGTATGGCGCGATGGCCGAACGCATGGCACAACCCTTCGTCAACACCTTCCTCAACGACTACGGCTATCTATATGACTATGTCAACGGCACGTATGCCGATCCTTCCGTCAGACCTAACATGGCGATAGCAATCGGCCTCGACTACTCACCGCTTGACCGCCGCCAGCGCAAAAAGGTGCTCGACATCGTGACCCGCGAGCTTCTCACCCCCAAAGGCCTGCGCACCCTTTCGCCGAAGAGCTATGGCTACCATCCCTGCTATCTCGGCTCACCCGAGGAGCGCGAAATGGCCCTCCACAACGGCCCGGCGCGTCCTTGGCTCATGGGATTTTACTCGGATGCCTATCTCAAGGTGTTCGGTATGAGCGGTGTCAACTACATCGACCGCATGCTCATAGGCTTCGAGGACGAGATGAGCAACGGCTGCATCGGTTCGCTCTCGCAGCTCTACGATGCCAACCCGCCCTACACCGGACGTGGCGCCATCAGCCATGTCACCAATGTGGCCGAAGTGCTCCGCACACTCACCACACTTAAAAAATTCATAATGGACTAATCCTCACAACCCCATGAAAGCATTAATGTTCGGGTGGGAATTCCCCCCTCACATCCTCGGCGGTCTCGGAACTGCCAGCTACGGTCTCACTAAGGGTATGTGGGAGTGTGGCGACATGGATATCACCTTTGTCATACCCAAGCCGTTCGGCGACGAGGAAAAACACTTCGCCAACATCATCGGCATGTCGCAGGTCCCCATCGTCTGGCGCGATGTAAACTACGACTATGTGCGCGACCGCATCGGCAATGTGATGAATCCCGATTTCTACTACCGTCTGCGCGACCATATCTATGCCGACTTCAACTATATGCGCACCAACGACCTCGGATGTATCGAATTTTCGGGACGCTACCCCGACAATCTTGTCGAGGAAATCAACAACTATTCGATATGTGCCGGCGTAATCGCACGCACAATTGACTTCGACATCATCCACTCGCATGACTGGCTCACCTATCCGGCCGGTATCCACGCAAAACAGGTGTCGGGCAAGCCTCTGGTCATCCACGTACACGCGACGGAGTTTGACCGCTCACGCGGTAAACCTAACCCGACGGTGTTCGGCATTGAGAAAGACGGCATGAACCACGCCGACCACATCATCTGTGTGTCGAATCTCACACGCGACACCGTCATCAACAACTATGGCATCAATCCGGCAAAGGTGACCACTGTCCACAACGCAGTGACACCGCTGACACCGGAACAGCTCAATGTGCCCGAACACAAGAGCAAGGAGAAGGTGGTCACTTTCCTCGGCCGAATCACCATGCAGAAAGGTCCGGAATATTTTGTCGAGGCAGCAGCCAAAGTCCTCAAAAACAACCACAACGTGCGCTTCGTCATGGCCGGCAGCGGCGACATGATGAACAAGATGATTCTTCTGGCCGCCGAACGCGGCATCGCCGACCGTTTCCACTTCCCCGGATTCCAGCGCGGCAGCCAAGTCTACGAGATGCTAAAGGCATCGGATGTCTACATCATGCCTTCCGTATCAGAACCATTCGGCATCTCGCCACTTGAGGCAATGCAGATGGGAGTGCCGTCGATCATCTCCAAGCAGAGCGGATGTGCCGAAATCCTGACCAACGTCATCAAGACCGACTACTGGGACATCGATGCGATGGCCGATGCCATCAATTCGATCGTGACCTATCCCGCAATGTACCAGCAATTGCGCGAGGACGGTCTTGCCGAAGTCAACCAGATCACATGGGACAAGGCCGGACGCAAAGTTATCGACATATATAATAAGGTGTTAAACAAATAGGGGCGTTGACTGACCAATAGCAAAAAAAGAACTACGCCTGTCAAAACCACATACAGACAATTAATCATGAAAGCAATTTGTTTTTATTTTCAGATTCATCAACCATTCCGTCTGAAAAGATACCGCTTCTTCGACATAGGCAACGACCACTATTACTATGACGATTTCGCCAACGACGATATCATCACCCGCATCGCCGAGCGCAGCTACATCCCTGCCGCAGAGAGCCTCCTCAAAATGATTGAGGAATCAAAGGGCGCATTCAAGTGTGCCATCTCCATCACCGGTACAGCCCTCGAACAGTTTGAGACCTATGTTCCCGAGTTCATAGACCTGCTCAAGAAGCTCGCCGACACAGGTTGTGTGGAGTTCCTTGCAGAAACCAACTCACACTCGCTCGCATCGCTGGCCGACCCCGAAGAATTTGCCAATCAGGTTCGTAACCACGACACCAAGCTCATGCGTCTCTTCGGCCAGAAGCCCAAAGTGTTCCGCAACACCGAGCTTATCTACTGCGACGAGATGGCTCCCCAGATTCTTGCCATGGGCTATAATGGCGTTATCACCGAAGGCGCCAAGCACATACTTGGCTGGAAGTCGCCCAACTACGTATATTCAGCCGCATCCGCCCCCTCGTTGAAGATTCTGCTTAAAAACGACAAGTTCTCCGACGATATCGCCAGCCGCTTCTCCAATACAGCTTGGGACGAGTATCCTCTCACCGCCGACAAGTATATCGACTGGATCGCATCGACTCCCGCCGAGGAACAGATTATCAACCTCTTCATGAACCTTGAAGTGTTTGGTGACTTCCAGCCCCGCGAGACCGGTATCTTCCAGTTCCTTGAAGCACTCCCCCGCTTCGCAGCGGATAAGGGCATCGAGTTCTGGACTCCTACCACCGCCATCAGCAAGCTCAAACCAGTGGCCGAACTTTCGGTGCTCCATCCGATTTCATGGGCCGACGAAGCCCGCGACACCTCGGCATGGCTCGGCAACAAGCTTCAGAACGAGGCTTTCAACAAGCTCTACTCTGTCAGCGAGCGTGTGCGCCTCTGCGAAGACCGTCGCCTCAAGCAGGACTGGGAGCGTCTGCAAAGCGCCGACCACTTCTACTACATGTCGACCAAAAGCATGGCCGACGGAGCCGTTCACTCGCAGTTCTCACCCTACGACACTCCGTTTGACGCTTTCACCAACTACATGAACGTCCTCGCCGACTTCATCGTGCGCGTCGAAGAGCAGTACCCGATGAGCATTGACAACGAAGAACTCAGCTCGCTTCTCACCACAATCCGCAATCAGGAGCGTGAAATCGAAGTGCTCAACAAGGAGGCTGAATCAATGCGCAAGAACATCGAGCATTTCAACGAAGAGCACCTGCTGCGCGAGAATGCGGATGAAAAAGATGCTCCCGCCAAAAGAGGGCCTAAGGCAAAAGCAAAAAAAGCTGAAGCAGCTCAAAAATGCAAACGCGGACGCAAGAAATCGAATCCGGAAGAGCCGAAAGCCTAATAAACGACGATTAAACAATTAATACCGCAAAAAAATGCGCCTCTCATTCGACATGAGCAGGCGCATTTTTTTTGACACATAAACCATGTTTCGTTTGTTTATAACTGTAGGGATGAATCAAACGTCCGCATTTTGACTATTTTAAAAACTATAAAATCTCTGAAAAATGAAGACTTTTTTTCTCGCACTGATGCTTTCAGCCATAATTCCGTCAATCGGCATGAGAGCAAACGACAATACCGACACGAACGGAGAATGGGAGCTGGTGTGGAGCGACGAGTTCGACTATGACGGCGCACCTGACTCGACTGCATGGAATTTCGAACACGGGTATATCCGTAACCACGAAGCCCAATGGTATCAGAAAGACAATGCCGTGTGCCGCGACGGAGTCCTTGTCATCGAGGGAAAGAAGACCGACGACCCGCAGAAGCCATACACCTCATCGTCGCTCACAACGCTGAAGAAGAAAGAATTCAAGTATGGAAGATTTGAAGTGCGGGCCAAAATTCCTGTGGGCGGAGGCGCGTGGCCTGCGATATGGCTTCACGGCACAGGATTGCAATGGCCGTCGTGCGGTGAAATCGACATGATGGAATGCTACCCGGTGAACGGCGAGCCACACTTGCTCGCAAACGCATGCTGGGGAACAGACAAACAGCTCGTCCCGAAATGGGATATGGTCAGGCTTCCTCTTTCACATTTCACTGAAAAAGACCCTGACTGGAAAGAGAAATTCCATGTGTGGCGTATGGACTGGGATGAAAAAGAAATCAAACTCTATGTCGACGACGAACTGCTTAATGAAGTCAAGCTCAGCGAAACTGTCAACGGATCGTTCGGCAGGCATATAAATCCGTTTACGAGACCGCTCTACATTATAGTCAATCTTGCGATGGGCGGCGATGCCGGAGGAGAGATAGACGATTCAATGCTTCCGTTTGTCTACGAGATAGACTACGTCAGAGTCTATCAGAAAAAATAACGGCCTCCGCCCTTGTGGAGCGGAGACCGGAGGGGAGAGTGACAGGCTGCCTGAGAGAAGAGCAGACTGTCAGAGGAACAGTTTTGCCATGGATCGATTCTATATTTGTCACGATTCTGACACCGCGCCTCAATTGCGCCAACGCGGGTCGCCGATGTTCTTTTCGACAATTACCGAGGGGATGGTCTTGTAGCGCAGAGCGTTGTAGATATCGGCAGGTGCTTCATGGTCCTTTGGATTGGGCTTTGAGGCATCATAAGCCGTGTAGGGAGGATTGGGGCTGGTGAAGAGATCCGTCGCGCGGAGCACTTTGCCATTGTCATCGGTGAGAGCCTTGACCTTAAGATCATCCTTCTCGCCGAGGTTGCCCGGATTCCATGTCAGAGAACCGAACGAGTTCTTGGCATTGGAGAACTGTGAACCGGTGAAAATCTTGTCGTCCTTGTCGTGAGAGTCCTGACAACCTACCGAATAGTTGTCCTTGACTCTGAACGAGAACTCTCCGTTGCCCTTGATTGTGCGGATGTCAGCACCGGTCTGATAAATCGAACGGGTGTCGGCTTCATCTCGGGCGATGACTATGAGATTGCGCTGGAAGGAATAGTATGAACCTCCGGGGACATAGCGGGTCTGGAAGAAGTTACGGCCAGACGAACGTGTCGAGAAGTTGATAAAAGTATTGCCTTCGATGCGGATGTTCCACTTTACGTTGTCGGCATAGTTGAGATCCTTGTCGTTGTCTGAGATAAGAGCTGTACGGGGTGAATCATACATTGTGTTGTTGGTCCATGAGAAATCACAGAAGATGTTGGATGTTGTCTTCGCACCGTCACCTGCAATCCATGCGTATCCACGACCGTTATTGTCGAAGTAACCGCAGTTGTAGAAAAGATTGCCGTCAACCACAATCTTCTTGAAGGTCTTGTCCTTCTTGCCCTGCACGCGGAGGAAACCGCGGACCATACGCTGGAAAGAGCAGTTGCGCACTTCAAGCGACTCGAACACAACTTCCATACCGTCGGAATACATGTTGGCGAAATAGTTTCCTGTAGCAGAAGCCACGCCGGTTTCCTGATGGCCGAAGTTAGTTGCAAGGGGACAGTCAAAGTCAATGTTCTCAAACACCACAGAGCCTACTTCAATCGGGAAGTCAGATTCGCCTGCCTGACGCTGACGGCCAAACATGAAGTTCGCAGTATTAAGCTCGGCTGTTTCAGCGCCATACTCATCAAGACGCATACCGATACCGCCCATGTAGACCTTGGCACGCTTTCCGGCAGCCACGTCAGCGGGATTTGTCGCGAGGGTGAAGCCTTTAGCTATCACAGGGTTCTCATAGAAGTAGTATGATTTACCACCTTCAAGATAGAATATCTGACCTTCGGCAAGACGCACATTGTTTGCGAAGTTACCGATGATTGTGTCGAGAGGAGAAGCGTCATAGGCCACAGCTCCGGGGATGGGGTCTTTTGACCAGACTTTATGTTCGATGACGATAGGCTCGCCGGGTGTTCCGTAGATAGGCTTGCTGATAGAGTTGTAGCGGGCATCGACGATGGCCGGTTTAGACTCATTTACGGCATTGATCTCATATTTGGCGTTCATCGTAAGGCCTCCGACCCTGAAAGTAGCCACACCATCCTTGAAATCTGTTGGCTGAAGCTGATAATCGAGCCACTGCGAATCGATTGTCGCATCAGGAGTGTCCTTCGATGGAGTTATGACAAGCTTGTCGACCTTAAACTTGGCTGTGTTCATGTCATTCTGAGTTCCGTCAGAGACAAAGTCGAAGTTCTTTTGGAAATCTTCGAAAACCGACTGATATTCCGACTCCTTTGTAGCCACTTCCTTGACATGGTCAATCACATTGATGTTGAGAGTCACGATAAAAGCATCGTTGCTTTCAGAAATTTCAGCCTTGACCATCTTTGGAGTAGTGTAGCGCGGCTCAGTCACCAATCCGGCCTGTTCGGCCCATTCGCGGCCGTTGCCCATGCCATACCATTTGGAATGGTGAGCCTCGTTTCCATCGGGATGAAGCACGCGGATTGCGAAACGGTAGCCCTGTTCATATTCGAGATCGTCGATACGAAGTGTGAGCTGATCGGCAGGAACTATCTTTGAATACTTTCCGTCCTCCCACTGATAGAGACGGTCAGGATTAGTCCAGTCCTCTTCCTTGCCTGATGTCAGGCCGGCTTCAGGTCCGAATTTTATTTCATAGCCGGCTGCATCCGCAACGCCATACCATGCGAGCACCACAGAGTTGAGTTCGTCCGTGAGGACTCTCATTCCATAAGGGTCGTCGTCGACATTGGTGTTTTCTTTGAGCCGGAACATTGTCATCGGCATGCGGTCATAGTCCTCGGCCGGGTTGGCCGGTCCCATGATTTCATCCTCCTTACAAGAAGCGAATCCGAGCGCAAAGATGGCAGTCAGGCAATATAATAATGTCTTCTTCATTTTAGTATTTGATGATTTTAGAGATTGTCTAAAAAAAGATTATATTATTTTAATGATAGGTCAGAGAAATGTCATCGTTTTTCAGACAATCTCTATTCTTTAGATTCAGGTTGTATGGGATGTATTATCTGTAGCCGTACTGGTTGACATACTTACCCTGAGAGCGGGTGATGACCGAACGCGGATACGGGAGGATATAGCGCACAGCGGGCAGGTCGGCAGCCGACGGGAAAACCGACGGGTCGGGAGCGCCGACATAGTTGCCATTATCGTTGATAAGGATGCTGCCGCTCTTCGCATCACAATAGATGTAGCCACGCAGAGAATAGCAGAAATGAGCCGTCGGGCGAGAGGTGTTCTCATCAAACCAGTTCATGTAGTCGGCACGTGCGACCTGCTGGTCTTTTCCATCGACCTTTATCTTGATTTTTTCATCACCTGATTCGGGGAGACGGTAGGGATTGACAATGTAGACCACTCTCACATTGGGCGATGCCTGCGGGAACTTGTCGAAAGAATAGTAATTATCGTTAGGAGCATTGTTGACATAATAGAGCGAGTTCATCCATTTGGTGTCATAGACGCTTCCGTTACCGAAATCATATTCACCGACAGGACTGTCATAACCACTGCCACGGTCGGCGGCCGCATAGTAGCGGAAGAAAGTCCAGTAGAGCTGTTCGCCAAGCATGTTGTTGCGGACAAGGTCGCGCCAGCGCATGTTCTCGCCTGCAAATTCAAACTTGCGTTCGTCGAGGACGGCTTTAAGGAAGGCTTCCTTGTTCATGTCGCCGGTATAGGTCACCTTAGCTGAATTTCCGGGGAATGCACGCTGTCTCACCTGCTCGTAGCGTTCGATGGCCTTCTGAGTCGGACGTCCGTTGATTTCATTCTCAGCCTCAGCCGACATCAGGAGCACATCGGCATAACGCATGTAGGGGAAATTGAAGCCCGTGTTGCCTTCGGTAGCCGAACCGAGACCGTTCTTATTCCAGAGTTTCGACCATTTGCCGTTGTAGTTCGTGCGTCCGTTGTTGAGCTGGGCCTCGCCCTGATTGTTGTAGCCGAACAGCTGGTTTACGAAGTCACGGCGAACGTCGTCCTCATCGAAGAGGAAGCGGTAGAGCGCATTGAGCTGCGCCGAGCTCGATGCCTTGCCCCAAGCATGGTTGGTCACACCGCTCTGGTTGTCCATCTTCGGGCCGTGGATATAGCCGATGTTGCCCGAAGAGAGAGTGCCGAAGGGAATTTCCCAGATAATGTCGTCGCCGGGGGTGTAGTCATAGTTACAGTTTCCGACAAACACTTCATGATACTGCTTCGAAAGAGTATGCGATGTACGCTGCACGACGGAGTCGCAATACTCGGCAGCCGTTGCGTAGAATTCCTTGTAGTTGTCGGGGCGCTTCATCGTCCCGAACTCACCGCCTTCGGGGCGGAGGGAATAGCCTCCGGCAGTCATGGACAGACGGGCTATCATAGCCCAAGCCATGTCTTTGGAGATACGCTGCGGACCGTCGGAAAATGACTGTGCGGTCGAAAGCTGCATCTTAGAGGCTATGCCCTTGAGGTCTTCGATAAGGTCGGTAAGAATCTCGGTGCGGTCGCCGATGTCATAGATTTTCGAAGGGTTCTTGTAGGATGGCAACAGCGAATAGGGAACATCGCCGAAATACCACACGAGGTCATGATAGAATATCGAGCGGAGCACTTTAACCTCTCCGAGCATCTGCATAAGCTCGGAATCATCCTCATCGTAGATGTCGGAGTTTATGATACCGTCAATGAGCATGTTTGCACGTTCGATGCCGGTATAGAGGGCGTCCCATGCCTTCTTGATATCACCACCGTCGGGGTCGCATTCATAGCGCTGATAGGCTGACGAAGAGGCAAATTCACTGTCAAGAATCTTGAATTCGACATCGGTGTTGAATGAAAGTTTCTCGATGAAATTCTGTCCGTAGGAGTCGTTTGTCAGCATAGCCGCATAGACTCCGTTGAGGGCATTGCGCATCTCCTTCTTGTCAGAGAACACATATTCCGGCGGATTCTTTGACGGGGCGTCCACATCAAGATAGTCCGAACAGGAAGCGAGCGCCAATGCTGAAAGACCGGTCAAAAATATATTGCGTAATTTCATTTTTTCTTTTGTCTAAAAAAGAGGTATTATCGATTTTGTGTTTAGAATGTGACATTCAGACCGAACACATAGCTGCGGCTACGGGGATAGCGGTTGAAGTCGAAAGAAGGAGTGAGACCGCTCTGCACGTCAACTTCAGGGTCATAGCCGGTGTAGCCGGTGAGGATGAAGGGGTTGGTGACAGAGGCATAGAAGCGGAGCTTCGACATGCCGGCCTTTGTTATGAGATTCTGCGGCAGGTTATAGCCGAGGGTTATGTCAGTACAGCGGAGGAAAGATCCGTCCTCTACGAAATAGCTCATAGTCACATCCTTGTTGAGATCCATCGGATTCCAGCGGGTCTGGCCTTCGTTCATTTCAAG
Source organism: uncultured Duncaniella sp. (assembly GCF_910578445.1). GTDB lineage: Bacteria > Bacteroidota > Bacteroidia > Bacteroidales > Muribaculaceae > Duncaniella. The sequence goes on along the minus strand of NZ_CAJTQC010000029.1, from coordinate 22,106 downwards.
ATAGCGGTCATAAGCTCCCTGCATCCATGTGTTGCCATAGAGACATTCAGACCCTTCGGCATAACGCCAGCGGTTGGTGAATGAGCTGAGCACGTTCTTGAAGTTGTTCTTGTTGTCGATCGACGACGAGAGATAGTAGGCTGTGGCATTGTAGACATCGAAATCAAGGAAATAGGTGAAGTTTGCATTGAAATCGAAGTTCTTCCACTGGCCTGAGAGACCGAAGCCGCCCTGAAGCTTGGGAGTAGTGCGTCCGATGACTGTGCGGTCATTGTCGTCAATCACTCCGTCGCCGTTGAGATCCTTGAACTTGGGCTTACCGGGAAGCGTCGGAGCACCTGACTGGGAGTTGTCAAAGATGTTGTCCATGCTGACAGTTCCGGGTTTGGGATAGTAGGTAGCCTTGGGCACATCGTAGTCAAACTCATCTGTAGAGTAGAGACCGTCGTAGACGAATCCGTAGAGCAGGCCGACTTCGCCGCCGACTTCAAGGCGGTAGTTGTAGCCTCCGTCCTTAGAGCGGTTGTGTGTCTCGTAGAGATACTTGTTGTCGCCGGTAAGCTTGTCGACCACCATCTTGTTTGCGCCAAGGTTGAAATTGGCTGAGAGCGAGTAGTCCTTGCCACGGAGAATGTCGCCGCTGATAGCGATTTCGAAACCACGGTTGGTCACCTGTCCGATGTTCTGGAACTGCTGAGTGTAACCTACAGTCGAAAGTATATCGGCTTTATAGATAAGGTCGGAAGTGGTGTTCCAGTAGTATTCAGGGGTGATGCGGAGACGTCCGTTGAAGAGAGCGATATCCAACGCAAGGTTGCGCGTGAGGGTTGTCTCCCACTTCAGGTCGGGATTGGGAAGGTACTTGTCAGGACCATACCAGAGGAGTCCGTCGTTAGCACCGCCGGTTTCACCGAAGGCAGGACCGCCGGATGTGTTGGTCTTATAGAGGTAGCGCCACATATCGGCATCAATGTTATTGTTGCCTGCCTTACCGATGGCAGCACGGAGCTTGAGTTCGGTGAGCCATGTGAAATCTTTCATGAAGTCTTCACTTGAAATCACCCATGCGCCTGAAACCGAGGGGAAGTAGCCCCACTGGTGGCCGGGAGCGAACATCGATGAACCGTCGGCACGGAATGTGGCCGAGAAGAGATACTTATGGTCATAGTTGTAGTTGAGCTGACCGAAGTATGAGGTGGTGCGGTTTGGTGTTCCGAGTTCGGAAGTCGACTGGTAGGGCGAGCCGAGTCCCATGTTGTTGAGCGCCTTGTCGGCCGAGATATTATCAGGGAAATAACGGTTCTTCTGATAGGTCGATTCCGACTGACGGTGGTAAAGCTCGAAACCTGCAAGGGCATAGAAATTGTGTTTGTCCTTTATATCCCAGTCATACGAAGCGGTTGTGGTCCAAGTGTATGAATTGGTCTGTTCCTTTTCGATTGAGGCCACGGGATTCGAGTTGTTTTTCTTGCCTTCGGCAGTGTGACGTCCCCAGAAACGCTTGTCGTCACGGAAACGTATGGTGTAGACACCTTCGGTGCGCAGTGTCAGACCGTCGATTGGTTTCCATTCGAGAGAGGCCTGATTTGCGATGGTGTAGCTGTGACGCTTGCGCACATTTGTGCGGATATCGCTCACAGGATTGGTGTATTCAAAGATTTTTTCCTGATCGGGGTCGATTGTCTCGGCCGGCCACCATGCGCCGTCGCGTTCGCGTATGCCATTGGTCGGGCGATAGCGGAGCACATCTATGATACCGCCTGTACCCACGTTGTCGCCACCTGCGCCCTCGTCACGTCGGTAAGACATCTTGGGGTTGTATTGGAGGGTGAGGTTGGGAAGGAGCTTGGTCTGAAGCTTGGTGAGGATGTTGGTACGGCGCACACCGGTGTTCATGATTATACCTTCGTCGTCAGACTGAGTGATCGAGACATTGTAGCGTGTCTTGTCGTTTCCGCCGCCTATCGACACGTTTGCGGTATATGAGAATGGTGTGTTGCCCATGACCTCATCCTGCCAGTCGTGGGTGCGGGCCTGACGGTAGAGATCCATGTCCTGAGGATTTCCGAAATTGTAGCGGAACAGACGGGTCTGTGTGTTGCGGGTCGAGTGGCCCGTAGCATAGTCCCACTGATAGTTTACAAAATCATATGAATTCATCAGGTCGAGCTTCTTTGAGATATGGCTGACCGACCCCTGTGCATTGAACGACACTTGGGTCTTTCCTTCCTGAGCCGATTTTGTGGTCACGATAACGACACCGTTACCACCCTTCGCACCATAAATGGCTGTGAGCGAGGCATCCTTGAGGATGTCAATCGACTGGATGTCGGAAGGAGGAATATCATTGATGTTATCGGTCTGGAAGCCGTCGACGATATAAAGAGGGTCGTTTGACTGGGTGACGGATGTCGCACCGCGCACGCGGATGTTGATATCAGCGCCCGGCTGGCCGTCGACGGTAGTCACCTGCACACCGGCCACCTTACCCTGAAGGGCGACAGCAGCAGATGTCACGGGGACAGCGGCAAGCTTTGTGCCCGAAACCGAACCGACCGAGCCGGTAAGGTCGCGACGGGCGCGGGTTCCGCCATAACCGATAACCACAACTTCGTCAAGGGCTTCGGAATCCTCAGTCAGTACAACATTTATTGTAGACTGGCCGTTGACAGCGATTTTTTCGGTCTTATAACCGATGTAGGATACTACGAGAGTAGCGTTGGGAGCAACATTTTTAAGGGTAAAATTACCATCGAGATCTGTCACGACCACATTTTTAGTGCCGTCAATCTGAACGGTAGCCCCAATCATAGGTTCTTCGGTGCTGTCGGTCACCGTACCGGTGACGGTGAGCTCCTGAGCGTCGGCATTAAATCCCACACAGAGCACCAACAGGAGAAGCATTGTTTTCCATTGCGAGGCAAAGGAGAGGTTACGCAGCCTTTGACTACGACTTACGATTAAGTCTTTCATGTTGTGTTTCAATAATAATAAATTAAGATTTCGTTCATGCAATTTTTTGAATAGTGTCAGAAATTATGTTTCTTTACGTTGATTGGCAATGAGGAGTGTGTGTGTGTAGAGGTCTTTTCCATTCAAAATTTCGGCCGCCATGACACAGCTCCGCATACAACAAGCCAGACTGCACGAGCCAGCTATAATCGAACGGAGAATGGAGGTACTAAAAATTACAGATTGGAACAGAATGTGCTTTCAAATCACGATAAAGGAGTCAGCAAGAATATGCCGAAGGACATTATTATCATCTTTTCCCATCCATGATTTCTATCGGGGGGGGGGAGAGAATGCCCGCCACGCGAAACGGACTGACGCCGCATGACAACGATAGCCGGAATCCAAGCCTCGACGGAAAGAGAAGATACATGGGTTGAAAAATCAGAATTTCCAGTAATAATTACGAAATGTGCATTTTTCTATAATCAGAGTTGATGCCTTTGGTGTGTTTTTTTCGTTTGTGAATGTAAAGTTAATCCTTTATTTTTCATCGTGCAAATTTTCACATTCAATTTAGTATATTTTAATGACTTAGGGCGTTTTTACTTAATTTTATATTAAACGGTGCAGAGCAGCGGACATCATTCTCCCCCACGCACTACACCTATTTTAAAGCGTATGACTGCGAAGTCCAAAACTGTTAACATTAAATAATTATTACATAGCCGGTTTGTAGATTTCGCGACGTAGTGTTAATTTTGCACTCTGCAACCCAAATATTTAAAATTCAAACCCCAATCATTATACAATAACAACAGAACCATGAAGAAAATCCTATCAGTAGTGGCAGGTTTGTGTATCGGCTTTTCGGGCATAGCCCAGACAGCCCTCTCCGCCACCCCGGGTGCGGCCAAAGACTGCTGCGAAAAAGTATGTGAAAAAAAGGAAGCGTGCAAAAAGAAATGCACGGCATCGAAAAAATGCACTAAAAACTCCGGCAAAAGTCTTGACGCAAAAGAAGCATGGGCTACCCTCTATCCACAGATAGAAAAATCAATCCAAGCTCCGACGTTCCGCGACAAGGACTACAAGATTTTTGATTACGGCAAAAAGTCCAAGACCAAAGGATTCCTCTACACCGAGCTTATAAACAAGGTAATCGACCTCTGCTCAAGCGAAGGCGGCGGCCGCGTAATCATCCCGAAGGGAACTTGGCTGACAGGCCCTATCACCCTCAAGAGCAATGTCAACCTCCATCTCGAAGAGGGAGCTACACTGCTGTTTTCCGACGACCCGAGCCAGTATCCCATCGTGAAGACCCGCTGGGAAGGCATGGACTGCTATAACTATCAGCCTATGATCTATGCCTATCAGCAGGAAAATATCGCACTCACCGGCAAAGGCACTGTCGACGGCGGAGCTTCAAATGAAAACTGGTGGCAGATGAGCGGCAAGCGCGGTTATGTCGAAGGCCCTGTCACTCAGAAAATCGGCCGTCCGCTGCTTCAGATCTGGAACGAAGAAGGCGTGCCCGTCGAAAAACGAATCCTCGGCGACGGCTACGGCATGCGTCCGCAGCTCGTCAACCCTGTAGAATGCAAAAACGTGCTTATCGAAGACGTGACGCTTCTCCGCTCCGCATTCTGGGTGATCCATCCCCTCTTCTGCGAAAATCTCACCGTCAAGGGTGTCCACATCCAGAACGATGGCCCTAACGGCGACGGCTGCGACCCGGAATCATGTAAGAATGTCCTCATCGAAGGATGCTACTTCGACACAGGTGACGACTGCATCGCAATCAAGAGCGGACGTAACCGCGACGGACGTGAGCAGGCTATTCCGTCGGAAAACATCATTGTCCGCAACTGCAAGATGAAAAACGGTCATGGCGGCATCGTGGTCGGAAGCGAAATCTCAGGCGGATTCAAGAACCTTTTCCTCGAAAACTGCGTGATGGACAGCCCCGAGCTTGACCGTGTGGTACGCATCAAGACCAATGCCTGCCGCGGAGGCGTAATCGAGGACATCTATGTGCGCAACGTGGAAGTCGGCCAGTGCAAGGAATCAGTGCTTAAAATCAACCTTGTCTACGAGCCCAACGAGGACTGCGACCGCAGCTATCCTCCGACTGTGAAAAATGTATGGCTCGACAATATCACATGCAAAAAGAGCAAATATGGTGTGATGATTGAAGGCTTCAAGGAAATCTGCAACATTGACAACATCAACGTCGACAACTGCCACTTCGACGGCGTGACATCCGATGGAAATTCCATCACAGGTATGACCAAAAATGTCAGATTCAACAATCTCTACATCAACGGAAAGCTGGTGAAATAACCTACCCGGAATCACCATAGTCCGAAATCCGAACAGAAAAGTCCGTGACGGCTGCAAACAACAGCCTGCACGGACTTTTTATTTTTGTCGCCTTTTCATCCACACATACGGAAGAAAATCGGAATATACTCCTAAAACTTTTGCATTCAGTCAAAATATGTCGTACATTTGCCTATATACCTAAAAATCATAAGAAACATCCAACTACCCCTATAATATAAAGTCGACAGTTCCCACACAATAACACATAAGCCGACAACAGCCTACCATTTGTCAAGGCTATCCCTCCCACAGCCCCGCAGGATACAGTAAGAAATACTTCTCACCATCCTGCGGGGCTTCTTAGTTGGTATAATTTAATTAGCATATTTTTAGCATACATTTCAGACTAAGCGTTAATTATTTTAAAAGTTTGTTGAATTTCGACAGAAAATCATTAACTTTGGAAGAAAATTTACGCACTTAAATCTATAACTCTCAAAAACTTACCTTAAACGGCTAATTTACTATCATTTAGTAATCTCCGCTAAGTGTGCGGAAACAATGCCGTTCACACAGGTTATAGTTATTTTTTACACCTCATGAATCTAAGTAAACGTATCACATTCCTTACCATAGCGGCTGCGGCCTCTCTGGGAGCATTTGCCGATGGAAAGTCCTACACTTCTCAGATATGGTCGCCAGACCTCGGCAACGGTCAGTACAAAAATCCGATTATCGACGCAGACTACTCCGATCCGGACGTGGTCCGTGTAGGTGATGACTACTACATGACCGCGTCGAGCTTCTGCGACATCCCCGGCCTGCCCATCCTTCACTCAAAGGACCTTGTCAACTGGACAATCATCGGCCATGCCATATCCGAAATGCCTGAATATGCACAGGCTGCACCCGATCCCAGCCACGGCAACCATGTATGGGCCCCCTCAATCCGCTACCACAACGGAGAATTCTATATCTACTACGGAGACCCCGACCTCGGAATCTTCATGACCAAGACCAAGAATCCGGCAGGTCCGTGGGAACCGCTCGTTCATGTCCACAAGGCAAAAGGCATCATCGACACATGCCCATTCTGGGATGAAGACGGAAAGGCATACATCGCCCACGGATATGCAGGCAGCCGCGCAGGCGTCAAGAGTATCCTCGGAATGATCGAGATGACACCCGACGGAACTGCTACCATCGGTCAAGACCGTATGATCTATGACGGCCACATCGAAAACGAAACCATCGAAGGTGCGAAAATGTATAAAGTCGGAGACTGGTACTACATCTTCTCGCCCGCAGGAGGTGTCGCAACCGGATGGCAGGAAGTCCTGAGATCAAAAAGCCCTTGGGGTCCTTATGAAGTGCGCAACGTGATGGATCAGGGCAAGTCAAGCGTCAACGGCCCTCATCAGGGTGCATGGATTGACACTCCCGACGGCAAGGAACACTGGTTTATCCACTTTCAGGACAAAGGACCGTGGGGACGCGTGGTCCATCTCCAGCCAATGGAATGGCGCGAAGACGGCTGGCCCGTCATCGGTGTCGACCCTGACGGCGACGGTCGCGGCGAACCTGTCATGAAATATCGCAAACCCAACGTAGGCAAGACATATCCCGCAGTCAATCCGGTTGAAAACGACGAGTTTGACGGCACTACTTTAGGATTGCAGTGGCAGTGGAAGGGCAACCCCAGCGCATTGTGGTATTTCTGTGAGGCCAACACATCGAAACTCCGCCTCTTCTCTCACAAGACAAGCGACAGCCCTCGCCTATATGACGCCGCAAACCTCCTCCTTCAGAAGTTCCCCGGTGAAAACTTCACCGCAACAGCCAAAGTCCAGTTCTGTCCGCGCAAGCGCAACGGAAAAGTAGAGGTCGGTGAACGCGCCGGTATCGCAGTCATGGGATATAACTATGGTGCTCTCGCCCTCGAAAGCCGTGCCGACGGCATCTATCTCACTGAAGTCGGTGCAAAAAGCGCCAACAAGGGAAATAAGGAGAATGAAATCGAAGCCGTTAAGCTCGATGGCGGCGACAAAGAAATGTATCTCCGCGTCCAGATCAAGCGCACAGGAGTCAAGAATCCGACTTCGAAAGACGACTACAAGGGCGAAGCAATATTCTCATACAGCTTCGACGGCAAGAAATTCACAACCTTCGGACAGCCCATCAGCCTTACAAGCGGCCATTGGATTGGCTCAAAAGTCGGTCTGTTCTGCGTACGCAACTGGGAAAGCAACGACAGCGGATGGCTCGATGTCGACTGGTTCCGCATAACCAAATAACACAGACTGCCACACAGCCCTGTCAATCAAGACGAACACAATGAAAATAAAGCTCATATCACTTCTTATCATGCTTCTTCCGGCAGCAATGGGACTCAAGGTCTCTGCTGCCGAATACAAGCATGACATCTATGTCAACCAAGACGGTTCGGGAGACTACACCACAATCACCGAAGCCCTCGATGGCATACGTGCATATATGGAATATACGGTGACAGTCCATATAGCAAACGGCACATACAAGGAAAAAATAATCATCCCCTCGTGGCTTAAAAATGTAAGCTTCATCGGTGAAGACCCTGAAAAGACAGTCATCACTTTCGACCATCACGCAAATATCGACAAGATGGGTACATTCCGCACCTATACCGTGAGAGTCGATGCCAACGACGTACTTTTCAAAAACCTGACAATCGAAAACAACGCCCCGCAGCTCGGACAGGCAGTGGCGCTCCACACCGAAGGCGACAAGATACGTTTTGTCAACTGCCGCTTCCTTGGAAATCAGGACACTATTTTCACCGGTGGCAAAAACGCCCGTCTCTATTTCGCCGACTGCTACATCGAGGGTACTACCGACTTCATCTTCGGCCCTGCAACAGCCTATTTCAAGAACTGCGACATTTTCAGCAAACGTGACTCATACATCACAGCCGCATCCACACCTGAAGATGTGAAATTCGGATATATCTTCGACAGCTGCAAGCTCCGCGCCGCCGACAATGTGAAGAAAGTATATCTCGGCCGCCCGTGGCGTCCTTATGCCCACACGGTGTTCATCAACTGCGAGATGGGCTCACACATCCGTCCCGAAGGATGGCACAACTGGAACAACACCGACAACGAACGCACAGCCCGCTATGGCGAATACCGCTCAAGCGGTCCGGGCGCATCGCAGTCGGGACGTGTCGGCTGGGCGATGAAAGTCACCGACAAGGACGCTGCCGCCTGTCGGAACATGTCGGAAGTCTTCGCAGTCACCACCGGCTGGAATCCCGCAGAATGATAATACAAAATATCGTCAATTCTCTCCTTTCTTCTTAATCTGACAACAACTAATCAAATCACAATACTTATTAATCATGAAAGCTTTAAACAAACTCACCGCTCCCAAAGCAGTGGCTCCCGAAAGAATCATCCAATTCGGCGAAGGCAACTTCCTCCGCGCATTTGTTGACTGGATTATCAAAAACATGAACGACAAGACCGACTTCAACTCATCGGTTGTAGTTGTTCAGGGTACACCTGATGCCTTCGTTACCCAGCTGCTCGAGGGTCAGGACTGCCTCTATCACGTAAATCTTCAGGGCCGTCTCGACGGTGAGGTGATCAACTCGCTCACACGCATCGACGTGATCAGCCGTGCGCTCAGCCCCTTCACTCAGTTCGACGCCTTCCTCGCGCTCGCCGATCAGCCCGAAATGCGTTTTGTAATCTCCAACACAACTGAAGCCGGTATCGCATTTGACCCGGAATGCAAGCTTTCTGACCGTCCCGCCGCTTCTTATCCCGGCAAGCTCACTCAGCTTCTCTACCGTCGATTCAAGACTTTCAACGGCGCTGCCGACAAGGGCTTCATCATCATGCCTTGCGAGCTCATCTTTGAAAACGGTCACCACCTCAAGGAAATCATCTTCAAGTATATCGACCTCTGGAAAGAGGAACTCGGCTCTGACTACGAAGCATTCAAGAGCTGGTTCAGCGACAGCTGCTACGTATGCGCCACACTCGTTGACCGCATCGTTCCGGGATTCCCCCGCAAGGACATCAACGAAATTCAGGAAAAACTCGGCTACAGAGACAACCTCGTCGTTCAGGGCGAAGCATTCCACCTCTGGGTTATCGAGCGCGCATCAAACATCTCGATCGAGCAGCTCCGCGCCGAATTCCCCGCTGAAAAGGCTGGTCTTCAGGTGCTCATCACCGACTCTGAAGCTCCCTACCACGAACGTAAGGTTACACTTCTCAACGGTCCTCACACCGTTCTTTCGCCTGTTGCATTCCTCAGCGGCGTGAACATCGTGCGCGACGCCTGCAACCACCCCGTTATCGGCAAATACATCAACAAGGTGCAGTTCGACGAACTCATGCAGACCCTCAACCTCCCCATGGAAGAGCTCCAGAAGTTCGGTGCAGACGTGCTTGAACGCTTCAACAACCCCTATGTTGACCATCAGGTGACTTCAATCATGCTCAACTCATTCCCGAAATATCAGACCCGCGACCTCCCCGGCCTCAAGACTTATCTCGAACGCAAGGGCGAACTTCCCAAGGGTCTCGTGCTCGGTCTCGCAGCCCTCATCACATACTACAAGGGCGGCAAGCGTGAGGACGGCACTGAAATCGTTCCGAAGGACGACCAGAAGATCATGGACCTCCTCACCCAGCTCTGGGCTACCGGCGACACCCGCAAGGTGGCTGAAGGCGTACTCGCTGCCAAGGATCTCATCTGGGGCGAAGAACACGGCGACCTCAACACCATCCCCGGTCTCACCGACCTCGTCACCGAATACCTCAACTCCATTCAGGAAAAGGGTATGCTCGAAACTGTCAAAGAAGTCGTTGAAGCTTAATCTCAGCCCGGATGAAGGACTTTCTCAAAATCAATCCCGCCGACAACGTTGCAGTCGCCATCAGCCCGCTCTCAGCAGGCACGACTGTCAACGTCGACGGTGACGAAATAACACTTGTGGCCGACATTCCCGCCGGCCACAAGTTCGCCCTCCGCGAAATCGCCGAAGGTGAAAACGTAATCAAATACGGCTTCCCCATCGGACATGCACGCCACGCTGTGAAGAAGGGCGCGTTCCTCGACCACAACGACATCAAGACCAACCTTGAAGGCCAGCTCGACTATTCCGACATCTCTATCGACAATCCATCGCCCGAAGCACCCGGCGCAGCTCTCAAGGGAGCGGAAGCCACTTTCATGGGCTACGAGCGTCCCGACGGTCAGGTCGGCATCCGCAACGAAATCTGGGTTATCCCGACCGTAGGCTGTGTCAACGGCATCGCAAAGCAGATTGTCGACCGTCTCAACGCCGAGACCAAGGCTGAAGGCGTGGACGGAATCTTCGCATTCCCCCACAACTACGGCTGCTCACAGCTCGGCGACGACCACGAGAACACCAAGAAGATTCTCCGCGACATGGTGCTCCACCCCAATGCAGGAGGTATCCTCGTCATCGGTCTCGGCTGCGAAAACAACCAGCCTAAGGTCTTTGAGGAATTCTGTGGCGACTACGACCGCAACCGTGTCAAATTCATGGTGTGTCAGGAAGTCGAAGGCGACGAAGTTGAAGCCGGTCTCGAAATCCTCCGCAGCCTCTACGAACAGGCCCGCACATTCGAGCGCACTCAGCAGCCCGCGTCGAAACTCCGCATCGGCCTCAAGTGTGGCGGCTCTGACGGATTCTCAGGCATCACAGCCAACCCGCTTCTCGGAGAATTCTCCGACTGGCTCTGCGAGCAGCAGGGCGGAACAACCGTACTCACCGAAGTGCCCGAAATGTTCGGAGCTGAGACAATCCTCATGCGCCGTTGCGCTGACGACAAGCTCCTCGGTGAAACCGTATCGCTCATCAACAACTTCAAGGAATACTTCCTCAGCCACGGCGAACCCGTCGGCGAGAACCCCTCGCCCGGCAACAAGGCAGGTGGCATCTCGACTCTCGAAGAAAAAGCCCTCGGCTGCACACAGAAGTCGGGCAAGAGCCCTGTATTCGGTGTGATGGAATACGGCGAACGCATCCACAACCACGGACTCAACCTCCTCTCAGCCCCCGGCAACGACCTCGTGGCCTCGACTGCACTCGCCGCCGCAGGCTGCCAGATGGTACTCTTCACCACCGGTCGCGGAACTCCCTTCGGCACATTCGTCCCCACAATGAAAGTTTCGACCAACTCAGGCCTCGCACAACGCAAGCCCACATGGATCGACTTCAACGCCGGACGCCTCGCCGAAGACAGCACAATGGCCGATGTCCTCGCCGACTTCGTGGCCTACGTGCTCAAGGTCGCATCAGGCGAACAAGTTAATTCCGAAAAGAGCGGAATCCACGAAATCTCGATTTTCAAAAACGGAGTCACTCTCTGATTTCATTCCCCCTACGGTGGTTACAGCTTTCCCGGCACTTCACAAAGCGCCTTGCAAGCGGTAACCACCATAATCACATTTTTCTCTACCTCTTACCTTTTAACCTCTTAAACCCAAACACATCAACGCATGAAACCTTTCATGGACGAAAACTTCCTGCTGCAGACCGAAACCGCACAGAAGTTATATCACGAACACGCGGCTAAAATGCCCATCATCGACTACCACTGCCACCTCATCCCCAAGATGGTTGCCGATGACCACCGTTTCAAATCAATCACCGAAATCTGGCTTGGCGGTGACCACTACAAGTGGCGTGCCATGCGCTCAAACGGCGTAGACGAACGCTTCTGCACCGGCACTGACACCTCTGACTGGGAAAAATTCCAGAAGTGGGCCGAGACTGTCCCCTACACTTTCCGCAACCCGCTCTACCACTGGACTCACCTCGAGCTCAAGACAGCATTCGGAATCGACAAGCTCCTCAACCCCGAGACCGCCCGTGAAATCTTCGACGAGTGTAACGACAAGCTCCTCAACGACCCCAACATGACCGCACGCGGACTCATGCGCCACTACAACGTAGAGACCGTCTGCACAACCGACGACCCCGTCGACACCCTCGAATACCACAAGCAGGTGCGCGACAGCGGTTTTGAAATCAAGATGCTCCCCACTTGGCGTCCCGACAAGGCTATGGCCGTTGAAGTCCCCGCCGAATTCCGCGCATACGTAGAGAAACTCGCTGAAGTTTCAGGCGTGGAAATCAACAAGTTCCACGATATGATCGACGCCCTCCAGAAGCGTCACGACTTCTTCGAGGAAATGGGCTGCCGCCTCTCAGACCACGGCATCGAGGAATTCTATGCCGAAGACTACACCGACGCTGAAATCGAAGCCATCTTCGACAAGGTCTACGGCGGAAAGGAACTCACCAAGGAAGAAATCCTCAAGTTCAAGAGCGCCATGCTCATCATCTTCGGTGAAATGGACTACGAATCAGGTTGGACACAGCAGTTCCACTACGGAGCTATCCGCAACAACAACACCAAGATGTTCAAGCTCCTCGGACCTGACACCGGTTTCGACTCAATCGGCGAATTCACCACTGCAAAGGCATGTGCGAAATTCCTCGACACTCTCAACACCCGTGGCAAGCTCACCAAGACCATCCTCTACAACCTCAACCCCTGCGCCAACGAAGTCCTCGCAACCATGCTCGGCAACTTCCAGGACGGCACTGTAGCCGGCAAGATCCAGTTCGGTTCAGGCTGGTGGTTCCTTGACCAGAAAGACGGTATGGAGAAGCAGATGAACGCCCTCTCGCTCCTCGGTCTGCTCAGCCGCTTCGTCGGCATGCTCACCGACTCGCGCTCATTCCTCTCATACCCGCGCCACGAATATTTCCGCCGCACACTCTGTAACCTCGTCGGCAACGACGTTGAAAACGGTCTCATCCCCTACACAGGCTACGAAGAAAACCGAGTAAACCAGATGATCGAGGATATCTGCTACAACAACGCCAAGAACTATTTTAAATTCTAACCTATGGCAGCAGCAACCTCCCCCCTTGCAGCAGCAAACAAGAAGATGACCAACTTCCGCTGGACCATCTGCGCGCTGCTTTTCCTCGCGACCACAGTCAACTACATGGACCGTCAGGTGCTCTCGCTCACTTGGAAAGAGTTCATTTCACCTGAATTCCACTGGACCGATGCCAACTACGGTCTGATCACAGCCGTATTCTCCATCGTCTACGCTGTGGCCAACCTCCTTGCCGGACGCTTCATCGACTGGATGGGCACTAAGAAAGGCTACCTCTGGGCAATCGGCGTATGGTCGGCAGGCGCATGTCTCCATGCAGTCTGCGGCGTGGCCACCGAAGCCACTCTTGGCATACACGACGCTGCCGGTCTCGTAAAAGCCACCGGCGACGTCGCCATGACAATCGCGACAGTATCTGTCTACTTCTTCCTCGCGGCCCGCACCATTCTCGCCCTCGGTGAAGCCGGAAACTTCCCCGCAGCCATCAAGGTGACTGCCGAATACTTCCCCAAGCGTGACCGTGCCTATGCCACATCCATCTTCAATGCCGGATCGGCTGTCGGCGCTCTCATCGCCCCCTTCACCATCGGCCCGCTCGCAAAATTCTTCCAGAGCATCGGCTGGGGCAACGGCTGGGAAATGGCCTTCATCATCATCGGTGCTCTCGGCTTCGTCTGGATGGGCTTCTGGGTTGTCCTCTACAAGAAACCCGCTGAAAATCCCCACGTAAACGCCGCCGAGCTTGCCTACATCGAGCAGGACAACGAAACTGCCGACGAGACCGCCAAGCAGAAAGCCGAAGTCGAGGACAGCGAGACTGCCACAATCCCCTTCTGGAAGTGTTTCAAATACCCACAGACATGGGCAGTGTTTGTCGGCAAATTCATGACCGACGGTGTGTGGTGGTTCTTCCTCTTCTGGACACCCGCCTACATCACCGACGTGTTCAAGCTTTCCACCTCGTCTGGCGAAGGTATGGTCATGATTTTCGTACTCTACCTCATCACCATGCTCTCGATCTACGGTGGCAAACTCCCGACAATCTTCATTGACCGCGCCGCACGCCGTGGCATCAACATCGACCCCTATGCAGCCCGCATGCGCGCGATGCTCATCTTCGCAGTGTTCCCCCTCCTCGCACTCCTTGCACAGCCACTCAGCTCAATGTCACCCTGGCTCCCCATCATCATCATCGGTATCGCCGGTGCTGCCCACCAGTCATGGAGCGCCAACATCTACTCTGTCGTAGGCGACATGTTCCCCAAATCGACCATCGCCACCATCATCGGTATCGGCGGCATGGCCGGTGGTCTCGGATCATTCCTCATCAACTACGGCAGCGGCATCCTCTTCGACTATGCGGCACAGACCAATATGGCATTCATGAGCTATGAAGGCAAACCTGCCGGTTACTTCATCGTATTCTGCATCTGCGGTGTCGCCTACCTCGTAGGCTGGGCAATCATGAAGCTCCTCGTCCCCCGCTACAAGAAAATCGAAGTAGCCTGAACCCTGTAGATCAACGGGGCATAAAACACAATAACCCCTTCGATTGGAATTAGTCGGACACCGATTACATCTTTACACATAAGTCCCTCTGTATTTGGCAATTTAAGTCAAAAACGGAGGGACTTATTTTTATTGTAAAACTCACACCATTAAACCTGAAAATCTCACCCGAAAGGCTCTACTTCATACGGCTAATTCGCTGTAACACATTGAAATGTTAATGAATAGATTTTATGTTAAATATTTTGTTGGAAAGTATTTTTATACTAAATTTGCCAACCAATACATGAAATTCGCAGCAAATAATATCAAGTATAACCAACCCAAACTTAGAAATCAGTGCTTAATCAATCACACCGTTAAATCAGCCTGAACAAACAATACTCATCATAATACCCATTTTAGTAACTATCATGAAACAGAGACCAAAATCTCTATCATCCGTACTCGGATCAAACAATGTCGACCGAAAGTTGGCTTGCGGAGTGCTTGCATTCGCCCTCATAGGCGGAACAGGCCTGACAGCCAATGCTGCCGACAGCAATAGGGGGGGGTATTTAGCTGCCCCTCAAGCAGATAGCAACAAGCACACAGTCTCAGGTGTAGTCGTTGACGAAAGCGGCGAACCGATGATTGGCGTGTCAGTAATCCAAGAAGGGACAACAACAGGCATCGCGACAGACTTTGACGGACGCTACACTCTCAACGTCCCCGCAGGCGCGACCCTCAACTTCTCCTACATCGGATATAAAAGCCAGAGTGTAAAGGTCGGCAACCGCACTACCATCGACATTACAATGCAGCCCGACACCGAAGTCCTCGACGACGTTGTCGTGATCGGCTACGGTACGGTCAAGAAAAACGACCTCACCGGTTCGGTTTCTTCCGTAGACACAAAAGCACTTAACGCAAAGGGCGCACCAACCGCACTTTCAGCTCTTCAGGGTGCAAGCCCCGGTGTGAACATCGTACAAAGCACAGGCCGTGCGAACGGCAATTTTGACATCCAGATCCGCGGTAAGTCGTCAATCAACTCAGGGACAACACCTCTGTTCGTTGTCGACGGTGTGATGTGTGACAACATCGACTTCCTCAACCCGCAGGACATCGAGCGCATGGACATCCTCAAGGATGCTTCGTCGACAGCCATCTACGGCTCTCGCGCCACAGCCGGTGTCGTGATGGTCACAACACGAGGCGGTATGAACGTCAACCGCAACGTCAAGACATCAATCACATACGACGGCTACTACGGCATCAACCACGCCACACGTATGCCCGACTTCATGGACGGTAAGGAATACTACAACTACCGTCTGGCAAAATTCATGAACAACGTGACCCCCTTCGGACCGCAGACAACCTATGGCCCGAAGACACAGGTCGAACTTGGACAGGCTCTTCTCCAGACCGTGAAAAACGACTATGAGTCACCTTTCCGCCTGAAAGAAATGATTGCCAACGGTGAGACCGTCGACTGGCCTTCACTCGTCACCCGCGACGGCAGCCAGCAGAACCACTACCTCGCCATCGGCGGCAGCAGCGAGACTGCCAACTACCACTTCGGCATCGGCTACAACGGACAGGAAGGTCTCTATCGCGGTGATGACTCCAAGACCTATTCGTTCAAGGGTTCTGTCGACGCACGCATCAACAAAGTAATTGAAGCAGGCTTCACCTTCAACCTCGCACGCATCGACACATCATATGCCGACGACGGCGCTATCTCAAACGCCTACCGCGTCAACACCTTCATGCAGCCTTACGACTCTGAAGGCCATCTCAACCGCTATCCCGGTGCGAAAGGCGCTCTCGGAACTGACGACCACCAGTTCACCGACTTCGTCAACCCCCTCTACTCGATGAAGAACCAGACTCACGAGAAACGCCTCTACCGCGCTCTCGGTAATGTCTACCTGCAGCTCAATCTCATGAAAGGTCTCAATGTCAAGACGACATTCTCACCCTCCTACAGCAGCTCACGTGAAGGCACATTCACCGGCTACATCGACCCCGAGACCGGCATGACCTACGCCGGCGGCGAACCCTCGTCGAGCGAGGCAAAGGTCATCAACAAAAACGGCTTCGCCTACGTCTGGGACAACACTATCAACTTCAACCGCACCTTCAACAAGGTTCACAACGTCAACTTCATGGGTCTCTTCTCTATGGAAAAGAGCACTTCGGAGACCTACACCTATGTCGCAAACGGCGTGAATGAAAACACCGACTGGTGGAACATGGGTTCGGGCACAGTCAACTCAGCTTCCGGCTCAGGATACACTGAGTACAGCATGATGTCATACGCCCTCCGTGCAAACTACAACTATGACGGCAAATACTTCGCCACCGCCACAGTCCGCTGGGACGGTTCGTCGAAATTCGCCGACGGACACCGCTGGGGCTCATTCCCCTCAGGAGCGCTCGCTTGGCGTATCAGCCAGGAAGAATTCCTCCGCGATGTAAGCTGGATCGACAACATCAAACTCCGCGCCAGCTACGGTAGGACCGGTAACAACGACGGTATCGGCAACTTCGACTTCATGGTCGGAGTCAACGGTCCTAATTACTATCCCTTCGGTCCGGATTACTATCAGGGCTTCTATCCCTCGGGCATCGTCGACAAGAACCTGAAGTGGGAGACTTCAACCGAATGGGACTTCGGTATCGACTTCGGCTTCCTCAACAGCCGTATCAACGGTACAATCGACTTCTACAACAAGAATTCCGAACACCTCCTCTATCCCGTCGAGCTTCCCCTTGAATCAGGAGGCGGCACAATGAACACAAACATCGGTAAGGTGCGCAACCGCGGTTTCGAGCTTTCACTCAACACTGTCAACATCACCAACCGCACATTCGAGTGGACCACCACCCTCAACTTCTCACTCAACCGCAACCGCGTCAACGAAATCAACGGCACAGGCAACTTCGCGTCATCAAGCGACGTTTCGAAATGGCTTTGGATCGGCTACCCGTATGACAACGTCTACACTTGGGACTGGACAGGCATCGTCAGCGACCGCAACATGGTTGTCCCCGACCATGATATCGCCCGCGCCAAAGGCTTCACTCCCGGCGAGACAGTACGTTCATGCGACTACTACTATGCCTGCTACGGCCTGACCGAAGGACAGCCCATCATTCGCGACAAGGACGGCAACGGCACTATCGACGAAAATGACAAGGTCATCTTCGACAGCCAGCCCGACTTCACCGCCAGCCTTACGTCAAACATGAGCTACAACCTTCCCAAGAAGGGCGGTATGATCGACTTCTCGTTCAACCTCTATGCAAGCGTCGGCGGAAAGGTGGCCTCTCCCTTCCTCGGAGGCGACTACTATGACTACCATGACCGTGGCCGTGGCAAGATGATGTTTGACTACTACATCCCTGCAGGCACACTCATCGACTGCGACGGTATGCGCGCCGACGGTACATATATCAATCCTGTCTACCAGACCGAGACTCACTACGGCAAGTGGCCCACACCAAACTGTGGCGAATCTGACGGTATCGGAACTACGCTCACTTATTTCCAGGCCGCACGTCAGGTGACCGACGCATCATTCCTCAAAGTGAAAAACATCACCGTCGGCTACACCTTCGCTCCCCAGCTGCTCAAACACATCGGCTGCAATCAGGCACGTCTCTATTTCACAGTGACCAACCCGTTCGTATTCACAAAGTATGAAGGCTACGACCCCGAATGGGCAAAAGCCGCTCTCAAGAACCAAGGTCCGAGCGTTGTCTCTTATCAGATTGGCGCAAGCATTAAATTCTAATCCCTCAGTTTGAACACCAAAATGAAATCATACAAATATATCGGAATGGCTCTGCTCACTGCTGTCACCCTTTCGGGCTGTAGCGACTTTCTCGATACAGAAAACAAGAGCAACGCCAACCAGAACGGTGAGGAATTCTTCAAAAAGAACGCCGAAAGCCTCCTCACGACTGCCTATTATTCATTCCGCGACATCGTCAATATGGTCGATATCGCCGATCAGGGCACAGACCTCTATATCAACGCACGCGGTGCGGACGACGGAACTTTCTCCCTCTATAACTTCGATCCCGAAAACGGCACTATCGAGAACCTTTACAAAAATTGCTATAAGGCCATCAACTATGCCAACGGTGTCCTTTCCTACACCAACGACCCGAAGCTCGTGGCCGAAGCCACCTTCCTCCGCAACTGGGGCTACTATTATCTCACCCAGCACTTCGGCGGCGTACCTTATGTGACAGCCTATATCGAAAGCTCGACCCGCGACTATCCCCGCGCTGCTCTGGCCGACATCTATTCAGGAATGCTCGCCGACCTCGAAGCTTGCTACAACGAAGCAAGTCTTCCCGAAATTGACCACACAGGCCGCGTGAGCAAGCGCGCTGTGGCAGCTCTCGCAGCCAAGACAGCCCTCGCCGCAGCATGGGACCTCGGCACTACACTCACTGACGAAGTCAAGGGCACATACACAGTGACCGACCCCGACATGTTCCGCACGGCAGCCGCATGGGCAGAGAAAGCCATCGCCGGAGTGCAGCTCACCATGTCGTTTGAAGACAAATGGTCACCCAAAAACGAAGGAAACGCCGAAGAAATCTTCTCAATCCAGTATGACCGTTTAGGTTATCCCGGCAACAAGACCAACGGCGGCCACAGCCTCATGTATGACTACATGGGCTACTATGGCAACTGCGTGCAGACCGGCCACAAAGGCACAAAGTCAGGAGGTACAAACTCGCTCTCTACAAAAGTAATGGAGCTCTTCGAACGCGGAGACCAGCGCTACGAGGGCACATTCATGACTGTCAACTATAACCCGGAGCTCAAAGACGGAGTTGTAGGCTGGGGTGACGACGGCTACCTCGCATATTACAACCTCTCGGCTGCAGAACTCGCCAAGAAGCCTATTTCTGTAAAATTCTATCCCTCATACACCACCGAGGCCGAAGCTCTCGCCGATCTCGAAAGCATCAAGTCGCAGACACTCAAGTTCGCCAACAACACTCATGGCAACAACCTTCCCTTCGCCTGCATCATGGGCGCAGATCAGGTCATCCAGTGGTATTTCAACGCGGACGGCTCTCTTCAGGCCAAGAAAACCGTGAGCACCGCCGATTTCATCAAGGCCGGTTTCGCCTCTTCGCCATGCGTGAAGAAGTGGGACGACCCCGAGTCTGAAAACGTAACTGCGTCCAACTGCTACCGTGACATCGTTGTCTACCACACCAGCGACATGTATCTCATCGCAGCCGAGGCCTACCTCCTTGCCGATGACCAGCCCTCAGCCCTCAGCAAAATCAACGCTGTCCGCAACCGCGCCGGTCTCCCCTCGCTCGCGTCGTTCAGCAGCTACGAAGCGCCCTACTCTATCTCAAGCAGCTTCAACGAGACTCCTCTCGACCTCGTGCTCGACGAACGTGCCCGCGAACTTTATGCCGAGCGCACACGCTGGGAAGACCTCCGTCGCACCCGTCAGCTCGTACGCTACAACATCGAGTTTGCCCGCGCCATCGACAACGTAGCCGACATGCAGAACTTCAAGGGAGAAACCAAATGGTATCGCCCCATCCCCGCTAAGGAAATCAACAACAACACCTCGATGACTCTGGAGGATCAGAATCCCGGTTATTAATCGAATTTTAAACGCAAGTAACTTATAAAAACATGAATAAGATTCTTAATCGCCTCTTTATCCTGACCGCTCTTGTCATGGCTCTGTCAAGCTGTAAGGACGAGGCTGAAATACCCGGCCACGGCAAACCCGGAAACCCTGAAAAAGAAGTAGCCGGAACTTATGTCGGAACATGGACTAAGACTCAGCGCAACTCTACTGCCGAGCCTGTCACCGCCGAAGGCACTCTTACGCTTACCGCTACCGACGAAGCCTACATTACAGTTGTCAAAATCGGATGTGAATCGGCATCGATGGATTTCAACAACACATCCAGCTTCGCAAGCACCGAAAGCCGCGCCAACATCGTGAACCAGTCAGCTCAATATGTATTCTATAACGTCCTGACCACAAACGGGCTCGGAACATCGTTCAACGGCACTGTCTCATTCGGAGGAGAGGCAACCATGACTTTTGCAAAGACAATCCGTCAGGGACGTGTGACTTACACCTATGACTACACCTTCACAGGGACAAAACAGTAATTCCGAATCATAAAAACTTTCATCCGGAGACCACGTGGTCTCCGGATGAATAAAAACAGAAACCAACCAATCTACATTGTTTAATTTTAAATTTCTTACCACGATGAAGAAAAATTTACTACTTCTCGCTTCTCTCGCAGTGGCTTTCGGCGCATCTGCTCAGGTTGAAACCATCTTCTTCAACTCAGATCTCGTACCTGAAAAGACAACCGTAGAAGGCGGTACAGTACTTGGTCAAGGCGAAGCCGGCGCATTCAAACTGGCTTATACCGACGACTGGGGTCCCCAAAGCATCGCCATGGACGGCTACAACGCAATCAGAATCAACGGCGTTGACCTCGGCAAAATGCCTTCAGGTATCGGCGGCAGCACTAACCCCGGTGGATGGTCAACCTCAACCGCAGCCGGCAACGGCGCTGTTTTCCTCTTCGAAGCAGCAAAAGACGGTTATGTAACCATCCCTTCAAAGTTCTCTTCAAACAAGAACTACTGGGTATTCGAAGGTCTTGCAGGCGAAGGTGAAATGTGCATGTCCTACACTCTTTCTGTCGAAGGCGTATCAATCGGCAAACCCCTCTCCTACACTCTTCCCGCCGACGCTGACGGCTACCTCAACCTCAATGCAGCCGACATCGACAAATATGTCGACGGCACTTCTGTAAGATGGCCTGAGAAAATCGCTTTTGGCGCTGACGCTGCCGATATCAAGAAGAACGGTTTCGGCGTTATGATGTTCCCCGTTTATGCAGGCTGCAAGTACCTCTTCGGCGCTCAGGGCTCAAAGATGATCACCTGCGGTGTTATCTTCACTACAGAAAAGCCCTCTGTAACACTCTACGGCATTCCCGCTGAAGGCGAAGATGCTCCTGAAGAATTCGCAATCAACTACCCCGGTGGCGACACTTCTGCAATCGAATCTATCATCACAGACCAGACTGTTGACGAAAACGCTCCTATCTACAACGTGATGGGCCAGCGCGTCACCAAAGAATACAAGGGTATTCTCATTCAGAACGGCAAGAAGTTTATCAACTTCTAATTCAAGAATTCATACACAATTCTATTTCGCATCAGAGAGGTTATGTCACGAGACATCGCCTCTCTGAATTTTTTTCTCACTCCGTAATCCACACCCTCAACCCACTCCATACCACACTTTTTATTCTTTAAATAACGTGAGTTCGATATAAGAAATCAGAACAACGTCAATTGATTGTCCGAC
>NZ_CAJTQC010000028.1 GCF_910578445.1 uncultured Duncaniella sp. | reverse complement strand
TAACCGACCGAAGCCTGAGATGCAAACGCATCTCGGGCTTCGGCTTTTTTATATATATTTCTGAAATCTTCCGTAGATAGATAAACTGTAAAATCATATATATTTTTTATGGCTAATTTTTTTCAGAAACTGAAGGGCTTGACGAAAATGCCGACATTTCATGTGTTGCTTGCATTGAGTGCAGCCCATTGTCTCAACGACCTTCTCCAGTCGGTCATCACGGCTGTCTATCCCATGCTTAAGGCTGATCTTGGCATCAACTTTGCTGAAATCGGTCTTATAACGCTTGTTTATCAGCTTGCGGCATCTATTTTTCAGCCGGTTGTCGGCTACGCTTTTGACCGCAGACCATTTGTATTCAGCCTCCCGATGGGAATGTGTTCGACAGCTGTCGGAATCTTATTTTTTGCTTTCAGTTCGACTCTTCCCGGAATCCTTCTGGCTGTTTTCATGGTTGGTCTCGGTTCTGCGACCCTCCATCCTGAAGCATCGCGCATCACATCTCTTGCCGGACGCCAGCGCCGTGGATTTGCTCAGTCCGTCTTTCAGGTCGGAGGAAACTTCGGCGGTTCTGTCGGTCCATTGCTCGTCGCGCTCATCGTCGCACCTCACGACCGTCGCTATGTCGCATTTTTCCTGCTTTTTGCTTTCCTATGTTTCTTGGCCATGAAACCTATTTGCCGGTGGTATGGCAACTATCTCCGCGAGCTTCGCAACAGCGAAGTCCGCACGGAGCGCCATGCCTCTCTGCCGTTGTCGCGCCGTTACACTATATTTACAATCGGTGTCATCATCGTCCTGATATTCTCGAAATACATCTACATGGCAAGTCTTTCGAGCTACTACACTTTCTATCTGATTGACAAATTTGGAGTCTCTGTCTCCCTCTCTCAGATATTCCTCTTTGTCTTTGTGGTCTCCACAGCCGTCGGCACGCTCATCGGAGGTCCTGTCGGCGACCGCTATGGCCGTAAGGCCGTAATCTGGGCCTCGATTCTCGGGACAGCCCCATTCTCGCTTCTGATGCCCCACGTCGGTCTTGCAGCCACCGTCATCCTCAGTTTCTGTGCCGGCTTCATGCTGTCGTCTGCATTCCCTGCCATATTACTTTATGCTCAGGAGCTTCTTCCGACAAAACTTGGCATGATTTCAGGCCTTTTCTTCGGATTCGCTTTCGGTGTCGGCGGAATTGCCTCCGCTGTCTTAGGTGACTTTGCCGACCGCTATGGAATTGAGGCTGTATATAATTTCTGTGCCTACATGCCACTGCTCGGCATCGTGGCCGCCTTCCTTCCCAATCTCCGTAAAAAGACTCTCGGATAAATCATCTGAACGTAGGAATATTCAATAAAATTCCTAATTCAATGTTGGTCAAAAAAGGAAATAAAGAGGGCGTTTTCGCCAATTTTACATTCTTTATTATTCCCTTTGTCTATTAGTGTATAAATAATTGGTAAATTTGCACGTTAAATTTCGAAAAAAATATTCAAATAGGTATATTATCAAAGTAAAGAAAAGAATGACAATGAAATCCATCGCGTTATCGAAAAGCGGCATCGCTATGATGCTCGCAGCCGTGGCTTTGCTGCCTTCATGTTCGAAGAATCAGCAGCAGATGCAGATGCCGGCCCCCGAAATCGCCACCATTACAATCGCTCCCCAGACAGCTGCTCTGCAGTCGACATTCCCCGCAACCATAAAGGGTAAGACCGACATCGATATCCGTCCGCAGGTAACAGGATTCATCACAAAGGTTCACGTCGATGAAGGACAGCACGTCCGCAAGGGACAGGCGCTCTTCACTCTTGATCAGGTGACATTTCAGGCTGCCGTCGATCAGGCACGCGCTGCTGTCAACAATGCACAGACTGCTGTCAACACAGCCAAGATGACTGCCGACAGCAAAAAGAATCTTTTCGACAAGAACATCATCAGCGAATACGAATATCAGCTCTCTCAGAATTCTCTCGCTCAGGCTCAGGCCCAGCTCGCCAACGCCAAGGCTGCTCTCGCCTCTGCCCAGAAAAATCTTGCCTACACAGTTGTTACAGCTCCCAGCGACGGTGTTGTCGGAACTATACCCAACCGTGAAGGCTCACTCGCTTCTCCTTCTTCCGCTCAGCCTCTGACGACAGTCAGCGACAACTCTGAAGTATATGCCTACTTCTCCCTGACCGAAAAAGACCTCCTTAAGCTTTCAGGGGAAGGCAACCAGTCAATCGACGCTGCCATCAAGGCCATGCCCGAAGTTCAGCTCCGTTTGAGCGACGGCTCTATTTATCCAATCACAGGCAAGGTTGCCACCGTCTCAGGTGTGATTGACAACGCTACCGGTTCGTCGAGCGTACGTGCCCTCTTCAAGAACCCCAGCGGAATCCTCCGCAGCGGTGGCACTGGTCAGATTATACTTCCTGACGACAAGCACGATGTCATCGTGATTCCTCAGAAGGCCACCTTCGAGCTTCAGGACCGTCGTTTCGCATACGTTGTCAATGACTCAAACAAGATTGTTTCCACTCCTATCACCATCGAGGCCAACAACGACGGCAAGACATTCGTAGTTACATCAGGTCTCCAGCCCGGCCAGCGTATCGCTGTTGAAGGCGTTGGCTCTAAGCTCTCAGACGGAATGGTGATCAACCCGGTCGCTCCTAAGGAAGCTCCTCAGGCCGGTGAAGCTCCCGCTCAGGCTGCTCCTGCCGCGAAATAAGTTTAATCGGAAACACAACAGTATATCCATTATTTAAGTAAAATCAATGAAATTAGATAGATTCATCAATAGACCGGTGCTGTCGACGGTGATTTCGATTTTCATCGTCCTTCTCGGTCTGATCGGACTCTTTTCGTTGCCGGTAACCCAGTTCCCCGACATCGCGCCTCCGACCATCAAGGTGTCCACTACATACACAGGTGCGAATGCTCAGGCGGTGCTCAACTCCGTCATTGCCCCTCTTGAAGAGTCGATAAACGGTGCGGAAGGCATGACCTACATGGAGTCTACAGCAACAAATACAGGCTCTGCCGACATTACCGTATATTTCGAACAGGGATTCAACCCCGACATGGCCGCTGTCGACGTGCAGAACCGTGTCGCAAAAGCCCAGAACCTTCTCCCCGCCGAAGTTACTCAGGTTGGTGTGCTGACTCAGAAGCGCCAGAGCTCAATGCTTCTCATGGTCGCTCTCTACGATGAGTCGGGCAACTATACTCAGGAGTTCCTCGACAACTACGCCAAGATCAACATGATTCCGCAGCTCCAGCGTGTGTCAGGTGTGGGCGACGTCATGTCGTTCGGCGCTGACTACTCGATGCGTATATGGCTCAAGCCCGACGTGATGGCACAATACGGTCTTGTTCCTACCGACATATCCTATGCTCTTGCCGAGCAGAACATCGAGGCCGCTCCCGGTGCGTTCGGCGAACAGGGCGACCAGAGCTTCCAGTACACAATGAAGTATAAAGGCCGGCTCACAACGCCCGAAGAATTCGAGAACATCGTGGTGTCGGCAAAGCCCACCGGCGAAGTGCTACGTCTCGGCGACGTTGCCGAAATCGAACTCGGTCGTGTGACCTACGGTTTCTCTAACTCTCTCAACGGCTACGCTTCGACAAGCTGTATCGTCTTCCAGACTGCCGGCTCTAACGCTACCCAGATCATCAACGACTGTCTTAAGGTGGTCGACAACATGAAGAAAGACCTTCCTGCCGGTCTTGCCATCGCAGTCCCCATGAACAACAACGACTTCCTCGATGCCTCTATCCATGAGGTTATCAAGACACTCATCGAGGCATTCATCCTTGTGTTCTTTGTCGTTTACGTATTCCTTCAGGACATCCGTTCGACCATCATCCCCGCCATCGCCATCCCCGTGGCCCTTGTCGGTACATTCTTCTTCATGAACCTTATCGGCTTCTCGATCAACCTTATCACCCTCTCGGCTCTCGTCCTTGCGATTGCGATTGTGGTCGACGACGCGATTGTGGTCGTCGAGGCGGTCCATGCCAAGCTCGACGTTGGCTACAAGAGCGCGCGTAAGGCCTCGATTGATGCTATGGGTGAAATCGGCGGTGCAATCATATCAATCACCCTCGTCATGATGCTCGTGTTCATCCCCGTGTCATTCATGTCGGGTACGACCGGTGTGTTCTACCGTCAGTTCGGTCTGACAATGGCCATCGCGATTGGTCTGTCGGCATTGAACGCCTTGACCCTTTCTCCCGCACTTTGTGCCGTCTTCCTGAAAGGCCACGATGACAACTCGTCGCTCAAGGAACGCATGGGCAAGGCCTACAGCGCAGCCGGTGAGGCCGTTGTCAAGGAGACAAAGCGTCGTTTCGCCCTCAATCTCCCCCCGCTCATCACTTTCGCATTCCTTGTCGCCACAATCACCTTCATGGTGCTTGGTTGGTACAACATCCACAAGCCCCTCCAGCTTGCCATCGCTTCTGTCTGCGCAATTATCGCAGTCCTCGGCATCTTCAGCAAGCGTTTCCACAAAGGATTTGAAATCGGCTTCGGTCGCATCCTGAAAGTCTACAACAAGTGCACTACCTTCTTCATCCACCACAAGATTACCTCGTTTGCCATTGTGGCCGGCGTTGTAGCTATCCTTGTATGGCTCATGAGCATCACCACCTCGACGCTCGTGCCTAACGAAGACACCGGTACACTCTTCTGTATGGTCGACATGCCCCCGGGAACATCACAGGAACGCACTGACGAAGTGCTCGATAAGCTCGACGGCCTTCTTGCCCAGATTCCTGAAATCGAGTATCGTCAAAAGATTTCCGGCTATAGCTTCATGGCAGGTCAGGGTGCAACCTACGGTACTTTCATCATCAAGCTCAAGAACTGGGAAGACCGCAAGCGTGCCGACCAGACATCTGATGCAATCCTCATGAAGCTCTACGGACTGACCTCGGTCATCAAGGACGGACGTGTGATGATTTTCGCTCCTCCTATGATTTCGGGCTACTCTCTGACCAACGGTTTTGAAATCAAGATGCAGGACCGCACCGGTGGCGATGTCAACGCATTCTTCGCTGTGGTTCAGGGCTTCCTCGCCAAACTCAACCAGCAGCCGGAAGTTCAGGCGGCCTACACCACCTTCAACCCCACCTTCCCGCAATACATGATTGACATCGACGCTGCCAAGGCAAAGCAGGCCGGTCTGTCGCCGAAAGACATCCTTTCGACACTTCAGGGCTACTACGGCGGTATGTACGTGTCAAACTTCAACCGTTTCGGTAAAATCTACCGTGTGATGATGCAGGCAACACCTGAATCGCGTGTAAGTCCCGAGACACTTGCTTCCATCAAGGTGCGCAACGGCAATCAGATGGCATCTCTGTCAAACTTCGTGACACTCACAAAGGTCTACGGTCCTGACCTTCTCAACCGATTCAACATGTTCCAGTCGATTTCTGTGACCGGTCAGCCTGCTCCGGGCTATTCTTCAGGCCAGTGTCTTGCTGCCATCGAGCGTGTTGCCGCAGAGACACTTCCTGCCGGATTCGGTTACGAATATTCTGGTATGACACGTGAGGAAGCTTCGACCGGCGCAGGTTCGACAACAGCTGTCATCTTCGGTCTCTGTCTCCTCTTCGTCTACCTCCTTCTGTCTGCTCAGTATGAAAGCTACATCCTTCCTTGGGCCGTTATCTTCTCTATTCCCTTCGGTCTCATGGGTACATTCATCTTCGCACAGATATTCGGCATAACCAACAACATCTACCTGCAGATTGCCCTCATCATGCTCATCGGTCTTCTGGCCAAGAACGCCATTCTTATCGTTGAGTTCGCTGTCGAGCGTCGCCGCACGGGCATGTCGATTGTCAACGCTGCTATTCAGGGTGCTTCGGCCCGTCTCCGTCCTATCCTCATGACATCGCTCGCGATGATTATCGGTCTTCTCCCGATGATGTTCGCCACCGGTGCGGGTGCAAACGGTAACCGTGCCCTCGGTACAGGTTCGATTGGCGGTATGCTCATCGGTATGATTCTTCAGGTGCTCATCGTGCCGGCCCTCTTCGTGATTTTCCAGAAGATTCAGGAAAAGATCACTCCGCTCAAGTGGGAGGATACCGACAATGAAGGCATCGAGAACGAAATCGAGCAGTACACCCCATCACACTAATCCAAGTCTACAACTGTTTTTCATCACAGTTAACACCATACTCAATGAAAATCAAGAATTTTTCACTTATCCTTGCAGCCTCGCTGAGCGTAACCGCGCTCAGTGGCTGCGGGATTTACAAAAAATATGATGTCAAGGACATCGACAGTCAGCTCGTGAAGGAGTATGCCGAGGCGCTTCAGATTCAGGACGATTCAACAGCTTTCGGCAACCTGTCGTGGCGTGCCGTGTTCACCGACCCGACACTCGTCGATCTCATCGAGCGCGCTCTTGCCAACAACAAGGATCTCCGCAATGCCAAGCTCAACGTCGACATCGCCCACGCTCAGCTCAAGGGTGCGAAGTTAAGCTATCTCCCCTCACTCGCATTAACGCCCAACGGCGCCGGTGCGAAATACGCCGACAACGATTTCAGCTGGACCTACCAGCTCCCGCTCGCAGTCAGCTGGGAAGTCGACATCTTCGGCAAGATTCTCAACTCAAAGCGTGGTGCTGAGATGGCCGAGCTTCAGACGAAGGCCTACGAACAGGCTGTCCGCTCTCAGATTATCGCAGGCGTTGCACAGTGCTACTATTCAATCTCCGCTCTTGAGGCTCAGCTCAAGCTTTCACGCGAGACTTCCGAACTCTGGAAAGAGAGCGTCAATGTGATGCGCAATCTCAAGGAGGCAGGCCGTCTGCGCGAGGACGCGGTTGTCCAGAGCCTTGCCCAGTACTACAGCATCGAGGCTTCCATCACTGACATCGAGCTTTCGCTCCATGAGGCCAACAACACCATGTCGCTTCTTCTCAACGAGATGCCTCAGAAATGGACAATCTCTCCGGAAGCATCGATTAATGTTCCCGTCATGAAGCGCACCGCCATCCCGATGGCTGAACTCGCCGTCCGTCCCGACGTGCGTGCTTCGGAAATGTCTCTCGCTTCGGCCTTCTACTCGACCGCATCGGCCCGCGCAGCTTTCTATCCGAGCATCAACATCACAGCCAACGGCGGTTTCACCAACCTTCTCGGAGGTTTCGTAAAGAACCCCGGCGACTGGTTCATCCAGCTTGCCGGAAGCCTCACAGCTCCTATCTTCTCGCGCGGACAGAACATCGCCCGTCTTGAAGCAGCCAAGGCTCAGCAGCAGCAGGCTCTCAACAACTTCGAATACACCCTCATGAGCGCCGCCGCCGATGTAAGCGATGCCATGACTGTCTATGAGAAGAGTGTCAAGAAGCAGCAGTGGCTTGCCCTTCAGGTCGAGAATCTCGGAAAGGCTGTCGATATCACAAACGAACTTCTCCTCTTCGACGGTTCGACAACCTATCTTGAAGTGCTCACTGCCCAGAAAAACCTGCTCGGTGCGCAGACTGCCCAGATCACAACCAACCTGACCACCGCACGTTCGATAATAAATCTCTATCAGAACCTCGGCGGAGGACGATAATTAAAAGCAATAGCTCCAACCTCAAACATACCGTAACATGATTAGCGACAAAGCTCACATCGACCCCTCGGCCAAAATCGGCGAGAATGTCACTATCCATCCTTTCGCTTACATCGACAAGGATGTTGAAATCGGCGACAACACCGTGATAATGCCTTTTGCAAGCATAATCCGTGGCTCACGCATCGGAAAGAACTGTAAGATATATCAAGGTGCGATTGTCGGCGCTGATCCGCAGGATTTCCGCTGGAAAGGCGGTTTTACCTATTGCTTCGTGGGTGACAATGTTGTGATACGTGAAAACGTGATTATCAACCGTGGCATCGCTTCGGAAGGGGGCACACGCATCGGCTCCGGTTCGTTCCTTATGGCCAACTCCCATGTCGGCCATGACTCCCACCTGAAAGGACGCGATGTGATCGGCAACAATGTCTCGATTGCAGGTGACGTCGAAATCGGAGAGTGCTCGATTCTTTCTTCGAGCGTGGTAATCCACGAAAACTCGCGCGTAGGCGACTGGGTGCTCATCAAGGGTGGTTGCCGCATCACAGGCAATGTGCCTCCATTCTGCATCATGGCTCACAATCCCACTGCCTATTTCGGAGTCAACGCCACCATCCTCCGCAAGCAGAACATCAGCGAGGACCGTATCGACGACATCGCCAAGTGCTACCGTCACATCTATCAGACCGGCACTTCTGTCTTCAATGCTCTCAAGCGCATCGAGGCCGACGTTGAGGAAAGCACCGAACGCGACAACATCATCTCGTTCATCCGCGACAACAAGCTCCGCATCGTTGCCATCCCGAAAGATCTGGAGAACTGATAAGGAAGCTCCTGCTTCACCGGAGAATTCCTCTCCGGGTAGTGTAGTTATAAACGAAAGCATCTCTGCAAAGCCTTCAAAATGGCTTTGCGGAGATGCTTTTTTCAACATGTATGCCACACAAACCGTTTTTATTATTACTTTTGTAAATGACTCTGAGTTTTATCAGAGATGACTATTAAATTTATCCGTCAAGACATGAATTACGACAATCCCGCCCTGCAGCGTGTCCGTGACATCCTGTCAGCTCGTCACGAAGGGAAACCGTTCAGAATACTTTTCGTATGCCTCGGCAATATCTGCCGTTCGCCTGCGGCCGAAGGCATCATGCGCGACATTGTGGAGAGCAATGGCCGTCAGCATGACTGGGTGATTGATTCTGCCGGGACAGGCGCTTACCATATCGGGGATCTTCCCGACCGGCGCATGAGGGTGCATGCCCGTCAGCGTGGTCTGGAGCTGACCCACCGCGCCCGTCAGGTCGATACCGAGGATTTCCTTGATTTCGACATGATAGTGGCTATGGACGCTTCAAATGCCTCGAATCTGCGTCGCGTAGCTCCTTCGGTGGAGGCCGAGAGGAAGATTGTCCCTATGGCTGCCTTCTTCCCTGCCAATTCCCGTTATGACCATGTGCCTGATCCCTACTATGAAGGTTCGGAGGGCTTCGAGCTTGTCCTTGATCTCCTTCAGGACGGATGCCGCAATCTATTTGAAATATTTAACGACAGCAAATCCTTATCTCTATGAAAACTTTTGACATAACCATTCCCGTGGTTGAAGCCGAGTTCGGAGAACTGACTCCCGGACAGCAGAATCTTGTAGCCCTTGCGCGCAAGGCGACATATCGCAGCTATGCTCCTTACAGCAAATTCAATGTAGGGGCGGCGATTTCGCTCTCGAACGGAGAGATTGTCACAGGCTCGAATCAGGAAAATGCCGCCTATCCCTCGGGGCTATGTGCCGAACGTACGGCCGCATTCTATGCTCACGCCACTTATCCCGATGCCCGGTTCACTTCCATAGCCATAGCCGCGCGCGGGACTGACGGCAATGAGCTTTCCGACCCGATTTCGCCGTGCGGAGCATGCCGTCAGGCACTGCTTGAATATGAAAAACTTGCAGGCGCGCCCGTCGAGGTAATACTGGCCGGTAAGGACCGCATCCTGATTTTTCCTTCCGTCAGCTCGACTCTTCCCTATTGTTTTTCTGATTTCTGATTCCAACGTCCGGGGGCTGAGACTGACTGACGGCCTTGACAGGAGGCGTTGACAGCGGGGCTTCGGCCTGATTTACGGAAGTCAGAGCCGTTTCCTCGTCAGGTGCTTCACCGGCTGTGGCAACAGTCTCTGCTTTCTCACTCGCATTGCGACGTTCGGCCGCCCGTTTTCTGGCTCTTGCCGAGCGTTCAAGAGCCATGTCTATCTCATGGCGCAGGCATATGAAAACGGTCATTATGCCATTGTCATATTGCCCCGGCATTTCTCCTGTCGACAGATACCTGTCGACGACAGGCATGAAATTCCTGACCCACCCGTGGCCGTAGCGCAGGTCTTCGAAAATCTGCTCGCAGCGACGGCACAGTTTCTCGTAGAAGGCTTTTGATACGGGTCTTGTCCACTTTTCTTTCTTTGATTCTCCTTTTGACCGAGGGGGATTACGCTTGGCGATGATGCGACGGCCGGATGTTACGGAGATTATGGCATTCTGTGTGTTCATAGCGGATGGATATATATGAGTGGAGAGGGGTGGGATATTGATTGATACGGCAAAGTTACATCGCTTTGACCATCCTCAAGGTGCGATAATACAAAATCAAGGGACAAGCAAAATTTTCGTTGCTTGTCCCTTGATTATTGATGCCTTATGATAATTGCTTGACTCTTAGAGAGCAAGAAGCTTCTTGATTTGGTTTTCAAGATTCTCTTTGGGCTGAGCGCCTGCAAGACGGAGGTCGCGGATCTGCTCACCGTTCTTGAAGAAGAGGATGGTGGGGATTGACATGATGCGATACTGGGCAGCAAGGTCGTTTTCCTCCTCGATGTTATATTTGCCGATGACTACTGTATCCTTGTATTCTTCAGCGAGTTCTTCAACGATGGGGGTCATGCGCTGGCAAGGGCCGCACCATGTTGCCCAAAAATCGATTACTACCGGTTTGCCTGAAGCGATGATGTCGTGTACGTTCTGATCAGTGAATGTCATGATAATTAGTATTTTTATTTAAGTGATTTTTCTGATTGTTTTTTCACTACCACAAATGTACGCAATTTTCCTGAAAGAATCGTCTCACAGTGGTAATACTTGATTACGGTTTTATCAATTATTGTTAATTTCAGGAAAGTTATTATTTCGGAATTGTGTATGGTGAATATTTCAGAATAATCATGTCAGTCGTTGATGGTGAAATTTATGTCCTCTTCGGTCAGCGTGTCAATGAGTTTGCGGGAGATTGGGATGCGGCGGTTGGAACGCAGGTGGAGCGAACGGTTGATCGAGGGGTCGAAAATACGGAATGTCAGTTCGCCGTTTGCGTCGGGTTCGCGCCTGATTTCTTCCTCAAGCAGCTCTTTGATGTGCTTGGTCACTTTGTCGGAGGGGAGGTCGATTGTGATTGAGTGTACGAGCTTTCCTTTCACGTCGTTGAGCAGGCGGATGTTCATTATGTTGAAGCGCAGGGGCGAGGATGCGAAACGCTTCTCATAGCGTCCGGTGATGAGGATAGGCGTGCCCGGGACTCCGTAGTTGTGGAAGTTGATATAGGTCTGCTCAAACATCATGAACTCGGCGCTGCCAGTGTAGTCCTCGATTTTGAGTATGCCGAACTGGCCGCCGTTGCGGGCCGGACGGCTGGTGAAGTCCACGACCATGCCTCCGAAAGTAAGCTCGACACCTTCGACGGGTTCAAACTCGTTGTAGCCCTTGACGGTACATGTGCCGTAGGTCAGCTCCATGAAGTATGGGTCGAGCGGATGGGCCGAGAGATACATCCCGACAAGTTCGCGTTCGCGCTCAAGTTTGACAGCCGAAGCCCATTCCTTCTGCGGCACTACCGGCGGACGGCCTGCGGTGCTCATTTCAGCATCGTCGCCGAAGAGCGACATGGCCGAGTTGTGCTTGTCGTTCTGGAAGGCCTGCCCGTAGCGGACGAGGGTTTCGGTAAACACTTCGCCACGAGGGTTTTCGTAGAAGAAGTCCTCGCGCTTCACGCCTTCGAAACTGTCGAATGCGCCGGCATAGACAAGATTTTCGAAAATTCGGCGGTTGACGGCCGACGAGGGTACTCGCTCCACGAAATCGTAGATTGATTCGAACGGGCCGCGTTCCTTTCGCTCGGCGATGATGGCCTTGACCACGTTTTCGCCTACGCCCTTGATTGCAGCGAGTCCGAAGCGGATGTCGCCGTGGGAGTTGACACCGAACTCGACGAAACTTTCGTTGATGTCAGGGCCGAGGACAGGGATTTTCATGCGCTTGCATTCGTCCATGAAGCCTGTGAGCTTGTTGATGTCGGAGCGGTTGCGCGTGAGGACGGCAGCCATGTATTCCGACGGATAGTTGGCTTTGAGCCATGCTGTCTGGAAGGCAACCCACGAGTAGCAGGTGGCGTGTGACTTGTTGAAGGCGTATGACGCGAATTTTTCCCAGTCGGCCCATATTTTTTCGAGCACCTTCGGGTCGTGGCCGTTGGCCTGTCCGCCTTTGAGGAAGAGTCCCTTCAGCTCGTTCATCTTGTCAATGAGCTTCTTACCCATCGCCTTACGCAGTGTGTCGCTCTGGCCGCGCGTGAAGTTGGCGAGCAGACGCGACAGGAGCATGACCTGTTCCTGATAGACGGTCACCCCGTAGGTGTCCTTGAGATACTTCTCCATGATGGGAATATCGTAGGTGATGGGGCTGCGTCCGTGTTTGCGGGCGATGAAGTCGGGGATATAGTCCATAGGGCCGGGACGGTAGAGGGCGTTCATGGCTATGAGGTCCTCGAATGTCGACGGCTGGAGTTCGCGGAGATATTTCTGCATGCCTGCCGACTCAAACTGGAATGTACCGATCGTGTTGCCTTGGCTGTAAAGCTCATAGGTCTTCGGGTCATTGATGTCGATCGAGTCGATGTCGACATCGATTCCGCAGGTCTGCTTTATGTTGGAGACGGCTTCCTTGATGATTGACAGTGTCTTGAGCCCGAGGAAGTCCATCTTGATGAGTCCGGTGTCCTCGATGATAGAGCCTTCATACTGTGTCACTATCATCTTGTCGTTGTCCTTCGAATCGACGCTCTTGTCGACGGCTGTTGCGACGGGAACCCAGTCGGAAATCGGGTCGCGGCAGATGATGACACCGCAGGCATGTACGCCGGTGTTGCGGACATTGCCTTCGAGACGGCGCGCATATTCGAGGGTTTCGCGGATGAGGTAGTTGTTTGAATTCAGCTCGGCGGCGAATTCAGGCACGTATTGGTAGCAGTTCTTGAGATTGGTCTTGAGGGTCTTGCCGTCAGGGCCGTCGGGCATTCGCTTGGGCACGAGGTTGGCAATTCGGTTGCTCTCGGCGAGCGGGAGCTGCTCGACACGTGCCACGTCCTTGATGGCCGATTTTGCGGCCATTGTGCCGAAGGTGATGATGTGGGCCACATTGTCCTCGCCATATTTTTCGGTCACGTAGTGGAGCACGTCGGCGCGGCCGTCGTCGTCGAAGTCCACGTCGATATCGGGGAGCGAGATACGGTCGGGGTTGAGGAAACGTTCGAAAAGGAGGTCATATTTTATCGGGTCGACCTGCGTGATGCCCAGACAGTAGGCGACGACGCTTCCGGCAGCCGAACCACGGCCCGGCCCGACGCTCACGCCGAGCTCTTTGCGGGCCACGTTGATGAAGTCCTGCACGATGAGGAAGTAGCCCGGGAAACCCATCGTCTTCATGATGTATAGCTCAAATCGGATGCGTTCCTCCAGTTCCGGGGTGAGCGGAGAGCCATAGCGGCGCTCAGCGCCCTCGTAGGCGAGCTTCGATAGGTAGTCGGCCTCGAATTTGATGCGGTAGAGCTTGTCGTAGCCGCCGAGTTTTTCGATTTTCTTCTGAGCGGCTTCGGGCGAGAGAACCACATTGCCGTTCTCGTCCTGAGTGAACTCGTCAAACAGTTGCTGCTCGGTGATTCGGGTTCTGTATTCTTCCTCCGTTCCGAAGTCGGCCGGAATCTCGAAGAATGGCATAATCGGCGCGTGGTCAATGGAGTAGACCTCTACCTTGTCGAGAATTTCAAGGGTGTTTTCGAGCGCTTCGGGGAGGTCGGGAAACACGGCTGCCATCTCGTCCTGCGACTTGAACCACTCCTGTTTTGTGTAGCGCATGCGCTCAGGGTCGGCCACGTAGTTGTTGGTCGATATACAGATGAGGCGGTCGTGGGCTTCGGCATCCTCGGCGTTGATGAAATGGGAGTCGTTGGTGGCAATAATCTTGATATCATGTTTGCGCGCGAGGTCGATGAGCACGGGGTTGACCTTTTCCTGCTCGATGTATGTCTCGCGGTTCGCACCGGGACGGTCGGTCTTGTGGCGCTGGAGCTCGATGTAGTAGTCGTCGCCGAATGTCTCCTTGAACCACATGACCTGCTTTTCGGCCTCGGCCAAGTTGCCCTCGGCTATGAGGCGCGGGATTTCTCCGCCGAGACATGCCGAGCAGACAATCAGTCCCTCGCGGTGGGCGGCAAGAGCTTCCTTGTCGGTTCGCGGGTGGTGGTAGAAACCGTGGGTATGTGCCTGTGAGACAATCTTGATGAGGTTTTTGTAGCCTTTGAGGTTCTTGGCTATGACCACGAGGTGACGTCCCTTGTCGGTTTTGTCGGAGCGGTCGGTCAGAGAGCCTTTGGCCACATACATCTCGCATCCGAATATGGGTTTGAAGGCGAGTTTGCGCTCGATTTTCTCCATCTCCGGGGCAAGCTCGGCGCGGATTTTGTCGGCTTCGCCTTCGGGGGCTTCCTCGATTTTCTTTTTGAGGTCGGCGAGCTTGCCTTTGTATTTGCCTTTTACCTTGTTGACATAGTTGAAATATTCCTTGATGCCGAACATGTTGC
Organism: uncultured Duncaniella sp.; assembly: GCF_910578445.1. GTDB lineage: Bacteria > Bacteroidota > Bacteroidia > Bacteroidales > Muribaculaceae > Duncaniella. Next base: position 23,344 of record NZ_CAJTQC010000028.1, on the reverse strand, counting down.
CGTGGTCGGTGAGCGCGAAGCCGGGCATACCGAGGTCCATGGCCTTGTCGACAAGACCCGTCACCGAGGCCTGTCCGTCGAGCAGGGAATACTGGCTGTGTACGTGGAGATGAACGAACTGTTGCATTTGCAGATGGGGGATTGTGGAATGTGTGTTAAGCTGGGGGAACTCCCCGCAGGAAAATCGGTTTCCTTATACAAATTTAAGCAAAAAACGTAAGAATCCCAATAGCGTGATTGGAAATCCCGGTCAGATCATCAATGAGCCGCTACATTTTCATTTTCATCCTTCATCATTCCGGCGACGTTGATAGGCGGAATCATCAGGGAATTGAACGGAGTGCCTTCTGTCTTGCAGAACAGGATGCCCCGGGATGTGCCGATGGTATGTACAGCCAGCAGTTCCATGACAGATTTTGGAATTTGAAGTCCATCCTCTTTTTCAAAGGTCGCCCAATCATCAGGATGAATCACGAAATCACACTGTGATTTCAATATCAGGAATAATTCCTCGTCTGTGGTAAAACGATAGCCTACCTCACACGAAATCTGACGCGTCTCTGCTGAATATTGAAATGACAGTTCCGTGGAAAGTGTTATGTCCTTTCGCTGACAACTTTCCTTTAAGATAGCAAATTGATTTATTGCTATCTTTGACATGTTGAATCGTATCATCAGGCAATTTTATCTATGGTTATCAGAGATTTGGATTCTGTCCAGTTGTTTCCTCCATCAATTATCACGGCTGAACGGAGGGTTTTAGAGCCGGGAAGTTCTGTGTATTTCGTATTTTGAGGCCGGATGGTGTGAAAGGCGAGCTTTCGGGTATAGGTGGTGCAATGTTTCCAGTCGGTAGGGCGGATATAGCTTTCGTAGGCTACTTCACGGCTGTGTTGCTTCGGGACGAATTCTATGCGCGGAACCATCTCGCAGGCAAGCGCTAACTGAGTCAGTTTGGAGAGTTTATGGTCAAAATCACCGTTAAGTATTTGGGAAACGTAGCCTTTAGACACTCCAAGCCGTTCAGCAAACTCAGATTGCGTCATATGCTTTTCTTCAAGATAATGTTTGATGTTATCTTGGAGCGAAAGCTGGATGAGTTGCGTCCAGTAAGCCGGCGAATCATATTTATTTCTATTCTTGTTGAGCTTCATTGTCTTTTTCGTCATCGTTCCTGATTGGAATTTCATCAGGAATATTATTAAAATGTCTGAATATCTTGGCAATGTCTTTCTCCTGCCCCTTCTTATAGCCACCAAGGACTATATAGTAGTCCGGCGGGATTTTAAGAGTATAGATTCTCAGATGTTTTGACTTGAACTCCCACACATCTTTTCTGTCATATTTCCCTCCGGTTATGTGGCGGTACTTGGATGTCGGCAGATTGTTGTTATCAACCTTGTCCATAAGAGCCATGATTGTGTCCATCTCATCAAGTTCGGATTTCTGTCTGAGTGACTTCACAAAGTCCTCAAAGAAATTCCGTCCGTCGATGTAGAGCAGATAGAAATCATATTTTGGGTTATCGATGTCATCGACAGGGCAAAGATAGAATTCAGCCATTTCCAAACAGGATGAAGGAGGGATAGAAACTCTGCAAAGATAACGGTTTTCTGTTGGATTAACAAGCAGAATTCCGATAAAGTTTACTTCAAACTAAACATAATCTGGCTTAAGGAGTAATTATGCTGATTATTAGTGATATGTCTGTGCTTTGTTATGCTAAGTCTTTGCTGTTTTGGTAATTGGCTGAAAACGAATAGAAACGATTTATAGATAATTTGCGGTCGTTAACTTTTTTTATTTGCCTTGTTTTGTTTCTTTCGGTGGTTGGTATGAAGATAAAGATAGGGGGCTGGTGAAAAATCTGATAGTGGTATCTCTCGTTAGCCCCATCTATTGTATAGATATGGTTCGGTTTATATGTCTATATATATATATAACCAAACTTATTTTGCCCAGCCTATTGATTTGCAATGCAAAAAGTCTTAACTTTGCATTTAATTGGGAGTAGTCCCATCACGATATTTTGGAAAAAGAGGCGTTATGTCTTCTTCTTGTATGCGAAAAGCGTAGGAAACTTTATTCACATGAGCAAGAGATGGCGTAATGGTCTCCACGCATATGCGTGGGGCTGTTATTCCCACATCTGCTCATCAAGGTATTCCTACCACCTTCGCATTAAGACGTGGCATTACAGTTCCACGCTTCATAGCATTGTAACTGCACTTTTGGCGACTGTGGTGCATAATATACTACTCCGTATGAAAAAATTTCTGTATTCAATTGTATTTGTACTTGGCTTCATTGCGGCTCAGGCACAATCCACAAATTCTGTGTCTCAAGATTCTCAAGAGGTAACTCAAATACTTGTTCATAGGGTTGATTCTCTTGAACATGAATTATCATATCTTAAATTGACATACGAACTTGATAGGCTTAATTCAGACATAACAATGTTTGCAAATGAAGTGTACACGAAATCTATTGCAATTCAATTAGACTTGTATAATCGAAATTTCAATTCCAAATTAGGCAATTCATATCAACAATACTACGAATCATGCCTACGTAAAAAACAAACTATTTCGGGTTTAATTGAGGCTCAGAAAAGATTCTTTACTCTGAAAGTAATCACGTATCCTTACTCCGAACGTGAATTGGATACATTAATGGCGAGGTGTAACGTAATAGATGATGCTTATGACATTTTAGAGCATTCTATGAATCTGTTTAAAATCACATTTGATGTATATAAAGAGCAAATGTGATTATTCAGCAAATTCCGAAGGTTGACTTTGGGCTCATTCGGAATATTTTCAGCTTTGACTTGTCAATGTGGTTCGGAAAATTCCCTAATGATTTATGGAATTTGCTGACGGAGCAATTATCTTGTCACTTTGGAACGGCTGATATTGTTGCACTCGGTATAGTGGTTTTCCATTGTACCGAGTGCAATGATTATATCGGATGTGATAATTATAGTCTGTTTTGTAAGGGTGGCGAATTCGAGATCTATAAACATAAACTCGATATTGTCAACATGGTATATCGATATTGCTCTAAGAGCGTTGATTAAGTTGATTAAATAGTAAAGTTATTGATTTTGCAGGAGGTTGATGGCGAATTCGAGGATGGTGTCTTTGCCTGACAGGGCTTCGAGCGGGTTCATGTCGACGGCACAGCCTTCGGTGGGTTCGACTCCGAATTCGGTGCTGCGGCGCTCGGCGTCGAGCATCGAGCATGCCGAGAAGCGCACCGACCATCCGCAGGGGAGTTCGGATGAGTAGGGCATGCCTGAGCCTCCGCCTGTGGTAGCTCCGACTACGCGGACTCCGGGGATGAGTTTCATGACTGACACGAAATTGTTGGCCGCCGAGAAGGTCGAGCGGTTGGCGATGACGATGACCGGTTTGCCCCAGCGTATGCGTCCCGCTGCAGCGGGTTTGTATTCGATTTCAAACGGTTCGGAGAAGTCGTTGTGGCCCGGGCCGGTCTTGTGGGAGATGTAGCCTACTACGGTCGGCTCTGTGATGAAACGGCTGACGAGGGTCTCTACGTTGGTGAGGTCGCCTCCGCCGTTGTCGCGCACGTCGATGATCAGTCCCTGAGTGTTTTTCAGGAAGTAAAGCACATTGTCGAGGTTGCCTTCGCCGATGGGGTTGGAGAACGACGGATAGTAGATATAGCCTATGTTTTCGGACAGTATGCCGAATTTCATTCCACCTGTCTGGCGGTAGTTGAAGTTGAAATATGACTCCTCGATGAGCCTCTCGGAGAAGTTTTGCGGATAGTCGCTCCACCATTTACGATAGTAGGAGGTGTTGAAAGGAGCTGAGAGGTTGACGTGGCCGTCCTTAAGCTCGTCGAGCATGTCGGCGCAGACGATGAAAAGCTCCTCGCGTGTCATCTCAGGGCCTATGCGACGGGCGTAGGTGGCATGGACGGCATCCCAGTCGATGCCTTTTTCGTCAAGGAAGCAATAGTGCTCGTCGATTATTGTCCAGAGGGCTTCGAAGTTGCCGTGTGGATCGTCGGCATACTCCTCGATTTTGTGGCAGGATGTCGACAGTGTGGCGATGGCAAGCGCCGTGAAGACTGATAGGAGGGTTATGAGGCGGGTCATTGTTTTGCGTGTGACGGTTGACGGATTGAGGTTAATATAAGGCGTTTATCATCCGGCATTTGGTGGGAATCTCCTTGCGCGGATTGACCGAAATCCACTCGCCGCTGACACCGATGGTGAATGCGTGGGTGAAGATGTTGGTCACCACATGGTTGACTTTCGACGAGAAGATAGCTCCGTGGTAGCCGAGGCGCAGGTTGGTCGAGCCGAGATGGAGGTCGGCCGTCAGCTGGTTGTCGAGCTTGAAGTAGTTGCCCCACCATGCCGCGTGGGCAAGTCCTTCGTGGTCACCGAGATAGATTTCATAGTAAAGCTCGCCGTAGTCGGGGGCGAAGAATGCGCCTGCCACCGGGAGCGTGGGCTGATAGGTGAGTGTCACCGGCAGTCGCCACAGTTTTGTGCGCCATGAGGCGTAGCCTGTCAGGTTGACGGTCCAAGCTGCCTTTGCCGATGCCGGATTGTTGCCGTTGCGAGGGTTGTAGAGGCAACCGGCCTCGATGCCGGTCGAGCCGCCGATGGCAAGGGTGAGGTCGGGGGTGAAGGGGCGGAATTTGCGCATCATACCCCAGTCGGCGTTGAGCATGATGCTCCACATCGTGGCGTTGCGCGCGGGATTGTCGGTCTTGTCGAGGCCGAGGTTGAAATGTAGGCGCATGGTCCAGCGGTCGGGGTCGAAGCGCATGGCCTGATAGCGCTGGTAGTCGAGTCCGGCGTGCCAACCGGTGTATTTTATGGGGCTGAGATAGGTGTCGGCAAGGTGCGCCGAACCGAACTCGGCGGTGTATGCTGCAAAGACGGGGCGGAGGATGGTAGCCGTCGTGTCGGTTATTGATACGGCTGTCCCGGATGTCGGTGTGTCGGCTTCCGCTTCGGTTGTCATGACACTGCATGTGGCGGTTTCAGATATGGCTGTGCCGGCTTCGGCGGCATGAGTGGAGGTGGTAAGGGGAAAGGCTGAGGCTCGGGAGAGACACAGCAGTGTAAGGACTATGGTAATGAGTTGTCGGTTTGTCATTTGTGATGGTGTGAATATAAATACCTCGTCCATGCCGGACAGGTCGATTGCAAAGATAGGCATTTATTCGCAACAGTCAAATACTCCGATTTTGTTTTGGTGTAGGGTTATGGAAGGTTATGGAAAAATGTGCGGTGGGCAGGGGTGTGTGCTGTCACTGTGCGAGGGTCGGTAATTCGATGTCCTGCAGGACATCCGGTTTTGTGGATATGTTTTCCCCGCACATCTTCGCTACGCTCCGATGTACGGGGTTATGAGTAAGGCAGCGTCCTGCGGACGCTTTAGTTGTCTGAAAGACGGATTGAGACGGGGCAGGATTGGGGATTGTAGATGATGAACTGGGCGTGGCCGTTGAATGCCGGGATGGTGAATGATTTCGAGTTTGAATTGGGTGTCGGGCGTTCGATGCCACGGAAGGCCGGGTCGCCGTTTCCTGCTCCAAGTAGGCGTATGTTACAGCCGTGTTCGGAGTCGGTTGACTGGCCGTCGTTTCCTGCTCCGATGAGGCGGTTGATTTCGGTGGGGCTGGACGGATTGCTGCTGTGGGTCGATGAGGCTGTTGGCTGAGATGTGAGGTCAGAGCCGGATTTTCCGTAGGTAATCGTGACCGGGTTGCAGGCGGTGGGGACGGTGCGGTCTTTGGAGTCGACGAGGGTGACATTGATTATCTGGATGCCGTCTTTGGAATAGGCATAGTCAGCTAAAGCGCGGACGGCAGGTCCGGTGGTCTCGACCTTGCCGGTCATGACCCGTCGGCCATCCTTATAGCCGCGTGCCTCGACCTTGCCGGGACGGTAGACGGCCGACCATGAGAGATGTCCGTTGCGTGGCATTGCCTTGCGTCCGAGATTCTTACCGTTGACAATCAATTCCACTTCATCCATGTTGGAATACACCCAGAGGTCGATGTTCTCACCCTCGTGGCCTTCGAGATTCCAGTGAGGGAAGATGTGGAGCACCGGTTCGTCGGTCCACCACGATTTGAGATACCAAGCCTCGTCCTTCGGGAAACCGCAATAGTCGAGCAGACCGAATTCCGAACCTGTCGCCGGATATTCGAGCGGATTAGGCTCGCCACGGTAGTCAAAACCGGTCCAGTAGAAGAGTCCGGCGAGCCACGGACGGTCGGCATAGAACTGCCATCCGCGCGCTATGCGGTTGAGGCAGCTGTCGCGCTGGTCGGGGATGCGGTTGAGCGAGGCCATGCGGCCGTTGGCTCGGTCGTCGAAATAGACACCGCGTGTTCCGCAGCCCGATGTCTCCTCCGAACCATAGGCACAACGGTCGGGATATTCGCCACGGTATTTTTCGACAGGGTTCTGCATTATATAATTGTAGCCGGCGACATCGGCCGGTATTATGGGCATAGGCCCTCCGCTTGTGGCCACGGTCATCGGGCGCGTCGGGTCGATGCGGTGGCAGATGTCGCGCAGCTCGCTGACGATTCGGCGTCCCTTTTCGTCCCATTCGACACCCCATTCCTCGTTGCCGACGCTCCACAGGATTATCGAGGGGTGATTGCGGTCGCAGTCAATCATCCGTCGCAGCTGGCCGGTGTGGTAGCCGTTTATGCCGAGCAGGCGGTTTTCCTCGATGACTAGTATGCCGAGCGAATCGCACGCGGCAAGTACTTCCGGAGTCATCGGGTTATGGCTTGAACGGTAGGCATTGACTCCATATTTCTTCAGTTCCTTGAGTCGGTAGATGTTTACCGCGTCGGGGATGCCTGCGCCTACTCCGGCATGGTCCTGATGAAGATTGACACCCTTGAGTTTGACCGGGCGGCCGTTGAGAAGCATTCCTCTGTCGGGGTCGAACTCCACGGTGCGGAATCCTGTGACGACGGTCTCGCTGTCGGCCGACCGGCCGTCGGACAGCGTGAGACCGATTGTGTAGAGAGCCGGATTGTCGATGTCCCACCTGATAATTGAATCCGGACGCAGTATGAGCGACCATTCCGACTCGTCGCCGGGAGCAGGCATGTCGGTGATGTCGATTCTTTTTTCGGCGGCCTTATTGCCTGACGGGTCGATGAGGACGGCATTAAGAACACAAGTCTCATTGTCAGCATGGCCGACTCCGTAGAGACGGTTGGCTATGCGTCCGCTGACTGTTACAGCCGAATTAGGTCCGTCGACATAGGTGACGGCTACCGAGTTGGGGGCTATGTGGCGCGGTGGTTTTTTGTCAAGCCATGTATGGCGGTAGATTCCTCCGCCTTCATAGAACCAGCCTTCTTCGAGGGTGGCATCGGCGCGGACGGCAATCACATTGTCGCCGCCCCAGTTGACATAGGGGGTGATGTCGTAGGTCTGCTGAGCGTAGCCGCTCGGCTCGCCACCGAGATAGAAGCCGTTGAACCACACCCGGCTGTCGCGGAATATGCCGTCGAAGACGAGCGACAGACGCATCACGGAATCCTCTGCAGCGATGGGGATAACCTTGCGATACCACCCGACGGAGGTCGCCGGATATTTGTAGCCCACGGTCTTGTAGCCGTGGCTGTGGCTTGCATCGCTGGCAAAAGGCAGGTCGACAACAAAGTCATGGGGCAGGTTGACTCCCGTCCATGTCGAGTCGTTGAACTTCATGGCATAAGGGCCTGTGTTATGGACCGATGCCGCTTTGGTGAGATAGTTGAAATATTCAGTGCCGGTCCCGTAGTCACGCGCCGGATCGGTGTGGCCGAAGGCAAAACGCCAGTCATTGTCAATACAGATTCGCTCGGCCGTCGCTCCGAGCGCGACGGTCAAGGCAAAGAGAGGGAGAATGTGTCTCATGCTGTCAGGTAGGAAAATTTAAGGAAAGAAGGGGGGATGCGCAGATTCCCGTGTTTTGCTATGTCGGGATGGCCGGATATGACGGAAGTGTCAGTCGTCGTAGGTGACAGGGAGTACTCTGCTGATGCTGTGGTCGAGCGAGATGAGGGTCTCAGTGCCCACTACGCCCGGAATCATCTGGATTTTATCGTTGAGAAGTTCCATCAGATGCTCGTTGTCACGTGCGAAAAGCTTGATAAGCATCGAGTAAGGGCCTGTAGTGTAATGGCATTCGACGACTTCGGGGACTTTTTCGAGCTGAGGGACTACCTCGCGGTACATAGCACCGCGTTCGAGGTTGACACCGATATATGTACATGTCCTATAACCAAGGACTTTAGGGTCAACGAGATATCCTGAGCCAGTGATTACATTGAGGTCTATCATGCGCTGTATGCGCTGATGTATGGCAGCTCGTGAGACTCCGCATTCCTGAGCGACATCTTTCGAGGCAATGCGCGCGTTGCGCATGACGATTTCTAATATCTTGCGGTCTAAGTTGTCTATTTTTTCCATTATTCCTTATGTTCTGTGCTCAAACAATGAAGATGCTAATATTGGCAATTAATGGCAAATATACACATTTTTTACTGGTTTTCAAACAAATTGTCAAGAAATACAATTATTGGTGCTATATTTGCAATAGTATCCTTATTGAAATGTCAGTTCATCGACTGCATTTCGACAAGCCGGGTGTAATATCCGTTGAGGGCGAAAAGCTCGTCGTGAGTGCCGCGTTCGACTATCTCGCCTTCGTGGAGAACGCAGATGAGATCGGCGTTACGGATGGTGGACAGGCGGTGAGCGATGACGAGTGTGGTGCGGTCCTTCATGAGGCGTTCAAGTGCCTCCTGTACCGATTTCTCGCTTTCGCTGTCGAGAGCTGAGGTCGCTTCATCGAGGATGAGAATCGGAGGATTCTTGAGAATAGCCCGGGCGATTGAGAGGCGCTGGCGCTGGCCGCCCGAGAGGCGGCATCCGCGGTCACCGATATTGGTGTCGTAGCCATGCTCGGTGGCGAGGATGAATTCGTGGGCGTTGGCGATTTTGGCCGCCTCAATGACTTGCTCTTTTGTCGCGTTTTTAACGCCGAAGGCTATGTTGTTGAAAATAGTGTCGTTGAAGAGGATTGCTTCCTGATTGACGTTGCCCATGTAGCTTCGGAGCTCGTGGACGCGAAGGTCGCGGATGTCACATCCGTCGACTGTGATGCTGCCGTGGTCGATGTCGTAGAACCGGGGAAGGAGGTCGGCCAGTGTCGACTTTCCGCTTCCGCTCTGCCCGACGAGGGCCACGGTGCTTCCGGCTGGTATGTCAAGGTCGATTTTTCTGACGACAGGGCTTTCGGAGTCGTAGCCGAAAGTCACGTCGTGGTAATTGATGTGGCCCTTGAGGTCCTTGATTTCCTTCGGCTTGCCGGGGTCGGTGATCGGATTGGTCGCGGCAAGGATGGCATCGACGCGCTCCATAGCTGCAAGACCTTTCTGAATGCTGTAGACCGCTTTCGACAGGTCCTTGGCCGGATTGATGATGCTGTAGAAAATCACCATATAATATATGAACTCCGGAGCAGTGAGGCTTGTCTTGCCCGAGAGTATCAGCATGCCGCCGAAGCTGAGCACGATGGCCACTGTGATTGTTCCGAGGAGCTCGCTCATGGGGTGGGCGAGTGACTGACGGCGCTGCACGGAAGCGGTGATGTTGAAAAAGCGCTGGTTGCCGTCGCGGAAACGCTGCTTGACCTTATCTTCGGCATTGAAAGCCTTGATGATGCGCAGGCCACCGAGGGTCTCTTCGATGTAGCTCATGATTGTGCCCCACTGCTGCTGTCCCTGTAGCGACTTGCGTTTCAGTCTTTTGCCGACGCGTCCCATGACAGTTCCGGCTATCGGGAGGAGCACCAGCACAAAGATGGTGAGCTGCCATGAAATCATGATCATGCCTGAAAGACAGACGATGATCATCACAGGATTTTTGAATAGCATGTCGAGCGACGACATGATTGAGTTTTCAATTTCAGAGACGTCGCCTGTCATTCGTGCCATCACGTCACCTTTGCGTTCGGATGTGAAATAGGCTATCGGGAGCGACACGATTTTTTCGTAGACGAAGTTGCGTATGTCGCGGACGATTCCGGCACGCATCGGAATCACGTAGTAGAGGCTCGCGTAGGTGGCTCCTGTCTTCAGGGCTGTCATTATGACGAGCATGACCGAAAGCAAGACGAGCGTTCCGACCGGCCCCCAGTTGCCTATGCACTCCTGTGTGATCCAATAGAAATTATTGATTGCCACTTCCTTGAGCGAGGCCGAACCAAGCGGCATGAATTCATAGGAGGCTTCTTTCACCTTGAAAAGCATCTCCAGAATCGGGATTATGAGGGCGAAAGAAAAAAGAGTGAGAAAAGCGGCGAGGAAATTGAAGAATATATTGAGAAAAAGATACTTCCTGTAGGGAGGTACGAACCTCATCAGAAGTTGGAAAAATTCTTTCATGCCGATTGCGGTGTATTGTGTGACGGTATGAGGTTTTGGTTATCGGAGAAGTGTCCGCCGGTCATGTCAAGGCGTGGTGTATCAACAACTAAAGCCTGCGCCGACGTTGTTGATGTGTCAGAGCAGGCTATGTGTATGAGATTAACCCTTTGTGGAGAAAAATCCGGATAGGGGTTGATTATTCAGCGGGAGTCTCAGTTTCAGAGGCCTGTGCGGGAGTTTCGGCGGGAGTTTCAGTGGCTGCGGGTGCAGGAGTCGCTGCGGGAGCGGCTTCAGGAGCAGCAGTGTTGAAATCACCGGGAATCACCTGCTCGGCGGGAGCGGCGTTTACGCGTGATGAATTGGCGTTGATTGCCTTGGGCATAGAGAATGTTGCAAGAATCGAGAGAATGCAGATAGCGCCTGCGAGACCCCATGTGAGTTTCTCGATGAAACTGTTGGTGCGGCGCACACCCATAATCTGGTTTGAACCTGCAAACGATGACGAAAGGCCTCCGCCTTTGGACTTCTGAACGAGCACTACGCAAATCAGGAGCACTGCGCAGATGAGCGTCAGGATAATCAATACAATATACATAGTTAATTTGATGGTTTATTTTGTTCGCTTAAGCTCGAATTGAGCATCAATTTACGCAGAAAACGCAATTGGTCTGCAAAGTAAACACTTTTTTTTGGATTATTCAAACTCAAACCGTGAATAATTTCAAAAGCCTTGTCGTAACGGCGACGGCGGATGTAGATTTTTGCAAGACTTTCACTTAGAGATGTGTCGGGGGCTGTTTCCTGAACTGCCGTCGGGTGGTCGGACGGAACGGCGGGAATCTGCGTCGGGGCGGCCTCTTCAGGTGTGCAGGTTGTGGATTTCTCGATGGCCGGCGGCGTGGCAGCCGGGGGGGCAGTCACGGTGGTCATGGAGTTGTCGGCCAAGGGGACTATGGCGGGGACGTCGATGTCGGTTTCGACAGGGCCGGTGGAGGAGGTTGCTCCCTGCTGTTTCAGGATGAAGCTGTCGATCAGTGCTGTCTGCGAGTCGGCCGGTCCGGAGGGGGCGGGGTTGTCGGCTTCTTCGCGTTCGAGAAGCGCGGAGTAGTCGGCTGTCGGGTTGAAGATGAGCCGTTCGAGAAGGCGGTCTTCCTCGGGCGATGAGTGGCCGTAGGTGTTGAGGAAGGTGTCGATGACATTTTCGGTCGTCACCGGGGCTTTCTTTTCGGGCGGATAGAAGTTGAGCCATGTGTCGCGCCGGCTGTCGGAGAGAGCGGCGAATGCTGCCGGATCGGGGGCGTTGAGTGCAATCTGCCCGAGAAGACGCTGACGGGTTTCGGCAGGGAGGGCGTTGCCTTCGCGCTGCATGATTGTCAGAGCCGGAAGTGTGAAAAAGGGGTAGTCCTTCATCAGTCGTTCCACGTCGGACAGCCCGACCGGTATTTCCGGGTCGGAGAGGGAGCGGAGATAGTGGCTTAGCGGTTCGTCCATGGCTCTTTGTCGAAGGAGTTTTTTGAAGTATTAAATTTTAAGTGTTAAGTGTTAAGTATTAAGTATTAAGGGGGGCTACCAGTCGCCGAGTGTGGCGTTGAAAATCAGGTCGACAAGCTCTTTGGAGATTTCGTTGCAGAGCTGGTCCTGCACGTCGGTGAGCATCTCGGAGCTGTCGAAGTCGCGGTAGGCGCTGAATGTCTGGTCGATGTCCTTGCCTTCGGCCTTGTTGTCAATGTAGCGGACCTTGACCTGAATGGTCAGGCGCGTGCGTGATGCATAGGCGTTTTCGGTGACGGCCTGTGGCGAAAGACTGTAGCCCGTGATTTCGCCTTCGAGCTGCAGGTCGGCATTGGGAGTGTCGACTGTGCGCAGACGGGTGTTGCGCGAGATGTAGTCGAGCAGTTCGTTCTCAAATGTCTGTTGGAGAGGCGGATAGACGAGCGCAGCGCGAATCGGGAAGTTTGATACGTAGATGGTCTTGTAGACGGTGTAGTCAATGGCTGCACCGTTGAGTTTGTAGCTGATGCGACACCCGCTCAGCATGCAGCATGCGAGCAGGATCAACAGGCAGTGGAAGAGATGTGGGATGCGAATTGATTTCATTGAAGTACAAAGTTACAACTTTCTTGAAAAAGTGCCAAAAAATACCTAACTTTGCAAGTCGTGAGCGACTTCGGTGCTTGTCCGGGCAGCTTGAATTCCTGCTTGGTTCTCGGCAAGCGCCTCCGTTTCGCCTGACTCAGTTCTAATCCCCATGACAGCAAATCAGAATATAATAACCTCTCCATATCGCCGTGGAGCCGATTTCGGCTTCATTTTCGGCCTTTACCTCTCGCTGATGTTCTTCAGCTCGATTTTCGCAGCCGGTATTCCGCTGCTGGGCCTACTGTCGCTGGCGATGGTGGTCTGTGTGCCTGCTGTAATCTACGTGTTCATCAGGCGCTACGACAAGGAACTGCAGGAGTGTGCCACCTTCCCGATGATGTGGATGCTGGGAGTTGTGGTGTTTGTCTGCGGAATCCTCATTTCCGGTGCTCTGCTCGTGGTCTACATGAAGTGGATCGAGCCTGATTTCATCATGGGGCAGCTTCAGGGGCTGATAGAGCTTGGCAAGAATGCTCCCGGCACGGCGCTCGAAGAGGCCGGCGACATAGCCGCTCAGATGATCGAGGCCAATTTCATCCCTTCGCCCATCGCGATTGTGAGCGAGATTATAATGGCGGCGATTGTCAGCGGCTCGATTCTTTCGATTGTCATCAGTGCTCTCATTGCCATGCGCCACAAGCTTCAGCGCCAGCGCCGCGGACGTATGGACGAATAGATTGCCACGGCGGCATGGATATTCCTTTGAAAACGACACATTCACTACTACAAATCACAATAACCCAATTCCCACGGACTTATGGATATATCAGTGGTCATACCCCTTTACAATGAAGCCGAGTCGCTTCCCGAGCTTGCAGCATGGATTGAACGCGTCATGGCTGACCACGACTTCACATATGAAGTGATTTTTGTCGACGACGGAAGCACCGATGACTCTTGGAAGGTGATCGGAGGACTTTGCGCCAAGAATCCTGCCATGCACGGGATATCGTTCAGACGCAACTATGGCAAGTCGCCTGCGCTCAACACCGGTTTCAAGGCTGCGAAAGGCGATGTGGTAATCACCATGGATGCCGACCTTCAGGATTCGCCCGACGAAATCCCTGAACTTTACAGAATGATCATGCGCGACGGCTATGACCTCGTGTCGGGCTGGAAACGCAAGCGCTATGATCCGCTCTCGAAGACAATCCCGACAAAGCTGTTCAACGCTACCGCACGCAAGGTGAGCGGTATAAAGAACCTGCACGATTTCAACTGCGGTCTGAAGGCCTATCGTCTTGAAGTCGTGAAGCATATCGAGGTCTACGGCGACATGCACCGCTATATTCCCTATCTTGCCAAGAATGCCGGTTTCGGCCGCATAGGCGAGAAGGAGGTTCACCATCAGGCGCGTAAATACGGGACGACCAAGTTTGGCCTCGACCGTTTTGTCAACGGCTATCTCGACCTCGCGACCCTCTGGTTCACCGGGAAGTTCGGGGCTAAGCCGATGCACTTCTTCGGCCTTCTCGGGTCGCTCATGTTCATTGTCGGCTTTATTGCCGTCATGGTGGTCGGATTCGGTAAGCTCTGGGACATGTATCATGGCAATCCCTACATACTTGTCACGGATTCTCCGTATTTTTATCTCGCTCTGACCATGATGATGCTCGGCACGATGCTGTTTCTCACCGGCTTTATCGGTGAACTGATTGTCCGCAACGCTCCGGGGCGCAATCATTATGAAATCAAGGGCGAACTGTGACAAGAAAAGAGGCTGTTACGGAATCCAATAAAGAAAATTAAAAAAATTACAGATATTCTCATGAAATCAAACGCATACCCTCAATTATATCGTCTTTGCGAGCAGCGCTATTCATGTCGTGCCTATTCCGACCGCAAGGTCGAGCGCGACACTGTCCTTACTGTCCTTGACATCGTGCGCCTTGCGCCGTCGGCCTGCAACCGTCAGCCGTGGAAGTTCCTTGTGGCTGATTCCGACGAGCAGCGCGCTGCCATCTTTAGCAGCTATGACCGTGAGTGGATACGCACAGCTCCCGAATTTATCATCGCATGCGGCATCCACGACGAGGCTTGGCATCGCGGTTGCGACGGCAAGGACCATACTGATGTCGATGTCTCGATTGCCGTCGAGCATCTCTGTCTGGCGGCTACTTCGCTCGGTCTGGGGACTTGCTGGGTCTGCAATTTCGATCCCAAGGTGATTGCCGAGGCTTTCGGTCTGCCCGAAGGCGTTGAGCCTATCGCTATTATTCCGCTTGGTTATCCGGCCGAAGGTGTCGAGATTCCCTCCAAGAAGCGTAAGGAGCTTGACGAGATTGTCAAGTGGGGAAGATACTAAGTATTAAGTGCTAAGTATTAAGGATTAAGGGTTAAGTATTAGGTGCTGAGTACAAATTATAAAGTACAAAGTATTAAGTACGAATTATAAAATTTTTAAGTAAGTTTTTGAAAGCGCTTTTCAATATAGTTGTCGTCGGGGGCTGCATTTGGGCGGCGGTGAGTTCGTGTAGCAATGTCGGCTGCACGGAGAATCAGAATTCATTGCCGCTTGCAGGTTTCTACTCGATGTCGACAAAACAGCAGATTACACCCGACTCGGTGGCTGTCGGCGGAGTTGACGCTCCAAACGATACCCTGCTGCTCGGGCCGGGGTCGCGTGTGTCGCAGCTCTATCTTCCTTTCCGTTCCACCAAGTCGTCGACCGAGTTTTATTTTCAATACAAACAGAAGGCTCTCGATTTCCCGTGGCTGGTGGATACGCTGAAATTCGATTATGTTGCCACGCCATATTTCGCGTCGGAGGATTGCGGGGCGATGTACCACTACCGCATCACGGCTTATAGCTATACCACTCATCTCATTGACTCTGTGGCGGTGACCGATTCGCTTATAACCAATATCGAACACGAGACAATCCAGATTTATTTCCGCACTGCGGAGAAGGACGAGGAATGAGGGGATAGGAATGTTATTAAGGACTGACAATCAAGATGTATAGTTTCCAACAGATATTTTCATTTTTTGCGCCTTCGCTACGCGTGGCCGTGGCTGTGATTATGGCTGTGACTGTCATGGAGGTTTCCGCACAGCGTCGTGTCACCCCTGTCACGCCGGATGCCCCGAAAACCATCCCTGATTCGGAGCGCCCGAAGCGTCTCGACCGCACCCATGTCGTGGAGCAGATTGACGCTCAGGGGCGTAAGATTCTGGTCGACACTGTCACTGGCACGGAGGTTGTTGACTCGCTGTTGCTTCCTGCCCCTCCGAAGATGGAATATCCGCTTCTCCACGAGGTGATCGGAGGTGTCAATCTGTGGAGTCCTCTCATGAGGGCTTTCGGGCAGCATTACGGTCTTGGCGATGTGTGGGCGGAAGTTAGTCTCCACAACCGCTATTTCCCGTTTCTGGCCATCGGTGTCGACAATTGCAATGACACTCCCGACGGGTCGAACTTCACGTTCAGAGTCCCGGTGTCGCCCTATGTCAAAATCGGTGCGTCCTACAACTTTTTCTATAACTCCAATCCCGACTATAAGCTCCAGATGGGACTGCGCTACGGATTCACTAATTTCAAGTGGAACGTTGACAATGTGACCGTCAACGACGGATATTGGGGCGAGGAAGGGAAATTCTCGATTGCCGACAGGAAGTCGACCGCAGGCTATCTCGAAGTGACTTTCGGAATCAAGGTGAAGGTGCTCAAAAGCTGGTCGCTCGGCTGGACTCTGATTTACCATTCCATCCTCCACGAGACCAAAAGTGATGTGGGCAAACCGATGTTTATCCCCGGTTACGGCAAGCGCGGATCGGCGGTGACGGGCAGTTTTTCACTAATGTACACGATTCCGTTAAACAAAAATAAAACTGCGGAAGTTAATAAAATAAAAGAGGGAGACAATTGAGGAGTGACAACTCAATATTGATATTATAAAGAACGCGCGCGAGATGTCTTCCTCCACAACGAGGGACTAATTTAACACAAGACACCTGAATGATTGAAAGAATCGTAATCATAGACAATGTCGACCCCGTCAGTTTCTACGGTGTCAACAACTGCAATATGCAGCTAATCCGCAACCTTTTCCCGAAATTGCGCATGGCAGCGCGAGGCTCGGTCATCAAGGTTATCGGCGACGAGCATGAGACGGCTGAGTTCGAGAAGTGCATAAAGGAGCTTGAGGATTATTGCATCAAGTACAACAAACTGACCGAGGAAGTGATTCTCGACATTGTCAAGGGCAAGTCGCCCGAAACTCCGCGCAACGACAATGTGATTATCTATGGAATCAACGGCAAGCCCATCAGCCCGCGCAATGAGAATCAGGCTCTGATGGTGAAATCGGTGCGTGAGAATGATTTGACTTTCGCTCTCGGGCCGGCCGGAACGGGAAAAACCTACATAGCAATCGCTTTGGCCGTAAGGGCTTTGAAAAACCGCGAGGTGCGCAAGATAATCCTTTCGCGTCCTGCCGTCGAGGCAGGTGAGAAGCTCGGTTTCCTTCCGGGCGACATGAAAGACAAGATTGACCCATATCTCCAGCCGCTCTACGATGCGCTCGAGGACATGATTCCTGCCGTCAAGCTTAAGGAATACATGGAGACGAATGTAATCCAGATAGCTCCGCTTGCCTTCATGCGCGGACGCACGCTCAACGATGCGGTCATTGTGCTCGATGAGGCTCAGAACACCACCGTGCAGCAAATCAAGATGTTCCTGACACGTTTGGGCATGAATGCCAAGATGATAATCACAGGCGATGCCACACAGATCGACCTCCCGCGTTCGGTTACTTCGGGTCTGATTCAGGCGTTGAAGGTGCTGAAGGATGTCCCCGGTATCGGTCGGATTGAATTTGCGAAGAAGGATATCGTGCGCCATGCACTCGTCCAGCGCATCGTCGATGCCTACAATCACTTCGACAAGGAGCAGGAAGCCGAAACGGCAGCTGCGCATAGCGCTGAGGACGTAGAAGTATAAAAAGAGATACAGAAATTCAGAATAGACAAAAATAACACATCTTTTAGTCCGTATGGCACGATAAGTTGAAAAACTCTTTCTGCCTGAATCAAGACTTAAAAGATGTGTTATTTTTGTCTATTCTGAATTTTTGTACCTTTATGTTCTTTCTATATCTTTCGGTATCTTTATGTCCTTTTTGATAGACAGGAAGTTAGAAGAGACGGCGTTGGCCGGTGAGTTCGTCGCGGATTTCATCGTCGCTGCGTTCCGGCTCGATTGAGGGATCGGGTTCGGGAGCAGCTTCGGGTTGAGACTGTTCGTCGGACGAATCGTCGTCGTCATCCACTTCATCGGTGGCCACAGGTTCGAGTTCGGTGATATGGTCGATTGCAAAGGTTGTGAGGCGTTTGCCTTTGGCTTTGAACGACTTGACGGCGATGAAATCGCGCGCGACGACTTCCATTGCCGGACGGAACGAGTCGGCGCCGCCGAATGTCACCTCTACGCGCAGACCCGGTTCATCGCTGAGCATTATAAGTTCCGACTTCTCGTTTTCGCCGAGATAGCGCTGCGTCTTGGCCGAGGGTTCGAAGGTGAAGCGTTTGAGATATGGATATTTCTGGTCGGCATCGTTGAGGATGGCCGTCCATACCTTGTGGGGGTTGAATTTCTCGATGCGGAGTATGTTGTCGGGATAATGGTTTGAGGCATCGAATGTCGAGGTGTAGTATTCGCCGTTTTTCTGGATGACGAGCACGAGGTCGCCCGTGTTGAATTCTCCGAGATAGTTTCCACGGCTGTCATAGTTGATTCGCATGACATCGGGGTCGAACCACACGTCGCGCCCTCCGAGGGTGGAGCGTCCGGCCGCTTTGAGCGAGAATCGGTGAACCTCGTTGCGGGTGACGATGTTGCCGATTGCGCTGCGGCCCTTGATGGCCAGTTCGGAGAAATCGACATCAAACTGGAGTGTCTTCAGTCGCAGTTTGGGCTTGAGCGTCACCTTGACCACCTCGGCTTCGCCGTTGTGGTTGACGGTAAACCAGCAGACCTTGCTTCCGGGAAGTCCGGGCGTAAGGTTATAGTCCTTGTCGCGTGTTATACCTGTGACGAAGAAGCGCTTCATGTAGTATGTGCCACCCTTGCCGTTCTGGTAGATGGCGTTGTAGACGGTGCGCTTGTCGTTGCGCTTGAACACGTCGACGTGGATGATTCCCTTGCCTACGAACAGCTTTTCCTGAACCTTGACCACCTTGTAGCGTCCGTCTTTGTAGAAGATTATGATGTCGTCGATCGACGAGCAGTTGCAGAGATATTCGTCTTTCTTTAGCGATGTCCCGATGAAGCCTTCCTCGCGGTCGATGTAGAGCTTCTCGTTGGCCTCGGCCACGGCTGCGGCCTGAATGCTGTCGAAGTTGCGGATGGTGGTCATGCGTGGGTATGCTTCTCCATATTTGTGTTTTAGGTTGGCATACCAGTCGATGGTGTATGAGGTGAGGTTGTCGAGCTTTGAGGTGAGATCGGCGATGCGTTCGTGGAACGATGCAATCTGTTCCTCGCATTTGGCGACGTTGAACTTGAGTATGCGCCCCATCTTGATTTCGAAGAGGCGTATGATGTCGTCGTCGGTGATTTCGCGGATGAATATGTCTTTGAATTTTTCGAGGCGGCCGCGTATGTGGGCTATTGCCTGATCGCGGTTCTCGCTCTCTTCATAGCCTTTGTCCTTGTAGATGCGTTCCTCGATGAAGATTCGTTCGAGTGAGGCGAAATGGAGCTGTTCGCGGACCTCTCCGAGCTGTATTTTCAGTTCCTGTCCGAGAATGTCGCGTGTGCGGTCGACGTTGTGGCGGAGCACGTCGCTCACGCCGATGAAGTGGGGTTTGTTGTCGGAAATCACACAGCAGTTGGGCGATACGGACACCTCGCAGTCGGTGAATGCGTAGAGGGCGTCGATGGTCTTGTCACTCGAAGTGCCGGGGATGAGATAGACGATGACGTTGGCAGTCTGGGCGGTGTTGTCGACCACGGAGCGGATTTTGATTTTTCCAGCTTCCTGCGCCTTGACTATCGACTCGATGAGTGTCGCCGTTGTCTTGCCGTAGGGGATTTCGGTGATGGCGAGGGTCTTGTTGTCGATTTTCTCGATTTTAGCCCTGATTTTCACGACACCGCCACGCTCGCCGTCGTTGTAGCGCGACACGTCGATAGACCCGCCTGTAAAGAAGTCGGGGTAGAGCGTGAACGGTTCGCCGCGCAGATAGGAAATCGCGGCGTCGATGATTTCGTTGAAGTTGTGAGGGAGGATTTTCGATGAGAGTCCGACCGCGATGCCTTCAGCGCCTTTCGATAGGAGGAGCGGGAATTTGACCGGGAGTGTGACGGGCTCTTTTTTTCGTCCGTCGTAGCTGAGGGTCCATTCGGTCACCTTGGGATTGTAGACCACGTCGAGGGCGAATTGCGACAGGCGCGCTTCGATGTATCGGCCTGCTGCCGCTCCCGCACCGGTGAGGGTGTTGCCCCAGTTTCCCTGAGTCTCGACGAGGAGTTCTTTCTGTCCGAGCTGCACGAGAGCTTCGTAGATTGACGCGTCGCCGTGGGGGTGGAACTGCATGGTGTTGCCCACGATGTTGGCCACCTTGTTGAAACGGCCGTCGTCGAGGAGCTTCATCGAGTGGAGTATGCGTCGCTGCACGGGTTTGAGGCCGTCCTCGATGTTGGGGACAGCTCGCTCAAGAATCACGTAGCTCGCATAGTCGAGAAACCAGCTCTGGTACATGCCGCGCAACTGGTGGCGGATTGTGTCGTTGCTGGTGTCGACGATTATTTTCGGATCAAAATTGTCGGAATGTCCGGGTGAGTTTTCTTCCGGTGTCAGGCCGTCATTTTCGTCCAGTGTGTCTGTTGTGAAGTTGTCCTCGCTCATAAAACAGTGTGGTCTATTGTATTTCTATTGGCAAAATTACGAAAAATTCCGCGTTTTTCCTATTGTAAAATTTCATATCCCCCCGGCATGTTCCCCGGATATCCATCGCATGTTCCCCACATATCTCGATATCCGGGGCTACGATTAAGGGGGTGTCCTGACTGACAGTTTTTCTAAAGTATATGGTGGATTTAGCATTTGTGTATGGCCTGACGGTGAAATGGCAAAATGTTGCGAAAAATGGGTTTTTCCGCCAAAAAATCCATCTGTTTTGGCGAAATTTGGTCACGGTGCTAAAAAATATGTTAAAATGGAGGATTTTTGTTGCGTAAAAGTTTGTAGATTCTGCAAAAGTTCGTAAATTTGCAATGTGTTTTTCATGGTATTAGATTTAAGGTTAACTAAGATTGGTTGTCGAGAGACAATCAATTCTTTTTTTATAAGTACTTAAATTTAAAAAAATGACCGGCTTCTCCGTCGCAGGCATGTCTGCGTCAGAAGCCGGCATTTATTTTTCGGAGAATATTGCATATCTTTGATGCGTTTTTAATCCAAGCATACAATATATTGATATCCGATGAAGACAATTGTTTTTTCTCTTGCTTGTTTGATAGCATCGTCAGGTTTCATGAACGCGCAGACTTCGGTTTCTGACAGTCTCATGCGAGTGGAGGCCGATGCGTTTATCGGGGGATTGCCTGCCGGGTTGCAATCCTCTCAGAAAGATGCTATATTGCAGGCTATAGAGGGGGATTGCGTGGCTCTGAACAGTGTTCGCCACGGACGCAACTCGACTCCACCGGTTCGCGAGGGGGTGGCTACGCGCGACATTTCACCGACACTGAGGCTGTATGGGCCGGAGGGTGTCGACAGTGCGCTTCCGCTGCTGATATATTTTCATGGCGGTGGCTGGACGATAGGGAGCATCAACAGCTGCGCGCGTTTCTGTCAGGAAGTGGCGGCGAGCGGTAAGGCAAGGGTGCTGGCGGTCGACTATCGTCTTGCTCCTGAGTTTCCCTATCCTGCCGGACTTGAGGACTGCCGTGGGGCGATAGGTTTCGCTCTGGAGAATGCGGAGGATATTGGTGCTGATGCCGACAGGGTGTTTGTCGGGGGCGACAGTTCGGGCGGAAATCTCGCGTTGGCTACAGCGCTTTCCGATGGTGAGGCTTGCAGGCGGCTCGCAGGTGTGGTCTGCTTCTATCCTGTCACGAAGGCTTATGCCGACGGCTCGGCCTCGTGGGATGACTATGGCGCTGGCTATGGTCTGGACGCGGATCTGATGGAGGCTTTCAATAGTGCGTATATCGGGCATATCAAAGGTCGCGTCCCGGGCGATGTCAATGTCGGGGATATGAGTGAATGGGCACTGGGGCGCTTGCCACGGACTCTGCTTGTGGCTGCCGGGCGCGATATTCTCTGTGACCAAGGCCGTGAGTTCGCCATGAAGGTTGGGGCGCAACGGCTGACGCGGGTTGAATTTCCTCAGGCTGTCCATCTTTTTATTACTGTGGGCGGTCAGCCCGAAGCTTTCCGCCGTGCGGTTGAACTGACGGTCGGGTTTATAGAAGGGGAGTAGACCGGTCACTCCATATATAAGTATTTCAGGAAAACAGATAACCCCTGCTCACATCACATCAGAATGTGAGCAGGGGTTAATGTTTTTATCCTATGACGGGAAATTGATTACTTGTTGATGAACTTCTTACCGTTCTGGATAACGATGCCCTTGTATTCCTTGTTTACGCGCTGACCAAGTACGTTGTACATGGGAGCGTCGGGGTTGAGGGTTTCGTCAGCGATGATGTTGCTGATACCTGACTGACCGGCGGGAGTGAATTCGAAGCCATAGAGACCAACTTGGCTTTTGGGGTTGAAGAGGTAGTAAGACTGACCGGCTTTCACAGGGAAGCTTACGTAGCCAAGAGCAGGACGGTTCTGAGTGATGCCATTAGTGTGCTGGAGAATATAATCTTCGGGCATTTTACCGATATTGAGATACTTGGCATTGCCTTCGTCAACGCTACCTTCAAAAGCGAAACCGGTGTTCTGATAGAAGATGGCAACATCGATAGTTTCGGGAGCAAGAGGCTGTTTTGTTGCAGCGTCAATGATGTAGGTAATGTGATTACCCTTATTGACATATACAGCTGTATTCAAAGTTCCGTCAGCTTTTGCATCAAACTTCCAGTACATACCTTTTGCGGGCATATCCATTCCGGGAGCCCAATAAGTACCTGCAACACGGAACACTTCGTCACCGTTGGAGTTTGTTTCATAGTAATACCAAGAAACTGATTCGGGGTTACCCTGACCCATGAGGTACTGTGCGAACTGAGGTTTGCAACCGTCAACTATGAGAGCGTCATTGCCATCAACAGAGCCTTTGAGCTGCCAAGCGTCTGCTCCGGTAGCGATAGTTTTGTCTGCGTTGGGGGTTGAGAGGCCAGTGAGTGTAATGTTGGCTGTTGATGCTGAAATTTGTGAAGTATTAAGTTCACCGGGTTTGCTTGTGTCGGGGGCTTCAGCTGTACCTCCGGCATAGATATTATTTGTCAGTTTTTCAAGTGTCGCTGTTGTAAGGTCAAAGTCTGCTGCGCGCCAGATTTCCTGTGCATTTACAGACCATGCCATGCATGCCACGGCAGCAAGAGTAAAGATTTTCTTCATAGGGGTTGAATTTTTAAGGTTATGGTATTAATTTATTGAGAATGTTATTTTTTTGGAAAGTATTGTGTGATGATATACTAACTTTAATTCTTGTATGAATGCAAATCGGTGATGCGGGGGCAAAGGTATAAAATATTTTTATAATAAAATAGATTTATTGAGTTTATTTTCATTTATTTTTGGTTAAAAACCAATATTGTCCTAAATAATTTTTGAGTGCTACTCAACGTGCAGAGGCATCAGCC
>NZ_CAJTQC010000027.1 GCF_910578445.1 uncultured Duncaniella sp. | reverse complement strand
CGGTTTCACCGCCCCAACGAACTATCCAGTCTTTAGATGTAAAAGCATGGGGACCGAACGTTAATCACGGGGTTTGCCACCCACTAATCTGCCTTATTCCATGCTTGTGATGCCTGATATTTGAAGATAAAATTATTCAAAATCATTTAACCGTACAAATGTACGACCACTATGTCCGGATATAGCCTCTAAATCCCTATGCCAATCAACCGAGCCACTCTCATCAGGATTTCAACCATTGACCGTTGTCTTCAGAACCGTTATCGCCGATGGACAATCGGTGACCTCATTGAAGCCTGCACCGATGCGCTGGCGGAGTTCGAGGGGAGAACCAATCCGGTCAGCCGGCGCACGTTTCAAAACGACCTCGCGCTGATGCGGAGTGACCGTCTTGGATATAATGCGCCGATTGTCGTCCGCGACAATAAATATTACGAATATGAAGACCCGGATTTCAGCATCACCCATCTTCCGCTCAACGACGAGGGTCTTGATGCGCTAAATTCGGCCCTTGATATTCTCCGTCAGCTTCAGGGCTTTCCTCAACTGGCCTCGTCGATCGAGACCATCAGTAAACTCAACGAGCAGATTTCACGCCAGACAGGCGCGTCAGTCCCGGCGATGGATATGGAACATGTCGCCGGCTATCGCGGAGCGCGATTCATCGGCTTTATATACGATGCTGTCCGTAAACGCCGGACAATCATGATTGAATATCAGTCGTTCAGAGCGTCGCGTCCTGACATCTTGACCGTCTATCCTTATCTGTTGAAAGAATATCGCAACCGTTGGTTTCTTGTCGGGGAGAAATCGACGAACCGCGCACCTTATGTCAACATATTCGCGCTCGACCGCATCCACTCGGTCACATTCGACCATGAGCATCCTTTCAGAAAGTGTGTCGGGTTTGACCCTGAACATTTTTTTGACGACACCATCGGTGTTACACGTCAGATCGGCGACAAGCCTCGCCACGTTGTGATTGACATTGACTCCGTTCAGGCTCCCTACGTCGAGTCGAAGCCTTTTCACCGATCGCAGAAAGTGGAACAGCGCTTCAGCGACGGTAGTGTCAGGTTCTCATTGAGGGTCGTCATCAACAATGAGCTTGTGCGTCTCATTCTTGGCTATGGAGGTCATGCCGAGGTCATTGAGCCACCTGAACTTCGTGCGAAAGTGGCCGAAAGTGTCATCAGGGCTGCTGACCGCTATCGTGATGAGGCTGCCGGATAATGAAAAAATAAATAAAAAAATCATGTGCGCAGAATGGTTGCGCACACCGTGTCTAACTTTGCTGTCATAACGATAAATATACCCTGAATTATGAAGACAATAGAAGGTCACGACGTGAAAATTTTCACCGACAACATTGAGGCCAATGCTTTGGCTCAGATTAATGAACTGCTTTCCATCGACGTGTTTTCCGACAAGAAAATACGCATCATGCCCGACGTTCATGCAGGTGCGGGCTGTGTCATCGGTTTCACCGGAAACCTTGGCGACAAGGTTATCCCCAATATCGTCGGCGTCGACATCGGTTGCGGTATGCGCATCCTCAAGCTTGGCCGTCTCTCCGACATCGACTTCCATGCTTTCAATGAGCATATTCTCGCCAACGTCCCTTCCGGCATGAGGGTGCGTGAGGATAAATATGGCTTCACGCCGCTTGGTGTTGACGAAATGGAGACATATCGTGAGGCAAAGCAGCTCCTCACCGAACTTTTTTGCTACCGTGAGCTCAAGGACACAGCCCGCATAAAGAAGGCCATCGGCTCTCTGGGCGGTGGCAATCATTTCATCGAGCTTGACAAGGACGATGATGGAAACGTCTATCTCGTGATTCATACCGGCTCGCGAAACCTCGGCAAGCAGGTGGCCGACATTTATCAGGCTCGTGCGGTCAGGCATCTGACAGCCGGAGAGGATGAGTTTGAGGAATCCGTCATACGCACGATCGAGGAATACAAGGCAGCCGGACGCCGGTCGGAATTGCAGGCTGTCATCGGGAAGATGCGCAAAGCGCGTCAGATGGCTGTGCCGTCCCTTCCGTCCGTGCTCTGTTATGTCGAAGGCGAGACGCGCCGGCAATATCTCCACGACATGCGTCTGTGTCAGCGTTGGGCTGTGCTCAACCGCAAACTCATCTCACGCCTGCTCATGAAATTTTTCCCTGATGTCGAGGTGACCGAAGAGTTTGAATCGGTCCACAACTACATAAGTGACGACAACATCATCCGCAAGGGCGCGATTTCTGCTTCGGAGGGTGAGCGCTGCATCATTCCGCTTAACATGCGCGACGGTTCGCTGCTTTGCACAGGCAAGGGAAATCCCGACTGGAACTGTTCGGCGCCCCATGGTGCAGGGCGTGTGTTGAGCCGCACTCAGGCCTATGAGAAGATTTCAATCGACGACTTCAAGGCTTCGATGCAGGGCATATATTCCGAGTCGGTCAATGATTTCACCCGCGACGAGTCTCCGATGGCCTACAAGCCGGCCGATGAAATAATAGCCAATATCGGCGATACCGTCAGCATCGACTCTGTCATACGCCCCATCTTCAATTTCAAAGCCACATGATTTTCTTTAAATTTAAGATTGTATATCATTGGTTATCAGTGGTAATGTGAGATTATTGTAAATTTTTTTTGTTTTTTCATGCAAGATTTCGGGAATACGACATTTCATATTATGAAGCTTCGAGAAAACAATGTCGACAAAAGGACGAATAATATTTTAATTTAGATAGATGGATACCTGAAATTCAACATTGATGCTATAAAGGTAATTGACTGTCTGTTTTTGCAAACTAAATATATTTCATTATAGTTCGGTCACGACACGGATTCTTTAGCTGGTTTTCGATTTAACGTATAGAAGAACATAAACAAATAAAAAACAATGAATAGGAAAGTCTTTTCTGTTGCAATGGCAGGGATTACATTGCTTACATCTTGCCAAGTTACGCGCCACGCTACATCCTCGTCTTCTATGATTGAAGGCGAATGGACCATCACAGATGTCAACGGCTCGGCCATTAAGGCTGACAACAGTCCTTATATCGGTTTCGATACCAAGGAAAACCGTGTTTACGGAAATTCCGGTTGCAACAATATTGGGGGTAGTTTTGATTTCAATGGCAAGAAGGGACAAATAGAATTTGGGCAGATGATTTCGACCATGATGGCCTGTCCTGATATGGAGCTGGAACAGAGCGTTCTCCAAGCTTTAGATTCAGTGGAGAGTGTCAAATTTTTAGACAAGGAACATATGGCGCTTTGCGACAAGAACAAGAAACCTCTTCTGCAAATGGAGCGACGTTTCCATGCAGTCCCTCTTTCCGACATCAAGGGCAAATGGCGTATCGTTTCCGTATTCGGCAAAAACATTTCCGTTCCCGATGAATCCCCATTCGTAAACTTTGATACGGATAACAGCCGTATTTCTGCTTTTGCCGGATGTAATCGTCTTTCAGGTGGCATCAAAGGTGGGGAGAAAAACGCCCTCACCATTTCAAATGTAGCTTCCACCAGAATGGCTTGCCCTGATATGACCACGGAACAGGATGTTTCTACAGCATTTGAACAGGTGGGCAGTTTCGGTATTTCGCTAAATGGCAATCTGCTGCTTTTCTCTGCCGGAGGAAATGTGGTGATGGAACTGGAGCGTATGAATGAAAACTAAGTTATCTATTTCGAAGATTTCTGACATGAGAGAAGCACTGTTGTTTTTAGCCGCTGCTTTTGCCTTTGTCTCTTGCCATACAACAATTACAAAATACACAGACCAAGAACTTGTCGGTTTGTGGGTAGAACCCATACCGGGCATGGATAAAATGCAGGGTGTGGCCTTGAAAGATGGAGGTGAACTGCACCCCAAAAGTTAGATAAAAAAACTTTTGGGGTGCAGTTCACTTTACAACTCTCTCTTTAGTCTGCGATATGGTTCGATAAATGCTGTCTCACAAATAGCTCTAAAACTTTCACTAAACTACGGATTTATAGTGTCTATGTTGAATTTCGGATTAGAAGACATCTGAATCGCTGATTTTGAAATCGGCCTGTTGAATTCGCAATCGGAATTACTATGATTTTCAGCAATAATCATTATTTTTGCATCATCACTTTGCTGATACCCATCCTTGATACCATTATCACTATGCGTTTTCTGCTCTATATAGCCATCCTCTTTGTAGCCACCGCCTGTTCGGTCAGCAACAGCTACCGTCATGAGCTTGACCGTGCGCAGGACGAGATGGAACTGTCGCCCGACAAAGCGCTTGAGCGTCTGAGTGCAATTGATGTCTCTGAGCTATCCGACTCCGCTACCATTGCCCGATGGGCTTTGTTATATTCCCAAGCGATCAACCGCAACAGGCTCGTAGCGCCATCCGACACTATAATAAATATTGCCGTTGACTACTACCGTCTTCACGGCGATTCAGCCGAGTGGCGGCAGGCCGAGGATATTCGCATGGCGATTATTGGAAAAAGTGTGCCGGAATCCGCGACAGACCCTCTGCTCAGTGCGAGATACCTTCAGAAAGTAAGGGAATACACACTGTATCGCGAGCGTCAGGAACGTCGTACTTTCGCATGTCTTGCCGTCATTGTTTTGACAATCGCTATAGCAATCATCGTCTGGCTCTATAGCCGTCTGCGTCTGAAGAAAGCGGAAACCGATGCGCTGCTTGCCGAGGCAGCATCGTTGCGCGGAATGGCTACGGACAATTCTGTCCTGCGCGACTCCGTGGCTCAGCTTTTCGGCTCACGCTTCGAGCTTATCGACCGTCTGTGTGGCACATACTACGAATCGCAGGGGACTAAGGTCGAGAAGACTGCCATTGTCAATCAGGTCAAGGCCGAAATCGAAGCCTTACGTGCTGACAGCTCTACATTCGCCCGGCTCGAAAACGCGGTCAACGAGGGTAGGGGACAGTTGCTCGTGACCATCCGCACGGCTCTTCCCGACATCAAGCCTGCCGACTATGCGCTTGCCGTCTATCTCGCATGCGGATTTTCAAACCGTGCAATCGCTCTGTTGCTCGAAGAAAAGATTGATGTCATCTATAAACGCAAATCACGTCTGAAAGCCAAGATTTCCTCCCTCTCAGCCGAATATTCCGAGCCGTTGGCCTCTATTTTTGCCGATGGTCAGAAAAAATGAATAGGTATCGGTGTAATATCTTGATATATAGTGTTGTATATATGCGAATGTCAGACTGACGATTGCCATAATTCCGCCCTGTTGACCTAACTTTGCATAAGCAATTCAACCCACATTCAATGCTTATGTCAAAAGTTATCCTACTGTTCATTTTTATTCTGTCAGTCGCCTTCACGGCGCATTCACAACAACCTTCAGTCAACCTTTCCCAGCCATCCGACAGCCTTGTCCGTGAACTTGGCGAAGTGGTCGTGACCGCACGCAACCAATCGACGCGCCTCGTCGGCAACTCACTTGTTTCGACCATCGCCGGAACGCCTCTTGCCAACCTTGGCAACGCCCTCGATGTCCTCTCTCAGCTCCCGATGATAAAGGTCGCGGACGATGAGGTCAGCGTCCACGGCAAAGGCTCGCCATTGATTTATATCGACAACCGTCCTGTCAGCGACAGTTTCGACCTGCGGACACTCCGCAGCCGTAACATCCGCAATGTCGAGCTGATTCTGGCTCCGGGAGCGGAATATGATGCGACTGTCGGCGCGGTGTTGAAAATCACCACACGCCGCACTTTCATCGAAGGGCTCAGCCTCGACGATGAGCTTCATGGGAAGGCGGCGCGGTCGCTCACCGGCTATGAGATGCTCAATCTGCGCTATTTCTTCCGTGGAGCTACCGAGCTGTTTGCCACTGGAATAGCTGCTCACAACAATTCGGTGATGCGTGGTGCTACGGTCAATTCGCTTGACTATGAAGGACAACCGACGGTGGTAGGCAGCAGCCAGTCGGTCCGCAGACCATCCAACAATCTCAGTGCCAAATTCGGTTTCAATCAGACATTTGGTTCGCTTTCGTTTGGCGCTTGGTACAGAGTGTTGCGTGAGGACGGCCATTTTTCAAACCACGGCTCTGAGTGGCTTGATGATAATCCGCTGATTGAACGCAATATAACCCAACGCATCAGCGCTACCAACCACTACGCACAGCTCTATCTCGACAAGACGTTTGCAGCCGGAGGCCGAATACATTTCGACGGTTCTCTCATCGACCGTAACACACATAGCTCCACCACAACTGCCTACGCTCTGTCAGACCGTTATCCCGATGTAACTTCCACACAGCATCGCGTCTCGCGCCTCTATGCAGGAAAACTGACCTACTCACGGCCACTCCCCAAAGGTTCGCTTGTCATAGGCACTGAAGATTCCTACACCGCGACACGACTTGACTACAGGATGCTGAACGACAAGGTCGGCTCTTATATCCCCTCGTCGCTCTCGCAGGTCGCCCAGACCTCTCTGGCCGGATTCGCGAGCTATTCGGCGACATTCGGGAAACTCGGGCTCACCGCAGGAATGCGCTACGAACACAAAAACTTCATCTATCGGCTTGACGGCAAGCGTGACGACCGTCTGTCGCGTCGCGACAATTTCATTACGCCCGATATCTCGCTGTCCTACGGCTTCTCCGACGACGGCTCGAAATCGCTGTCACTCAGCTATAAAAGTTTCACCGAGCTACCTCCCTATTCAAGTCTTCCCGACGGACTTTCCTACACGGGTATCCACGAAATCGAGGGCGGCAATCCTGCTTTGCGCGACGGCCGCTGTCATCAGGTGCAGCTTCTCGGCATGATGGGCGATTTTATTATGCAGGCCACATTCCGGCGCTCGTTCGACACCTACGGATTTATCAAGCGCGTCTACCCGGCCGATAATCTTCAGCTGATTTTCCAGCCTGTCAATTTCAATGTGTCGGCGGCATGGCTCTATTTCGTCTGGCAGAAACGCATTGGCTGCTGGCAACCGGCTGTGACGTTGGGCCTTAACCCTCAGTGGCTCGAAGTCAGCGGGGAGAGATATGACAAACCAATCTGTTCATGGTATTTCGACAACACGCTCTCGCTTCCGTTCGGAATCCTTCTGACAGCCAACCTCTACGGCCAGAGCAGCGGATATATCCACACTCAGCTGTCTGAATCAAAGCCTTTCATGATGGATGCCGGAATCCAGAAGTCGTTCCTTGGCAAATCGCTGACTGTCAAAGTGTCCGCATCAAACATATTCAACAGCCACCGTGACGGCTGGAGGCTGAGAAGCTACGGTGTCGACATGGTCAAGCGACAGACCTACGATAACCGCTACATAGCCCTGACACTCAGCTATTCGTTCCAGCCACGCAAATCGTCCTACAAAGGCTCAGACGCAGCTTTGTCGGAAATGAAGCGTCTGTGAATATGTCTGATGCGAGTTTTTCAAGGTTTATATTTTATTGATTTTGCGGACTTTATGATAGGATTGTCGCCACGATTTTTCGCGGACCGCCATAGTCGCGGAATTCACAGAGATAGATTCCCTGCCATGTCCCGAGGTTGAGGCGTCCGCGCGAAATCGGAAGGCTCAGCGAAGGGCCGACGAGCACTGATTTTGCATGTGAGGGCATGTCGTCAGAGCCTTCGTCGGTGTGGAGATAGAACGGAGCGTTTTCAGGCACGAGGCGGTTGAATATCGCGTTGAGGTCATGGCGCACATCGGGGTCGGCGTTCTCATTGAGAGCGAGGGCCGCCGATGTGTGCTTTATCAGCAGGTTAAGCAGTCCGCATTCAGGAAGTTCAGGAAGTTCTCTCATCACATCGCCTGTCACGAGGTGGACTCCGCGCGGATAGGCGCGCAGAGTGAATTCAATCTGTCGTATCATATCTGTCTATAGTTCTTGTTGTTAACACATCGGCAGGCTTCGTGGCCACGGTCGTGACGCCTGCAATCGGTTGCAAAGTTACGAAATCTTTGTTGAACATTTTTAACAATTGTTTCGTTCTATAATTGCTATCGAAACTTTCATTAGCCGGTGATAGGAATTAATGTGTGAAGGTTGTTTACTTTGCAGAAAATTTAAAACGACCAGAAAAA
The DNA here is from genome assembly GCF_910578445.1 of uncultured Duncaniella sp. GTDB lineage: Bacteria > Bacteroidota > Bacteroidia > Bacteroidales > Muribaculaceae > Duncaniella. The sequence goes on along the minus strand of NZ_CAJTQC010000027.1, from coordinate 31,323 downwards.
TGATTACACTTAATGTCCCTCTGATTACTTGGTGTGTGATTGCCTTTGCGATGGCAGCACTGATTATAGTAAGAATCTGCCACAAGACCTATAATAACTCGCGTCGCCACGTCCGCATTTTCGAGATGGGCAGTGAGAGAGAGGAATTTTTCGTTCCGGGTGACAGGCTCGTAAAAAAAGAAGAAGATATTTATGATGACGAGGATTGACGATGCTTCCGCCACGTCGGCTGTTCCGGTAGCCACGGCAGGATGTGTCTGTGGAGGCGAAATTCATTCACTTAAAGAGATTTGTCTTTTCATATCGGAATATTCGGCGTGGCTGCTCGGCTGCGGTGCGACGTGTATCCGTCTCGAACGCAATGTCATGCGCATGGCCGAAGCTCTTGGCTGCGGTGTTGTGATGACCATTCTTCCGCGCCACATTCATCTCTCCGTCTGCCTGCCTGACAAATCGGACAGCTACACGTATATTACGGCAACGCGCACACTTCCCATCAGTTTCGACATCAATACCCGTCTGAGTGAACTGAGCTGGGCGCTTGCCGACGGGAAAATAAACTTTGAGGAGGCTAAAGAGCAGTTTGAAAGCATCATCCGCACGCCGCCGGCCAACAAAAATCTCGTTCTCCTTCTTGCCTCACTGGCCAATGCCTCTTTCTGTCGCCTTTTCACCGGCGACTGGTCTGCGGTTGCCGTCGTCTTTCTCTCCACAATCGCAGGCTATTATCTGAAGCAGGTGTTGTGCGAGCATAAGGCCGACATGCGTCTGGTGTTCATTCTCTGTGCATTTGTGTCGTCGGTACTCGGTGCGAGCGACGCTCTTTTCCATCTCGGCACTACTCCTGAGATTGCTGTCGGCACGAGTGTGCTCTACCTTGTCCCCGGCATTCCGTTTCTCAACTCGTTCAGCGACATGCTTGCCGGTCACTACATCTGTTCATTCTGCCGGTTCATCCACGCCGTGATTCTCACATGCTGCCTGTCGATCGGACTTTGCGGAGGTCTTCTCATGATGAACCTCGGAATGTTCTGATTACCGTTATCCATCCACACAACAATTTTTTTGCGACTCATCTCATCACGATGCTAATTGAATTTCTTCAAGACGGATTTTTTGCGGCGATAGCTGCTATCGGTTTCGCTGCCATAAGCAACCCTCCGAAAAGAGCCTATCTGTATTGTGCGCTCATCGCCGCCATAGGCCATTCGGCGCGTTTTCTGATGATGCAACCGTCGGTGCTCGGACTGCACATCGTTATCGCCAGCACTATTGCGGCCTTGCTCGTCGGGATACTTGCCGTATTGCTCTCTCCCGTGGCGAAGACACCTGCCGAGACCTGCCTGTTTCCGTCGCTGCTCCCCATGATTCCGGGAATATATGCCTACAAGACCTTCGGAGGCCTTGTGATGTGCATCTATCAGGGAGGCGAGGGGACGTTCAGCCATTATTTTTATCTCTTTGCGAGCAACGGTTTCACATGTCTGTTCATCCTCCTCGGCATGGTCATCGGCGCCACCATCCCAATCTTCCTGTTCAAAAACATTTCATTTCAGGCCACACGATAGGGGCGGAATATTACGTTTAATCATTACATTTGCATCATCACTTCGTCTGACTTATGGAACTCCGTCAACTGAAATATTTCGTCAAGGTCGCGGAAACGCTTAACTTTTCCGAGGCATCCCGTGCGCTGTTCATCACACAGAGCACCCTGTCGCAACAGATCAAACAGCTTGAGCAGGAACTCGGCTCTCCTCTTTTCCAGCGTGACAGCCACCGTGTCTGTCTCACCGAAGCGGGAAGCGAGCTGCTGCCCTATGCGGTCAGGACGCTCCATGACTCGCAGCTTTGTCTTGACCGCATGAACGACCTGCGCGAGCTGCTTGCCGGAACGTTGAACATCGGCGTGACCTATTCCTTCAGCCCGATACTGACAGAGACAATCATTGACTTCATGAAGCTTTATCCCGGCGTGAAGCTCAATATATTCTATAAGCCTGTTTCCGAACTGATGGAGATGCTGACCGAACGTGAGGTGGATTTTGTGCTTGCGTTCCGTCCACGGCTGTCGACCGACGAAATTGAGTCGCATGTCCTGTTCCAGAACTATCTTGCCGTCATTGTCAATTCTGCCCATCCGCTCGCGTCGCGGCAGAAGGTGACGCTCGACGAGCTTTCCCAATATGATCTGGCGCTTCCTTCGCGCGGACTTCAGGCCCGCAACTATTTCGATGCCATAAGTTCGGCGCGCGGTGTCAAGATGAAAGTGAAAATCGAGCTTAACGAAGTCAACATACTGCTTAAACTGATAAGCGGAAGCCGGCTTGCAACTGTGCTTGCCGAGGCCACCATACACAACGTGAAGGATGTGAAGGCAGTGCCACTCGATGTTCCTTTAAACGAGATGACAGGCTGCGTCCACACCCTTCGCGACAGTTACCGCAAGCGGTCTATGCGTGAGTTTGTCAGAATGCTGAGCGAATCGGCCGCTATACGTGAGCGGGTCAATGCGTGGCTTTGAGTCTGACAGAAATCTGACTTTGCTATCGTGCTATTTTCTCAGTCGAGAGACTTTTTGGGATATAGCGATTCCCACCACGATTCATCGTCCTGAAGATATTTTGCGAACCAAGCGAAAATGGTCTCCTGCCATTGCTTGCGTTTGTTGAACTCGGTCACCTGATGGTTCGCGTCTCTTACGGCCACAAATGCGGTCTCGCGTCCGAGGAGTTTTAACGCCGTGTACATCTGGATGCTCTCACCGAACGGCACGTTGGTGTCGGAATCACCGTGGAGGAAAAGTATCGGCGTATGGATTTTGTCGGCGTTGTAGAGCGGACTTTGCTTTACATAAAGCTCCGAGTGACTCCAAGGATAGCTTTTTGCCATGCTTACCTCGCTGTAGGAGTATCCCCAGTAGCCCTCTCCCCAGTAGCTCGTGTGGTCACTGATGCCTGCGTGGGATATGGCGGCTGCAAACAGGTCGGTTTTTGTCTGGAGATATTGAGTCATGAATCCGCCGTATGACGCGCCTATGCAGCCGATTTTCGAAGCATCGACCCAAGGATTAGCGTTGATGAATTGTTTCACGCCGTCGATGATGTCCTCGGCCACACCTTCGCCTGCCGTATTGACATGGCGCGATGCGAATTCCTGTCCGAAGCCCGCGCTTCCGCTTGGATTGATGACGAGCACCACGTAGCCGTGTGCGGCATATACGTGGTGGGGATAGCGGCTTTCGAATGTGCGGCTTGTCGGCGAGCATCCGCCATAGTAGTTCACGATCATCGGATATTTACGCGTCGGGTCGAAGTCGGGCGGAAGAATGTAGCGGCCGCAGATGCTGTCGCCGCGCGACGACTTGAAAATCCAAGGCTTGCATTCTCCGAGCATCACACCGTCGAGGCGTTCGGCGCTGAGGTCTTCGATGAGGTTCTGGCGAAGGGTCTTCGTGTTGAGTGAATAGAGGCGGTCGGAATTGACAGCTCCCTGTCCGACATATACCATGTCGTTGCTTCCATTCGAGAGGGAGAACGACATCACATAGTCCTCTTTAGCATTGAGATTGTCTATTTTTCCGCTTGAGGGATTGACACGGAACAGCGAACGCCTGTCGCGGTCACTGGCGATGAAATATATGTTGCCGTCGTTGCGGTTCCACTTCACATTGTCGACCGATGGATCAAAATCGCGGGTAAGCGGAGTGATGGCTTTTGTGGCTACATCGAGCACGTAGAGCTGGTTGTCATACATGCTCGGGATGCGGTCGTCAGGCAGATTGCGTCCGACAGCACCGTATGCTTCGGGCGAACCGATGAGAGCCACTTTTGTCCCGTCGGGCGAGAGGATAGCTCCGCCGAAAAATCCTTCCTTCTCGACGAGTGTCATGACTGAATTGTCGGACAGGTCGAGAAGATAGAGCGACGTGAGGGTGGTTGGGCGCTTCTCAAGGCGTGATTCCGAAACCTGATAGAGAAGTTTCCGTCCGTCGTCCGACAGACCGCATAGACCCGTGTTTCGGTTGCCGAAAGTCAGAGGAGTCGACATCCCTGTGGCGAAATCATATTTCATGAGCGTCCCTCTGTTGCGCCATCCCGGCTGACGGTCCTCGGGATGGACGATTTCGTAGAGGTCGGCGTTTTTCTCCTTAGGCCCTTCCTGATGACGGGTGTATATGAGAAAATCTTCTGTAGGTGAGATTGTGAAGTAGCTCTCAGGCACATCATTAGCTATGACAGTCTCGCTTCCGTTGGCCGGGTCTACGGTCACAAGCTGGAGTTTTCCGTCGACGTAGCGTGTGTAATACAGACGGTCGCTTTTGGGCATCCAGCGTAGCGATTTAGTGCGCTTTGCCAATACGCGGCCTGAAGCGAAATCGCAGATGTCAAATGAAAATGTGTTAGCTCCGCCGTCGTGTGTATAATAATAGGAGCGGAGGAGATATTTGCCGCTCGGCGAAAGAGTGGATGAGCTGAAACGTTTTCCGGTCATCACGTCGTTGAGGGTGAAACGACGCTTTTCGACACCGCTGTTGATTTTCATAAGCCCGGGATGTTCACTCTCGATAGCGACATGCAGTGAATCGGCCGATGAATTGTCGGTCAGGCATTTGATGGTCACATTATGAGTGGCCGGGGTGAGCGTGAGTTTGTCGCCGTCGAGCTTCTTGCCGTCGAGATACACTTCGTGGTGGCGCAGACCGTCGATTTTGAGCGTGGCGGTGACATAGCGTTCGTTGTCAATCGAGAAGTTCAGCAGATGGATTGCATCGCGATTTGAGCCAAGCACGACATCGCCTGTGATTTCCCGGCCGTTTGCGGCTGTTTTGAGCGAAATGGGGGTCGCAAGCAGCGAGGTGCGGTCAAATTTTTTGGAATTGACATCGACGCTGTCGACCATCACCGGAGGGTTGACAACAAAAGGTCCTTGGTATCTGAACGAAGTGACATCGATTTTTTCGGCCGACGCACCGAGCCACAGTGTAGCCAGTCCCAATGATAATGCACGTATATTCATGGGTATAAATAGTGATTAAAAAAAGCCTCTTATTTCATTTGCATTCCTGCCGGCTCTTAAGAGTCAAAGCGGCAGGAATGCAAAGTGGTGGGTAATGTGGATTATAGCAGAGTGATGAGTGGATGGATTGTCATAAAGTTTGATTAGTAACAATCCCAATAATACATTATATCTGAGAAGTCCTTTTTAATGAGCTTATCGCGGTTTATGAAGAAGTGGGCAATTCCCATGTCGCCCCACATGGCTATGAAATCAGTTTCATCCTCATCTTCATCTTGATAACTTCCCATCTGGAATAATTGCGTGTCATATTCCGAATAGCGTTCATCGTCAATTCTGGGGTCATATTGAGTAAAGGACGGATAGCCCAAGAGGCAGCTATCGTCATACGATGAACAATCCAACAGTTCTGAATAGACATCTTCATCAAGGCAGTCACACAAATCCTCGATGTCCTCGCTACCGTCGTCCTCATTCTCTAATTTCCAGCCATATTCGCGAGCCTTGGCGATGAACATGTCTTTAAAACCGTCCTGTTCAAGCGATGCTTTCTTCTCAATATCGAAGTCAAGTCCTATTTCACCCGAGATTGGTTCAAGGTCATTTTCTGATGCGGATACTGTCGGAATATCCAGATTCAGAATATCCTCGGCCGTGATATTTAGATTGATTGAGGGATGGTAGATGACACGGAAAAGATTCTGATTGGTATAATCGTCTAAATCAGAACCGTAGAAACAATCCTCTTCAGGCAGGATAAAAAACTGTAGCATTCCGTTTTCGGGGAGCACACCACCACACGGATGACAGGCTTCCGATATTTCTCCAAGATTAAACTGGGCGAGAAGTTTCAGTTTGTTCCCTTTGTTGTCCGTAGGATAGGGTAGTATGTTGTCCCAATAGGGTAAACCGCCAAATTTACTGCTTGTGAGAGTGATTTCCTTCTCTTTGTCAGGATAGATAAGAATTGTAGGCAAACCGATTTCTTCGTTCAGTTCTTCTGCAATTTTTCGGGTTAGTTCAAATTTGTCTATAGCCATAGCGCTGCGTTAGTTGAAATTTTAGTGATAGATCTAAAGGTAATCAAACCCTCTTAGGATTCAGCTTAACCGGTTGATTGAGCTATGCCTGCTCATCATCTTTTTTTCTGAATCGTTGACGAATATGGGTACTGTTTACGCGGTATGTCAGAATCCCTACAATAATGACAAATAGAATCGCACACAATCCGGCGCATCCACGCATGACGAGCAACATTGTATCTGAGATGTCGTCTATCAGGAGAGCGGCTGTTCCCATGAGGATAATTGCTACACAAATCACACCGATGGCGATATGTTTCAATCGTAAATTGGCCGGCGTATTATAGATTTGTTCAATCTCCTCGCGCCGGTGCAATGTGTTTCTTGTTTTTCGTCTCATTGTGAATTTGTATGCGTTGTTGGGCAGGAATTTGTTTTTTAACCCATTTTAATAGTCGCAAATTTATAAAATTATTCCTGAACCGGCAATGGAATTTTAAGGGTATTTTCGTTGAATGGCAAGGATTTTTCAATTGGCTGGATAAAAGGAGTTTCTTCATCGGCAGATTGGAGATTTTGGCAGAGCGACAGTTCCGCTTTCTTTGCTTCCTCTCTGAGCTCACGCCGACGGGCTGCGCGTAGACGTGCCTGCGCCGAGCGGTCGATGGCCTCGTCGATTTCGGCACGCAGGGCGCAGAATGCACCCATTATGGCCGGGTCACACCATCTGTAGCTTGGACACGAGCCATCGAGAAGATATTGGTCTATGATTCGCATCATTTCGTGTCTGAAGCCGGTGCTATATAGCATCCAGTCAATTATTTTTTCAACCTTTGCTGTGAGCTTGGCATAGAAGGCTTTCGAGACAGGTTTGTCCCAGACCGGTTTCGGCTTTTTTTGAGTTTTCTTTTCGTGGTTGTTGGCCGTCGTGTTTTCGCTGTTTTTCATTGTGGTGTGATTTTGTCGCTTACAGGTTGTTTCTGCAAAGATAGCTGTCGACAGCAGGCGAAAAGGTGCGGTAATGCAAAAACTATTGTTATTAAATCCCCTCTAAAATCTAACCAATCGTCCTGTGTGCTTGTTGTAAAAAGGCATAAATAAGATTTTCTCTGATAAGAACCTACGTGAAATATTTATGTAAAGATGACAATAAATATTGTTATTTTAATGAAAATTTAAATTAAAAAGGCTAACTTTGCACTCCAAATTTTAAGGAAAAGATACTTATATGTTACGAATTGCTATTCAGGCCAAGGGTCGTCTCAACGAGAAGACCATGGCTCTGCTTGCCGATGCCGGCATCTCGGCTTCTGTTGGAAGCCGTTCGTTAATAGCCCATGCCAAGGGTTTCCCTGTTGACTTGTTATTGTTGCGTGACGACGACATACCTCAGGCTGTTGCCATGGGGACTGCCGACATCGGAATTGTCGGGCTTAACGAAGTGGAGGAAAAAGGTGTTGAGGTCGAGCGTGTGCTTGACCTTGGTTTCGGCGGATGCCGTCTGAGCCTCGCAGTGCCGCGTGAGGCCGACTATCGAGACCTCGGATGGTTCAACGGAAAACGCATCGCCACGTCATATCCTGAAATCCTCTCCCGCTTTTTGAAGGCCAATTCAATAAATGCAAAAATCCACACGATTACAGGCTCTGTCGAGATTGCTCCTGCCGTCGGAATGGCTGATGCTATTTTTGATATTGTCTCCTCGGGTGGCACTCTGATTCAGAACGGGCTTGTCGAGGTGAAAAGCGTGCTTGATTCGCAGGCGGTGATGATTGCATCGCCGGGACTGTCGGATGAAAAGCGCGATGAACTCGAGAAGCTTTGTTTCCGCTTCCGTTCAATCATCGAGAGCCGCGGCATGAAATATGTGCTGATGAACATCCCGAAATCGTCGCTTGACGATGCCCTTAAGGTGCTTCCCGGAATGAAGAGTCCGACGATTCTCCATCTCGCTGATCCCGAATGGCTTTCGCTCCACGCAGTGATTCCCGAATCGCAGTTGTGGGAGCGCATCGAACGCCTCAAGGCAATCGGAGCGGAGGATATACTCGTGCTTGTGCTTGAAAACATCGTGAAATAATAAAGGAATAGCTGATATGCAGACGTTTATCAATCCGCCACGCTCCGAATGGGCGGCTTTGACCGAGCGAAACATACCCGACGATCCCGCCGTCGATGAGGCTGTCGGTGCAATCATTGCTGAGGTCAGGGCTAAAGGCGACACAGCCTTGCGCGAAATGGCTCTGAAGTTTGACCGCTGCAATGTCGGGGCGCTTGAAGTCTCCGAGGCCGAGATAGCCGAAGGATGTGCCCGAGTCAGCGATGAGGTCAAGGCTGCCATAGGGCTTGCGAAGGAAAACATATCCAAATTCCATGCAGCCCAGATGCCCGGGGAGGTCGATGTCGCCACGCTTCCCGGTGTGAGATGCCTTCAGCGTCCGGTTGCCATTGACCGCGTCGGGCTGTATATCCCCGGCGGTCAGGCTCCTCTGTTCTCGACGGTGCTGATGCTTGCGTGTCCGGCTAAGATTGCCGGATGCCGTGAAGTCATCTTGTGCACCCCTCAGAGCGGCGACCGTCCGATAGCCCCGGAAATCCTCTATGCGGCTTCGGTTTGTGGCATTGACCGGATTTATCGCGTAGGCGGAGCGCAGGCTATCGCCGCTATGGCGCTCGGCACTGAGACCATCGGTCGTGTCGACAAGATTTTCGGTCCGGGCAACCGCTATGTGACCAAGGCCAAACAGAAGTTGAGTTCGGTGGTGGCCATCGACATGCCTGCCGGTCCGAGTGAGGTGCTTGTGATGGCCGACAGTTCGGCCGACGCCACATTTGTCGCAGCCGACCTTCTTTCGCAGGCCGAGCACGGACGCGACAGTCAGGCCATACTTGTCTGCGATTCAGAGGAGACGGCGCGCAAGGTCGATGCGGAAGTCAGCCGTCTCATGACCTGCCTGAGCCGCACGGAGTCGGTCGAAGGCTCGCTGTCACACAGCCGTCTGATCGTCTTCACCGACAATGACGATATGATGGATTTCGTCAACGCCTATGCTCCCGAACACCTTATAATATCTATGCGCGACGCTTGGGCTCTCGCTTCGAAAGTCCGCGCTGCAGGCAGTGTGTTCATCGGCAACTATTCGCCCGAAAGTGCCGGAGATTATGCGTCGGGAACGAACCATACGCTCCCCACGGCGGCTTGGGCGCGCTCATACAGCGGTGTGAACCTCGACAGTTTCATGCGCAAGATAACCTATCAGGAGCTCACACGCGAGGGGCTTGGACTGCTCGCGCCGACAATCGTGGCTATGGCCGAGGCCGAAGGGCTCGACGCGCATGCGCTGGCTGTCAAAGTGAGAATCGCTGAGGGACAGAAATCCTGAAGACTACACATAAAAATATTCCGATACACAAAATATTCCGATGAAAAAAAATCCACTTGACTTCGTGCGTCCCAACATTCTGGCACTCGAACCCTATTCGACAGCCCGCGATGAGTTCAAGGGTGGCGACATATCGGTCTGGCTCGATGCGAACGAGAGTCCCTATCCGAGCGGACTGAACCGTTATCCCGACCCGCATCAGAAAAAACTCAAGCAGGCCATTGCGAGGCTGAAGGGTGTCGCGGAGGACAGGATATTTATCGGTGGCGCGGGCAGTGACGAGGCTATTGATTTGGTCTACCGTATTTTTTGCCGTCCGGGTGTCGACAATGCCATCTCCATCTCTCCGACCTATGGGGTCTATGAGGTGAGCGCCGACATCAATGATGTCGAACTGCGCAAGGTGGCTCTCGGCGAGGGTTATTCGCTCCCGGTCGATGCTCTGCTTGCCGCTGCCGACAGCAACAGCAAGGTGATGTGGATATGCTCGCCCAACAATCCGACGGGCAATGCTTTTGCGCCCGACGACATAATCCGCCTTCTTGACGGATTTGATGGTATGGTGGTGGTCGATGAGGCATATGTCGACTTCTCGCCATATCCTTCGCTGCTCAATGTACTTGACGCTTACCCCAATCTAATTGTCATGCAAACATTTTCGAAGGCATGGGGCATGGCCTCTCTCCGCATGGGACTGGCCTTTGCCTCGCCTGAGATTTCCGGATTGTTCGCACGGGTGAAATATCCCTACAATGTCAACGGACCTACGCAGGAAGAACTCTTGCGCCGCATAGCTTCGACTGATATACACCCTGAAGTCAGCGAGATAGTCGCTGAACGCGGTCGTCTGGCCTCTGCGCTGTCTGCCATGCCTCAGGTGAGAAGGGTTCATCACTCCGATGCCAATTTCCTGCTTGTCGAGGTCAGCGATGCCGATGCGATGTATGACTATCTTATTGGCCACGGTGTTATTGTCCGTAACCGTAACCGGGTGGCCGGTTGCAAGGGTTGTCTGCGCTTCACCGTCGGCACACCTGCCGAGAACGACAGGGTGATTTCATTGGTCGAAAATTTTAAGAGGTTGTTTGACTATTGTTATTGAACAGCCTCCTAAACAGTCTCTGTAAACACTCAACTCCAAACATAATCCGGATGTTAAAAAAAGCCATATTCATCGACCGCGACGGCACGATTATCAAAGAGCCTGCCGACGAGCAGATCGATTCGCTTGAGAAACTTGAATTCATTCCCGGAGTCATCTCGGGGCTTCGCTCGCTCATGGGGCGAGGGTTTGAGCTTGTGATGGTTTCGAATCAGGATGGTCTCGGGACAGATTCGTTCCCCGAAGACACCTTCTGGCCTGCCCACAACCGCATGCTGTCGACTCTCGCAGGCGAGGGCATCACGTTTGACGACATTCTCATTGACCGCTCTTTCCCAGAGGATAACGCTCCGACACGCAAGCCGCGCACAGGGATGCTCACCCGCTACACAGACGGCAGTTATGATCTTGCAAACAGCTATGTGATAGGCGACCGCATGACCGACATCGAGCTTGCGCGCAATCTCGGTGCGCGTGGCATCCTCATTGCTCCGGCGGAGTCGTCGGAGTGTCCCGACGGCTGCGGACTGGTCAGCGACGACTGGCAGCTGATTGCGTGCCATATCCTCTCGTCGGACCGTGTCGCTACGGTTGAGCGCGACACGTCGGAGACTCGCATCTCGGTCACCCTCGACCTCGACGGGCATCTTCCGTCGGCAATCGACAGCGGACTGAAATTTTTCGACCACATGCTCTGGCAGCTGCCCCACCATGCCGGAATCTCGCTCGACCTCTCCTGCAAGGGTGATCTTGAAGTCGACGAGCACCACACGATGGAGGATGTGGCGATAGCTCTCGGTCAGGCCATTGACACGGCTCTCGGTTCGAAGCGTGGCATTGACCGCTATGGTTTCGTCCTGCCGATGGACGAATGCAAGGCTATGGTGCTGATTGATTTCGGCGGACGTGCCGACTTCGTGTGGGACGTTGAGTTTACGCGTGAATATGTGGGCGATACACCCACGGAGATGTATAAGCACTTCTTCAAATCGCTGTGTGTGGCCATGCGTTGCAATCTCCACATCTCGGCGCGTGGCGAAAACAACCACCATCTCATTGAGGGAGTGTTCAAGGCGTTTGCCCGTGCGCTCCGCATGGCGGTGCGCCGCGATGTCTTTTCTTATTCCTTACCATCAAGCAAAGGTGTGTTATGATAGCTGTGATTGATTATGAAATGGGCAATCTGCGTTCGGTAGGCAATGCCCTTGACCGCCTTGGTGCGGAGTGGAAACTCACTGCCGACCACGATGAAATCCGCAATGCCTCCAAGGTGCTTCTGCCGGGAGTCGGCAACGATGCCGAGGCTATGGCGCGTCTGCGCGAACGGGATTTATGTCAGCTCATCAGGGACTTGCGCCGCCCGGTGTTGGGTATATGTGTCGGCATGCAGGTGATGTGTCGTCATTCGGAGGAGGGCGATGTCGACTGCCTCGGGATTTTCGACGCCAAAGTGCGCCGTTTCCCTGAGGAGGAGGGGTTGAAAGTGCCTCATGTCGGCTGGAACCGCATCAACAATCTCGAATCGAAACTGCTCAAGGGGATTGACCGTGGCGCTTATGTCTACTATGTCCATTCCTACTATGCGCCGCTATGCCCCGACACCATAGCCACCACTCACTATGGTTCGACAATGTTCAGCGCGGCGCTGAAATATGAGAATTTCTACGGCACACAGTTCCATCCCGAAAAGAGCGGAGATGTCGGCGAAAGGATTCTTGCAAACTTCCTCGCGCTATAATGAAAAAATGGTGGGCTATGCCCCATTTACTGAAAACTTATCACCTATCTGTTTAACCACATATCCGAATCCACGGAACAATGATTGAAGTTATTCCTGCAATAGACCTTATCGACGGCAAATGTGTACGTCTCAGCCAAGGTGACTATGACCGCTGTACCGACTACGGTGCATCGCCGGTCGATATGGCGAAACTGTTTCTCGACAACGGTCTCACACGCATTCATCTCGTTGACCTCGACGGCGCTAAGGCCAGCGCGCCGCGCAACCTCCGCACCCTTGAGCAGATTGCACGTCTCAATGGCGTCGAAGTGGAGTGGGGCGGTGGCATCAAGACCGACCGCAGTCTTAAAGATGTGTTCAATGCCGGAGGAACCTATGCTATAATCGGCAGTGTGGCCGCCCGTCAGCCTGAGCTGATGGCGCGTTGGCTTGACGAATATGGCGGAGACAGGCTTGTGTTGGGCGCGGATGTGCGCGACGGACGTGTGGCCGTCAGCGGATGGATGGAAGAGACATCCGACACCATCGACGACCTTATCAGGCGTTTCAGTCCGCATGGGCTTACTCAGGCTATATGTACCGATATTTCAAAGGACGGTATGCTTGAAGGTCCGGCCTACGGACTTTATGAACGTCTTGACCGTGAGTTTCCCGATGTGATTTTCACCGTCTCGGGAGGTGTCAGCTCTATCGACGACATCATCAGGCTTGACGCTCTCGGAATGAAGCGCGTCATCACAGGCAAGGCGCTCTATGAAAACCGTATCTCTCTCGCCGACCTGCGTCGCTTTGTCGGTTGACATCGCTGCAGGGTCTAATAGTCGGATGATTTCTAAGGGGCTGTTTATAAAGCCACTAAAATGACACTGAGATAGTGCGGTTGGTCTTTGGTGCTGATTTTTTCTTGGGCGATTTGGTTTTGCCGGCGCTCTTGATTGTTGTGCCACTTGATTTATAAACGCCGGTGCGAGAGATTCCGTCGGCTTCGCAACGTTCGGTCATATGCTCGATTCGTGCTGCCGTGTCGGGGTGGTCTGAAAACATCTGGCGCAGATAGCCGCCTGAATTGCCCGACTGCTGTTCGAGTTTCTGCATTTTTTCAAATGCGTCAACCATACCCCACGGGTTCTTTCCGTGTTCTTTCAGGAAATCGTAGCCATAGTCGTCGGCTTCGCTTTCCTGTTTTTGTGAATATTTGGCATTGAGCAGCGATTGGCTGAGCTGCATGAGTTGCGATTCGGTCAGAGCGGCCATTCCGCCCCCGGCCGAAGCTATCCCGTCTTTAAGAGCGTCTTCGAGCAGCGCATTGCGGAATGCGTTTTTCGAATGGTGCTTGGCCACGTGGCCGATTTCGTGGCCGATGATGCCGAGCAGCTCGTCATCGTCCATCATATCCATCAGTGCTGAAAACACTCTCACACTGCCGTCGGCACACGCGAATGCGTTGACATCCGTGACCTTGTAGACCTTGAAATTCAATGGGATTCCATTGACATCGTTAAGGTTTTCGGTAATCTTTCTGAGACGCACCGTGTATGGATCATCTTCAGATGCCACAGGATTGTTCTTGTCCATCCAGTCGACAGACTCCTTCACATAGGCCGCCATCTGGGCGTCGGTTAGAGTAGCAGCCTGCACAGCCTTTGTCCCGGCGCTGATGATTCGGCTGAGGTCAAACTGTGCCGAGGCCGGGATTGTGGTGGCGCTGAGGGCGAGCGCTACGGCAAATGACTTCAGAAGATTCGTTTTCATGACCGTGTGTTTTAATTCATTCTGAATATGTCTGGCAATGAATACTGAATAGGCTGCAAATCTGTTAGAATTCAGCGGAATTTGTCGTATATTTGCAGTCATGCAATATCATTCATCATATTAGTATAAAAACAATCAAGACAGATATGGAGTTTAAGAATCTCATCAAATCGTTAGCTATTTTATTGTCAATGGCAGGGATGTCCCTGTCGGCCCAAGCACAGGGCAAAGTGATTGAAATTGACAGTCCTAAAATGACGGTCTTTCTTCCGCCAGCGGGACTTGAAAACGGAAAAGCGCTTGTCGCGCTCCCCGGTGGAGGATACTCCCATCTCGCGGTCAATCACGAGGGATTCCATTGGGCGCCGTTCTACAATCAGCTTGGTCTTGCTTATGCCGTCCTTGAATATTCCATGCCCAAGGGTGACCACACCATCCCTATGGCCGACGTTGACGCTGCGTTCAAGATAATGGCCGACAGTGCCTCGCGATGGGGTTTCCATCCCGACAGCATAGGCATAATGGGTTCATCGGCCGGAGGACATCTTGCATCTACAATGGCCACCCATCCTACCGAAAACTGCCGTCCTGCATTCCAGATATTGTTTTATCCAGTCATATCAATGGACCCCGGCCTGACCCATAAAGGTTCTCGCAGGGGATTTCTGGGAGAGAATCCGTCCGGAGAACTTGAGACAGCCTATTCTTCGGAAAAGCAGGTGAATTCCGCTACACCAAGGGCTCTCATGCTCCTTAGCGCTGACGACAAGACTGTAGTTCCGGCCAACAGTCTCCGTTATTTCGAAGCACTCAACAAAGCCGGTGTGCCGTCTTCGCTGATTGTCTATCCGACCGGCGGCCACGGTTGGGGCTATCGTGAAAAATTCAGATATCACGACAATGTGCTTTCCGAAATCACCTCGTGGCTGAAAAGCCTCTGACGTATGGAGAAGATAAACTTTAATTATTGTTGAATAATAATTGTGGCATGCCGTGGGGGGGGAAGATACTCTCCACGGCGTTTTTTATTGGCTTCAAACAGTGGATGCGTGTTTTGTGTATCGGAAACTTTTGAGTACATTTGCATCCTAATTGACACAATGCACATATATGAGATTTGACGAGCTCGACCTTAGCGACGATATTCTTGACGCACTCGACGCGATGCGTTTTGACGAGTGTACACCGATTCAGGAACAGGCCATCCCGGTGATTCTTGAAGGCCGCGACCTTATAGCGGTCGCACAGACCGGCACTGGAAAGACTGCCGCATATCTGCTTCCTGTAATCGACCGCCTTGCCGAACTTCCTGAAGCCAAGGACTATGTGAACTGCATCGTCATGTCGCCGACCCGCGAGCTTGCCCAGCAGATCGACAGGCAGATGGAAGGGTTTGCCTATTTTGTCCCTGTCAGCAGTGTGGCCATCTATGGTGGCACTGACGGCGCGACTTTCGCTCAGCAGCAGAGGGGACTGAAGATGGGTGCTGATGTGGTCATCGCCACTCCGGGCCGTCTGCTCGCCCATCTTCAGATGGGATATGTCGATTTGTCGAAGGTTTCATATTTCATACTCGACGAGGCCGACCGCATGCTTGACATGGGCTTTTATGACGACATAATGCAGATTGTCAAGCATCTGCCGAAGGAACGTCAGACGCTGATGTTCTCCGCCACGATGCCTCCGAAAATCCAGCAGATGGCTAAGGCCATCCTCAATAATCCGGCCGAGGTGAAGATTGCGGTCTCGCGTCCTACCGAGAAGATTGACCAGTCGGCATTCGTCTGTCATGAAGGGCAGAAGACCGGTATCCTGCGCCATCTGTTCAAAACCGCGCATTCCCAAAGAGTCATTGTGTTCTCGTCCTCGAAACTCAAGGTTAAGGAGCTGAGCCGTGAACTGCGCAAGGCCAAGATAAAGACCGGCGAGATGCACTCTGATCTTGAGCAGGCCGAACGTGATCAGGTGATGCACGATTTCAGGGCAGGACGGCTTGATGTGCTTGTGGCCACCGACATATTGTCGCGTGGTATCGACATCGATGATATATCGATGGTGGTAAATTACGATGTCCCGCATGAGGCTGAGGACTATGTCCACCGTATAGGCCGCACGGCCCGTGCGAATGCCGACGGAATGGCTGTCACGCTCATCAGTCAGCGCGAGCAGGCGAAATTCGGTCAGATTGAGTCGTTTCTGGGCTATGAGGTGAGGAAGCAGGATGTTCCGTCAGAACTCGGAGAAGCTCCGGCCTATAATCCGGCGCAACGCAGCCGGCAGAATGCCAATCGTTCCGGTGGCCGCAGAAACGGTCATGGAGGTAATAATAACCGCCAACATAATAACAACCGTCAGCATTCCAATAACCGTCAGCAAGCCGGAAGGAACACCACTCAGGCAAAAGACGGCAGACAGAATCAGGCGAAACCTGAGGCTAATGCCAATTCCGGTAAGCCTAAACGCAACAACAACCGAGGCCGTAGGCCGGGTGGAGCAGGCCGGAAATCGCCAAAAGCATCGGAATGACGTAAAGTGTCATAGCTCTCTTGCCGGTGCGCTATCTGTAAGAAATGAAAAAATTCTATGGCTGATCAACAGGAAACCATAAGGCTGAGCCATCTTGACACTGGCTATTGTGTCAGGAACGACAGTGTCGCTGTGACCAAGGATATAAATGCGTCGTTGTATTCGGGTGAACTGACGTGTCTGCTCGGTCCTAACGGTGCAGGCAAGTCGACGCTGCTGAAGACGCTTACCGGCTTCATCGCTCCTCTGCGTGGAGAAATAATGATCGGTTCGAAAGCGCTGACCGAATATTCCGATTCAGAACTTGCCAAGGTGATAAGTGTTGTGCTTACTGAAAGGTTGAGTGTCAGCAACATGACTGTCGGAGAGTTGGTCGGGATGGGGCGCAGTCCATACACAGGTTTCTGGGGGCGCATGGATAGACGTGACAGAGAAATTGTCGACGAGGCTATTGCGCTTGTTGGCATAGAGGCGCTGAGAGGGCGGATGGTCCAGACGCTGAGCGATGGTGAGCGACAGAAGGTGTTGATTGCAAAATCTCTTGCGCAGGAGACCCCTGTCATATTCCTTGACGAGCCTACAGCCTTCCTTGACTATCCGAGCAAAGTGGAGGTGATGCAGCTGCTTCAGAATCTCTCAAGGGAGAAGGATAAGACTATATTTCTGTCGACCCATGATCTTGAACTTGCGCTTCAGATTGCAGATAAGATATGGCTTCTTGACAAGCCCCACGGAGTATCGATCGGGACTCCCGAGGATCTTTCGCTGAACGGCGATATGGGGAGGTATTTCCAGCGTGACGGAGTGGTGTTTGACATTGAATCAGGTTTGTTCAGAATCAACCACAGGATTTCGGGAACGGTTGGTCTCACCGGATGTCAGCCATATGTCAATATGGTCAGAAAAGCCCTTTCCCGTCAGGGGCTTGCGGTGACGGATGATTGCAGTCCGAACGTGATAATCAGGGCTGATGCAGCGGGCTATTCTATAAATGACGGGATATGCCATAAATCCGTAGGCGAGTTATTGGATGCGCTGAAAAAACTGTCGGACGGCAGTCAGAAATGCTGATTCGGACGGCGGTTGCTATATAATATAGGTATTAAGGGGAAAAAAGGGGTCGATTGGTCTGAAAATATGGCGTTTCGAAAAGGTTTAATCAGCGGTGTGCATTTTTGTGATTATTTATGAGGTTATGGTCTAAATGGTTAAATTACGGTTAAAACTACAGGCCGGGTTAAACGATTTGATGATGTGGGGGTCAAACAGACAAACAAAACGAAATAAACACAAAAATAAAACAGTACAATAGAAATGAAAAAGAAAGTATTAGGTTTAGCAATTGCAGCAATATCACTCTTTGCATTCAACGGTATGGCACAGACTCCGTCAAATCAGACATGTCCGCTTAATAAGGAAAATGTAAAATGCAAAAAGAATGAAAAACGTACTTGCTGCAAGGCTGTAAATCCATTTGAAGGTCTCAACCTTAGCGATTCGCAGAAGTCGCAGCTTCAGCAGCTCGACAGCAAGCGTAAGGCTGCCCGCCAACAGCAGGCTCAGAGCCGTAAAGAGACAAAACAGCGCAATGATTCAGCCCGTATGGCTGCACGTCGTGCAGAGAAGAAATCTTATCTTGAAGAGGTAAAGGCTATCATCGGTCCTGAGCAGTATGTGGTTTTCCTTGAAAACATGTATGTCAATGGTGGAGGAAAGCAGAATGGTGGCAAGGCTTTGATGAAGCATGATAAGAGCCGTAAAGGAAAGATTGCAGGTCACCGTCACGGTCAGCAAAAAAATAAGACCCATGCTGCCATCGGACAGTCAGCCTCATGAATCCGATAAGTGTGGATGTCACAGAGGCAAGGAACGATTGGATGTCGCCTGACTGAATCAAAAAAGGTATAATAGACAAAAATGGTTGGTAAAACAACCATAATGGATTAAATATTAGTAAAATTTAGCAGCTTTGATGAATCCGTGTTCATCAAAGCTGCTTTTTATTTTGGTTTGAGCCTTTTTTATGCAAAACCGGCTCACCTACGCGAATTAGGACAGGTTGGACATTTTGGGTGATGAATTGCAATGCAAAAGTTCTGAGTGGACATTTTGGGTGATAACCATGCGCCGTTTTTTACCATGCACCCAAATTGGGCGCGGTCAAACCGGGTTTTGCAGCTGCCCCGTTTTTAACGGTTCAACCGGATTTTTACATTGACCCGCAATATGGCTCTAAGTAACTGGTCTGGTTTCATTTTGCAAAGATAACACTATACTCCGACAGCACCTCCGCCCACCGGAAAAATCCGCTGACCCAAAAATCCGCTGACCCACAAGCCGGCTTGAAAGTTTTTACCGGACAATAATAAAGAATAACTCCGAAACTTTTGAAAGCAAGTTTCGGAGTTATTCTTTTGAGGTTCCTAGCAGATTCGAACTGCTGTAAACGGTTTTGCAGACCGGCGCCTAACCACTCGGCCAAGGAACCATATCGTGGTTTTTACGTGTGCAAAGTTAGGCCTTTATTTTGAATTCTGCAAATTTTTTGAAATAAAATTTATGTAAAAGAATTTTTATGATTCGTGAATATTTGCTAAATTTGCCATGTAATAAACTTTAAATAAGTAGTATTTAACCAAATAGTCACAGCCCATGAAAAAATCACTATTTATTATCGGAGCTGCATTTTCGATGGCATTTCCATCTATTTTAGCTGCAACCCCTGATAAGACAGGCGGAATTTCGCAGGCGGATATTGAAAATTTCCGCTCGGCCTATGAAAAAACTCCTGCCAATAAAGCGATTCACAATGCGATTGCCAACAATGACATCAATTCGCTTGCAGTCAACCATGACAATAAGAACAATTTTGATGCGACTTTATCACACCGTGTGAAGAGCAATGGCATAACCAATCAGCGCTCGTCGGGACGTTGCTGGCTTTTTACTGGCTTGAATGTGCTGCGTGCACAGATGATGCGCGACCACAATCTGCCTAAGCTTGAACTCTCGCAGAGCTACAATTTTTTCTGGGATCAGCTTGAAAAATCAAATCTTTTCCTTCAGGGCATAATCGATACGGCTTCACTGCCGTCGGATGACCGCAAGGTCGACTGGCTCTTCGACCATCCTCTCAGCGACGGAGGCCAGTATACAGGCATCGCCGACAATCTTATGAAATATGGTGTAGTTCCCATTGAAGTGATGGGAGAGAGCAACAGCAGCAAGTCGACAGCGACAATGCGCCGTCTGCTCGGCCTCCGTCTGCGTGAAGATGGCCTTGAGCTGCGCAAACTCGCCGCTTCAGGACAAAACACTTCGGCTCTCGTGGCACGCAAGAAGGAGATGCTTAAGGAAATCTACCGTATGCTTGCGCTTAATCTCGGCGAGCCTCCGACGGAGTTCACATGGTCGCGCCGCGACAAGGACGGAAATGTGGTGAGCACGGAGACCTACACTCCGCAGTCGTTCTACAAGACATTTGCAGGCAACGACCTGAAGAACGATTATGTGATGCTGATGAACGATCCCACACGCGAGTACTATAAATTGTATGAAATCGAGTTTGACCGTCATGGATATGACGGCTACAACTGGACATATGTCAATCTCCCGATCGAGGACATAAAGAAGATGGCTATCGCTTCGATCAAGGACGAGAATGCGATGTATTTCTCATGTGATGTCGGTAAGTTCATCGACCGCGAGAGAGGTGTGCTCGATATTGACAATTTCGATTATGATTCGCTGTTCGGCACAAAGTTCGGCATGGATAAGGCCGACCGTATCCGCACCCATTCGTCGGCTTCATCGCATGCGATGACCCTCGTGGCAGTGGATCTCGATGCCAACGACACTCCTAAGAAATGGATGGTGGAAAACAGCTGGGGCAAGGGCGCTAACGACGGCCATCTCATCATGACCGACAAGTGGTTTGACGAGTATATGTTCCGCCTTGTTGTCAATAAGAAATATATCACGCCCAAGGTCAAGGAGGTTCTAAAGCAGAATCCGACCCTTCTCCCGCCGTGGGATCCGATGTTTGCAGATGAGGAATAAAATTTTCATCGGTATGACGATATGAATTCATAATGACGATATGAATTCATAATGACGATATGAATTCATATCTGACAGGTGAACGATAAAAAACGAAGAGGCAATCCATGAGTGGGTTGCCTCTTCGCTTTTTCAATTGTCTCTGTAGTGTGTTGACCGACGGATGTGAAATCTGTGATTCGGCCGTTTTATTGTTTTTTCTTGATTTTAAGGCGGTCGAAGCCGTTGCCGTAGACACTCCGGACTGTGGATGTGGTGACATAGGCTGTCGGGTCGACTTCGTGTGCGATACGGAATATATTGTAAGCGTCGCCCTGACGACACCAGACGAGCATCATTTTTTTCTCATTGCCGGTCCAGTAGCCCTGCGCGTCCCAGACGGTTGCACCGCGTCCGGTTTCGTGGGTGATGCGATAGGCCATCTCGTCCCACTTCTCGGAAAGGATGATGAACTGTATGGTCTGCTTCCCTTGGGCTATGTATCTGTCGGCAAGCCATGAGTAGAGCACTATGGCGAGAAGGCCGAAGATGATGGTCTGTGTTCGTGCCTGTATGCGTGCTTCCATGTCGCCGTCGAATGGGAGGAAGAACGACAGAGCCACTATTGTCACGTCGATTATCATCATTACACGCCCCATGCTGATGTCTGTCTTATGTGACATGATAGCCGCCACGATGTCAGTGCCGCCGGTCGTCCCGTTATGGCTGTAGTATATTCCTATGCCAAATCCGAGAAGGACTCCTCCCATCATGACGCTCATCGGTGTGCTTGTGACAAGCGGCGGGTGTGAGGTGAAATATCCCTCGACCATACCGATGAGTACCGATAGCATGGTCATACCGAAGATTGTGCGGAGTACGAAGCCTCGGCCGAGATATTTATAACCGAATATCAGAAGTATTATGTTTGTACCGTACATAACGGCGGCCACCGGGAGCAGTCCGCCTGTCGCGTAGTAGATAAGTGTGCTGAAACCGGCCATGCCACCGATGACTATGTGGTGGGGGAGTATGAACACGGTGAATCCTATGGCATAGATTGCGATTCCGGCGACAATGGCGGCCCAGTCGCGGAGATTGTTGCCAAACGATTGGCTGCGGAAAATGGAAGGTAGTGGTATGAAGCTCATGGTTGAAAAGATGATTGGTTTTACCGGGGACAGCTCTGTCAGGATGCAGAGTATGATGAATGTCGCAGCAAATTTACGTGAATATTTCCGATTGGCAAATAGAAACTTGAAGCATTTCTTGAAGATATTTAACAGATGTAGCCCGAACCAAAGGCGTGTGGCGGCGTTTTTAGAGTATAACAATCTAAAAAAACAACTCGAAACTATGATTTATACACTCCCTGATTTACCATACAAGAACGATGCCTTGGCGCCTTCGATTTCGAAGGAGACAGTAGATTACCATTATGGCAAGCATGAGCGGGCCTATATCGACAATCTCAACCGTCTCATAAAGGACACGCAATATGAGGACATGGAGCTTGAGGAAATAATCACTTCCTCGTCAGGCCCGCTGTTCAACAACGCATCGCAAGCGTGGAATCATATATTCTATTTCTTCTCTTTCTCTCCCGACGGCAGCCACGAGCCTGACGGCCATCTGCGCAAGGCCATCGACGAGCAGTTCGGTTCGTTCGAACAGTTCAAGAAAGAGTTTGAAGATGCGGGAGCTTCGATTTTCGGCTCTGGCTGGGTGTGGCTTTCGAAAGATAAGGACGGAAAGCTGTTCATAACCCAGACTTCAAACGCCGGCAATCCTCTTTGTGAGGGGCTTACTCCGCTATTGGTTTTCGATGTGTGGGAACATGCCTACTATATCGACTATCGTAACCGCCGTCTCGATGCTCTCAAGGAGCTTTGGAAGATTGTCGACTGGGACATTGTAGCCAGCCGTTATATCTGACCTCAACAGCTCTATCCGGCTGACTGTCAGCAATGACGCGTGACTGTCGATGGCCGGTGAGAAGACTGAAATAAAGAAGAAATAAGTTAGAAGAGTATTATCAAAACAAGAATATAGCACTAAATAAGCATAATGTGATGAATGGAGAGAGAGGCAGTCGTGAGACCCCCTCTCTTTTTGCATATTAGAGTCTATTGATGAAAAATAAAGAGTCCGACTGACTTTATCTGTCAATCAGGCTCGTCTGTCCCTCCTTTACTTTATACTTATTCATGTTGTTCTTGTTTGACCTTTTAAAGGTTGTGATTTTTCTACTATTTGCAATCCTTTTCGACATTTTATTCGAAAAAATCGCTGTTGGTTTCTACCCTTAAGTGTGTTTCTGTTCGTTTGGTGAGGATATGATTACGGGCCTGTATCGCGTCTCCGGAGTGGAGTGATAC
Source organism: uncultured Duncaniella sp. (assembly GCF_910578445.1). GTDB lineage: Bacteria > Bacteroidota > Bacteroidia > Bacteroidales > Muribaculaceae > Duncaniella. The sequence goes on along the minus strand of NZ_CAJTQC010000027.1, from coordinate 8,362 downwards.
AGGCCCGTGGATGTTTTTTGGGGTTGCCGTTTTGGTTATTTCGGCTGATAGAGGTATCGTTTGATTGAACGTTTCGGGGTCTTTTCAAATTCTTCGTTCATCAGGTTGAAGCGCTGCACCTGAGAGTAGGCCGGGAGATTTGAATTGAGGGTCTTGATGTTGTCTTCCATAAGTCCGTTGATGGCTTCTTCCGACATTCCCTGTGATGTCAGGCTTTCGATGTCGGGATAGATAAGCGCCACAAGACGGCCTTCGCCTGAATCAATGATGAGCGATTCGGCCACGTAGGGAAGATTGTTGAGCTTGTCTTCAATTTCCTCGGGGTAGATATTCTGTCCCGAAGGGCCGAGAATCATGTTTTTGTCACGGCCGCGGATATAGAGATAACCGTCGTTGTCAAGGTTGCATATATCGCCTGTCGAGAGCCATCCGTCGGCATCCATGCAGCCTTCGGTAGCTTCGGGGTTCTTGTAGTAGCCGAGCATCACATTCTCGCCTTTCACGTAGAGTATGCCGGGTTTGTTGGCCGGATCGGGGGAGTCGATGCGGGCTTCGATACGGTCGACGATGCGTCCGCAGGATGCCATGCGGTTGTCGGTCGCCGGCGAATAGGAAATCAGCGGTCCGCACTCGGTCATGCCATAGCCGACGGTGTAGGGGAATCCTATGCGGCGGAGGAACTGCTCGACATCGCGGTTGAGACCTGCGCCTCCGATGACGATTTCTTCGACGTTTCCACCGAAAGTCTCGGTCAGACGGTCCTTGATTTTGCTGAGCAGGCGTTCGTCGACAAACGGAACCATGAGCATGAGTTTCATCAGTGGCTTTTCGAGCATCGGGAATACACGTGTGCGTATGATTTTCTCGATAATGAGCGGCACGGTGACGATGTAGCGCGGTTTGACTTTGGCAAACGCTTCCATGATGATGCGTGGAGAGGGTGTGCGGGTCAGGATGTGGATATGGTTGCCGCTGACGAAGGGGCGCAGCATGTCGATGGTAAGGCCATACATGTGGGCGAGCGGAAGCATGCACACGACTCCGTCGCCGGGATTGGTGGGGAGGTTTTCGAGACAGAACTGCACGTTGGACCACAAGCTGCGGTAGGGGAGCATCACGCCTTTCGAGAAACCTGTCGAGCCGGAGGTGTAGCTGATGAGGCAGAGTTCGTCTTTAGAGTCTACGTGATAGACGACATCGTCGGGAGTGAAGCGGTCGGGATAGCGCTGGCCGAACAGTTCGTTGAGGTGGGCGCGTGCGTAGGTGAGTTTCTCGTCGTTGCTGACAATCAGCGAATAGTCCTTCACGGAGAGAGCGCCAAGAAGCGTCGGCATGCTTTCCGGGTTGAGATTTTCCCAGATATTTTCGTCGATTATCGCAAGTTTGGCCTCGCTGTGGTTGATGAGGTGCTGGATGTTGTCAGATTTGAAATCAGGAAGTATGGGGACGATGACTGCTCCGTAGGCGAGTGTGCCGATGAAGGCCACACACCACATTGAACTGTTTTTTGAACACAGTGCCACTTTGTCGCCCGGAAGGATACCGGCAGCTTCGTAGAGGAGATGGAGTTTTGCAATTTTGCGGGCTACGTCCTTGTAGGTGAGGGTTGTACCGCCGAAGTCCGTAAAGGCCGGAAGCTCCCAATATTCTTTGACTGCATCTTGGAAATATAAATTAAGGCAATCGCGGGCTTTCATGTAGATTTTTTTATTATTATGTTGTTGTCTAATTGTTTACTTATGCACACAATGGAGAGATTCGTGCAAAAACTGAGCGCAAATTTAATGAAAAAAGATTAGTTTCGCTCTATCATGCTATTTAATAAATCTTAACGCTTGCTCCAGAAGCGGTTGTGTCGGGTCGAGCAGTCTGACATTCGGATCTTTCGACAGCCACAGCAATTGTTTCTTGGCATATACGCGGGTGTTTTTGGCTATGCGCGCTATTGCAGTGTCGCGGTCCATCTTTCCTTCCATCATTGCGAATATCTCTTTGTAGCCGACGGTGTTGAGAGAGTTGAGGTGGCGGAGGTGGAAGAGTGCGCCGGCCTCGTTTTCGAGACCTTCTGAAATCATGACCCCGACGCGGGCGTTGATTCTGTCGAACAGTTGCCGGCGGTCATGGTTGATGGCCAGCTTGACTATGCGGAAGGGGCGTTCCTTTTTCCGGCCCGTGCGCAGGGTGGAGTAGGGCACTCCGGCTTCCATGCAGATTTCAATGGCATGGACGAGGCGCTTGTGGTTGGAGCGGTCGGCTGTGGCGAGATAGTCGGGGTCGAGCCGTGAAAGGGTGCTGCACAAGGCCTCGAGGCCACCGTTTTCATATATAGCCATCGCTTCGGCACGCGTGGCGGGTGAGATTGTCGGCAGTTCGTCGATGCCACGGGTGATGGCGTCGATATACATCATTGAGCCGCCACACATCACCGCATAGTCGCTCCGCGTCCAGATTTCATTGAGAATCCTGAGTGCGTCCTCTTCAAACATGGCCGCAGAATAGTAGTCATGTAGGTCAAGGACTCCTATGAGGTGGTGACGGACGCGTGAGAGTTCGGCCTGAGTCGGAGCGGCTGTCCCTATGGGCAGGTCGCGAAAAAGCTGGCGCGAATCAGCCGACACTATTTCAGTGTCGAGTGATTCGGCCAGCTCTATGGCGAGTGAGGTCTTTCCGCTTGCGGTCGGACCTGTGACTATTACAAGTGTCTTCAATTATCGAACGGGTGAATTTTACTTCTCGGCAACGAGACGGGCAATCTCGACAATCACCTGAGTGGCTTTTTCCATCGAGGGGATGGGCACGAATTCGTAGCGGCCGTGGAAATTAAGGCCTCCGGCAAAAATGTTGGGACAGGGAAGACCCTTGAACGAGAGCTGCGCGCCGTCAGTTCCGCCACGGATGGGCTGTACTTTTGGTGTGACGTCGACATTCTTCATGGCCTGTACTGCTACGTCGATAATGTGCATGACGGGCTCGATTTTCTCACGCATGTTGTAGTACTGGTCCTTGATTTCAATCGAGGCGCAGTCGGGGAACTCGTTGTTGATTTTGCGGGTGAGGTGTTCAAGTTCCTTTTTGCGGCGTTCGAAACGGTCGCGGTCATGGTCGCGGACAATGTAGGTGAGCACAGTTTCCTCGACCGATCCTTCGAATGACACGAGATGATAGAATCCCTCGTAGCCTTCGGTGTGTTCCGGAGTTTCCCAGCGCGGGAGCATGATGACAAACTGGTTGGCTATGCGGATTGAGTTTATCATCTTGTGTTTGGCGTAGCCGGGATGTACATTTCGACCCTTGAATGTGATTTTGGCGACAGCGGCGTTGAAGTTCTCATATTCAAGTTCGCCGATTTCTCCGCCGTCCATCGTATATCCCCAGTCAGCGCCGAAGAGGTCGACATCGAATTTATGTGCGCCCTGTCCGATTTCTTCGTCAGGATTGAACGCGATGCGTATGTCGCCGTGTTTGATGTCGGGATGCTTGATGAGGTGGTCGACTGCGGTGATGATTTCGGCGATACCGGCCTTGTCGTCAGCTCCGAGAAGTGTGTTGCCATCGGTCACGATGAGATCCTGTCCGACGTAGTTGAGAAGTTCGGGGAACTGCGAGGGGCTGAGAGTAATTCCGGCCGATGCGTTGAGGACGATGTCGCCACCGTCATATTCCTCTACGATGCGCGGGCAGACATGCTTGCCGCTGAGATCGGGCGATGTGTCGAGGTGGGCGATGAAACCGATTGTCGGGACATCCTTGTCGGTGTTGCCCTTGAGGGTGGCCATGAGATAACCGTTGTCATCAAGGGTGATGTCGGTGAGACCCATGTCGCGGAGTTCCTTTTCAAGATGCCGGGCGAAAATCATCTGACCCGGAGTGGAGGGAGTGAGGTTTGTAAGTTCGTCGCTCTGAGTGTCGAACTTCACATATTCTAAAAAACGGTCAACTACTGTCATGATGTAGAGATTGTTGAAATATATTCGTTTTTGAAAATCAGGACTACAAATGTAGTGACTTTTTCCCGCACAGCCAACAAAAAGTCCGAAATAACATGGCGAGGGGCATGCGAACACAGCGATAGCGGGATATAGATAAATCAATATCCCCGGATGAAAAAAATCAGCCGGGGATAGTTTTTTTAAGTTTTGTCAAGTCGGAAATGCGCTCAATCAGTCTTCGAGATAGTAGACTATGGTGGAGACTACGCGGACTTTCTTGATGAATGGGGTCGATGAGTCGCTGTCGTCGATTGAGAACTGTCCCTGTGAGGCGGTCTTGATTTTTCCGACGCGGCTTTCGCTGTCGGCTGCAAACTGGTCGGCTGCGGCACGGGCGTTTTTGGTCGCTTCGGCTATCATTTCGGGTTTGATGGAGTTGAGACCTGTGAACTGATAGTTGATATATGAATTGGAGAAAGCGATTCCTTCCTTGAGCAGTTCAGACTGGCGGTTGAGCAGCTCGCGCACCTTCTGCACTTTCTTTGTGGTCACGGTGACGGTGCAGTTGATTGAATAATTATAGGAGAATGAGTCTGAGCGATAGCGGTTTGAAGTAGCGTCGTAGGTGTCGGGCGGATTTACGGAAATTTCGTCCTGACTGATGCCGTTGGAGGTGAGGAATTTAACGATGATGTCGTTGTTGGAGCTTACTTTGTTGTAGAGGGTCTGGAGATCGTTGCCTGCGAGTGAATATGTGATTGGCCAAGTGACAAGATCGGCCGGGACTTCGCGCTCGGCAAGTCCGCGGACAGTCACTTCGCGGTCACGGAAAGCGATGTTGTCAATGCCGGCCTTCAGCAGAATGCCGACAATCACCAGCCCGACGGCAATCAGCCCGGCTGAGATAACGGAATTGGATTTCATAATGTGTCTGTTTTAAATTAGGGTGATTTATAATTAGAATTTGGAACTGTCGATAAAGTCATGAAGTTCGCGTGGAAAAACAGCTGTGTCGTCTATCATGAAAAAACAAAATTACAAATATTTGTTCAATACCTCTAATAGCGGAGCTGAATTTTTGGCCGAAAGTTTATAAATTTGTAGTCCGAAACAAAGAGGCTGCTAAAAATTCAGATTGATTTCTTTTCGGACAATCCCGAAAGCGGCCTTGACAAACGAAGATTTTATTTAAGATACGATATAAAGCACCATGGCAAAGAAGATCGCTGAGACTCCGTTGATGAAACAGTATATGGCAATGAAAGAAAAGCACCCGGATGCAGTCCTGTTGTTCAGAGTGGGTGACTTTTACGAGACTTTTTCGGAGGATGCGATAGCGGCTTCAGAGATTCTTGGAATTACTCTGACTCGCAGGGCCAACGGCTCGGCGCAATATGTCGAGCTTGCCGGTTTCCCCCATCATGCACTTGACACCTATCTGCCTAAACTCGTGAGGGCGGGTAAACGTGTGGCCATATGTGAGCAGCTCGAAGATCCGAAGACAACCAAGAAACTCGTAAAGCGTGGCATTACCGAACTCGTGACGCCGGGTGTGTCAATCAACGACACTCTGCTCGACAATCGTGAGAATAACTTCCTTGCCGCCTTGAATTTCACCAAACAGAATGTCGGGGTGGCGTTTCTTGACATTTCGACCGGTGAATTTCTCGCTGCGGAGGGGTCGGCCGACTACATAGAGAAGCTTCTTGCAAATTTCGCGCCTAAAGAGGTGCTTGTCGAGCGAGGAAAGAAACGTCTGATAGAGGACAGTTTCGCCGAACACTATCTTGCCTTCGAGCTTGACGACTGGATTTTTACGGAAGATGCGGCCATGGACCGCCTGCTCAAACAGTTTGAAACAAATTCGCTGAAGGGGTTCGGCATACATGCCATGCACGCCGCCGTAGTAGCCGCAGGAGCTATTCTCCACTATCTCGACATAACGCAACACACACGGATTTCACACATCACTTCTATCGCGCGTGTCGAGGAGGAGAAGGCTGTCAGGCTCGACCGCTTCACGGTGCGCAATCTTGAGCTTGTCGCCTCCATGAGTGAGGATGGAAAGAGCCTGCTTGACGTGATTGACCGCACGGTCAGCCCGATGGGCGCGCGCCTGTTGCGGCGTTGGGTGCTGTTTCCACTGAAGGATTCGCGCGAGATTAACCGCCGTCTCGATATCGTCGACTATTTCTTCCGCTCTCCCGACCACCGCGAAGGCCTCAAGGATGCCTTGGGACAGATTGGTGACCTCGAACGCCTGATTGCGAAGGTTTCAGCCGGGCGTGTCAATCCGCGCGAACTTGTGCAGCTGCGCCATGCGCTGGCTATGATTGACCCGATCCGCCGCATTTGTCTCGAATCAGGCCAGCCAGCTCTCGAAAGCATCGGCGAGCAGCTGAATCCGTGTACCGGGATTGCCGAACGCATCGAAAAGGAAATCAATCCGGATCCGCCTACGGCTATCAACCGCGGTCCGGTGATACGTGAAGGAGTCGACAGTGAGCTTGACGAGCTTCGTGAAATCGCCTACAAGGGTAAGGACTATCTTCTGCGTTTGCAGCAGCGTGAGAGCGCGTTGACCGGCATTCCGTCGCTTAAGGTGGCCTACAACAATGTGTTCGGCTACTATATCGAAGTCACAAACACCCACAAAGACAAAGTGCCTGCCGAGTGGATACGCAAGCAGACTCTTGTCAATGCCGAGCGCTATATCACACAGGAACTCAAGGAGTATGAAGAAAAAATCCTGACCGCGCAGGACCGCATCGCAATCATCGAGCAGCGCATCTATACGACTCTCGTGCATGACCTGTGTGCATATATTCCGGCGATTCTGCTCGACGCCCAAATGGTGGCGCGTCTCGACGTGTTCAGCTCTTTCACTCGTGTTGCGCTTGAAAACCGCTACAACCGTCCGGTTGTCGACGATTCGCTTGAGCTGTCGATTGTCGAGGGACGCCATCCGGTTATCGAAAAGGAGCTTCCTCCGGGTGAACCGTACATCACCAACACCGTCAATCTGTCGAACAACGGCACGCAGGTGATGATGATTACAGGCCCTAACATGTCGGGTAAGTCGGCCTTGCTCCGCCAGACGGCGCTCAACGTCCTGCTGGCACAGATAGGTTCGTTTGTGGCTGCCGACAGCGCCCGTATAGGCGTGGTCGATAAGATTTTCACCCGCGTCGGCGCGAGTGACAATATTTCGCTCGGAGAGTCGACTTTCATGGTCGAGATGAACGAGGCGGCTTCGATACTCAACAATATGAGCGAGCGGTCACTGATTCTTTTCGACGAGCTCGGACGTGGAACATCGACATACGATGGCATTTCAATCGCTTGGGCAATCGTGGAACACATACACGAGCACGGTGGCATCCACCCGAAAACTCTTTTCGCCACCCACTATCATGAGCTGAATGAAATGGAGAAGAGTTTCAGCCGTGTGGTCAACTATAATGTGTCGGTTCGCGAGATTGACGGCAAGGTGGTGTTTCTCCGCAAACTTGCGCGCGGCGGCAGCGAGCATAGTTTCGGCATACATGTGGCCAAGCTTGCAGGCATGCCGCAGTCGATAGTCCGTAGGGCTGACGAGGTGCTTGTACATCTTGAAAAAGTGAACCGCGACAGCGACGAGCGTGTAGCCAAAAATCTCTCCGGCGTGGCCGATACGGCCGAGGGGGTGCAGCTGTCGTTTTTCCAGCTTGACGATCCGGTGCTCGCACAGCTGCGCGACGAGATTCTTGGAATCGACATCAACAATCTGACTCCCATGGCGGCACTCAACAAGCTCCATGACATCAAGACGATTCTCACAGGAAAGTAGCAGACCACGAATTGCAGTCATTTCATGACAACAGGTTTATGATGAAAACATTTTTTATTTTCCTGTCGCTGCTTGTCGCCGTTACCGCTAAAGCGCAGACTGAAGAGCATGCTTTTAAAGCTTCGCTCTATGGCGGGTTATATGTAAATAATGAGCAGGCATGGTCTGTCGAACCGTCACTGACACGTTTTTTCCATAAATATCTTGGAGTGGCATTCGGGATGGAGTTGACATCGCAATACAATCAGCCAAGCCGCATTACAACGATTGACGGACATGAGGCGAGACTAAGTGGCAATGAACAAAATGTCGCATGGGTGATATTCAAACCGTCTGTTGTCTTAAAGTCGCCTTATGTCTGGAACGGGGCAGACGGACTGTACCGTCTGTGGCTACAGGCTGAGCCGGGAATAAATCTTGCATGTCCTTTCAAAAATTCACTTACATATGAAATAATGGATTTCAATGGCAATGTAGGCTCTGTGTCCGGCTACCGCAAGTTTTCAAACAAAGATTTGGAATGGTTCTATTGGAATGCTCGCTTCTCGGTAAATAACGTGAGTTCGACATAAGTAATCAGAACAACGTCAGTTGCTTGTCAGCG
>NZ_CAJTQC010000026.1 GCF_910578445.1 uncultured Duncaniella sp. | reverse complement strand
TGTCGGACAATCAATTGACGTTGTTCTGATTTCTTATATCGAACTCACGTTAAAAAACATCGTCACGTGACTGTACTGTTTAAAGGCATGAACCGGCAACGGTTTCATGCCTTTAATCTTATTTAACTTTAGAGATAACCATACACCAATACCTCTTGATTATCTTTGTAAAAATTTCACATACCTTTTGGCAAGAGAGCCTGAAATATGTGGGAATTTTTCATTTTATAACTGAAAGGTGTTATTGAAATTATCTTCCGTTCTCAAACTTGGCGGTTTGTATTCCTACGAAGATGATTGGCAATAGCACCTGCATCGATTGCTATACCCCTGCCTTCCATATGGAGCGTAAGGACAGATTGGCATATTCGGTGTGGGGCTATTGCTTTATCCGTAGGAAAAGGTACGCCAAGACCTGAGAGCGGGATAAAGCAAAATAAATCCTCACACCTTTTTATTTATCATTTTAAAACCATGCCTTTAAAATCTTTATGGCAGATATTCTAAAGCAGATAATGTGATGAATCTTTTAAATTTAGAAAGGTACTAATGAAAACCGCTTATATTATATGTTTTGTTGTTGGTTTATGCGGGTGTGTGAATAGCGTTTCTCATACTCAAGAAAAAGCAAACCAATCTAATATTATTGTTGATGAAGATTTGCATCACAACGACTCAATATATTTGATAGTAAAAGACATGGATAAATTATCACCGTCTGACACTGTTAGAATTGAAATAATCAACAATAAAGATACGATTTGTTCGACAGGACAATATTACAAGATTGAACAACTGATTGGAGGTCACTGGGTCGCAGTTCCTTTGGGTCCTGGAATATTCTATGATATTGGTTATGAGATTCAAGCTCATAATTCGAGAAAATTTGAAATAGATTTAAACGAAACTAAGGACGTTCTTCAGAAGGGTATTTATAGAATAAGTAAAATTGTTAAATTTAGAGGGGAAGAATTAATCGTTTCAGATGAAATAAACATACATGAATAGAAAGATGGACTATATTCCCTCTTTCTATTCATGTATGTTTATCAACTATTTATTTTACTGACAATGATTCGGTAAAATTTGAAGTTGAACAGACCTGCTAAGCGGATAACTGAGCCAACTTGTTGTTTTTATCTTCTGGATTATTTTGATATGCGGAGATTTTCCGTAAGTCGAAATATTTGTCGAAGCAAGATAAGACTCAAACATTAGTCTCTTGAATCGGGCTACTGACAGATTCGGATAACCTTTCCTTATGACCTCTTTGCAGACATTGAGAGCCGTGAAAGAAAATTACAGCTTCATGCCGATTCCGAAGAGGGCGAAGTCGTAGATGGTCGGGTCGGAGGGATTGAAACGGCGGAGGTGGGCGGTGACCTCATCGACCGAACGGCGGTCGTTGGCCTTGCGTGTTAGAAGTCCAAGCTCACGCGAAATGTCACCGACATGGACATCGAGAGGAATGTAAAGCTGTGATGGGGAGATTATGTCCCACACACCCATGTCCACGATACCGTCGTTTCTGACAAGCCAGCGCAAAGCCATGTTCACACGCTTGAGAGCGGTCGTCGAAAGATTCTGAGGCAGACAGCGGGATGCGAACTCATTGTTTGCCGGATCGGTCGCCTCAAGCACACGGTTTATCCCCTCTACAAGTTTCCATGCCGGAGCTTCGGATGAAGCTATAGACTCGCTGCGTCCGAATTCCTGAAGCGAACCGTGACGCGCATAGATGGCACGCAGGCCTCGGAGATAGTGTTTGAGATGCTGAGTGAAAAAAGTGCGGTGGATATTCTGACCGTCAGGCAAATCCTCGTAGCCCTCGTCCATGACGTAGGCAAAAGGTTTATTGTCCATCAGCGCGAGCAGACGGTCACAGTCACGGCATATCATCTTGCGGTTGCCCCATGCGATGCCTGAAGTGAGCAACGCGGCAATCTCTATGTCGCGGAGGTCTTCGAAACGACGTGGAAACCGGACGGGATCATCCTCAATGAAAGACGGCGAGTTGATTCTCGCCGCCTCTGTGTCAAGGAGATTTTTCAAATCTCTTTCTGTCATAGTCTATGTTTTTACAGTCTTTTGAATCGACTTGTCTCAGAAAATCACATTTGTGTCAGTCTTGACAGCAGCGGTATCGTTGGCAGATGTCGCAGCCGGAATGACAAGTGCCTGAGGCTCGTAGGTCGACATAGCTTTGTCGACATCATCGATAAGAGCCTGACTATACTTGTCGCGTGACACGATGACTCCATCAGGATTGATAAGTATGATGCAAGGGATGCCTGTGATGCCATAGAGGTCGGTGGGAACATTCTGGGCATTGATGATGCAGGGCCAGTCAAGACCGTGGCTCTTGATAGCTTTCAGGGTATTTTCAGGTTCGTCCCATACGGCTACGCCGAGAACATCGAGACCTTTGTCCTTGTATTTTGCATAAAGTTCCTTAATTACCTTTGTCTGACGGATGCACGGACCGCACCAGCTTGCCCAGAAATCGACGAGCGTGTAGCGCCCGGGCTTCACATAGTCGCTGAGTTTTTCGGTCTTGCCATTGTAGGTAATAGAAAAATCCTTGTAGTGCTTACCTTCGGATGTCTCGGCACGTGCAAGGAGCGACTTACGGAGAGTCTGAACACGTCCTGACGAAGCGAGATTGGCATCGGCAGCAATAGCTGCGTCGAGCTGTGCGAGATCCATTTCATAGGCCAACTTAAGGAAATAGTAAAGGCCGAGGGTATTTCCCTTGTTTTCTGCATATGCCTTTGACGGTATGCCATCATATTCAGCCTGCAGAGCCTTTGCCTTAGGCATCAGTGTCGAATCGTTCTGATCAATGTTCTGATACTCATCGACAATTTCCTTCATGCGCTTGGCATATGTCTCCATCTTGGCATTGAGTGGAGTTCCGGAGGCTACTCCGTCGGGAGAAACGGTCACATTTCCCTCTTCAACGATAAAAATCGGGCCACGCGCACCGTCGACAACCAGACGTCCAATGAAAGGCGACTGTGAGTTGCCAGAAAACTTGGCCTGACCCTCAGCTACAATTACGGAATCAACCTTCTGGCCATTGTCCCAGTTGAGAAGATAGGCCATAGTATTGTTTTTCTCGGCCGGCACACTCGCGGTCACCGAATAATTTGACTGCGCATTGAGAGTGCAGGCGCTCACTGCAAGCATCCCGGCAGACAGCGCAAAAATAAATTTTTTATCCATAAATAATAATGTAGTTTATTGAGACAAAAGTACGTAAAATCCACCAAACAGCCAAAATGTCAATCCATCTAAAAAAGAGGCTGTGTCAAATTGAATTGCACCCCAAAAGTTAGACAAAAAACTTTTGGGGTGCAGTTTATAAACCTTAATTACGACACAGCCTCCATCTATTATAAGGCAAAGACAAGGTTTAAATCAATGGGATTTTTCAAGCTCAATCAATGTTCTGACAGCGAAATACATGTCTCTCGAATCAAGTGTTCCGATATATTTGCGTATGAACGACGACAGTCTTTTTTCCTGCTGTTCCATATCGGCAGAAAAAATTGTATTTATCTCCGTCAAGAAGCGAGCTTGTTCGATTTCTCCTAACTTTGAGAAATTGACGTCGCAAAAAGAGAGATATTCTTCATCAGTCATATTTTTTCGCATTTCGCAGAACTCAAATATCGGTTCGAGTTTCTTCATTTTTCCAAATGATTCAACTTTAGATTTGAATTTTCGGTATTCGGCGATGCTATCATCATTATTAAGCAGATTCGATGAAAAATATCTCATTGCTTCCTCATAATACAGCCTGTCAATCACATCGCCGAGCTTAGCACGGTCATCGGGGTTAAATTTATTCAAATTTTCCACAATAAACGGTAGTCTCGGATTACTGTAGGCCCATGTATAATTGGTGAATACAAACAGATTTTCACTCTTCAGACGTTCTTCGTACGGAAGTGAATTAAAGTATTCGTCAATAACCGTGGAGACTTCCTTTATTGCAGAATCATAGTCATCATATGAATCCATGATGTTCATGGCGTATGACTTTACTGTCTTCGCGTCACGGATGCCTGATTTATAACGGGCGGCAACTCTATCGGGGTGCATGTCAGGATTGCAGCAGTTTTCAACGGCTGCAATAAATTCGTCTTCGCCACGATAGCCTGAAAACATACCGGCAAGCTCTCCATCGCAGTTAAACACCGCAATTGTCGGATATGCTTCGACCTTTATTCTTTCCGCCAGACCGACACCTTCTTTTTCCGCGTCAAGTTTCAGACATATAAAATTGGAATTGAGATAATCTCCGACAGCTTTGGACGGAAAAATCTCTTTTGACAGCTTTTTGCATGGACCGCACCATTGGGTATAAAAGTCAACAAAGACTTTTTTGTTTTCCGCTTTGGCAATTTTCAATGCCTCATCAAAGGAAATCTCGCCAAACAGGGTCTGTCCATGCACCGTGAGTGCTGACAGCAGCATAAAAACGTTCAACACAATTTTTCGTATCATTTTTCAGGCAGTATTAATAGTTTTGTGTCAATGATGAATTTCTGTTTACAGCGTCCAGCGGGAACGGGAATACCCAAAGCGGGGAATCCGGACGAAGGCTGACAGACTCACCTTCGCCGAGGTCACGGACTATGGTCCGTTTATATCTTTCCTCAGTGTTCCATCTGCGCAAATCGAGAAAATTCTGAACCGTGTAGATCATTTCAACCCTTTTCGCACGCTCAAGCAAGCGCATCGCTTCTGTCTCATCGACGGGATTCTGGGCTTTATTTATAATCGGCTCATAACAGTAATCATAGATTCGTTTTTCACGAACTCTGTCGACCATTTTCAGGCCTTGGTCATATTTGCCTTGACGAATAAGACATTCAGCCGCAGCATAGATAATCTGTTCGGTTCTTATCCCGTAATTACTGATATTTGCACTTGAAGTATTGAAGTAGGCGCCATTATACTCCTCAGCATAATCCGGGTCCCAGATGTAATTTTCCATCAATATGTCGCCTTCTTCAAATAATTCAACCGTTTCTTTTGATATCATAGTGTACCCGATTGATGTGTTGGGGCCACGTGAATATACGAAAAAGTAATTTGACGGATGGTCCCAGCTCAACTTCCAGTCACCTCCGCTGACAGTCTCTGTCCTGTCCTCGATAACTGAATTTATCGCCAACGCCTTATTTGCGTATATCAGAGCCCGGTCATAGTCTTTCATCTGCAAGAGGACAAGGGCACGCATGCCATAACCGAAATCCTTTGCGACTCTCTGATGAACCTTAGTCGGGTTATCATATAGCTTTTCAATGACTTCATCAGAACAATCTTCAAGAATTCTGTCATACGTTTCTTTCAATGAGATTTTCTTTTTCTGTTCTTGGAAATTAATATTATCAACGTAGGCGATTCCGCCTTCGCCGGCTGCCTGGCTTTCATTGTCATATTGTTTGGCATGAATATTGGCAATGAGAAAATGGAGCCAGCCTCTGACAACTCTGGCCTCTGCGACAATCCGCTCTTTTTGTTTGGAATCGCCCTTGGCCTCAGGTGTTTTGGCTATTACAATATTCGTATTAAGAATATAATTATAAATTGTATTATACCGGACATCTGTCAGACGGAGAGCCTCTCGCTTAACCGACTCGTCATAAGACGCAAGGATGTATTCATATGTCCCTTTTAAATCTGCTGAAACTGAAGCGTAACACGTGTTGGTAAGTGTCTCAAGGTCTCCCGGACTTTCATCAAGATTATATACCTGATTGAGCAATGTCTCAAGGTCATCGACAGTCGTAAGCGTTGTCTCTCCCTTGGGGATAATATCAAGCTTGTCGTCGCATGATGACAAGCATAAGGCTGAGATACATAATAGTATCAACGGATAAATATTTTTCATTATATTCGCTTTTAAAAATTAACTAACAGACTCATAGTGTAGCTCCTGGGAGTCCTGTTTATGCTGATTCCACCCATGACCGCTTCCGGGTCAAGGCCGAGCGGATTACGTGCCCATGTACAGACATTATTTATCTGTGCGCGAAGCCTCAAATCTCTCAGCCTGAGTTTTGAGATGATAGCCCTGTCAAACTGGTAAGAAAGGACGATGTTGCTGATTTTAAGATAATCAGCATGATAGACACTCCGGTTCATATATGGCGCATAGTCATATCCGATGGTGGAATATGCCTTGTAACCGTTAGGCATAGCTTCTACGTCGCCTTCCCAGTATCTAAGACAAGAGGAAGGAGTGGCGCCACTGGTATATCCAAGGTCATTGCCGTAAGTGTTCCATCTTTCGTTACCTGCCCTCATATAGTGTCCGCCATAGAAATTAAACATTGCAGAAAGCGAAAAACCGGCATATTTAATCTCAGGAGTAAATGAGGCTGCTACAGTCGGGTCGGCCGAACCGTGGAAAATAAGGTCATCTTCAGAAAATTCCGACTCATATATGCTCTCACTGTGTATATTTCCGTTGTGGTCCCTCCATCCGATAGATCTTGTACCGTCCTCATTGTCAATCAACCCGGCATAATCGAAAGAGAAAATTGAACTGCGTGGATAGCCTTCACGCAGATATCCATAAAGATAGTCCGAAGCGGTTGGCGGTATATGGTTGAGGCCCGTAACTTTATTCTTGTTATAGGCTATGTTGAAATATACGTTCACCCCTACGGAATTACGCAATTTCTGAGGTAGGATATTAGCGTTAATCTGAAGTTCCACGCCGGTGTTTACCATATTACCGGCATTAATCGTCATCACGTTGTCCGGCAGACCTAATGTCGGGTCCATATCAGTTTCCGTCAGCAGGTCGCTGCCCGATTTGTGGTAATAGTCAACCGAACCGCTAAGCCTGTATCCACAGAACGCATAGTCGATACCGATATTGGTAGTGGCTGTCTTTTCCCATCTGAGCTGGTCATAAGGAGCATTTTTTATGACACCCATCGGCAGAGAATTCATCCAATTGTTTTTGATTGCGGCTGTCAAATATGAACTGGCGTTTGAATCAATATTTCCAGTGAGGCCATAAGAGGCTCTGAGTTTTAACGCGTTCAGCCATGTATAGGCCTTCATGAAGCTTTCATTGTGAAGGTTCCAGCTTGCACCGACAGACCATAACGGACGACCACGAAATTTCGGGTCGGAGCCGAAAAGGTCCGTTTTATCGACTCGCCATGACCCCGATAAAGAATAGCGCGAATCAAAAACATAGTTTCCGGTAAAATATACAGAGTAATAGCGATGAAGTATGTCACCGTCCTTATCGGGCAGACGTGGAGCCCCCTGCACTCTATATTCATTTCCAAGCGCGCTTTTGCCTGGCGAAGTGATATAGTCCCAGTCGGTGGCCATGTTACCATTATTTAAGGTCAAGGGATTATATCCATATCTTATGTCCGAACTATCCCATGAATGGGTCTGCCGGTATTCCATGCCGGCCAGAGCGTCAACGAAATGTTTACCGAATGTGTTGTTATATCGTGTCTGCCCTCTGAATGTATAGTGT
Organism: uncultured Duncaniella sp.; assembly: GCF_910578445.1. Taxonomy (GTDB): domain Bacteria; phylum Bacteroidota; class Bacteroidia; order Bacteroidales; family Muribaculaceae; genus Duncaniella. The sequence continues at coordinate 33,397 of NZ_CAJTQC010000026.1, read as the reverse complement.
ACGCCATGTACATGTGATGTCGTGAGGAGACCACCGTCAGGTATATGATGTGTTGTTTCGTTAACCGTTATTTCCTTTTTGCCAAAATTAGGTTGGGTTATTATATCCCATACATTCGGATCATCCCAGTCTATATTATCAAAAGCATCTGGGTCGTCGACCCATTTTTTCACCTGAGTAGAGGATGTGTAGAGATTGTAAAGGTAGCGCATATAATATGAATCATTCTCACGGAGCCTTCTTGAACGCGATGAAATATCTTCATACTGAAACTGTGCCTGTGCTGTCCAACCGGGCATAATCCGGAATAACGAATGGATATGGGTCCTTATATTAGTATAGTCTGATTTTGTGAAATTCCGGTTTAGCTCGTCATGAGTGGAGAATCCAACCGGCTTCAGTTCCAACTCTGCATTACCTAAGTTCGGCTCTTTAAGATAAATGTCTCGCTCGAGTTCCGCATAAGTGCCATCTTCATTATATATAGACTGATATGGCAGAAACGCATTGATGCCGAGTCCGTCCACACCAGAACGATATTTTGACGCTTTATTCCGGACTTCTACGCCAAATGACAAATCTAACCATGATGCCACTTTCAAATCGCCTTTATATTTATACTGGAGCGTATGTTCATGCTCCTTGTATGCGCCGCGGTTGTTGTCGCGATAGTTTACAACCATACTCGAGGCGAGATTACGACACAGTACCCTGACGGCCAAGTTATATGATTGTTCGACACGCTGTCTCTCGGCTATCTCCCGATACTGCCTGCGATAGTCGTTCTTACTCCATTGGCTCAGTTTGCTTTCAAGAATCTCGTCTGAAATATCGCCACGATGATTCTCAACCAGCAGTCTGGTGACAGGAGTCATCCCCTGAACACGACCACCGGTATATCCGTTTATAAGGTTTTTAAACGCCGACTGGTCCTCATCATCACGCATCGCATTAAAATTATATCTTTCAAGTTTAATCATCTGCCCTGCATCCGCCCAATCAAAATTATCATAACTCTGTCGCTCTGACACAGTGATATCGGCATTGAATTCAACTTTAACCCGCTCGTTGGCGGCCTGCTTTGTGGAAACTACAATGACACCATTCGTGGCTCGCGCTCCATAAATGGCTGCGGCAGCGGCATCTTTCAATACAGTGATATTAGAAATTTCATAGGGATTTATACTTTCAATTCCACCTTCGATAGGCAAGCCGTCCACTACAATCAGAGGAGCTCTTCTTGCATTAAATGTTCCAGTCCCTCGGATTACCATTTTATCGTCACCGAGATCATTAGCGTTTTTTGACAGAACGAGACCGGGGACCGCACCCTCAAGGTTCTGGATTATATTGGACGTATAACGTTTATCCAAATCGTCAGCAGTGATGGTCTGGAACGCACCCGTGGCGTTTTCACGTTTAATATTCTGATAGCCTGTCACAACAACCTCGTCCATGACTGACGCATTGTGTTTAAGGACAATTTTCAGATGCTTGCCGATATTAGATTTGGAGAGGCGCTGTATTGACGGATGCATACCGACATAGTTAACCACAAGGACCGGACTGTCATTGTTTATATCCATGGCAAAGTTTCCATCGACATCTGTCACGACACCGATTGAAGTCCCCTGTATGACCACAGCCGCGCCAGCCAATGGCTCTCCGGTTTCATCTAAAACTGTTCCTGATACTCTGGACTGAATTCTGCCTGACGGCATCTTTTTAAGAGATATCGATTTGTCAACGATTACATAACTGAGACCCAGCTGGTCAGAAAGAGTCTTGTCAAGAAGTTTTTTCAGACTGACACCGTTGAAAGTTCCATACACTTTGCTGCTGATGTCATCAAACAGTCCGGACTGATATACAAAATCATATCCTGTGGCTTTTGAAATAATCTCGATCGTCTGCTGAGGATTATTTCCGTTAAAAACCGCATCATAGTTCCTGGCCAGAGCCGAAAACGGAACTATCAATGCAAAAAGCATGATAATGAAAGGTTGTCGCATAATTGAGTTGATTATAATAGTTTGATGAATTGATTCTATTGCTGTCCTGATATCTTGACATGGTTTCCATTAATGGCAAATTTTACGCTTCCACAGTTTTCTATAATGGTCATCGCTGTGACAAATTCAGAATATCGGGGAATACTCCCGTGGAAACGAATCTCCGCTACATCAGGGTCCTTGAATTCATAATAGAAATTATACCATCGGGCGAGATCCCGCATGATATTTCTCAATGGCTGCCCTTCAAATACAAATCGTCCGTATCGCCAACTGGTTATTACATCTGGCTTTACGAGCTTCATCGAAAGCTGTTCATCATTTTTGTTGAAAACAGCCTGATGACCGGGAGACAAATAAACTTCCGCACCGGGACTGTCAAGCCGTGACATGGCGATTGAACCTGACTCTAAAGTTATATATGACATGTCGTCATCAGAATAATCCTTGATATTGAACGCAGTACCGTAGACTCTTATCTGCTGATTTCCCGAAACGACGTAAAACGGCCTGTCCGGTTCATGATGAACATCAAAATATGCCTCTCCTGAAACTATTACACGACGCTCATCCCCACCGAAGGTTTCAGGATATCTCAGAGTAGATTCAGAGTTAAGCCAGACTTCAGTAGAATCCTCAAGAATAATTTTAAACTCTCCGCCCCTCGGGACTTCAACACATAAGGATTCCGCTACAACACTGCCCGAGTCGGATTCTTTCGGAACAAAAAATGAGCTGTTTACAGCAGTGTCATTCGCATTCAAGGCTATTGTCTTTTCATTTGACAAGCGAATTAGCGCTTTGGTCTCTCCGGGATGTATAAGACACTGTTCATGGCCTGAACGTGCAATTTCAGTCTCCGACATATCAATCCTGACATCATCGGAGTTAAACATAATCATGACAACCCCCGCAAACACGGCGGCAGCCGTCCAGTAGACTAGTCTCTTTTTTATCAAATGCCTGCGTTCAGCCCTCGCAATCATCTGTTTCATCTGAGCTTCAGCACGTGAGACATCCACAAGTTTCCTGTAACGGAACTCGCGCTCCAGTTCATTCGGGTCACTAAGCAGCCGAAACAGAATCTGACGTTTATGATTCTCGCCAACCCATTCGGATAGGGTCTTTTTCTCTTCGTCAGATATATTACCGACAAAGAGTTTATAGAATAAGTCGCTAATTAACTTCATGACTAAATCTGAATTAAAACTATCTTGAAGACAGATGCTGAATTTTCCATCTCTTGTTATCTATTATTACGGACTCAGCATACAGAGGGTATAATATTTCTGAAAAAATATTTTTATTTGTTGTCAGGACGGTTTTAAACAACTATATTTGCAACATAATGATGCCAGACTATACATACATATTTGAATCATTTTGTAAAGGACGACTAAGCCCGTTCTATAATGAATTATATCCGGCCTTACTGCGTTATGCTGTAAAAATATCAGGAGAGAATCTATCTTATCTTGCTGAGGATTGTGTGCAAAGCGCTATTCTCGAGACATACCTTCATCGCGAAAGTTTTGAATCAACGCTGCATTGGCGCAATTGTCTGTTAAGAAATATCAGGAACAGAGTTATTGACCTTATCAGAAAGGCTGATTGCAACAAAGCCTATATCAACAACCTGTTACTCAGCGACCAAGTTGAAGATGATATTTCTCTTGCCATAATTTATCAAGATGCTTTAGACGTCATATATGCAGCTGTTGAATCGTTGCCCGAAGAATACCGTAAAACGTTTGAACTCAGCTTTATTCAGGGATTGAAAAATGCGGAAATAGCCAATTTGCTCTGTGTTGCCGAGATTACTATAAAGAAACGAAAAGCAAGACTTTTGGATAAAATCAGAACTATGCTTGGAAGTGACATAGATGAACACACATTACTGATTATAATTGCTTCGGACATCAGTAGACATGCAGTCGGTTAATTCACGTTAGACAGTCACGGACAGTGTGAATTTACGATAAAATAAGAGGCTGTGTCATAATGACACAGCCTCTTATACAGTATGGTTAAAGTCTTAAAAAATGAACTATTCTCACTTCACAACGACTTTAGTAGAGACAGTGCGGCCTGATTCGAGCGTGTCGACCTTGATGAGAACGCCCTGAGTGCCTTCGCTCACGCGCATGCCCTGAAGGTTGTAATAGACAGTCGAAACGACAGCGTCGTCAGCAGATATGCCATCAATGGCCGAAGTTGCGCCTCCGACAGCGACAGCCTCTCCGAGACCACCCATTTCGTTGGCGGCACGGACAGCGTAAACCTCACCGGCACGGCTGGCCTCGACTTCAAACTGAGGCTCGATGGTGAAGGCGATCACCTTGCCGTCCTTGCATACAGCCCAGCATGAAACGTAATCGCTATTGTCCCATGAAAGCATACCGTTTTCAAGAGTGACATTGGTCGGGGCGGGAGCCTGCTCAGTGAAGCTTGCGGGATCCCAGTCGTCATTTGAACCAATGACAGCCTCATAGCTCATTGCATCGGCTTCTTCCTTGGTAAGAACCGGATTGTTTTCGTGTGAATCGGCAAAAATTTTCTTGCGCTGGCTGAGATCAATCACAGTGCCTGTAGATGTCATTGAATTGTATTCGGCAAAGCGTGCAGGCCAACCGCCGCTCATTTCGTTCCATCCGATAGCCGAAGGCTTAACGGTCATCTTGGTGTCGATATACACAGCAGTGGGAGTACCCTTGCCCCAAGGACGTCCGAGAGTATAGTTACCGTCGATATCATCCTTCTCGCCAACGATTTCGCAATCCTTGAATACGTAGCCGTACTTGCGGGGATTTGACGGAACAGCGAGGTAACCACCCTTCTCACACATCTGGAGGGTAACGGCGTTGTAGTAAACGTCGCCCTTGCCACAGAGGAAGTCGGTGCGTCCGCGGAGGACACCACCTTCAAAGTAGAAGCGACCCTGCTCGTTGTTTGATACATAGGTATCCTGATAAGCCCAGAGACATACATCTTTCATCATTGTCTTGTCAGAACCGTCGTTGAGCACAATGTCACGGCCACGGGCATCGCCCATCGAGCTCTTCATCGTGAGGTTCTGGAAGTAGGTGTTGGCCGCGGTCTTGTCGAGACGGAGCACATCGCCCTTGCCGATACCTTCAAGAAGATTGGATGCACCGAAGCCATTGTTGCCCTCGCCTTCAGGAACGGTGTTGGTGATGACAACGCCTTCCATACTTTCGCCGATGAACGAAATGTTGGGGGTATTGATATAGGTCGTGGGATCGGGGTACGACTTGCCATCGCTACCAACCTTGGTGGCGGTGGTGCTTGCCGGAATCTTATAGAAACCGTCGTGGATGAAGATGCGGAAACGCTTGGTCTTATCTTCGCGAGCACCGGCAGCCTTGATGGCAGCGACAAGTTCGTCGACATTGCTTACCTCTGCGTCATAGAGAGCCTTCGCTACGACAGGACGGGTCTTGGTGGTGAAGTTGATTTTAATCTCTTCACTGATTGTGTTGTCAGTGAGGTCCATCACACTGTTGGCAGGAAGAGTGAAGGTGTAGTCGGTAGCGTAAGCAAGATTCTTGTACTGGAAAAGTATGGTCTTACCTGAAACAGAAGGCGTAAGAACCTTGTCGCCGAGAGAGGCCGTCGTACCTTCCTTGACTTTCACCTTCTCGTCGAAAGTAAGAACAATCTTGCCGTTGATAGATGCCGACGAAGAACCGTTCTCGGGAATGAACGAAACAAGCACGGGTGCAGTGCCGTCGTCAATCATTCGGGATGTTCCGATGATGTAGCTTGCACCGATACAAGCGCCGTCGTTGTCAGACTTGGTTCCGTCAATGTCGGAATCACGGTCGGCAATCCAGCGGATGTACACTGATTTCTGATTGTTGGCTTCAGCGGGAAGATTGAACTCACCGTCAGTCCAGTTCTTTGCTCCCTGCATGAAGAGAGTGCCTACAGTCTGCCAGTTTTCACCGTCAAGAGAATACTGGACATTGTATTTCTGATAAGCATTGTAGTTGTAGACCATAGCGGTGATGACCTTGAGGTCGGTGAAAGCCTCGGCGTTGACCATTGTCTGCCAATAGTATTTTCCGAGACCGTCAGTCCGCCAGTTAACACCACCGGGACGGCCTTCATAGCCACCGGCCGAAGCACTCTTGTCGAGCCAGCCCTGAGAATTTCCGGCCTCATCGCGGAGCACGAGAGCAGCAGCGTCATTGTCGGCAGCAGCGAAGTCGGCTACACGTCCGTTGTTGCCCGCACGATGGAAGTCCCATCCGGCAACGAAGTCAATGGACGAATAGCTGGCTGTAAACGACTTGTCGGCATCCATTACAATCTGTATCTCGCTCGACGACTGACCATCGTTCCAGTTAGTGAACGTAAGGATGGGGTTGCTGCTTGCCGTGAGGGTCACGGTAGTGCCTTCCTCATACATATTCTTTCCGTCGACAACAGTCGGAGCAGGAGTCGGAGCGACCATGTAGCTGTTGGCTCCGCCCTCTACGTTATAATCGAGAGCAAATGTGCGGAGCTGCTCGAAGTTGGCAATAATCTCAGAGTTGGCATCGACAACGTAGGTGAACGAAGTTTCGGCGGAAAGCTCCTTGCCGGAAGCATCGGTCCAGTTGATGAATTTATAGCCGAAATTGCGGACGGCAGACAGAGTGACCTCAGTGCCTTTCTCATATTCGTCGGCAGCAGGATAGACGGACACCTTACCGGCAGCTTCGATATTCTGAGATAGTTTAAGAGAGAATTTCTCAACCGCCTCAACTGTTCCGTTGAGTATACCGTTGATGTGGACATCGGAAACAAGAAGGCCTTTGGTGTTGGCATAACCATTGTTCATGACAAGATTGAATCCATCGCCTGAAGTAAGAGCCTTCTGCTGGTCGGGGGTCAGAGTGTATTCAAACTTGACTGTGTATGAATCAAGATTTCCCTTGGAGTCCTCGGCCTGAGTCTTGTTGTTGCGGTGAGGTGTAATAGATGCAAATTCTACAGATTCGCCACCTGTGACCTCGCCACGGACAGTCACATCATTGCCGGCTCCGTCTGTTCCGTCACGTCCGACATAGAAGCTGACGCTGACGGGAGTAAAGGTCAGACCCTTGACAGGCTTAACAGTCCATTTGATTATGTCAGACGGGCCGTTGGCAGACTTGATGTCGACAAACTGTCTGTCGGGGCACATGGTTGTGCTGATAACTTTCTTGAAAGTACAAACGCCTATGTCGAAATTGGCAATCGAGAATGTAGCCTCAGGCATTGCCACGACATCTTCCATGAAGTTTGACGAATTGAATGCCCATACGACCGAGGCTTCCTGATTTTCGAAGGTTGCACCGGCAATGTCCTTGGGAACGAAGGGCAGAACCACCTGAATGTAGCGGTAGTAAGATCCGTCGCCGATCACGAGGTCAACGAATTCAGCCTTTCCCTGACAAGTAAACGAGGGATTCTTGGTTCCGTCGGCAATCGAAATGCCATCGACTGTCGTGGTGGTCGGCGAGCTGTATGCCTCAGTCGAAACGACCGCGCCTTTGCAGGAGGGAACTTTAAAGGTAGTCCCGGCATTCATCTGAGCCCAGTCGTTCCAGTTGCCGTTGGCAATCTTACCGCCGTTGTTGGTGTCAAAGTCGAGTTTCACGTCGATGATTTCAGTGCCAACCTTAGCCTGAGCCACCCAGAAACCGGTCACGTTCTGGAATCCTACGGTCGGAGCACCGTTCTGACGCTGGAAATCCCATTTGATTGTCACAGGATCTTTGCGATCGGCAAGCGAGACAGCATTGTCGACGAAAACAGGAGTCAGAGTGACAGGAGCTGTGACAGTCATGAGTTCACCGATTTCATAGTTCTTGCTGCCGTCGGTCCAGCCCACGAGGGTCTTGCCTTCCTGATACATTGTAAAGTTGGCAGGGATTGTGAAAGTCTTGCCGGCCTCAATCTTCTCTGAGGCAGGAAGAATACCGGCATCGGCATAGTCACCGAATCCGAATGAAACCTCTACGTCTTCCACAATATCCGAAGGATTTACTTTCTCGACAGCGATGTAGGGGGTGTAGCTTCCACCTGCGATTGTGAGAGTAGTGGCATCGCCTTTGTAGATAACCGATGCGATGTTTGCAGTCTTGTCATTGTGATAGCAAGCACCGTTGTTTGTGTTGAACGTTGCAACAGTTTCTCCGGCAACATTCTTGACAGTCACATCGCCACCCCAAGCGCATGTGCCCATAGAGATTTTCACAGGACCATCAACAGACACGGTCGAGCTAAAGTTGCCCCAGCCGTGTTCGTCGGAATGATACTTACCCGAAAGGATTATTGCAGCGGAAGCATCGTCGGATGCAACACGCGAGACAACTCCGTCAGCACCGACGGCAACTCCGAAAGTGGTCGACGATTTGTCAGCCTTCTCACTATCGGTGAGAAGATTGCCATTGGTCAAGTCCACTCTGATGTCCTTAAACTCAGCACGCGCCGACTGGAATCCCAGCAAGCATGCCAAAACGAGGACAACATTCCAAATTCTTTTTGTCATGAGTAGAAATTAGTAATAATTGGTATTAAATTTATTAATAATAAAATAGTGATTACTCGAACATAGCACTTATTGTAAAAACGAATGCCCGGACATGTGGTATCAGACTATTCCTAAGTGCAAATCTACGACTTAATTCGCTAATATCCAAGCATTGAGCAACTGAATATTAAAATATTATAAAAATTCGCGTCTGAATATGTTTTACCGACATAAAACTTTTGAAGACGGGAAATAAGTCCTATTTTTGCAAGAACGATGGAAGACATGCCACTTCCAGCATTCACTTTAATATCAAAAACACGAATATAAATATGCCAACTGTCCTATACATTTTCGGAATCCGTTTCTTTTTCTATCCAAATGACCATGAACCCATACATGTTCATATCCAATATCAGTGATTGTCAGCCAAAATACAAGTCGAGCCTGAAATAAAACTTATAGAAAACAACGGAATAAAACAACAGACCATAAAGAAAGCATTAGACACAGTGGCGTTTTATAAAGATGACATCGTGGCTGAATGGCATAAAGTATTCACAAAATAACCCCCATAAATTATGGAACGTATAGAAAAAGTCTGGTTTGAGGACAACCATATATGGATTCAAACTGAAACGGGCAAAAAATATCACCAACCGCTCGAAGCCTTCCCCACCCTACTGGATGCTACTGATAAACAACGTAAAAATTTCTATTTATGGGAAGATAATCAAAGTATACGCTGGGACGAAATCGACGAGGACATACACATATCCAACTTTTTTGAGACTTATACCGTCAACTACGACAATCCCGTGAACAACCTTCTCTCTCGTTTTCCATGGCTGAATCTCGCAGCTTTTGCAGAAATGGCAGGAATGCATAAGAGTAAACTCGACCGTTTCAGGTATGGTGTCTGGACTCCAAGTCAGGAGACTCTCAACACAATCCGCGAGACCATCATCAAAGCAGGTAAAGAGATGTGTGCGGCAATGTTATAAGCAAACTTGATTATACGAGGCGTCGTAATACATAAAAAATCGGCCCGTCCCTTCTATTGCTGAAAGGTAACGGGCCGATTTTCTTTATTTATATCTTCGCTTGGGAAGCGGTCAATTGATAATCACGGATTGATTACATCATGCCGCCCATGCCACCCATGCCGGGAGCGGGCATTGCGGGAGCGGGATTGTCTTCCTTCTTGTCGGCGATAACACATGAAGTAGTGAGGAACATGCCTGCAATCGAAGCTGCGTTTTCAAGAGCCACACGTGTAACCTTGGCAGGATCGATGACACCGGCAGCGAGAAGATTCTCGTAGTTGCCTGTGCGTGCATTGTAGCCGAAATCAGCATTGCCGTCCTTGACTTTCTGAACCACTACAGCACCTTCTTCACCGGCGTTGGCAACAATCTGGCGGAGGGGCTCTTCGATAGCACGGAGCACGATGTTGATACCTGTGGTCTCGTCGTCGTTAGCACCCTTGAGATTTTCGAGTGACTTCACGCAACGGATGTAGGCTACACCGCCGCCGGGAACGATACCTTCGGCGATGGCTGCACGGGTTGCAGAAAGCGCATCGTCGACACGGTCCTTCTTCTCCTTCATTTCAACTTCGCTGGGAGCGCCGATGTGGAGCACAGCTACACCGCCTGCGAGCTTGGCGAGACGTTCCTGAAGCTTCTCGCGGTCATAGTCGCTTGTGGTCTGCTCAATCTGAGTCTTGATCATAGCGATGCGCGATGCGATAGCCTCCTTGTTGCCTGCACCATTGACAATGGTGGTGTTCTCCTTGTTGACTGTGATTTTCTCAGCGCGTCCGAGCATATCCACAGTAGCGGTTGCAAGCTGCATGCCCTTTTCCTCAGAGATTACAACACCACCGGTGAGCACTGCGATGTCTTCGAGCATTTCCTTACGGCGGTCGCCGAAACCGGGGGCTTTGACAGCGCAAACCTTGAGCGAACCGCGGAGACGGTTGACAACGAGAGTTGCAAGAGCTTCCTGATCGACATCCTCTGAAATGATGAGAAGGCCACGGCCAGACTGTGCGGTCTGTTCGAGCACGGGAAGAATATCCTTGATGTTGGAAATTTTCTTGTCATAGATGAGAATGTAGGGGCTTTCCATCACACATTCCATCTTTTCAGTGTTGGTCACGAAATAGGGTGAGATGTAGCCACGGTCAAACTGCATACCCTCGACGATGTCGACAGTGGTTTCAGTTCCCTTTGCCTCATCAACAGTGATGACACCCTCTTTCTTCACCTTCTTCATAGCTTCGGCGATGAGATGGCCGATAGCCTCGTCGTTGTTTGCAGAGATGCGGGCCACGTCTTCGATTTTCTTGAAATCGTCGCCTACTTCCTCGCTCTGAGCCTTGATGCCTTCAACCACAACGGCAACCGCACGGTCGATACCACGCTTGATGTCCATGGGGTTAGCACCGGCGGCAACGTTCTTGAGACCAACGTTGATGATTGCCTGTGCGAGCACTGTGGCAGTGGTTGTTCCGTCGCCGGCATCGTCGCCTGTTTTCGAAGCCACTTCCTTGACGAGCTGAGCACCCATGTTCTGGAATGCGTCTTCAAGCTCGATTTCACGTGCTACGCTGACACCGTCCTTAGTGATGTGGGGTGCGCCAAACTTCTTTTCGATGATCACATTGCGTCCCTTAGGACCGAGTGTAACTTTCACAGCATCGGCGAGAGCGTCGACACCCTTTTTGAGCTCTTCGCGAGCCTTTATATCGAATTTAATTTCTTTTGCCATTTTATTTCTTAATAATTTAAGAGTTATCTTTTTGAGGGGATATCAGGATATTTCCGTATCCTGTTTTTTTGTCAGATTCTTCCTGTCAGGAATTATTTTTCGAGGACAGCAAGGATGTCGCTCTGACGCATGATGAGATATTTAGTGCCGTCAAGCTCGATTTCCGAACCGGCATATTTGCCGAAAAGGACTTCATCGCCGGCCTTTACGACCATCTCTTCATCCTTAGTTCCGTTGCCGGTAGCCACGACTGTTCCACGGAGGGGTTTTTCCTTTGCAGTATCGGGGATGATGATACCTGCGGCTGTTACTTCTTCAGCAGGAGTGGGGCTAATCAGCACTCTGTCAGCTAATGGCTTGATATTCATAGTTTCTGATATTATAAATTATTATTGATTAATTTTTCAAATATTTTTAAGGTCGGCCGGGGCGCTTAGCCCGTCGTTACCGCTTCATGATATCGCATAAATCGTGCCAAAGGCAAGGACTGTCAGTCGCGACTGACAAAATGTCAATCAGGCAGACGTGTGGACTCATGGCATAATGACAAGACCGGCACACAGCACCGGCTATCCATAGACAGAAACATTTTAATAAGCAGAAATGTTCAGCAACGCATCAGCCAATCTGAGCGCCACAACCTGACTGCGACGCCCCGAAACCAAAATGAGCACTTATAATATTTAATATAATAAGGTGGTAACAGCCCGCTCAGAGCGCTGAAGCAATCGATGACCGCGATTCCTCCATAAGCCGTGGCAGATCGTGACCGTCGGCCGACGGATGGATGGGCTTATGTATGGTCAGATGGATATGCCCGGGGACAGGCAGTTTCTTGAATCGCGGGAGCACCTTGAATGCGCCGTCAATGGTCAGCGGAACGACCGGAAGATTAAACTCTAAGGCAAGTCGGTAGGCCCCGCGTTTGAACGGCCGCATCTCGCCTGTCCATGTCCTCGCCCCTTCCGGGAAGATGACGAGCGACATACCTCCGCTAAGCTGACGCTCGGCACGCTCCATGGTACGGCGGGTGGCCGCTGGAGATGAGTTGTCGACAAAAATCTGCTGCGCCCAGCGGCAGGCCCAGCCGACGAAAGGTATCTTCTGCAGACTCTGCTTCATCATCCAACGGAAATTATGACCGAGATAGCCGTAGACGGTAAAAATATCATAAGCCCCCTGATGGTTGGCCACGAACATATAGCTGACCTTTGAGTCAATGTTCTCGCGACCGCTGACAGTCACCCTGACAAACGCCAGCCAGCAAAACAGACGCGCCCAAATGATTTCAGGATAGTAACCCCACCAGCGCCCGAAACCGAGAGCCGAACCGACAGCCGTGGCGACAGCCGTGATGATGGTCGCCACTATCAGTAGCGGACACATGATTAACACCTGATAGATGCGATAGAGGATGAGCAAAATTGCTGGCATGTGCGTATGTTTTAGAGCGTCTAAAAAAGGTTCACAGGGCATTTGGCCCGTTTAGTGCTCGCAAAAATACACATAATTCCTATAAATGTCAAATAAATATAAATCATCTCGGATTTCAGCATCTCAACGTCAATATACATATATATTTAAAAGACAGCCTGATGACCTTAAGTCAGCAAGCTGTCAGTAATTAATCAAGAACTCTATTTCAGCTCATCAAGAGAGTGAATCAAACGTTTTCCCTCAAATGATTTCAACTGACACCTCCTGATTTTCTTTAAAATTTCATTCTTTGTCAAATTGGCTTTAGCTAAAAGCTCGGTTTCTGTGCCATTGTATTCTCTATAAACAAGACCTTCACAGACATATCCCTTAAATCCTCCATCGGAAGAATATGCAGAACCACGCCAAATATAACCAATCTTCTTCATCTCAAGATTATATATATTACATATATCATCCGAATCAATATAATCATCATATCTGGCTACAAGACAACCATTGTAATCTGTAATATTTCCATCAGCAATAAAACAAAATACGATTATACGGCCTTTAGTTATTTCATCAATAAGTATCTTGTTCGAAATACAAGATGATGCCACAATAAAGACTAATATAATAATTGAATATAGCAATTTCATCTAGTTGGCATTTTTTCAAAGCTATTAGAACCTATCACTTCTCCTGTATCAAGAGATTTTTCCGTGAGAGTATAATGAACTTTAATACATGATATACCTTCCCATCTTCCAAAAATAGTAAATCTACGACCGGATTCAACACCTTCGACATCCATACTATAATCACATGAAATAGTACCACTTTTAATCACAGCAGTAAGTGTCGCTTCTGAACGAGGAGACACGATAAGTTCCTGAGTAAAAGTATATGATATATTATGCGACGAGTTTTCACCATAAGTAAAACTCTGAGAAGTTGTTTCCGTTACTTTACCATCAGCGCCAAATCCCAATATCTTAAAACTCGCACCTCCACTGACATTAGATGTATATGACTTGTTTTCTTGGAAAGAAGATGTCTCAACAAAACTATCAGCAAAAGTAAAGGTATGCTTTTGTGAGTTCCTTGTTTCATTGTTTACAGATGTACTGATTACTTTATCAGGCTCTAAATCAACCGAGGCATCACTAATATTATATCTTGGAGATCCGAGCATCCTTAGATTTTCAATCAATCTAATTTCAAACTCTTGCGTTGCACTTTCAAAATACCTATTGAAATATAATCTAGAATCTTTAACACCAAGAACTTCATAATAAGCACCTCCCGGTTCTCCCCAACCAAATACTTCTGCTGTATTTTCGAGGATATTCGACTGTGGTCTTTTACGTCCTTTTAAGAAAGACCATAGCCCCCCAAGTTGAGAGTTATCATCTCTAGCATAGAGCACCTTCGTTTTAGAAGGGTCATTAGAGAATTTACCAATTGATAAAATACAGTTATTATTATCAGTTATGTAGATACTACTCGAAATTGGATTCAAATTAATTCTAAATTTTTGTTTTTTATTCTCTCCTGACTCTGCTAATCCCACTTCCTTTCCTGCTCCATTCGATGACAAGAATCTTGCTTTTGAATTAGCCACATTTTCACGGACGACGATATTCACCTCCATTCCTTCAATATCCCCAAAAATATCATTCTCATTTTCTGATATATCTCGATTTGTATCCATAATTATATCTTCATAATATGGGACAATCTCCCCCAAATCATATAGACGGTTATCCATGTCCATTATCACATTAGATTGAGATTCACCACATTTATCCATAGAAATAGTCATTTCTTCTGTACAAGAGGTAAACAACACTAACGAAATCAGAATGATTTTTTTTAATTTACAATGCTTTTTCATAGTAATTATTGTTAATAAAAAATTTAATAGGTTTCCACAAAAGTAAAACACTTTTTACATACCTACAAATCAATTTATTGAATTTAAACATCATACATATATACTATACAAAATTCAATTAATTAATAAAAAAAATCGTTTATTGTAATTTATGAACCATTCTTTCCTATCATTAGTTAAAGAAATTTTTCTTTAATCCTTGTAAAGCCCGATGTTTTGACGTAACTTTGCACTATCAAGCGCACACTGCGCATTTTTGGCAACGACTACCCATAGATTCCCGGTCTCCGGATTTCGGGAGTCTACCATTTTCTCCATAGCACAATTTCATAAATCCAATCTAATAATTTCTAATTTCATTTCCAAACTACTATGTGGTTAACATGCTCATCTATAGGAAGGAAGTTCGTGATGGCACTCACGGGCATTTGCCTTGTCCTATTTGTCACGTTTCACTGTCTGATGAACGGAGTGGCTATTTTCTCGCCTGATGGCTACAACGCTATCTGTGCATTCCTCGGAGCCAACTGGTATGCTCTCGTAGCATCAATCGGCCTCGCAGCCCTCGCAATCATCCACATCTGCTATGCAGTGTGGCTCACCATCCAGAACCGCAAGGCCCGTGGCAATGACCGCTATGCCGTCGTTGCAAAACCCGCACAGGTTGAATGGGCTTCGCAAAACATGCTCGTGCTCGGTATCGTGATCCTCGCCTTCCTCGTGGTCCACATGATTCAATTCTGGGCCAAGATGCAGCTGGCAGAAATTCTCGGCGAGCACTTCCCCGATCCACAGAACGGCATCTACTTCATCAATGAAGCGTTCAAGCTCGTGTGGACTCCTATCGTCTACATCATCGGCTTCATCGCCCTCTGGTTCCACATGAACCACGGCTTCTGGTCAATGTTCCAGAGCTGCGGATGGGACAACGACACATGGCTCCCGCGCCTCAAGAGCATCGGCTTCTGGTGGACTACCATCGTGGTTCTTCTTTTCATCGCCGAAGCTATCGTGTTCACAGTCCGTGCCCATAGCGGATGTTTCTAATCTCATCGTTAACAATCCCACATCACAGATATGGCAGACAACAAGAACCTTGAGGGTATGATCGACTCTACCCCCATCATGAAGGATTACGCCGACATCGAATCCTCCAAGCTTCCTGAATATCAGATTGATTCAAAGATCCCCGAAGGCCCTCTCGCCCAGAAGTGGACAAACTATAAGGCTCATCAGAAGCTCGTCAATCCCGCCAACAAGCGTAACCTCGACGTGATTGTCGTAGGTACAGGTCTCGCAGGCGCATCAGCAGCCTCGACCCTCGGCGAACTCGGCTTCAATGTGCTCAACTTCTGCATACAGGACTCACCCCGCCGCGCACACTCGATCGCAGCTCAGGGTGGTATCAATGCAGCAAAGGACTATCAGAACGACGGCGACTCTGTTTACCGCCTCTTCTACGACACCATCAAGGGCGGTGACTTCCGCTCGCGCGAAGCAAACGTCTATCGTCTCGCAGAGGTGTCAAACAACATCATCGACCAGTGCGTGGCTCAGGGTGTGCCTTTCGCACGCGAATACGGCGGCCTCCTCGCAAACCGTTCGTTCGGTGGCGCACAGGTGTCGCGTACATTCTATGCCAAAGGACAGACAGGCCAGCAGCTCCTCCTCGGCGCTTACGCTTCACTCAACCGTCAGATTAAGAAAGGCACTGTGAAGTCGTTCAACCGTCGCGAGATGCTCGACGTTGTCATCATCGACGGCCGTGCACGCGGTATCATCGTCCGCAACCTCGTCACAGGCGAAATCGAACGCTACGCCGCTCATGCCGTAGTTCTCGCTACCGGCGGTTATGGCCGTGCATTCTTCCTCTCGACAAACGCAATGGGCTGCAACGGCTCTGCTGCAGTTCAGGCATTCAAGAAGGGTGCTTACCTCGCCAACCTCGCCTTCACCCAGATTCACCCCACCTGTATCCCCGTTCACGGCGAAGACCAGTCGAAGCTCACACTCATGAGCGAATCGCTCCGTAACGACGGCCGCATCTGGGTTCCCAAAAAGAAAGAAGACGCCGAGGCTATCCGCGCCGGCAAGAAGAAACCGACCGATATCCCCGACGAGGACCGCGACTTCTATCTCGAACGCCGCTACCCCGCTTTCGGTAACCTCTGCCCCCGCGACATCGCCAGCCGTGCTGCCAAGGAACGCTGCGACGCAGGTTTCGGCGTAGGTACAGGCAACGCCGTTTACCTCGACTTCAAATACGCAATCAACCGTCTCGGCGAAGATGTCGTGCGCGACCGCTACGGCAACCTCTTCGACATGTATCAGATGATTTCTGACGACAATCCCTACGAGACACCTATGATGATCTTCCCCGCAAGCCACTACACAATGGGTGGTATCTGGGTCGACTATGAGCTCCAGACTTCAGTCAAGGGTCTCTTCGCCATCGGTGAATGTAACTTCTCAGACCACGGTGCAAACCGCCTCGGTGCGTCTGCGCTCATGCAGGGTCTTGCCGACGGTTACTTCGTGATCCCCTACACAATGCAGAACTACCTCAGCGACCAAATCAAGGTTCCCCACTTCACAACCGACACCAAGGAGTTTGACGAAGCAGAGAAGGCCGTACGCGCCCGCATCGAAAAGCTCATGAACATCAAGGGAACAAAGTCGCCTGACCAGATCCACAAGCGTCTTGGTCATGTGATGTGGGATCTCGTCGGTATGGGACGTACACTCCAGAGCCTCGTCAAGGCACTCGACGAAATCGAGAAAGTACGCAAGGAATTCTACACAGACCTCCGCATCGTAGGCCGTGCCGACGACCTCAACACCGAGCTCGAAAAGGCACTCCGTCTCGAAGACTTCCTCGTGATCGCCAAGATGATGGCAATCGACGCTCTCAACCGCAACGAATCATGCGGCGCTCACTTCCGCGAAGAATACCAGCTCGCCGACGGCGAAGCCGCACGTAACGACAAGGACTACATGTATGTTTCCTGCTGGAAATATACCGGCGACAACGAAAAGCCCGTCCTTCTCAAAGAGCCCCTCAATTACACCGAAATCAAGGTTCAAACACGTAACTACAAATCATAAGAAAATTTCGAAGACAAATGGAACATACTATAAATGTAAACCTCAAGATTTGGCGTCAACGTGGCCCAAAAGAACCGGGTTCATTCCAGACCTATCGTGTTGAGAATGTTTCGACCGGCAGCTCATTCCTTGAAATGCTCGACATGCTCAACCAGCAGCTCGTCGACCGCAACGAAGAGCCTGTGGTATTCGACAGCGACTGTCGCGAAGGCATCTGCGGTATGTGCTCACTCTATATCAACGGACACCCCCACGGTCCTGTACAGGGCATCACAACCTGCCAGCTCCACATGCGTAAGTTCAACAACGAGGACACCATCACCATCGAACCGTGGCGTTCGGCCGCTTTCCCCGTGATCCGCGACCTCATGGTCAACCGCAACGCTTTCGACCAGATTCAGCAGGCAGGCGGCTACGTGTCGTTCAACTGCGGTGGCGCTCCTGACGCCAACAACCTTCCCATCTCGAAGGAAGTGGCCGACGTGGCAATGGACTCTGCAACCTGCATCGGTTGCGGTGCTTGCGTGGCAGCCTGCAAAAACGGCTCTGCAATGCTTTTCGTCAGCGCCAAGGTAAGCCAGTTCGCACTCCTCCCGCAAGGTCAGGTAGAACGCGCACGCCGTGCACGCGCTATGGTCAAGAAGATGGACGAACTCGGATTCGGCAACTGTACAAACACCGGTGCATGCGCAGCCGAATGCCCCAAGAACATCCCTCTCAGCAACATCGCACGCCTCAACCGCGAATTCGTAAAAGCAAAATTCGCCGACTAAAGCCAATCACGCATAACGCGTATCAATAAAAAAGTGACCGCCGTCAATCCAGTTGAAGGAATGACAGCGGTCACTTTTTTTGCACCATAATGCCAATGCGCCATACCTACTTTAATTGACACAAAAGACACCACTAATGCAAAATTTGGTTAAAATTCCGATTGTCCGAAAACAAAACGCCCATCTGATGAATTAAATGTATGCAATCGAATCCCAACATGCCGGCAAATGCGGATTTTATTGCAAATCACACCCAACTGTAACAATTTTGCAACAATTATGAATTCAGACTAAACTGCTAAAATTCAAAATATTATCTTATTTTGTGACAAATTTGTCATTGTTTTAACAAAAATTTATATTAAATTATTTATTGCGATAATAATTTGTTGTAATTTTGAATTGTCAAATGCGTCCGGACTATTCCGGAAGCATCCTGACGACAAAAGGAACACAACAACAATCCTCGATTCTTTTTGATACGTTCAACTCTCTAAATTTTCAATTATGGGAACTCAGGAATTTCAAAACAAGCTTATGAGTCTTCAAGGCAACCTTCTGAACTTTGCCTACATGCTCACCTCAAACAGAGACAACGCTTACGACCTGCTCCAGGACACCACCCTGAAAGCCCTTGATAATGAGAGCAAATATGTTGACAACACCAACTTCAAGGGTTGGGTTTTCACCATTATGCGCAACATCTTTATCAATAATTACCGCCGCGTCGTTCGTTCCTCTACAGTTATTGACCAGACTGAAGATCTCTATCACTTGAATCTCTCACAGGATTCAGGCCTCGAAACACCCGAGGGCTCTTTCGGAGCTAACGAGATTTCAGATGCCATCAATGAATTTCCCGACGAATACCGCATTCCTTTCTCCATGCACATCGCCGGGTACAAGTACAATGAAATCGCCGAAAAGATGAATCTCCCTCTCGGAACTGTAAAGAGCCGCATCTTCTTCGCTCGTAAAAAACTTCAGGTGCGTTTTGCCGACTATCGCTGATAGGCCGATAAGACTGCATCTTGAACAAGAAAAACATGCACGACCAAAGCTAAACATAAAAACTATTTTGTAGAGATTAAATTTTTCCTGTATAACTAACCGTACGTTTCCATAAGGAAAAGCGGTAAATCAGATTGTTTTACGATTCACTACATCGAGATTTATCATGGTATTGATTTGACAGAACCATACATAGAGATAAATATGTCATTATTTTCTTAAGATGCTAATTTTATCCTTTCAGCTATAGGAATCACACACACTGATAACAGATCCGGAACGCCTGCGAAGTTGATTCGCGGGCGTTTATTTTAAGAAATCTGTAATAAAAAGATACATTGCAACAATTCCGCAACATTATAAACATCGCAATACACTACTGTTAATCAATACATTACATTTACATCTCAGTCCTCTCATCACCAATTAACATTCTTTCACAATAAGAATCCTCCTTCAAGCGATTTTAGCGGTAACTTTGACATGTAAACAAAAAACGACATTGTTGAAAAGCACACTTTTCACAACATCAACACTCCGTTCAACCGCATAAAAACAACGAATTTATGGGAACTCAGGAATTTCAAAACAAGCTTATGAGCCTGCAGGGCAATCTCCTCAATTTTGCCTACATGCTCACCTCAAACAGAGACAACGCTTACGACCTGCTACAGGACACCACCCTGAAAGCCCTCGACAACGAAAGCAAGTATGTTGACAACACCAACTTCAAAGGCTGGGTTTTCACCATCATGCGCAACATCTTCATCAACAACTACCGTCGGGTGTCACGCTCGGCGACCATCATCGACCAGACCGACGACCTCTATCATCTTAATCTGTCTCAGGATTCAGGTCTCGAAACCCCGGAAGGCTCTTTCGGAGCAAATGAAATTTCGGATGCCATCAACGAATTCCCCGACGAATACCGCATCCCCTTCTCAATGCACGTAGCCGGCTACAAATACAATGAAATCGCCGACCACATGAACCTCCCGCTCGGCACTGTCAAGAGCCGCATTTTCTTCGCCCGCAAGAAACTCCAGACCCGCTTTGCCGACTACCGCTAAAAGCCCGACACCGGCATGGCCACCCTGCTCCTCCCGGCCCTGCTAAACGACTTACACATATGAAATATACATATCTATTCTTTTAAATTAAAAAAACAGGCCTCCCATCCGGAAAGCCTGTTTTTTAATTTCTTATTCTCTGATCGAGCGCCTCTTATTTAGCAGACTCAACCTTGTTGTAGCGTGCGTTAAGGCCATCAATGATGTCACGGGTGATATCAAGTTTCGGATTGAAATAAATGCCGGCAGCCTTGAAAAGGATAGCGTCATATCCCTTCGAAGCATTGTAGAGCTTTACATAATTTTCAATCGAGTCATTCAGCTGAAGCTGCTGCTGGCCGAGCTCGTTTTCGGTATTGCGGCTGAGATTTGCAAGATAATTTTCGGCATCCTGCTGCATCTTCTGGAGCTTCTGCATATCCGCATTGTAGCTGGCCTCGCTGAGATAGCCGTTGCTGCGTGCTTTCTGCTCGATGGCAGCGGCAAACTTCTGGATTTCGCCGGCTTTGGCCTGACGTGCGCTTTCAATCTTCGACACAGCCCTCATTGAAGCCTCCTGAAAATCCTTTGCAAGATTATAGTGGGTCATGAGTGAATCAGAGTCGATATAGCGGATATTAAGGACGGAAGAGGTTGCGCCATCGGCTGTTGCTGCTTGAGCCGGAGCTCCGGCTGCAGGGTCGCTTGACGTTGAACCGCCGCACGAGGTAGCAGTGAGGGCAAAAAGACTTAGAAGCAGCGTCGAAGCTGATATTGCTAACTTGTTCATGTGTTAAAGATGTGAGATAATATTGAATTTTGTGATGTTTATATTCTTGGTGTCTAAACTGAAAATCCGATGTTTCATGGTTCGGTGTGACTGTGCGCACACCCTATGCCTCGGCGCTTTAGCTCCGGGATGTCATGCGCATGTCCGCTCGGGAATTTACCTCCTTTGACAAAGAGCGCCTTAACTCCCATAATCACCACAGCCACACCTACGAGGATAACGGCTGCAACTACTGTCAGAAGTACAATTTTCATAGACAATCGGGGTTTTCAGATGCAAAAGTAGCAATTTAGCGCAAATTATAGCGTCTATCTCAATTTTATTTTATAATTTAGTGGTGCAAATCAGAGATATTTAACAATTGTTTCACACTTGCGCTAATATTTCCTAAAATATGCGTATACAGAGACTATCTGCAACACATATTTTTAACATGTCCGTAAAATTTTCATTACGTCCATAATTCCTTAAATATTTCATATATGGAAATCAAAGATCTTCAACCGCGTGAGGTATTCTCTATCTTCGACGAGATTACCAAAATCCCCCGGCCTTCCAAGAAGGAGGAAAAAATCCGTCAATACCTTCTTGATTTTGCCGCAAAGCACAATCTGACAGCAAAGACCGACAAGGTTGGCAACGTGGTCATTTCAAAACCGGCAACCCCGGGCCATGAAAACGCCCCCACAGTAATCATGCAAGGCCACATGGACATGGTGTGCGAATCAAACGACAAGCACTTTGACTTCGCCAACAGTCCCATCCCGGCCGTGATCGACGGCGAATGGATCCGCACCGAAGGCACTACTCTCGGTGCTGACAACGGTATCGGCATGGCAGCATCGCTTGCAGCCCTCATCGACGATTCGTTCGAACACGGTCCGCTCGAAGCCCTCTTCACTGTCGATGAAGAAACAGGCATGACAGGAGCAAACAACCTCGGTACAGACATGATCACCGGCTCTATGCTTCTGAACCTCGACTCTGAGGACGATGCTGAAATCTTTGTCGGATGCGCCGGCGGTGTCGACACTCAGGCCTTCTTCACCTACAACCGCTCTTTCGCTCCATCCGATTTCCTTTACTTCAAGATAAACGTCGAAGGCCTCAACGGCGGTCATTCAGGTGGTGACATACATCTCGGACGTGCCAACGCCAACAAGCTCCTCGCCCGTTTCCTCTTCCTCCTCTCAGGAAAGCACGAAGTCGTACTCGCTGAAATCGACGGCGGAAATCTGCGCAACGCAATTCCCCGCGCAAGCCATGCTGTCATCGGAGTCCACACATCGCACAAGGAAGAAGTGCGCGTAGCCCTCAACCACTACATCGCTGATCTCGAAAACGAATACCAAGGCATCGAGCCTAACCTCAAGATCACGATGGAGAGCGTCGACACCCCTGAGTTCTCAATTGACCAAACCACATCGACCAACATCATCCGCGCCCTCTACTGTGCGCCTCACGGAGTCGTGTCGATGAGCCGCGAGCTCGAAGGTCTTGTCGAAACTTCGACCAACCTCGCATCTGTCAAAATGGCAGCCAACAACACCATCGTTGTCACCACAAGCCAGCGCAGCTCTGTCGAATCGCGCAAGTGGGACATCGCCCGTCAGGTAGAAGCAGTCTTCCTCCTCGCAGGTGCACGCGTTGAACACGGCGACGGCTACCCCGGATGGCAGCCCAACCTCGAATCACCCATAATGAAGATTACCCGCGATGCCTATCAGGAACTCTATGGTGTGACTCCCGCTATCAAGGCTATCCATGCCGGACTCGAATGCGGTCTCTTCCTGACCAAATACCCCCACCTCGACATGGTGTCGTTCGGTCCGACCCTCCGCGACGTACACTCTCCTTCAGAGAGAATGCACATTCCGGCCGTCGAACGTTTCTGGTGTCAGCTCAAACGCACACTCGAAAAGGTAGGCGAACTTAAGAAATAAAAAAACAACATCGTAATACTCACGTGTCACATCTGCATACACGCAGATGTGACACGGATTATTGAAAAAACATACTCCGGACCGACAGGCCACGGACATTCTCTCCCCCTCATCTTTCCCGGATATTTTCAGAGGAAAAAACCGGTCAAAAATAAATCTGAGATTAAACCTCAACGCCGACAAGGCGTCTTATTGTCAGGCGTAATGCCGAGCCAATGCAGCGAAAGGTATGGACTCCGCATGAAACCCTGAGTAAAATCATCACTTCTGAGATAGTTATCCCCTCCGCACCGTGCGGTGCACAAGGGAATTGTTTTACTAAAGTAAATTTTTATGCACAGACGTTTCGCTCTGCTCATGCTTGCAGCTCTCTTCTCGGCGGTGCTTTTCTCCAAAAACGAACAATCTTCGTTGAGCACAAGCCCCGACAACCTCTCCCAAGTATTGGCAGAATGTGAAAATCTTCTCTCCGACACGATTATTCAGCTTACAGAGGAAGATTTTGAAGAGGTGGCCCAACGACTTGGAGTCGAAGTAGCCGCCATTAAAGCCGTTGTCGAAATTGAAGCCGGCCACTCACACAACGGCTTCGCATCGCCCGGCAAACCCCTCATCAATTTTGATCTGACAATGTTTCGTCGATTTGCCACCCGCCGTGGTGTCAACCTGTCGAAATACAGCAAATCACACTCCGTTGTCTTCACCTCATCGCGAGGCTCGCAGACAAGGGCCCACAAACGGCTCGAAGCGGCAATGTCAATCAATCCCAATGCTGCTATTGAAGGCACATTCTGGGGCATGTTTCAGATTGGCGGATTCAACTGGAAAAAATGTGGCGCAAAGAATCTCGACGATTTCGTGGAGCGCATGTCGACTTCCGAGCGCGAACAGCTCGATATGTTTGCTGAGTTCATCATCAACTCCAACCTCCTCAAACCGCTTCAGGACAAAAACTGGGCAACTTTCGCCCGTGGATACAACGGCCCCGGCTATGCCCGCCGTAACTATCACACACGCATGGCCAAAGCATACAACCGCTATTCACAGGCCGCATTAGTGGCCGAAAAGGCCAACGAAAAGCCGGAAAACTAAAACCGGCATCCACTCCGACATCAGAAATCACACACGTATCTCTAAACCCACAGCGATGACAGCTCCCTTTTCCGGGAAGCTGTCATCGCTGTTTAATGTCCGACGATCACATCCCTCTCCCCTCCCTCCTCCCTCCAAACAAAAATAAAAATTTCAACCGGAAAATTTGGAACTGACATAAAATGAAGCTATATTTGTGATATAAAATAATATCATTTTAATATCACAACCGTTTCATCGGATATTTTAATAATCCCCTAAAATTAATCGCCATGACCACTACCGACACCAACAAGGAATTCAACTATGAAGGCCGCGTCTACAATGGCTTCTTCATGCTTTTTCTCAACATCATCCTGATTCCTGCCCTTATAGGCGCTATGTTTACCTTAGCCCCCGACACGGAATCTTTCACGTTGTGGATACCGGTTGTCATCCTCGCAATTCTGTTTTTCATCTGCCTTGGCGGCTTTTTCATCCAGCAGCCCAATCAGGGTCGTGTAATGATATTTTTCGGAAAGTACCGTGGCACATGCCGACAGACAGGATTCTACTGGGTCAACCCCTTCATGACACTCAAGAAAATATCGCTCCGCATACGCAACATGGACATTGCGCCCATAAAGGTCAACGATAAAGTCGGCAACCCTGTGATGATCGGCATGGTGCTCGTATGGAAAGTCAAGGACACATACCGCGCAGTGTTTGATGTCGACGCTGACTCTACCGCTCCTGCAACCACCGCAGCCGCAGCTTCGCGCGCGACATCCAACGCGCTCGAAAATTTCGTCAGCATCCAGAGCGACGCTGCTCTGCGCGAGGTCACCGGCCGCTTTGCCTACGACGAGGAAGACTCATCATCCACTGAAATCACTCTCCGTGGCGGCAGTCAGGAAATTGTCGAACTTCTTGAAGACAAACTCAACGAACGTCTGTCCATGGCAGGAATCGAAGTGGTCGAAGCACGACTCAACTATCTCGCCTACGCTCCCGAAATCGCAGCCGTCATGCTCCGCCGCCAGCAGGCATCAGCCATAATCGCCGCCCGTGAAAAAATTGTCGAGGGCGCAGTCTCGATGGTGAAAATGGCTCTTCACCAGCTCAAGGAGGAAGATGTGGTCGAACTCGACGAAGAGCGAAAGGCAGCTATGGTCAGCAATCTGCTCGTGGTTCTCTGCGCCGACGAACCTGCACAACCCGTAGTAAACACTGGAACTCTTTACAACTAACAGCCTGCACCGTGGTGTGCCACCGTCCCGGCGACGGTGGCACACCACGGTGCAACCATCAATCCCACCTTATCACCTATTATATATAGAACATTATATAGAATGGCAAAGAAAGAAACAGGCAAAAGCTTCCTGCTGCGACTCGACGCCGCCACAATGGAAAAAGTTGAGGCATGGGCGGCGCAGGAATTCCGTTCGGTCAACGGCCAGATTCAATGGATTATCGCCGACTCACTCCGTCGCCACCGCCGCCTTTCCTCAACCACACCCCCGACTAACGACACCGAAGAGCACATCTAAAAAAATCAAACCTTCGATTCCAACCGGCATAAAAATTTAAGCGCTGAAAAAAACAGCGCAACATCCTTGATATAGACTGATTTCGGGCATCAGCCTGCTACACCCCAAACACACACAGCGACTCCCTATCTTATCGCAACTCACTCAACCACACAGTCAAAACAGCTTTCATTTAATTTTTTTTCTATTTTTTGTTACAATCCGCAGCATGCTTCGTTAAGATAAGTGAAATCCGATACAAATAGGTTTAAGTTTATTTGTACACTTTTAGGTATGGCAAGGAATTTTAATAGGCCATAACTTTGCAACGTAGTAATTCAAATTATAGAACAACATGAAAACTGCTTTACCAATCATCTGCGCATTGTTCCCGTTGACAACCTTGGCCCAGTCAGCGCAAAACGACAGCATTGAGACCCAGCAACTCAACGAAGTCGTGGTCGAAGGACAAATGCAGAATGTCAAACCCGGAATATCGACATATTACCCTGAAAGCAATCAGAAAAAATCAGCTCAGGATGCAATTGACCTGCTCTCGCAGATGGGTATGGCACAGATTCGTGTGAATCCCGTATCAAACTCAGTTCTCACCCTTAACGGAAATACTGTCTCAATTTATATCGACAAGCAACCTGCCTCACAAGCCCAGCTGGATGCTTTAAAGCCGGAGGACGTAAAGAAAGTGGAATATCTTGTCTACCCTACCGACCCCCGCTACCAGCATAAACCCTATGTCGTAAACTTCACCATGCGCAGATACGAAATCGGAGGCTATGCCAAATTTACAGGAAAAGACAATATTATGACCGGCTCGGGCAGCGGGATGGCCTATGGCAAGATGGCCTATAAGAGCATGACTTACGACCTCGTGGTTTCCGACAGATACACCGACCGTCACAATCAGGGCTCTGACCGGAAACAGATATTCCGTTTCCCCGAAGCCGACGGCTCTCTGAAAGAGATTACGCGGGAAAACGTCATGGACTACAGCCGGTTGCAGCGGAACAATCTCGGCATATCTTTCCGTGCCGTCTACGGAACTGAAAAAATCTCGATATCCAACACCGTCTCTCTGGATGCCACAAACCGTCCGCGCCTCAATACTGAGGGTTCAGTGATTTTCACTCCCGATATTTACAGTCAGTCAGACTACAGCTCAACGGCAAGCTCTAAAGTGATATATCCCACTTGGACCGGCAACTTTTATTTTGACATCGGCCACGGTTATCAGTTAAACGCTGTGACACAGTTGCAGTATCAGCTCACGACAAGCAACAGTACCTATCGGGGCGCTGGTGAGACCGCAATTGTCAATAATGCACGCGACAAGGCGATGTTGGGTCAGCTGATGGTGCAGCTCAACAAGAATATCAATGACCGGAATACCGTAGACGTGCAGGCATACTATGTAGTCAACCACGACAAAGTAGACTACTTAGGCTCAACCCGCTCGACCGACCGTTTCAGGCAGATTGCCTACGGTGCTCTCGCCGGATACTCATATAAGGCGGAAAAATTCTACGGACGCTTTGAAGGTGGTATAATCGGCGAACAAAACAAAATCGACAACACTACGATGTCTGACATTCTCCCTCTCTTCAATCTCAACATGCAATATGTCTTCAACGATAAAAATTCGCTCAATTTTTCCGCAAACTATAACTGCAATTTCGTTGACCAGTCCGACAAGACATCTACAATCCTACAGGAGAATGAACTTCTCTACAAGACAGGCAACCCCGACCTCAAAAACACACGGTGGGGAGCGGCTGACCTGCAATACACTTGGCTTCCGAATAATCGATTTCAAATTGCAGCCTCAGGCGGCTGGAGTCAGTATTTTGACAGACCTGTCCCGATGTTCACACCCACAGGGCCCGACGGCATGATGCTCCGCTCCATAGTAAACAGTGGCGACTGCCGGAATTTTGATGTCGGCGTCTCGTTTACGGCACGTCTGTTCAAACGATCACTTGTCTTACAGCTACAGCCACGCATGTGGTTCGGCAAACTGACAGGAATATACAACGACTCTTACAACTACCTGATGGTCTCGGCCAGCGCCACATACTACTTTAAACCGTTCTATGCCTCACTGTATTATTCGACGGCAGACCGTGGACTTGTGCAGTATTCACTCAATGAAACCTTCAACCGAGGCCAGTCGCTATATCAATTTAAACTCGGCTGGCGAAATAAAAACTGGAACATCAGCATCGCAGCCGTAAATATCTTCCGCAAAAGCTGGATAGACCAGACATCCAGTCTCAAAAGCGAGTACTTTGACCAGTATAACACAATATACAATTCCAGCAGTCACAGATGTATTCGTCTTACGGCAAGCTACACCTTTGGCTTCGGCAAGAAAATCAAAAGAGGCGACGAAATTCAAACCATAACCTCATCCGGCTCAGCCATAATGAAATAGGTGGTATATAAATCATCTGTAATAGTGTCAGGACTCCGTCAGCGTCAATGCCGGAATCCTGACACTATTATTTTTGTCGGACAACGGTCATGCAGTTCGAAAAGTTTTTGGTTAATCGGTGGAAGTTGTGTAGATTTGCATGACAAAAAGAATCATAAATCTGTTTTTTACCTATGAAACGTAGCTTAATATCAATATTTATGTCCGTGGCGGCTGTCTCTGCTTTCGGATGGGGACAGAAAGGCCACGACGTGACAGCATATATCGCCGAAAAGCATCTCACTCCGGCGACGAAATCGGCCGTTGATTCGCTTCTCGAAGGCCGTTCGATGGTATATTGGGCAAACTGGCTTGACAATGCGAGCCATACACCGAAGTATGCCTACACAAAGACATGGCACTACAAGAACGTCGACGAAGGCGAACGCTATGAAGAAGCGCAGGCCAATCCTGCAGGCGATGCCGTCACAGCAATAAAAGCTCAGATTGAGACGCTCACGAATGATAAATCATCGTTCGACGAATCACAGCTCGCACTCAAGATACTCGTCCATGTGATGGGCGACCTCCACCAGCCCCTCCACATGGGCCATGCGACTGACCTCGGCGGAAACCGCACACAGGTCAAATATTTCGGACGCGATGCCAATCTTCACTCCGTATGGGACTCGTCGATACCTGAATCAGCCCACAAGTGGAGCTACTCTGAGTGGCAGGACCAGATTGACCGGGCAAGCGAAACCGAGCAGGCTGAAATCACAGCAGGCACTGTCGACGACTGGGCAAAGCAGACTATAGCAATCTGCGGTGATGTCTACAAGGCATTTCCCACAGGCACGAAAATATCCTACAACGAAGTTGCCGAATGGACTCCAGTAGTCGAAACTCAGTTTCTCAACGGCGGTCTGCGCCTCGCCCATGTACTGAATCTCATATTTGACCCATCATACCGCTCGACAGTTTCATCCCCGATACAGTTATAGCATATATTTGACAGTAAGGTAGTTGAGCTTTTAGAATACAAACCGGTAATTTGTAGGGTTCACACCTTCAAACAGGGTTCATCGAACACCTCTTAAATCTTCTCAATGTGAGATAATTTGGGGATAGTGTCATTTTATGGATATGCAATTTGGGGGATAGCGTCAAAGTCATTATCTTTACCCTTGAAAACAAATTCGCATATGCTTCAGTGGAAGCATGAGTCCGGTGGTCAAACTGCATTGCTCATAAAGGGAGCAAGGCGTGTTGGAGTATGATTATCTCGAAACTGATTATCACAAATGAACCGTGTTATCACATACCTGGTATTTCTCTTAGTAGCGGTCAGTGCCGTTGCACAGGTCAATGTGTCTGGTACGGTCGTTGACAAGGAAAGCAATGAGCCTCTTGCCGGGGCGTCGGTAATAGTCAAAGGCGCAGACGGCAAGATAAAGAAATACGCCACATCGAAAGGCGACGGAGGCTTTGCCATGTCATTACCGTCGGTGACAGGTTGCCGATTAGAGGTGTCAATGATGAGCTTTGCCAAGAAAACAATACCTCTCGACAGTGTTTCTTTTCCTCTCACAGTTTTTCTGGAGCCGGGCACAACGCTGTTGAAAGAGGTAACAGTCAAAGCTGACCGCATACGGGAGCAAGGCGACACTATCTCCTATAATGTCGGCAGCTTCGCACAGGCACAGGACCGCTCTATCGGCGACGTGCTGAAACGTATGCCCGGAATAGATGTTGACAACAACGGCAAAATCCAATATCAGGGCGAGGACATCAATAAATTCTATATCGAAGGTTCCGATCTGCTCGGTGGCAAATACGGTATTGCCACTAACGGCATAAGCCACGAGGATGTGGGTGCGGTCGAGGTCATGGAGAACCATCAGCCTATGCAGGTGCTGTCGGGCATATCATTCTCCGATAAGGCGGCTATCAACCTGAAATTGAAAAACAAGGCTAAGGCAACGTGGAGTTTCCACGGCGATGCCGGAGGCGGATACTCATGGCAGCCCGACGGCGCTATTTGGGATGGCGAGCTATTCGCTATGGCTGTGATGCCCAATTTCCAGAATATAACGACTTTCAAGACTAACAATATCGGCGAAGACCTCTCGGCACAGGCAACAGACTTCTTTGCCTCCCGACGGGGAACCGACCTGAGCCGATATGTCGGTGTGTCGCTCCCCAGTGTGCCTAACCTGAGCCGGAAACGCACGCTGTTCAACCGCTCGGCACTTGTTTCTACCAATGCGTTGTGGAAACTCGGGCGTGGCGAGTTCAAGGCACAGCTTGACTACTCTTTCAATCGCGTTACGGCTGACGCCGCCAACATAACGACATACTTTCTCAATGATGGCAACCGTGTTGTCACCGAGAACCGCAACGGAGTTGACCGTTCACACTCTCTGTCAGGCAAGTTCATCTATGAGCTGAACCAAAAGACTGCGTTCATAAACAACACACTGAAAACCAATATTGACTGGGATGACGTGCGCCTCGGCGTGACAGGCTCATTGCCAAACGACCAGACGGCATCGCTCCCCGACTACTATGTAGGCAACGATTTCAAAATCATCAAGCGTTTCAACGGCTCATCGCGGAACGCGCTTGGCTCCGCCAAGAACCATCTTGTTACCTTCATAAGCAAGAACGAATGGGAGTCGCTTCCGCAGACGCTTTCCGTGTCAATAAATGACGGAGTTTTGCGTCAGCAGGTCAAAGACCATGCTTTCTATACCAACGAGAGTGCGGCTTATGCCTTTTCCGTCAAGGGAATCACAATCAGTCTTGAAGGAGGTGTCAAAGGATATTTCCGCACTCTCAACACCGAGCTGCCCGATATGCCCGAGGAAATACCGGGTGAGACAACGAATGTGCTTAACACAAACTATTTCACGGTATATGCCACCCCGAAATTCGAGTATTGGGCAAAACGAGTCAAATTCTTGCTCAGTGCTCCCGTCAGTTTTGCTCATTATACTTTCGACAAGGCTCTCGCCAACCGCAGCGAGGTTTATTTCTCACCGTCGCTAAGTATGAACTGGAAACCTAACAACCGCTTTGATATGAGCCTTAGCGGAGGAACAGGTCGGTCTCCGATGGATCTGAACATGATACAGCCCGGATATGTGATGACTAACTATCGCTCTTTCCGTCGGGGCGTGGATGATTTCTACAATTCCACTTCGCAGAACGTGTCTGCCAATGTCTCTTACAAGCATACCCGACGCGGATTGTTTGCAAATGCTTTCGTGATGCAGTCGTGGAGCCACAATCCCTATACCTTGGCACAACAGCTTTACGGCGACTATGTGGTCTATTTACACATCAGCGAAAAGTGACGGACAGATGCTTATGGCAAGCGGAAACATCGGCAAGACTCTCGATTTCATGCGAGGCAGTGCAAACGTAAACGGCTCGTTCAGTCGCCACGAATCACATCTTATCTCGGAGAACAGTGCGGTTAATTCGGTCGGCACTTCTTGGTCGGTCGGAGCGAAAATCAATGGTTCGCCGCTCCGTTGGCTCAGTTTCGACTATCGGTTCGAGTGGGCTTCGAGTCGTCTTTCAATGAACGGCACTAATGCCTCTTGGCTCGGCAATATGGAGAATGAATTGCTGCTCAATATCATGCCCCACAAAAAATGGGAGTGGCACATCAGCGGCGAACATTACCGCAATGAGCTTACCACCGACCAATTCAAAAACGTGTTCCTGCTCGACACAAAGGTAATCTACAAGCTCAACAAGCGACTGGAACTATCCGCCTCGTTGAGCAACATCTTCAATCAGCGCACATACAACTATACAACATACAATCAGCTTACCTCCTTCGAGAGCCAACGCTGGCTCCGGGGCCGCGAGCTACTAATCTCAATATCCCTCAGAAAATGAACAGACTAATCACATTCCTTCTTGTATGTTTTGCGGTAAGCACAGTTACCGCACAGGAAAAAGCGCAAATCAAAGTGGAGTACACCGAACGGTACAAAAACTGGACAGGCGCTAATAAGAAAGAAAAAATGATATTATTGGCGAATAGTGAGATTTCTCATTTTTATAATCCGATGACACTCGTTGTAGATTCAATGCTTTCAACCCCACAAGGGACTGTTCAGTTCAACAGTATGGTTGAAGCAGCAAATGCAGCAGGACAGAAACCGGCTTTACTTCCAGGCTCAAGAACATACGTTGTTAAAAATTTCGGAGAAAGAAAAACAATGTATTATGGAGAAGCCGCCGGGGAACTTGGTCACTACGAAGAAAATATGGATGAACAAAACTGGAAAACTTCCGATTCGACACAAAACATTCTCGGCTACGAATGTTTCATGGCAGAGACCGACTATCACGGTCGGCACTGGAAAGTGTGGTTCACTCCCGAAATACCAATTCATGACGGTCCATGGAAATTGTGCGGACTGCCTGGTCTAATCCTTAAAGCTGATGCCGATAATGGAAAATATCGCTTTGATGCAACTGGAATAGAAGCTTCTAATAGAACTTTCCCGGCAAAAATGTATGGGCACGAACTTTCAAATAAGGCGAAACGTAAGGATATGCTGGAATTACAATGGACATTCTATAACAATTCCGGAGCGCAGATGAATGCAGAATTTGGAACCTCAATGCAAGAAGTTCAACTTCCAGAAGGCTTTGATTTGATTGAAACTGATTACAGAAAGAAATGAAAAAGATACTCTCATCAATCATCGTGTGCCTTCTGGCGATAGCTGCAATGGCACAGAAAGCACAAATAAAGGTCGGATATGAATATCATTTTTTCGACCCAAGGGGTATTGAGAAAAGACAGGATTTCATACTTCTTGCCGGGCAGGATTGCTCGAAGTTTTACTAAAGCTTTGTCGATATTGAAATAAACCACCTACAGCAAAAATATCTACTGCCACATCCTGACGAACGACATTCTATATGCGTTTCCAATCCGGATATGGCAGTATTTTTTTAATTTTGGTCAAATCAAAGAAAGTGGTAAATCGCAATATTGTCCTAAATAATTTTTGAGTGCTACTCAACGTGCAGAGGCATCAGCC
>NZ_CAJTQC010000025.1 GCF_910578445.1 uncultured Duncaniella sp. | reverse complement strand
GCTGATTGTTTTATTGGTGAATGGTCTATTGCTTATATCGAACTCACGTTAAATAGCAAACCTATAGCCGACAACCGGCAGGAGAGTGTTTCACTATGAAACACAAAAAATCAGTCCTCGTCCCGCAAAACCGGGTTAAGGACTGATTTTTTTATTGTCAGTTTACTGTGTAAGACAATTATTCCGGCAATGGTTCAAACATATCTTTTCCGACACCACACTCAGGGCAAGTCCAGTCGTCAGGAAGGTCGGCAAATGCAACACCCGGCTCAATACCATTCTCAGGGTCTCCTACTGCCGGATCATAAATCCAGTCGCATACAGTGCAAACATATTTATCCATAATCTTTCAAATTAAAAAATTTAAACCTATTATTAATTGTGTGTTAAGTATAGTTCAATAATTGAATCGTGAGACAAATCGTATATCTTAAACACCACTGACAACTGAAAAGTTTAACAATCCAAGAGAGGCGTATATTTTTTCAGCCCATCTCCCGGTGCGCGTGTTGCATATCTCGTATTTTTCAAGTAACTTTACGCATAAAGAATAAAACACCTATTATCACTTACACTAATTTATTTTTACCTTTCCAATTTTAAGAAAACCGACAATGAAGTTAAAACTGATGTTTCTAAGCCTGCTGGCATCGCTGTTCGGCGGGAAGTGGGCGCATGCCTCCGAACCGGTTGAAGATCCGCGCGAATTGATAATCTATCAGGTAATGGTCGCCTCATTCCAGCACTCGCCCGACGGTGCACCCGGCTATAAGGCCATGTGGGGACCTGACGACGCGATTAAAAACGGAAATCTCCGCGGCATCATAAATTCACTCGACCACATCAAGAATCTCGGGGCTAACGCCCTGTGGATGACTCCTGTTTTTGACAGTTCGACAGCTGAAGGAGGTGAGAAACTACAGGCTACGGGCTATTTCACCAACGACTACTTTAAAATCGACCCGCACTTCGGAACTGAGGCCGATTTGCGCGAACTGATTGACGAAGCCCACAAAAGAGGCATCCATGTGATTCTCGACGGTGTGTTCGGTCATCACGGAGGAGTAAACACCCAATCGCCCAACGGACATGAAATCACATCGGAATGGGTTTTCAGCGACCGAGGCGAAAGCGGTGGCAAAGGCAACGTGGTCTATCCTCAGTCACTCGACTATTTCAAAGACCTCGCGACATACTATATCGACAAATATGGCATCGACGGATGGAGGCTCGACCAAGCTTATCAGGCAATGCAAGGTGGCCACAACTACTGGAATGAAATCCGCGAGGCTGTCGACTCGGTGAGTGCATCGCGGAAGGCTCGCGGAGAACGCTGGGGGACGCTCGGCTATCTCGTAGGCGAAGACTGGGGCACAGCTGATGTCATCAATAAAGGTGTCTACAAGGACGGAGGCCTGAAAAGCGCATTCGATTTCGATGGAAAGGAACGCATCAGCGGCCCGATGCAGGCACTGGATTCCGAAGGACTTGAAAACGGCTGGAATGATGTCATCACCATGCTTTCCTCCCCCACCTCGCGAGGATATCTCAACGACTCGGTGATGCCAAACCTTTTCCTTTCAAATCACGACGGCTACCGTCTGGCCGATCATTTCGATCCGGCTGACCCTCTGTTCTATCAGAAACTGATGACGCGCCACGCCATTCTGGCAGCCTACTCAGGACCTATCACTCTCTACTATGGCGACGAGTATGCCGACATGAGCCGCGACTCGAAAGGAGCACAGAAAGACAATATCGCTCGCACCACCGGCCACCTCTTGCCACGCAATTCCCAAGAAAAAGCGCTTAAGGATTATATCGCCAACGCATTGGCTTTCCGTAAGGCCAACCCTGCGATGTGGCGCGGCGAATCGAGTTTCTACACGGTCTCTCCGACACCTGATACCAATGTCCTCGTAGTGACAAAGACTGACAAAGCCACCGGCAATCAGGTCTGCATCATATTCAGCGATGCCGACACCGCTCTCCCGCTACCGGCCACAGGCAAAACAGTCAGCCTCAAAGCATGGCAGCCGGCATTCATCAAAATAAAGTAGATAGACAATCCACCGACCAATAATACCGGGCAGCCCTGCCTGTATATAGAACCGAACAAAACAGCACCGCATGTCGCTGAATCACGCATGCGGTGCTGTTTTGTTCGTTGTCCTATCGATGTATCACTTTTCCTGTTTGTGGCGCGACATTATGCAGTCCGACAATAAGCTGTATATTTCTTTTTCGCGACCGTCAAGCAGCGATAAATGTCCGTCAATCACCCGGCGGTCTCCGCGCGCCGCCGGTCCTGTCTGTGAAGCTGCGGGAGAATTGACAAACGCCTTGCGCAAAGTCTCCTCAAGCAACGGTCTGAGGACTTCAAACGGCAGACCGTCGCGCGCGAGCTGTTCGGAGGCAAGAGTCCAGAGATAATTTGTGAAGTTGCAGCCAAACACCGCCGCGATGTGCATCTTCTTGCGTGTATCACTGTCTGCATGATACACGGAGCGAAACAACCGCCCTGCAAATTCGCGTATTTCAGACTCGACCTCTTCCGTCGACCCTTCGACGAAAAGCGGAACTTCAGCCATGTCAAGCTCAACATCCCTTGAGAATGTCTGCAATGGATAAAACACCCCATAGCGCTCCGAAAGGCCTGCAAGAACCTCCATGCCGACAGAGCCGGACGTGTGGAGATAGAGGGCATCACTTTTGGGAAGAGCCTTGGCAAGCGGAGCGATGGCATCGTCGGCCACACTAATCAGATAGATATCCGCATCGGGGACGACCGCTCCGACATCAGCCGTGGCCGTCGCGCCGGGAATCCTGCCGGCGAGAGCCAAGGCCGATTCGATATGCCGGCTATAGACCTGAACCACTTCACATGCTCCTGAAAAAGAAAGAGCCGGAGCGAGATGTGAGGCCACATTCCCTGCTCCGACCATTACTATCTTAGGTTTTATCATAAAGAATCTGTTAGAATTTCCCGATATGGACATTCTCCCATTTGAGTTTTTCAAGATCCTGAGGCTTACGTTCCTCGTCCTTGTGTCCGAATGTGAGAATGCAGACAGGGATGCAGGTTTCAGGCATTCCGAGTGCTTCCTGCACATATTCTTCCGAAGGGATATTATCGGCCGTGAAGCGTCCGCGAACCTGAATCCAGCACGAACCCAAACCGAGCGAGGCAGCCTGAAGCATCATGAACGATGCAGCCACCGAACCATCCTCAATCCACGGATCAGTAGCAGTGGTGTCGACCGCAACCACGACCGCGAGCGGACACTTGGCCACAGGCATCGCTCCTGCAGGCTTGCAGTCGGCCAACCGTGAAAGCATGTCGGGTTCTTCGACCACGACAAACTGCCACGCACGTGAACTCTTTGACGTTGGCGAAAGTAAACCGGCCTCAAGGATGAGCTTTACGTGCTCCGGGTCAATCTTTTCGTCGGTATAACGACGGATGCTTCTGCGGTTGATGAGAAGTTGCTGGAAATCCATAATAAATCTTGTATAAGAGGGGGGATAGAATTATAGCAATCGAACTCTGTGAGACAGCTTAGCGACGACAAACCCACACACTCGGATAACTCTCCGAAAGTGATGCTGCAAGAGACTGAGCCTCATTTATGTCGGAAGCCGATGCCACATAGACGCGATAGTTACCGTCCATCTCGATAATCTCCATAGCCTCATCCTTGCACTGCGCGATGTGACTCCGGGCTGCTTTCTCAGTCGGGAAAGAGCCGACCACAAGGATGTAGCGTCCAAGCGGTTCACTCTCGGCCACACGACTGTCGGCCACAGGCTCATCATTCTGCGCCGGGGGCATGGCGATGTTAAGCAGTATTTCACGCGAGACAGAGACCGTCGAATCAATCACCCGCTCGATGCGCGAGCTTATGCCGGTGTCAAGCGATGCGAAATTCACACGAGGACCGCTCACGAGACTTGTTGTCGAATAGAGAATGCCAAGTCCGACAATCACAGCCACAATCGAGGCGACAATCTTTAACGGGAAAGGTATCACCACAGGCTCGTTATTGACTGTTGCGTCATCGTCGGTCGCAGTCTCGACTTTCTCCTCATAATCAAGAGGAACTATCTCCAACGGCTGCAATCCTTCGAAACGACGGACTGCGAGAGAATCGTCAGACGGATTAAACACAGGCGATTCAGGATTAACACCCGACGTGAAAACGCCGAGATGTCCCATCGCCACTTCTCCGCAATGCTGCAACTGCCCGCGAAGCGAAGCAATCGAAGCATCAAGAGTCATACGTGCACTTTCAATGCTCACACCCTCACGGCGCGAGATGCTTCCGAGCAGCAAAGCGTCGTTGTGACGGACTTCTGGGTTGAATCCGAGAGTCCGTGAAGGAGGGAGAAAACGCTGTGTCTTGGCATCATAACGCGCTGATTCATGGTTGAGCATGAATGCACCGAAACCGGGCACCACTACACATTCGTGGTGCATGAGTAAGTATTCTATATGTTGCGCTATGTCGATCACACTGCAAAGTTACTAAACTTCCACAGACCTTGCAAACGGGAATACGAAAAAATCAAAAGCAAAGAGGTCGCTTGCGCAATTGAATTTATTTTATTATTTTTGCCCGTAGAGTTCAGAACAATAGAACGACCTTTATCTTAGCTTTTTAGTTGCTTTTTCAGAGAACAGACTCCAACAATCAGACCAAATTGCCTACACAGTTCAACTTTTTAATTATTTCTAAAATTCATCATTATGCACAGAATTGCTTTGATTATGGTAAGCTTTATCTTACCTGTGTTTATTAACTGCCATGCAGCCAAATTAGGCTCGACACCTTCCATGTTAGTAATGGAGGGCAAGTTCGGCATGCAGATTGATACTGAAAATGTACAGAAAGACGTACCGTTCAACGCATTCTTCGATTGGATTGGTAATACGTCGTATTCTTCCGAAAAAAAATTCCGAGGGTCTCTTGCTTTGGCTTTGATTTCCGAAGACGGCGAAATCAAAGAAATAATCCATCAAGAAAACAATCTAAACCTCTCTCCCGGATGGGGTTTCGGACAGCATCAACGATTCTACAACGTTAGAGTATCATCAGACATATCAGACTCGGATATCATACGTTTTATCACTCTTGAAAAAGGAGAAGACGCATGGCTTCCTGTCTCATCTCTACAATCAATACAGACCTATTGCAATGTAAAATCCAATAAGGTGATGAAATCCAAAATCACCGTCAATATACTTGGCCATAATGACATTCCTTTCGAGGGATATTGCGAAGGGACTTACGGTGAATCAAGACAATACGACCCCATCTATTCGTCAGGCTACAATCTTGCCATAAAATGGCCTGAAGACAAGCCTCATCATTTTGTCAAAGTCGGTCCGGACCTTGACAGGGTTCAGATTGACCCTGACAGAATATTATTTCAATCTGTATCAAAACCGGAATATACAGTAACCCTAATGGCTTGTTCAGATGAAGATCTTATCACAGAACAAAGACACTTCACCGTAGAAACCCCCGGTAGCTTAAGTCAGCAGCTGACTGATAATGAAGACCGTCTCTATATCAATAATATTTCCGTCTCAGGTCACATTGACGAAAATGATATTGCTTTCATGCGCGACGAAATGCCGATGCTCGAACATATCGACCTATCCAATGCCGACATTTCAGGCGGTATCCTTCCGGACGGAGCGTTTAATGAAAAAGGAATCGTATCCATCATACTGCCTGAGAGCCTCATCGGACTCGGAGCCAATTCTCTAAGAAACACCAAATTGTTCAAGCTAAACATTCCGAAAAAAGTCTGCTATTACGGACTTAACGCGCTTAATTACTCAGAGAATCTGACTGTGGTCGTGTTGCATAACCCTAATGTCATACCGGTGTCATGGTGTGTTCTCGAAGGCACTAACCGTTCAAAAGGAGTGCTGTTTGTCCCGAAAGGAACCCGAGAAGCATTCGCCACTGACGAACAATGGGGTAAATTCAGCATGATTGTTGAAGGAGACAACACCGATGATTGGGTATCTGCAAACGACGGCACATACTCATATTCAGGAATATATCCAAATGTGACCATTTCAGAAGTAACAAATCCTGAATATAAGATGATTGTCCCGGAAACAATAGAAATCCGTGACAGGACCTTTAATGTCACAGGCATCGGCGGACGAGTATTCGCATCATACCTGATAAATGAAATCTATATTCCCAAAAGTGTCACATCATTAGGAGAATACGCTGTCGAATCGACATGCAGCAACCTTACAAAAATTGAAGTTGATGAAGACAATCCAAGGTATTTTTCCGATGGAGGCGTTCTCTATGACCGTAAAACCGCAACTATGCTAACTTATCCCCAAGCTAAGGCAGATTCAGAGTATACAGTTCCAGAGGGTATAACAGATATTGGAGGCTGGGCTTGTTACAACAAATATTTATCTAAAATCTCATTGCCGTCAACATTACAATCCATCGGAGCTTGCGCATTCTGTTACAGCAATCTGCAATATAAAAACAATCCTGTTATCATATCCAAAGCCCAAACACCTCCGTTCATTTATTCAAGTGGCTTCTCTGCCGAAACTTACATCAATGCCCAAGTTTATGTACCGGCCAATAGTCTGTCGTCATACAAAGCAGACCCCGACTGGCGCATCTTTAACAATATATATCCTCTTTCAGAAGAAAGCGGAATCGAAAATATTGAATCCGAAGATGACAGTATCACTATTTCAGGACACATTGTCAACATCAACACCAATAATCCGGTTGAAATATACAGTATTGACGGAAAACTTTTCCACAAAGGCCATGCCAAATCAATTGAGCTTCCAACAGGTATCTATCTTTTAAGAATCAATGGCAAGGTGAAAAAAATAAGAATCTAATAGGCCGTTAAAAATTCCTTGTTAATTTTTGAGCCGTAAGTTTTCAGCTGACTTTAGTCTTTAAGATGAAGGAATGTAGTGAGCTACATAACTGAATCAAAAGGCCAAAGTCAGCTGAATTCATAGTCTGTCAAATGTAACTTTGATTAATCGGATTAATACAGGCAGCCTCAAAAAAATATCATCAAGTGCCCTCCTCAAAATTAACAATATTTTTTCACAACCTCTAATGCAAAAGGCCACTGTCACTTCTCATGATAGTCCGTTTCAAGAAAATCATGTTTCAACACACGTTTCACTTCAGGGAGAGTCTTTTCGCCATATTGCATTTGAAGCAAATTGAACTCATTGATACCTCCTCCTCTGCAGGATTTGTGCAGTGACCGTAAATACGACATGCGGTCAGTCTTAATATAATTTTTATTTCCCGGGATAGGCTCTATCGGCGACGACCACTCTCCTATGCCATTTATTGAAAAAGAGTGGTCACCGTCGTCGGTCACTGCTTCGAATATAAGGCCGGGAAGTCCGTGGAGCTGCCACGGGCCTTCAGCAATGGGAATATCCGGTGTAAACCACACAATCCATCTGCGTCCATGATAGTCGGCTATGGCCTGCTGACACTCATAGCCTAAGATTGTGCGTACCGAGTCACCGATTTCCCACTGAATATCGTTCATCCCGACAGGATATGTATAGTTGTCGATGCTGATTCCCGCAAAGAGATCCATCTTTGACTTGGCATGATGCTTGAACACCTGAATCCTCACATCATACTGAGGCGGACGGGCACTCTTATCGCCACTCGTATAGCGCTCTATGAAACGGTCAAACATCATCTGCTCCTGTTTGCGCCCCTCGGGAGTGGATGTAAGAGAATCGAGCCACTGGTCCTTGACCGAGTAGAAGCGTGATTCGTTTTCACCAATCTGAAGTATCATATCGGCTTTCCGATGGCGGGTCGAACCGTCGTCAGGCTTAGTGCTGTTCCACTCATAGACGTAGTGGGCGCGCATAAGACTCATGGGACGCTTCGCGGCAAAGCAGAGCAGAACCATCAAAATAAACATCAGAACCAAGAAAATCCGTTTCATATCAAAATAGTTAAATACGACGTTAAGTTTTTTATCATACAATATCAACGACATTTAGCGATAGTCAGTCTCGATAAGGTCGTGGGCCATCCTTGCCTTGGTCGCTTCGGCGCGGTTGGCAATAGTGAGCCCCGGCATATATTTTTCGGGGTTCAGCTGCCGGTCGCGCTTCTCGGCGAGAAATTGTTTGCGCGTGGTCTTGAACAGGTCGCGAGTGCCGGGACGTGGCGTGATCGGGCGGTCGGTGGCCTCAAGACCGGTGATGGTGAAGCTGTATTCGCCGCCGTCGCACCCGGCTTCCATGATGAGTCCCGGAAGCCCCATGAGCTGCCACGGGCCTGACGCTACGGGCACATCGGGAGCGAACCATGCAGTCCACCTGCGGCCGTGATAGTCGGCCACAGCCTGCTGGCACTCGTAGCCGAGTATCGTCCTGACCGAATCGCCAATCTCCCAGACAAGGTCGGACATAGCCACTGGATAGATATAATCCTCGTCAGATATCGAACCGTAGACTTCAAGGGTATCTTCACCGGGTTTACGTACCACCTGAATCGACGAACCCTCCAGCGGAATTTTGGCGCGCGTCATGTCGATGGTCACCCTATCGTTTTCACGGACAACCGCATCCTTCATGGCCTCGCGCAACATCAGATTATATTTCTTCTTCCCTCCGGGTGTGGCCATCAGCGAATCATACTGCTCCTTGTTGATACTGAAAAAACGTGATGCCGACGGCGAGGCCAGGAGCATCATGTTGTCGGTATTTTCCATATCGTGGCCATCGGCATGGCGAGTGAGATATTTGTAGACATAGACGGCGGCAATCTGAGCTTTGGGATAGTCGGCAGCCATGACCGACATGGCCGTGAGGGCGATAATAGCAGAAAGGACTAATTTTTTCATCTTAGAGGGTGTTCAAAAATTATATTTTAAGGACTATGAGTTTTTTCAAACGCGTGGTTTACTTTTTGAGATAGACCGAAATCATGAACTCGCGTCCGCGCAGACGGCTTGAGCATTCATATTGCGAGAGTGTGCCGAAGGAGGTGTAGCTATACTCCTTGCGGTTGAGGATATTGGTCAGCGAGGCTGAGAGTTCGAGGCGCTTGGTGATGTTGAAAGTCAGTTTCGAATCGAGCATGAACATGTTTTTGTAGTTACCTGCCTCAATCTGGTTGCGGTAATACTCACCGCCGGCAGTCAATGTCACAAGGCCACACGGAGTGACCGTCAGACTGCCTGAATAAATAAAGTTGTCAGTCGTCTGCCTCGGCATCTCCGATATTTTCAGAAATTCTTTCTGCCATGTGAAGCGGAAATTCCAGTTGACAAATGTCGAAATATTGCCGTTGATATGTGGAGCGAGTGAGAATGAGTCGTTGATATAGTTTGTGGCGAGTCCCTGTGACCACATGTTGTTTTCATTGCGGTTGTAGTTCGAGTTGATTCCGACGCCACCGCGCATGAAATCAAGAGTCTTGCTGACATTGGCAAGCGCAAACATTCTTCGCGATGACGACGGCTGTGACCTGTAGGAATAGAATATATAATCACCGAGTATGTTCTGGACACTGCCGAATTTCGACTTGTCCCATGAATACCGTCCCGTTGCGTTGACAAACACCCCACTGCGGGTATTGCGGAAGGTGTAGGACAACGAGACCGACTGACCGGAAGCAGTATAGTAGTCGTCGATGCCCGAGCGGAACGTGCGGTAGTCGGTAAGAATCGATGAGTCATGGATGTTGTGGAGCGACGCGGGACTCCGGCGCGCGCTACCACTGAGCGTAAGACTCATGCGGGGAGTGATTTTCCATTTTGCCGATAGCGATGGAGAGATGAAAAACTCGCTGCGGTCAGCGAGAGCGCCTGAAAAGAAATAAGTATAGAAGTTGACCGGAAGTCTGAGGGTCAGTTCGACCTTGCGGTGACTCCATTCAAACTTAGGCGAGGCATAGACGCGCAGATAGTCCGTCGTCAGCCCTTCAGAACCGGTGATGTCTTCAAGCTCGACTCCCCACAGATCTGTGTCAAGGTGACGGAAGTAACCGTTGATACCTCCTTCAAGCGAGAGAAGTACCCGGTTAAGCACGATGCCATAGGAGGCACTCTCGTCGGTGTAGAACGAATACTGCTTGACGCGCTGTCCGTAATCATCACCGCCGTCACGGCTGACAGTGAGATGTTCAGGCAATGAATTCCACTCATTACGGCTCGTGAAGGTTACAAGCCGATTTTTGCTGAAACGCTTGATGATTTTAAGATTGTTGGACACTGAATACTCCGGATTGCGGGTCGACTGTACATTGGGAAGCGTGCCGGTGGTGTTGAGGCGCAAATCGTTCCACGACAGATCGGTCGAAAGCGTGTTGTTGAGAAAATATGTCTTTTCATTTGCCTCAAAGGTGAATTTGCCTTTCAGAGCGTTGCGGTGACTGAGCGAATTTCGGTCCTCGAGAACCACTTTATCGCCTGATTCGAGGAAATATGTGGTGGCCGACATTCCCTGAGCCGTCACGCGGT
Source organism: uncultured Duncaniella sp. (assembly GCF_910578445.1). GTDB lineage: Bacteria > Bacteroidota > Bacteroidia > Bacteroidales > Muribaculaceae > Duncaniella. The sequence continues at coordinate 31,973 of NZ_CAJTQC010000025.1, read as the reverse complement.
CGTTGTCGTAGTCAAGCTGGACACGTATGTCTGCTCCCTTCTTCGTTTTCCACAGATGACTCGAAGAGACCATCCACGAACGGTTGAAATAACTGCGCTTCTTGGCGAGATTCGGGGTTGAAGGCGCTCCGACCGAAGTGTAGCCACTAATATTTTCGTTCGAACGGTCAGACAGGAAGTCAAACACCTGACCGGAAAGGTTAAGGCCCGTATTGTTACCTTTGAAAGTGGTGAGCATCTGATATTTGCCCATCACCATCATGGTGAATATCTCACCGTTCCACAGAGCACCCTCCGGCTGGTTGGACCATCCGCCGGCAAGAGTGCCGTGGGCTATGAATGTGGCTTTTGCACTGTTTTTCATCTTCAGGTTGATGGCTGCCTGATCCGAGAAGCTAAGCCCGCGCAACACCTGCATCGGCTGATGGTTTTCCATCACTTCAACCGATTTTATGTCGTCGTGGGCTATGCCGTTGGTGGCCACGCCATAACGGCCGCCGAGCAGGTCGTTGCCCTCGATGTAGAATTTGTTGATGTCAGTGCCCTGATACTGTATCTTGCCCTTGCTGTTGACATCTATGCCGGGCATACGTTTGAGCACATCGCCTATCGTATGGTCCTGCTTTTGGGCAAAGGATGCCACATTATATGTTATCGTGTCGCCCTGCTCGCGTATGCGGTCGGCCTTGACCGCCACTTCCTTGAGCTGAAAGGCAGCTGCCTCCATGACGATGCGCAGAGGTGTGTCGGCCACAGGAGTTACGGTCTGCTCGCCGTAGCCCATGAATGTAGCCTTGACCTTCATCCCGTCGATGGTGCGTGCCTTCATCGAAAAGCGGCCCTGAGCGTCAGTGGTGGCGAAACTTTTGATTTTATTGAGCGAATCGCGCAGCGTGACACTGACTCCGGCCATTGCCGAGCCATCCTCCTTGTCAACAACAGTGCCGGTGACAGTCACCTGTGCCGACACGGCTGACGCGATAAACATGAGAAACAGTAATATAGCACTGAGTTTTTTCATAGTGGCAAAATTACATAGTTGAATCCATCCGCGAAATACACAAAAGTGTAAATTTGGAGGGCATTTAAAAACAATAGTTGAATTTTTAAGATATATAGGGCTCTTTATTCACCGGCTAAAACTAATGCGGATAATTTGTCTCTTCGAAATCGTAGGGTGTTCTCTTGGCTTTTTTCGGAGTATTTCCGGTTTTCCTATTAACCCCATAGGTAGTGGCTATCTTGTCGGCCACCCTTGTGGTAGCGGTTATGTATTTATAGCGGTCGTTGAGATACTTGTCGCGCGTGGTCTTGAAATAGTCCATAAATATATAGATACCAACCTCGCCAAGATTGTCTTTCACAATCCCCGTGGCGGTAAAGACATAGTGGCGTTTGGCATCGTGGGCTTCAAGTATCAGACCCGGCAGGCCGCTGAGTTTCCACGGACCTTCGGACACAGGAATCTCAGGAGTGAACCATGCCGACCATCTGCGTCCGCGGAAATCAGTGAACGCGAGCTGACACTCATAGTTTAAAATAGTCTTGACGGAATCAGTAATCTCCCAGACCGGAGTCTCTATATCCTCTTCATAGACACGGTGCTCCATATCGAAGTAGTTGGTTACTGTCCACTTGCCGTCCGGCATGTTCTTGAAAACGTATTCCCACTCCCTTCCGCCGAGAGGCTTCCATATTTTAGTCCTACGTTCTTCTTCGTAATTTGCTCTAAACAACTGCCAGTAGAGATCCTTGTTATAATAAGAGATTGAGTCCTCAAAGAATTTAAGCACCGGATAAAACATGGCCGATGTCCGACCCACACGCAGGGCCATCTGTGCATCGGGCCACGGATGTTCCTCGACTTCGGCAAGAGTATCTTTCACCACATGTTTTGTGAAAAGCACTTCAAACATAGCCGGTTCCTTTAGTTCGATGCGCTGTGCATACCCCTTCACTGCCAGAGTAAAGAGAATTACGACGAATAAAATAAACTTGTTCATAATCATATTAATAAGTCGTGGTTTGTCATGGAACACCAACAAAATTAGTACATAATTATATTATGTATGGCCGGCTAAAACTAATGCGGATAATTTGTCTCCTCGAAATCGTAGGGTGTTCTCTTGGCTTTTTTAGGAGTATTCTCGGTATTAGTCTTAACTCCATAGTTTGCTGCAATCTTGTCGGCCATGCTCGTGGTAGCGGTTATGTATTTGTAGCGGTCGTTGAGATACTTGTCGCGCGTGGTCTTGAAATAGTCACGGAAAATATAAATGCCCACATCGCCAAGATTGTCTTTCACAATTCCCGTGGCGGTAAAGACATAGTGGCGTTTGGCATCGTGAGCTTCAAGTATCAGACCCGGCAGGCCGCTGAGTTTCCACGGACCTTCGGACACAGGAATATCGGGTGCGAACCATGCCGACCATCTGCGTCCGCGGAAATCAGTGAACGCGAGCTGACACTCATAGTCTAAAATAGTCTTGACGGAATCAGTAATCTCCCAGACAGGAGTCTCTATATCCTCTTCATAGACACGGCGCTCCATATCGAAATAGTTGAGTACTGTCCACTTGCCGTCCGGCATGTTCTTGAAAACATATTCCTTCTCCAGTCCGCCGATAGGCTTCCATATTTTGGTCTTAAGTTCTTCTTCGAATCTCGCTCTATCAAGCTGCCAATATAAGTCCTTGTTATAATAAGAGAGTGAGTCTGCAAAAAATCTAAGCACCGGGTAGAACATGGCCGATGTCCGACCCACACGCAGGGCCATCTGTGCATCGGGCCACGGATGTTCCTCGACTTCGGCAAGAGTATCTTTCACCACATGTTTTGTGAAAAGCACTTCAAACATAGCCGGTTCCTTTGGTTCGATGCGCTGTGCATACCCCTTCACTACCAGAGTATAGAGAATTACGACGAATAAAATAAACTTATTCATAATTATATAGTAATAAGAAGTAGTTTATAATGGAACACCAACAAAATTAGTACATAATTATTAATCTGCAACGCCTCCACCACGTCGATATTCGTTTTTAACACAATTTTAACTTTATTCTCACCCAATCCTACAGTCATAATAATAAAGAGAATGAATGTTGTGTCCGATAAAACTTTTCAACCACTACCTATTTGCTTATTCAAATATAAAAACTTAACTTTGCGGTGACAAAGGGGTGCGGGTCATTTGTTGATTCGCTGAGATGATACCCTCTGAACCTGATGCGGTTAGTACCGCCGAAGGGATTGCACTCGTCCTCACACACAGCGCAACAGTCACTGTCACACAGGCCCGACAGCCGTTGTAAACCCGAAATCGGTTTGTGACAGCCCGACAAAGAGGACTTCATTTCACCACACACATCGCTTTGTCATTTTTTTCAGGACATTAACCTCATTGCATAATTCATGCAACGCAGTGCTGATGCGAACCGACGCGCAGCCTATATATGAATTATGCGTTGAATTAAACCAGAGTAAGCGATGAGAACCTATTATCCAGTACTCACCATCGCCGGTTCGGATTCATCGGGCGGCGCAGGCATACAGGCCGACATAAAGACAATGTCGGCCATAGGTTGCTATGCAATGTCGGCAATCACCTCCATAACAGCACAAAACACCACAGGCGTACGTTCAATAATGCCAGTCAGCCCGGCTGTCGTCACCGACCAGATTGAAATGGTGATGACCGACATTCCTCCGCTTGCCGTAAAAATCGGAATGCTATGCAATGCGGAAGTGGCCGATGCCGTGGCCACATGCCTCAGTCGCTACAATCCCGACAACATCATCGTAGACCCTGTGATGGTATCCACCTCCGGCTCTGTGTTGCTTGAAGAAGACGCTGTCAACGTGCTTGTGAAAAAAATATTTCCGCTGAGCACTCTCGTCACACCCAATCTGGCTGAAGCAAGGGCACTGACAGGCGAGACAGATTTAAAACGACAGATTGACCGACTACGTGAAATGGGATGCCGCAACATCCTTATAAAAGGTGGCGACAGCGAAAATAATGATTTCAAGATCGACTATCTTTACCTCGGTGAACGAGAGGAAACTCTTGAACTGCGGGCCGATGCCGTCGACACAAAAAATACCCACGGAACGGGCTGCACACTCTCATCGGCCATCGCATCATATCTCGCCGTCGGCAACAGCCTTGCCGATGCGGTGAGACTCGGTAAGCTCTATGTCACCCATGCACTCGAGGAAGGTTCTTGGGTCACTACCGGAAAAGGCCACGGACCTGTCAACCATTTCTTCTCTCCGCGCAGACTAAAAAATTTCAATCCCAACCGACGATGAAAATAACAATCAATGAAGTTACGCTCGAACTTCCGGAAGGCTCTACACTTCAGGACGCTCTCGACGCAAAAGATATAAAGCCTCAGGGAATAGCCACTGCGCTCAACGGCGCGGTAGTCCCAGCCTTGCTGCGGGCCTCAAAGAAACTCTCGGAAGGCGACAACATTGTCATCATCAAGGCCTTCTACGGAGGGTAGACCTGTAACCGACGGACCGCTGAACATGTTGAAAATCGCAATAACCCCTGAAAACATCGACGAGAGAAACGAGGCTCTGATGGTCAGCGCCCTCATCGCCAACGGATGGGACAGAGTACACCTGCGCCATCCATCGGCATCGCTCTCCGACATGCGACGGCTCATCGAGTCGATACCACGGCAGATGCACCCTCGGCTTGTGGTCCACGACCACTTCGACCTCATCGGCCACTACTGTCTCGGGGGTCTGCATCTCAACCGTCGCTGTCCTGCCGCACCAAAAGACTACAAGGGAGGACTAAGCCGGTCGTGCCATTCAATCGACGAAGTAATGGACTGCCGGGCAATGGACTATGTGACCCTCAGTCCCATATTCGACAGCATCTCCAAATCAGGCTACACGGCGGCATACACCCATGAAGAACTCTCGCGCCTGACCGGCGCGCCAACTAAAGTCATCGCACTCGGAGGAGTCAACCCCGAACGCATCAGCTTCCTCAGGCGTTACAATTTCACAGGCTTTGCGATGCTCGGCGCTCTGCCTTGGGGAGAAAACGTCAGCGAAATGACTGATTTCATCAAAGATTTCTAAACAATAAAAAATATGCTACAGTTCATAACCCATCCATCAGACAGATACTCGATAGCCGAAGAAGTGCAGATGGCACTTGAAGGCGGCTGTAAGTGGATTCAGCTTCGCCTGAAAGACGCAAGTGACGAAGAATTCCGCCAGACGGCCCTCGAAATCATACCGCTTTGTCAGGAAAACGAAGCCTTCCTCGTGTTCGACGACCGCGTCGAGCTGGCGATGGAGATGTCGGTCCACGGCGTACATCTCGGCAAAAACGACATGAACCCGCTGCTCGCACGCGAAACAATGGGAGCGGAGGCCATCATCGGATGCACTGCCAACACTGCTGCCGATATAAAGGCATTCAAAGGATGGGATGTCGACTATGTAGGGCTCGGTCCGTTCCGCTATACGACAACAAAAGAAAAACTATCGCCCGTCATAGGCCTCGACGGATATGCGGCCATAGTCAATGAAGTGCGTGCAGAGGACATATTGCTCCCTATCGTGGCAATCGGAGGAATCACTATCGACGATATCGACGCAATCATGCAGACGGGTGTCAACGGCATAGCGATGAGTGGCGCGATAATCAATGCACCGGATCCTGTAGCCTATACACGGCAGGTGCTTGAAAAAATCCACGAAGCAGCCGCGAAATACCGCAAACGCTAAGACGCGATAAACTTCTGAAAAATCAAAATAACAATATATAGTAACCACCTATGAACGATATTCTGACCATAGGGGGAAAGGATTTTACATCCCGTTTGTTTGTCGGAACAGGCAAATTTTCCTCCAACAAGCTCATGCTTGAATCAATCCTCGCTTCTGAATCCCAGATGATTACAGTTGCCATGAAACGCATTGACATGGAGCATGAGGAAGACGACGATATGCTTCGCCACATCAACCGCGACCATGTGCAGTTTCTCCCCAACACCTCCGGTGTGCGCACCGCCGACGAAGCCGTCCTCGCCGCAAACCTTGCTCGCGACTGCTTCGGCACAGATTTCATAAAACTTGAAATACATCCCGATCCGAAGTATCTCCTCCCCGACCCTGTAGAGACTCTCAAAGCGACTGAGATACTCGCCAAACAGGGATTCAAAGTGCTCCCCTACATTCAGGCCGACCCTGTGTTGTGCAAGCGCCTCGAAGAAGCCGGCACTGCGGCTGTTATGCCCCTCGGAGCACCTATCGGTACTAACAAGGGACTCAAGACACGCGATTTCCTTGAAATCATCATCCGCGAGAGCCGTGTCCCGGTCGTGATTGATGCCGGACTCGGAGCTCCATCCCATGCAGCAGACGCAATGGAAATGGGAGCTGACGCTGTGCTCGTCAACACAGCCATAGCCGTTGCAGGCGACCCGGTAGAGATGGCCGTGGCATTCCGTCTGGCTGTCGAGGCCGGCCGACGCGCATATCTCGCAGGACTCGGCACGGTATCCGATTCGGCCTCGGCCACCAGCCCGCTCACTGAATTCCTGAATCTATAAAAACATATCCATTCCATCACAACCTCATCCATCGGAAACCAGTATGAAAATTGAAAATATCGATGTGAACTCTTATCCGGGTTCTGAGAAAGTATATATCGAAGGCAAGCTGCACCCGATACGCGTAGCTATGCGACGTGTCAACCTCACCCCTACCGTAAAAATTGTCAACGGAGAAAAAATGACACGCAAAAATGAGCCTGTCTATGTCTATGACACAAGTGGCGTGTACACCGACCCTGATGTCAGCGTCGATATCAACGCCGGACTACCACGGTTGCGCGAAGAATGGATAGCGCGTCGCGAGGACCTCGAACAGCTCCCCCACATCACCTCTGATTACGGACGCATGCGTGAGGCCGACCACACACTCGACAACATCCGCTTTGCCCACCGCTATGCGCCACGCCGTGCAGCCGAAGGCCGCGAAATAACACAGATGGCACTTGCACGTCAGGGCGTAATCACACCCGAGATGGAATATGTGGCCATACGTGAGAACAACAACGCCGAGGCGCTTGGCATCAAGAGCCATATCACTCCCGAATTCGTGCGCGACGAGGTTGCAGCCGGACGCGCCGTAATCCCGGCCAACATCAATCACCCGGAGGCCGAGCCGATGATTATCGGCAGGAACTTCCTCGTGAAACTCAACACCAACATCGGCAACTCAGCCCTTTCGTCGGGCATCGAGGAGGAGGTAAGCAAGGCTGTGTGGAGCTGCTACTGGGGCGGTGACACACTCATGGACCTCTCGACAGGCGACAACATCCACGAGACTCGCGAATGGATCATCCGCAACTGCCCTGTCCCCGTCGGCACAGTCCCCGTCTATCAGGCTCTCGAAAAAGTCAACGGCAAGGTAGAAGACCTCACTTGGGAAATCTATCGCGACACCCTCATCGAGCAGGCCGAGCAGGGTGTCGACTATTTCACTATCCATGCAGGCGCTCTGCGCGCCCATGCCGACATGGTTCAGGAACGACTGACTGGAATCGTGTCGCGCGGAGGCTCAATCATGACGCGATGGGCAGTCATCCACGATCAGGAAAACTTCCTCTATACCCACTTCGATGAAATATGCGAGATTCTCGCGCGCTACGACGTGGCCGTGTCGCTTGGCGACGGACTGCGCCCGGGTTCAATCCACGATGCCAATGACCGCTCGCAGTTCCTTGAACTCGATGTCCTCGGAGAGCTCACAGAAATCGCGTGGCGACACAATGTGCAGGTGCTCATCGAAGGTCCGGGCCATGTCCCCATGCACAAAATCCGCGAAAACATGGAGCGCCAGATTGACAAATGTCACGAAGCTCCGTTCTATACCCTCGGCCCGCTCACAACCGACATCGCACCCGGCTACGACCACATCACGTCGGCCATCGGAGCTGCACAGATAGCATGGATGGGAACAGCAATGATATGCTACGTAACTCCCAAAGAACACCTCGCGCTGCCTAACCTCGAAGATGTGCGCAACGGCGTAATCACATATAAAATAGCAGCCCACGCTGCCGACATAGCAAAAGGCCACCCCGGCGCACAGCTCCGCGACGATGCAATGAGCAAAGCTCGTTTCGAATTCCGCTGGAAGGACCAGTTCAACCTGTCGCTCGACCCCGCACGCGCAAAGCAGTATTATGTCGAGAGCCATAAGGTCGACGATGATCATTTCTGCACCATGTGCGGTCCTAACTTCTGTGCTATGCGCATCACCCAGCAGCTCGTCGACGACTGCGCCAAGAACTAAACCAATCCTACAGTTCATTTATAGCGGACATCTCTCTGTCCGCTATAAATGAATCCATGATTACGAAAAGTCAAGATTATGTTTTCTGACGAATTAAAGAAATATGACTGGGACGAGACAACGCGTTTCATTGAGTCGCGAACAGCCGCCCATGTCCGCATGGCACTCCGCAAGGAACATCTCAGCGTGGAGGACTTCATGGCGCTCATCTCTCCGGCTGCAGAGCCGTTTCTCGAGGAGATGGCACAACTTAGCCACCGTCACACACTCGAGCGTTTCGGCAAGACAATCTCGATGTATATCCCGATGTATGTCTCCAACGCCTGCACCAACCACTGCGTCTACTGCGGTTTCAACCACAACAATCCACTCTCACGCGTGACCCTCACCTTGGAGCAGGTGAAAGCCGAATGCGAAGCCATCCGTAAACTCGGACCGTTCGAGAACCTTCTGATTGTATCAGGCGAATTTCCGGCGCTCAACGGTGTCGACTATCTCGAACAGGTGCTACGTGTGTGCCGTCCATACTTCAACAATCTCACCATCGAAGTGATGCCGATGAAGAGCGAAAGCTACGCACGTCTGGTCGAAAGCGGACTGAACGGAGTGGTGTGCTTTCAGGAAACCTACAATGCCGCCAACTATAAGAAATATCATCCCAAAGGGATGAAGTCGATTTTCGAATGGCGCGTCAACGGTTTCGACCGCATGGGTCAGGCAGGAGTCCACAAAATCGGCATGGGTGTGCTCATCGGACTGGAAGACTGGCGCACGGATCTGGCGATGATGGCTCGCCACCTGCAATATCTGCGCAAAAATTACTGGCGCACCCGCTACAGCGTCAACTTTCCGCGCATGTGTCCGGCCGAGGGTGGCTACCAGCCCAAAGTGGTGATGAGCGACCGCGAACTGGCACAGGTGACATTCGCATTCCGCCTGTTTGACCACGATGTCGACATCTCCTATTCGACACGCGAAGACCCGGAATTCCGCGCAAACATGATGAAACTCGGAGTGACATCCATGAGCGCAGGCAGCAAGACCGAACCGGGGGGCTATGTCTCGACCCCCGACGCCCTCGAACAGTTCGAAGTCTCCGACCCACGTTCGCCTCAGGCTGTGGCAGCCGACATCCGCCGTCTGGGATATGAAGCCGTGTGGAAAGACTGGGACAAGGTGTTTGACTGAAATTTTAATCCTTATCACAGATAAGCTCCGAGAAGACCAGACAACAAAAACGCCTCACTGCAAAACTTTTTCACAGTGCAATCCTTTATATAGTAAAGGAAATTTTATGAAACTCACATATTAACTATTTTGTATTATGAAATCGTTTGGCAAAGGTCTATTCTGGATTGGTTTTATACTCCTGATGGGAGTTGTGATCGGTTATCTTATAACCATGCTTGCAGGTGTCATGGCATTCGCATCATGGGTGACGGCACTGACATTCTGCGGCCTGATTTTAGTCGGTGGTATTTTCATGCTTATCGGACGAGCATCTGAACGCAAAGGCGAAATCAAACGTCAGATGAAGGATCTTCAGGAAGCTGAAAAAAACTTCAACTCAACTGAGGCAACCGGTAAAACCACAATATAACGCCGTTTTACAATCAATTAAAATAAAAAACGTATCACCTGAGCAACAAGGCCCGGTGATACGTTTTTTATTATCTGATAATCGATAAGGACTTTTAGAATTCAGCTTTGCCCGGAGTACGGGGGAAAGGAATCACGTCGCGGATATTAGTCATGCCGGTCACGAAGAGCACAAGACGCTCGAAACCGAGACCGAAGCCGGAGTGAGGAACTGTGCCGAAACGGCGGGTGTCGAGATACCACCACATATCCTTCATCGGGATACCAAGTTCGTCGATACGCGCGAGAAGCTTGTCGTAGCTTTCCTCTCGTTCCGAACCACCGATGATTTCACCGATGTGCGGGAAAAGCACGTCCATTGCGCGGACAGTCTTGCCATCCTCGTTCTGCTTCATGTAGAACGCCTTGATTTCCTTGGGATAGTCGGTCAGAATGACAGGCTTCTTGAAATGCTCCTCGACGAGATAGCGTTCGTGCTCGCTCTGAAGGTCAGTTCCCCAATGAACCGGGAATTCGAACTTCTTGCCCGACTCTTCAAGGATTTTGACACCTTCGCCATATGAAAGACGAACGAAATCGTTGTTTACAACGAATTTCAGACGTTCAATCAGATCCTTGTCATACATATCCTGAAGGAATGTGATGTCGTCAAGCGAATGTTCGAGAGCGTAGTTGATACAATATTTCACGAACTCTTCGGCGAGGTCCATATTATCGGTGATGTCATAGAAAGCCATTTCAGGCTCTATCATCCAGAATTCCGAGAGGTGGCGGGGTGTGTTGGAGTTCTCGGCACGGAAAGTCGGACCGAAGGTATAGATCTGTCCGAGGGCTGTAGCACCAAGCTCGCCTTCGAGCTGACCTGATACGGTCAGAGCTGTAGGCTTTCCGAAGAAATCCTGCGAATAGTCAACCTTGCCTTCCTCATCCTTGGGAAGATTGTTCAGGTCAAGAGTGGTGACCTGAAACATAGCTCCCGCACCCTCGCAGTCACTTGCAGTGATGAGAGGAGTGTGGAGATACTGGAATCCGCGTTCGTTGAAGAACTTATGGATGGCAAAAGCGAGTGTGCTGCGCACACGGAGCACAGCCCCGAATGTGTTTGTGCGGGGACGGAGATGTGCGATTTCGCGAAGGAATTCAAGAGTGTGGCCCTTCTTCTGAAGAGGATATGATTCCACATCGGCAGTGCCGTAGACCTCAAGCGACTCAGCCTGAATCTCACATGTCTGGCCTTTGCCCTGCGACTCTACGAGAAGACCTTTGACACAAATGCTTGAACCGGTGGTGACAGGCTTGAGTTCCTCATCGGTAAACTTGGCCATGTCAAACACAATCTGTATATTCTTAATGGTCGAACCGTCGTTGAGCTGCACGAACTGCACGTGTTTGTTTCCACGGCGGGTACGCACCCAGCCTTTGGCCAAAACCTCAGTGCCGATAAGGGCAGCGTCTTTGAGAAGATCGACTACTTTAGTCCTTTTCATTTGCAAGTGTATTCTAATTTAAATTTTATTCGAATGAACCCATTTTAAGGAAGTTGACTTCTTCCTGAGTGAGATAGCGCCAGCGTCCGCGGGGAAGATTCTTCTTGGTAAGACCTGCGAAGTAGACACGGTCAAGCTTGGTCACATGATAACCGAGGCTTTCGAAGATACGGCGCACGATGCGGTTACGTCCGGAGTGAATTTCGATGCCGGCCTGATTGCGGTCAGTCTCGGTGGCATAAGAAATTGCGTCGGCGTGGATAGGACCATCCTCAAGCTCGATGCCGTCGGCGATGCGCTGCATGTCTTCCTCGGCGATATCCTTGTCAGTCCATACGTGATAGATTTTTTTCTTCACGAATTTCGGATGAGTAAGCTTCGATGCGAGGTCACCGTCGTTTGTGAGAAGGAGCACACCGGTGGTGTTGCGGTCAAGACGGCCGACGGGATAGATGCGCTCTTCGCAAGCACCCTTCACGAGATCCATGACAGTGAGACGGCCATTGGGATCATCGCTTGTGGTCACACAGTCCTTCGGTTTGTTAAGAAGGATGTAGCACTTGCTTTCGAGAGTCACAACCTTGTCGTTGTATTCAACAACATCGTTGTGTGAAATCTTTGTTCCGAGTTCGGTCACGACCTCTCCGTTGACCTTGATGAGACCCTGCTGAATGTATTCGTCAGCTTCGCGGCGCGAGCAAAGACCTGCGTTGGCCATGAACTTGTTGAGACGAATCTGCTCGTTTGGATCGGGAACAGGCACTTCATACTCTATGCGGCGTGGACGCGGAGTGAAGCTGCGGCCACCCTGAGGCATGCCATACTGATTCTGACGGGTGTTGGGTTTCTTGAAGCCCTGCTGGCGGTTGTTGTTGTAGCCGCCCTGACGGTTGTTGTTATAGCCACCCTGAGGACGGTTGTTGTTATAGCCACCCTGCTGGCGGTTGTTGTTGTAGCCACCCTGAGGACGGTTGTTGTTGTAGCCGCCCTGCTGGCGGTTGTTGTTGTAGCCACCCTGAGGACGGTTGTTGTTGTAGCCGCCCTGCTGACGGTTGTTGTTGTAACCGCCCTGACGGTTGTTGTTGTAGCCACCCTGACGGTTGTTGTTATAACCGCCCTGACGGTTGTTGTTATAATGATTACCGTTATTGTTGTAACCGCCCTGATTGTAGCGGTTATACTGAGGACGGGGCTGATAGCCGCCCGCATTCTCACCATCGGCAGTGTTTGTCACACTACCTTCGGCAGCGCTCTGAGGCTCACCTTCAAGCTGAGGGTTGGCCATTGGGCGTGGCTGGTAGTTGTTGTAACGGTTGTTATTGTTGTTGTAACGGTTATAGCCTCCCTGATTGTTGTTGTAACGGTTGTTGCCATATCCTCCCTGACGGTTATTGTTGTATGGTCTGGGCTGATAGGGACGGTTGTTACCATAGGAGTTATAAGATCCCTGATGACGCTCCTGCGAATCAGACTGATGGTTTCCCTCCTGTGTGTTGAAGTCGTTTTTGAGATTTTCGGCACTGTCTGAGCTCACCGGGCGCACTCCGATACGCGGGCGCTTGCTTTTCTTTTCGTTGCTGTCCATGAATAATTTTAAATTTTGAGTTGAGATAAATTTGATTAGTGCATGCCTCGCGGCTGTCTTACGGTTGATGTTCTGCTGTTTTAGTTTGTTGTTCGCCCTAAAAGGGCTTCGTGTTAACTGGTTGAAAAATTCGTTTTTAATGCCAATTTTTCCTATCGGATATAGTCATGTATGGAACAATAAGCCCCCTGCATAACTCACATGCAAAATTAGAAATAATTTTTTTTTTATCCTATAGAATTCTGATGAATTTTTAACATCATACATGGGCTGTCATAAGCGAAAACCATTAAAAGGAGCCTAATGTTCAACTAAAAACGACTGTTTTGTTGTCATAAGTCAGAATCTTACGCTGGATATGCTTCTCGACAGCACGTGACAACACTATTTTTTCAAGGTCACGTCCCTTTTTCACAAGTTCGTCGATTGTATCCTTGTGACTGATTCTCACCACATCCTGCTCGATGATAGGACCGGCATCAAGGTCGGCTGTCACATAGTGGCTTGTCGCGCCTATGAGCTTGACTCCGCGCTCGTAGGCCTGATGATAGGGCTTTGCACCGACAAAGGCCGGAAGAAACGAATGGTGGATATTAATGATACGGTTTGGATAACGGTTGATGAAATCCTCGGACAGAACCTGCATATAGCGGGCAAGCACGATGAAATCGACCCCGTAGCGGTCAAGAATCTCAAATTCGCGCTGCTCCATCTCTGCCTTGTTCTCGCGGTTGACAGGTATGTGCTCGAAGGGGATGTTGAACTGCCGTCCTGCGATGGCAAGATCCGGATGATTGCTGATGATCACCGGAATATCCACATCCCACTCCCCGGCCATGTGGCGCGCAAGCATGTCATAAAGACAATGTGACATCTTGCTCACGAATATGGCCATTTTCTGACGGCGTTTCGAGAAGCTGATACGATAGGTCAGCTCGTAGCGCTTGGCATAAAGTGTGTTGAAATATTCGTTGATTTTTTCAGACGGGATAAGAAAATTTTCCAGTTCCCATTCGACACGCATGTAGAAAATGCCGTTGACACGGTCCACATACTGGTCGAGATATATTATATTGCCACGGTTTGTGGTGATGAAGTCGGTTATCACCGCGATAATCCCCGGCTGATCGGGGCAGTGCATTCTTAGTATGGCCGTTGGCTTCTTTTTACTTTCCACTTACCTTGAGTTTTTTCGTTTTGTAAAATATTCCGCAAAATTACAGACTTTTCCATAAATACCCTATAAACAACAGCATAAAGTTTAAAATCACACATGTTTTATGAAAATTAGAACTGCACAACGTTCAATAAACAACAAAACAACAGATTTTAGCCTGTTAATCAGGAGTCGTATCCGTTGATTAGGAGGCAAAATCTGTTGTTTTGTTGTTTAAGAAAGTCCGTTTCCCTTAGAGGCTTTTAAATTGTTTATTTTTAAACAGTCTCTTACTTTGTCAGGGCGAGAATCAAGGCTGAACGCGGGGCGACTGTCATTTTGCCACCTTTCGCAGCTCTGAGTCCGTCGGCATTGATATTGCCGTCTTCGGCTATCACGGTCCAGTTGCCTTTGGGAATTTTCACTTCGCGTGGCTCGTCAGCCCCGTTGAACACGAGTTTGATTTCCTTCCATTCATCACCGTTGGCATTGCCGGTCAATGAATATGAAATCAGGTTAGGCTCTTTGACATCGTCAAACTTCAGATATTTCTGCACCTGTTCGGCAGTTGTCATGCGGAAAGCCGGATGCTCTTTGCGAAGTCTGATAAGCTCCTTGTAGTAGTTGAACTGGCCGGCATTGTCATGCTTCAGATTCCAGTCTATGGCATTGATGGAGTCGGGCGACTTGTAGGAATTATGGACTCCCTTCTTATCGCGGAAAATTTCTTCACCGGCAAAAATGAAAGGTGTTCCCTGCGAAGTCAGCACGATTGTCTGCGCAAGACGAGCCGCACGCTGACGTTCAGCGTCGGTTGCGTCGGGCATCGACTTGCGGAGCTTGTCGGTGAGCATGAGGTCGTCGTGACACGACACATAATTTATAATCTGTGTCGGAGCTGAGGCATAAGGGAATTTCGAGTTGTTGCCCTTCGAATAGTCGACCTGCGGATGTGCGGTAGCCCCGACGATACCGATTTTCACGGTCTCTTCAAGGCCAGGCTTGCCGGTGGCGAACCCTCGGTCGGAAGCATCGGTATAATGTCCCTTGATAGCGTCGCGGATATCATCGCTGAAGACTGCTATCTGCGGCATCTTTGCAACATTTTCCTTAAGTGCGCGCTTTTCGACAGGCAGTGGCGAATCGCCTGCGGTCCAGCCTTCGCCATAGACAAAAATGTCGGGATTGATTTCCTTGAGAGCCGCTGCAACCTCGTTCATGGTCTCGATGTCATGGATAGCCATAAGGTCGAAACGGAATCCGTCGATATGATATTCCTTAGCCCAGTATTTCACTGAATTGATTATGAAATCACGCATCTGCTGGCGATCAGATGCTGTCTCGTTGCCACAGCCGGAAGCGTCGCTATAGCTTCCGTCCTGACGGTGACGGTAATAGTAGCCGGGAGCGGTCAGCGAAAAGTTCGAACCGTCGTTTTCAGCCGTATGGTTATAGACCACGTCCATTATCACACCGATACCGTTGTCATGGAACGCCTTGACCATCTCTTTCATCTCCATGACACGTGTCGATGGATCTGAAGGATTGGTAGAATAAGAGCCTTCAGGCGCATTGTAGTTCTGGGGATCATAGCCCCAGTTATAGGTATTAGCCGGGAGGTTGGCTTCGTCGACACTGTTGTAGTCATAGGACGGGAGGATATGGACATGTGTCACACCGAGTTCCTTCAGATGGTCGATACCTGTTTTGTCGCCCTTTGGCGAACGGGTGGCCTCCTCGGTCATTGCAATAAACTTGCCCTTGGCAGCGATGCCCGACGATGGATGTACCGAAAAGTCGCGGTGGTGCATCTCATAGATGACAGCATCATTGATATGCTTGATTGCAGGACCTTTGTCAAGATTCCACCCTTCAGGGTTTGTTTTAGCGAAATCAATAATGGCGGCACGATTGCCGTTGACTCCTACAGCCTTGGCCCACACACCGGGAGTCTCGTCAAGCCATTTGCCCTTGTCGAGAATCGAGAATGTATAGAATTTGCCATAGAGTTTTTCAGGGACATTGGCCACCCACGTCCCGCTTTCGCCACGAGTCATGGCAATCGTATCGGTTGCGGAGGTGTTGACGCCCGTAGGGTAAATAATGACGCGTGCGCCCTCGGCCGCCGGCGACCACAGACGCCAGTGCGTACCACTGTCATTGACTGTCAGTTCAAGGTCTTCGCCACCATAGGCGGGATAAGTCTTAAATACGGCATCGGCATTCTGAGCCGCAACGGCAGAAGCCGTGCCGAGTGCAAGCATTGTCACGATTGATAATCCTTGGTTCATTGTTGGAAATGGTATTAATTAAAAGTGAAAAGAATCGGGAGCCGAAACCCCCGATGCAAGTATGAAAAAATGTAATATAATCTGTGTGTTTTGTTTGGAGAGAGTTTTTGAGGAGAGCCATAAAATATCAGTCGACTTCAATCACAAGGAAGTTTGAAAGCTGCCAGAACTTTTCAGGATTGGTAATTCTGATGACCTTCTGACCGTTTTCGTCAACAATCGAATACGAGTCCTTGGGCTGGGAAGTCATGATTTTTGCCTTCTTGCTGTGAGTCGGAATCTGAGTCAGCTCACGGCGGTCGGCGGTGGTGAAGTAATTCTTGTCAAAATCACCCTTCATAACCTTGGTCTTGCGGAGGAAACCTGATTCAAGAATCTTCTTTTCCTTAAGTTCCTTTCCTGTACCGATGGCATAATATATGGTGTTGAGCTCTTTGTCGGCGGCAGTAGCGGCCTCTTCAGCGGCCTGCTTCTGCTCGCGTTCGGCATTAAGACCGATGTTGAGCGAATCGTTGGCGGCGTCAAGACTTGTCACCTGTGCGCTCAGCTCTTCAATCTTGATATTGGCGCTTGCAAGCTGATTGGTCAGAGTGGCGATTTCGGTCTGCTGCTCTGCAATCTGGGCTTTTAGGTTGGAGACGGTGCGCTTGAGTGTAGAGCTTTCGCCACCGGCTGCCGCAAGTTTCTTCTCCAGCTCTTCGAGACGCTGACGACGTTCCTGAAGCGCCTGCTGGATAGCGATCATGTCGTTCTTGATTTGTTCCTTTCGTGAGGCTGACTCTCCGAGCGAACCGGGAGTGGCGATGATTTTTTCCAGATCCTTGATCTGTGACATGCCGTCGGAAATATCATTTACAAGCACGAGAAGACTGTCCTGAGTGGCGAGTGTCTCACGAAGGTCGCCTTTGAGTTGTTCGTTCTGGGCTTCTGCTTCGCGGAGTTTACCTCCATTGCATGAAGAGAGGATTGCAGCTGCTATGACTGCCAATGTCGCGATCTTTTTCATAAATTTCGTAGTTGATGTGTGAATTTTTATGCGTCTTTATACTTGTTTTTATGGACCTTAGGTCCGGCGCTTTCCTGAGCGCCTATCACTATAACAATTTCTCCTCGCGGAATGTTTTGTCCAAAATATTCCACGAGTTCTCCCAAAGTGCCATTGACTGTCGTGTTGTGGAGCTTTGAAATCTCACGCGACACGGATGCAGCCCTGTCGCGCCCACAGGCCTCGGCAAACTGTTCGAGCGTTTTGACAAGGCGCAGCGGCGATTCGTAGACAATCGAGGTGCAGTCACTGGCAGCGATTCTGTCTATGCGCGTCTGCCGTCCCTTTTTCGGAGGCAGGAAACCTTCGAATGTGAAGCGGTCGGTCGGGAGTCCCGAATTGACAAGGGCCGGGACAAATGCGGTAGGTCCGGGAAGGGTCTCGACTTCAATCCCCTCGCGTCGACACTCACGTGTCAGGAGGAAACCGGGGTCACTGATGCCGGGAGTGCCGGCATCGGATATCAGCGCCACGTTTTCGCCGCCCATGAGCTGTTCGATTATCGGGCGCACTGTCGTGTGCTCGTTGAACTTGTGATGGCTCGAACATGGAGTCGATATGTCAAAATGGCGGAGCAACACGCCCGATGTGCGCGTGTCCTCGGCATATATGCGGTCACATGTCCTCAGCACCTCGACGGCGCGCGGAGTCATGTCGGCCATATTTCCGACCGGTGTCGGCACTATATATAATTTACCCATGCGTCCTTTCAGAAATGTTTGGCGACTATAGCCATAAACTCCTTGACAACAGGGTCGGAGGCATCCCAACAGAGATCATTAAAGAAATAATCCTCCGCCTCATCCATATCCGCCATGCTTCCGATGGCTTCGAGTGTCTCACGGAATTCCTCATCGGAATTACGGAATAGCTCCCTGCGGAAACGGAAACGGTCATTGAGAGTGAAGGCTTTCGAGATGTCCGACGCACGCTCACGCGCAAGTTTTTCATCGAGAGTCAGCTGAGTCTCTGCCCCAAGTGTATCATTGACTGTCGTCACCGTCACATCGGCATCGGCTGCCTCCTCGGCCACGGCGCTTTCGGCCACAGCCTCAGCGTCGGCATCCGCTGTCTCTACAGCTGCCTCATCAGACTTCTCTGACTCACAACCGTCAGTCATCTTGCACTCGATAACCGGTGCGGAGGTCTCGACAGGTTCTTCAACCTCAACAGCGGAATTATCTACTTCGACGGCAGGAACTTCAGTGCATGAGGCAACGGCCTCTGTCGGAGTGGAGACAATTTCATCTTTTTGTGAGATGGCCTGCGCATCGTCTACACTGTTGTCGGACGTCAGTCCGGCCAAAAGCTTCTCAGCCTTAGCAATAAGAAGATGTTCCATTTCCGGGCTCGTCTCCTCGCCACGGCTGATGTGGAGCATCAACAAGCCTTCTATTTCGTAGGCCAGATTAAGTAGTCCGGTCAAGTCTTTGTTCATCATTGTTTTCTTGGTCGTCTGCTTCTATTGGGTTTTCAATCTGCAAACTTACATTAAATTTTTCTAATAACAAACGTTCAATCTCTTTTTTCAGAGCCGCACGGCTACATCTGAAATTATTGGCCATAAACACCATTACATGTGTCGGGAAGCCGTTTTCATCAAAAAGATAGCCTCCATAGCTCTGCACACCTTTCATTGACCCGGTTTTCATGGCCACGCGTCCGGCTAAAGGTGTCGAGACAAGAAAATTTTTCATCGTTCCGTCAAACCCGGCTTTCGGGAAAAGAATCAGATAGTCGTTTGAAAACGAATCTGTGGCCATGTAAGTATAGACATCTCCAAGGAATCTTGCCGTCAGACGGTTGTCGCGTGAAAGTCCGCTGCCATCCACGATATTGATTCCATGGGCGCTTATTCCGGCCATCGACCATACGGCCTGTTCCTCCATTATCGCATCGGCACGAGTGCCGCCGGGAGTAAGCGCACGTAGCATACCTTCGGCCATAAGATTGTCGGAACGAAACATGAGACTCTGCATGATTTCGCCGAACGGCGAGGAGTGATGGACATAAATCTCAGTCTCTTCCGGCGAAGGACTCACATTTTGCCCTGCCACCTCGACTCCGGCCTGCTTCAGCGTCGAGACAATCTCATAGCTCATTGCCTTGCGCGGATATGGCATCGAGAATATGTCGTTGATCGCACGCGTCCCCCTCACGAGGAATGTTTCCGAACCATCCTTGCGGTCAATCTTGCTTCCCCTGCCTTTGACCACACTGAATTTCAGGTCAGGGACAAACGGATCGGTCTTTTTTGACGGATAGCGGAGACGGAAACGGTTGTCGCGGAAATTAGCGCCCTGAAGGCGAGCGCCGTAATACCACGGAATATCCTCGTCCATCCATCCCGGAGGTGTGGTCGCATCGGGGAAGTCGGATTCGTCGATAACCACGTTTCCACGTATTTTTGATATGCCCATGCGACGCACCGCAGCAGCGATACTGTCGGCAAAGCCCTGTGTTTCGGGAAGGAACTGCGACTCGATTGTGGGGTCTCCACACACTTTCACCACAATATTTCCATCCAGCACACCGTCACAGATTGAACCGGCCGCCACGACAGGAGTAGCGAACCGTTCCTGAGGGTCGGCAAGATTAAGCATCGAGGCCACTGTCACAGATTTCATGACAGAAGCAGGTATCAGCGAACGGTCAATGTTTTCCGACACGATGTCATGACCGAAACGGAGGTCGCGTATAAGAATAGCCGTGTTCAGTGTGTCGAGACCATGTACATTCAGCGGGAAGGCATAGGCCAAAGCCGAGCAGGCGATGAATGACAACGCAATCACCGCCCGTATTTTCTGTAGGATTATCATTCGCCTGTATACTGCAGATGATCCATCAGTACATAGCAGAATGGACGTTCACCGACCTGAGTGAAACCGACCCTTTCATAAAGACGGCGTGCATTGACGTTATCCTTGTCGACGAGCAGCCCGGCCGGTTTGCCTATAGATGCAGCCCGGCTGACAGATGCCTTCAACAGCTGCGATGCTATTCCGCGACCGCGATATTCCGGAAGGACCGCAAGGGTGTCAAGATAGAACTCCGAGGAATCGGTCTCGTCTTCGACATCACCCATGTCTTTGCCAAGTTCCTGTCTGACGGCCTCGAAAAACGGTTTGCGAAGTTCATCAAGCTTCGCTCCGTCGTAACCGACGCACACACCGACAGCTTTGCCGTCATCGTCAACAGCTACGAGTGTGTTGATATAGCTATACTGGCTGTCATCGCGCTCAGCCAGACGGGTGAACATGCCTTCGACATCATCGAGGCTGTGATGTTCGCCGGCGAGACTCTGACAGATTTCTTTGCCGACGGCGTCCATTACCGAACGCGCGATCAGCTGTGCATCCTCTTTGCGTGCTTCTACAATTTTCATCTTTTATAACTAATTATTTTATGGCCGTCAACGACCCGGATATCTGGAATTATGTCTGTTTCTGGAAGTGATGGAGCTTTTATTTTTCCGTCAATAGGCTTTGGCGAAACCTCCACCCTGATTTCGTCCCAAAGGCCGTCATTGAAAAACGAGCCGATAATCTGCGCCCCGCCTTCGACAAGCACCGAACTTATACCTTTATTATATAAGGTGTGCATTGCCTCGGCAAGCGAGGTCCCGCCATCAATGACAATTACTTCGCCATCTGAAAACATCAGCATGTCTGCCGTGACACGCTTCCGACGGTCAAACACGACTTTGACAGGCGATTTTCCGGCATAGAGACGGGTCGTCAGGGTCGGATTATCGGCAAGCGCAGTCCCGCTCCCGATGAGAATCGCGTCGTGTGTGGCACGAAGCTTGTGGACGAGCATTGAATTAAGAGGCGTGGAGATGTGTCCGTCGATAAATCCGTCGGCGCTCTGTGCCCATTTCAATGTGATGTAAGGGCGCTGTAGACCGTGGGCGGTCATGAACTTGCGGTTAAGTTCACGGCACTCTTCCTCAAGCATTCCGGTCATCACCTCGACTCCGGCGTCAAGCAGCTTGGCGACTCCGCGCCCCGCGACTTTCGCAAATGGGTCGAGCGTGCCGATGACGACACGCGGAATCCCATTTTCGACAATCATATCGGCACACGGAGGTGTTTTCCCGTAGTGGGAACACGGTTCAAGAGTGACATACATCGTCGCATCTTTCAGCAAATCCTTGTTTCTGACCGAAGCCACGGCATTGACCTCGGCATGACCTTCGCCACACCGACGATGCCAGCCCTCACCTATTATCCTGCCGGAACGGTCGACAATCACTGCGCCGACCATAGGATTGGGTGAGGCATCAAGTTCTCCGTGACGTGCCAGCTCCAAGGCACGACGCATGTATTTCTCGTCAGTCTCCATGCTTCAAAAATAAAAATTTAACCGGCTCACGGTGCGTGACCGTGGTTCAATCTTCTTTATCTGTCCAGTCGCCGTTTTCCTTAATCAAAGCCACAAGGCGTTCGATGGCATCGGCGGCCGGAATGTTTTTCTCTATACACTCCTTGCCTTTGTAGAGGCTGATTTTACCGGCAGCCGCTCCGACATATCCGTAATCGGCGTCAGCCATTTCGCCCGGACCGTTTACGATACAGCCCATCACACCTATTTTCAACCCTTTAAGATGTGAAGTGGCCGCCTTGATGTCGCGCAATGTCGACTGGAGGTCATAAAGAGTGCGTCCGCATCCGGGACATGAAATGAATTCAGTCTTCGAAATGCGCAGGCGTGTTGCCTGAAGGATGGCAAGGGATATGTCATTGAGGCGCTCGCGGGTGACTCCGGCCGACTCAATCCACACACCATCGGCAAAACCTGCAAGGAGGACCGAACCAAGCTCAATGGAAGCCGCGATTATCATATCATCCTCGGTCAGACCGCTGTAGTCGCGACGGATTATGATAGGATTGGTCAGAGAGCTGTTCATCATCGCAAACATAAACGAGCGGATATGCCCGATAGCGTTGGCCTCCTTGCTGTCAAGGATGAGCACACGTGAGCTATCGCCGGCCAACTCATCACGAAGTTTGTCTGACAGGCCATCCTCAGCCAATACAGTGACTGCATCCGCGAAATCTGACGGATTCATGTCGAGCCCGACTACGACAGGCTGACGCGTAGACCACACGCTGACACGGCGTACAGGCGAAAATTCATTATAGTCCTCCGGCATTGGTTGTGGCGTCACCTCTTTCCCATCTGCAAGCCCGGAGATAAATCCGCTGATTGCGCGGGCTACAGGAATCTCTAACTCAGGCTCTTCGCTGAGTGAGACACGGATAGTGTCGCCGATGCCGTCGGCCAGCAACGAACCGATGCCGACAGCCGATTTGATTCGTCCGTCTTCCGCATCGCCGGCCTCGGTGACACCGAGATGGAGCGGAAAGTGCATGTCTTCGGCATCCATCGCCGCCACAAGACGGCGGACTGTCTCGACCATGACCCCGACATTCGATGCTTTTATTGAAATCACGACATCGCGAAAATCATGTTTGAGACACACACGCAGAAATTCCAGCGCACTCTCGACCATGCCGGCCGGAGTGTCGCCATAACGGCTCATGATTCTATCGGAAAGCGAACCGTGGTTCACACCGATGCGCAACGCAGTGGAGTGTTCACGACATATGTCAAGCAGAGGCACAAGGCCTTCTTCAATTTTGACAATCTCAGCCGCATATTCCTCGTCGGTGTAGTCAATCTTCTTGAATACACGTCCGGGATCAACAAAATTTCCGGGATTGATACGCACCTTCTCCACTCTCGAAGCAGCTGCGAAAGCCGCACGCGGATTAAAATGAATATCAGCCACAAGAGGAGTGTCAATCCCCTCGGCACGCAGACGTGCGGATATATCGGCAAGATTCTCCGCCTCACGGACACCCTGAGCGGTCAGGCGCACAATCTCGCCCCCGGCATCGACGATGCGCTTAATCTGGGCCACCGATCCCTCACTGTCCATTGTGCTGGTCGAGGTCATGGACTGAAGACGGATAGGATTTTCACCGCCGATTTCTACCTGCCCCACTCTTACGGGCCAGGTAGAACGACGTGTATAATTGAAATTTCTGATTTCGCTGTGAGTCATGTCTTGATTATAATGCGATGGATATGAAGCTACAAAATCAATTGAAAACCATAGAGGAATCAATCGACCTTGAAATCATATTTAACGGTTTTCAGTTCCTCGTTAGCCTTGACGATTTTCTGTGAAAGAGTCGAACGGTAATCGGCATAGCGTTTTGCAAGAGCCGGATCGGCGAGGGCAAGAATCTGCACTGCCATGACTGCCGCGTTCATTCCGGCATTGATTCCGACTGTCGCCACCGAAATGCCCGGAGGCATCTGAACGATGGAATAGAGTGCGTCCATGCCGTCAAGACTCGAATTGATAGGAATACCGATGACAGGGACAGGGGTCATGGCTGCGATTACTCCGGGAAGGGCGGCAGCCATTCCTGCGGCGGCTATAATCACTTTTATGCCTCGCCCTTCAGCCCCGCGGGCAAACTCCTCGACTTCCGAGGGTGTGCGATGGGCAGAAAGGGCATTCATCTCAAAGGGCACTTCCATCTGGTTGAGAAAGTCGGCCGCTTTTTTTAGAATGGGAAGGTCGCTTGTGCTTCCCATGATGATGCTGACTATTGGTTTCATGATAATGGGTTTATTTCTTATATGTTGATAACGTTGGTTTTAATGAATCATCGACATCAGATAGACGCATAGAAAGCCATTGGCACAACCTGCAAGCACCTGCCAGAGAGTGTGACGGCTCAGATATACGCGGGCTGTCATCACAAGCCCGGCTGCAACTATCACCCCCGACAGCCATATATTCATATTAAACAAGGCGTAATGCGAGGCTACAATCCTAAAGACAAGGGCAACAAGTCCGCCCATCGCGGCTGCGTGGGCGCTTATTTTCCACCAGCAGTTCACAACCGTGCTGATAACGGTTGCTAAAGCTGCACCGGCAAAAACATCGGAAGCCAGAACGGAGCGCTTGCCTTATAAAAAAAGAAGCTACATCCAAGATAGCATAGCACGACAACTCCGTAAGGTATGAACCGCTCCGTGCGCTCGTTGAGCCCCGGATCTTTTACGATGCCGCTACGATAAAGCGCCACAATAGCTGAAACAGGCACGAGGCATGTTATGACGAAGGTTATGCCAATCGCGGTCCACAGCAGATTGGACGGCAGCAGCCTTAGAATCGTAAGGAAAGCGGCAAGCACCATGCCATAGGTCGGCACGAGTAGAGGCGAGAACACCGCTGACACTATTTCTGAAAATTTCTTCATATTGTCTTGACAATCGGATTACATTATAACAACAATCAATCCGTTCTTTTTACCTTAAAAAAGATAATTTCTTATTTAAACGCAAATTTAGCGTTTTATTTGCTAAAGGCAAAACCCCACACCGACAATTATCAGCCACAATCCCTGACACTGCTTCGTTACAAAGATTTAAGGTTTTAGTTTATACTTAATAGAAGCATGTCCCATTATCTCTAATTAAGTTAATTTATATCAATTAATATCTTAAAACCATATAGAGATATTGAGTTATCATATTTCAAATCAGATTCTTCAGATTTTCTTTCTTAGGCGGGCGACGGGGATGGAGAGGCGTTCGCGGTATTTGGCGACTGTGCGGCGTGCGATGTCGTAGCCCCGTTCGGCGAGGAGTTTCATCAACGCATCGTCGCTGAGAGGATGATCGGAATCCTCACCGGCGATAAGTTCACGTATGGCCGCAAGTATTTCGTGGGACGAAGCATCTTCCTCGGAACCCACTTTTTCATTGAAGAAAAATTTCAACGGATATGTCCCGCCCGGAGTGGCAACATATTTTCCGGCAGTCGCACGCGAAATCACCGAAAGATCATAGCCTGTTTCATTGGATACATCCTTCAAAATCATCGGACGCAGGCGGCTCTCGTCCTCACTTATAAAAAAATCATGTTGCAACTTCACAATGGCCGACATGACTCTATAGAGCGTCTCCTGACGGAGCTTGAGAAGCTCAATAAATTCAGTCGCATCCTCACGCTTACGTGTTATAAATGCACGGGCTGCCTTCCGTTCGCCTGATGAACCTGCAACGGAAACAAAACTGTCACCGTCACTTGTAAAACTGCTTTCAATCGTAAGCTCCGGGACATTGTTGACGAGAGATAGAGTGATGACATTGCCGTCGACCTCGACATTGAAATCAGGAATTATGTGACGGGATTTTTCATCGCCGACACTATCGCCAAGCTGTCCGCCGGGCTTCGGATTAAGAGTCCTAATCAATTCGTCTGCATCCCGAAGTCTATCACGGTCAACATCAAGCATCGATGCAAGCCTGTCGAAGTGCCTGAGCGAGAATATATCGAAATAATGTTCCACTATTTCAAGCGCAAGGTCACGGATGTCGGACTGCGGCATGCGACGCAGCTGCAACACGAGGCAATCACGCAAATCGTAGGCACACACTCCCGGAGGATCAAGCTCACGCACACGTCCGACAATCTCACGCAAATGCTCCATCGAAATGTCAATCCCGGCATTGATTGCCAGATCGTCAAGAATCTGTGTCAGCGTACGTGTCAGATAGCCATTATCATCAAGATTTCCAATTATGTAGCGTGCAATCGGCATGTCGCGCGCATCAATATCGGTTTCCGATAGCTGACGTGTCAACGACTCGCTCAACGAGCCTTCGTCGGCAACGGCCACCGGCTCATAAAATTCATCGTCGGCCGAACGGTTGTTTGCCTCAAACCTGTAGGACGGAATCTCATCTTCATTACGATAGTCGGCCAACTGAAGATCCTCGGCACTTTCATTGAAATCATCCTCCCCTTCAATTATGGGTGTATCGGCGACTTCAAGTGCCGGATTGTCATCAAGCTCACGATGCACTTCATCCTCAATCTCCAGACCATTCATTTCAAGAAGACGCACGAAGCGCATCTGCAACGGGGATAAGCGTTGTTGCAATTTTTGTGAAAGTGATAAACGGAGCGAGCCTTTCATTTGGTCAATACACGAAAATCAGGATTATAGACACATGAATACAAAAAACACACCAATTTTAGAAATAAGGTTCGTTAAACCTTATTTCTAAAATTAAGAATGAAACCAGAGGCTTTAAAGTTCAATCAAAGAGTCGTAGGGAAAATCTTTTTTCGCCTTTTTGCCGATTACAGAATCCCAATCCATCGGACTGATTCCATTACCGGGACGCTTGACTGTAATATTTTCTTCGGTGAACACTTCGCCGGCAGCTATCGGACGTGACGCCACAATGCTTTTTCGCGCAACTTCAATATTGGGGCGCTCACAATCGGCGACACGCTTATCACCCGAGCCAAGAGCCACCTCTATATTGCGTATGGCACTTACCATTGCAGCAAGCTCGGCCGGGTCAAGCGACGCACGGTGGTCAGGGCCGGGCAGAGACTTGTCGAGAGTGAAATGTTTTTCAATTACCTGTGCGCCAAGAGCCGCAGCCGCCACCGGGACTTCTATACCGAGGGTATGGTCGCTGTAACCTACGCCTCCGACATTAAGTTTCCGCAGGCTTTCCATCGCCAGAAGGTTCACATCGGAATAGGGGGTCGGATACTGAGTGGTGCAGTGGAGCAGGTAGATATCCTCACGCCTGATGCCTCCGTTGACAAGGATTTCAACTGCCTCATTGACTTCTATTATTGTCGACATGCCTGTCGAAAGTATGACTTTACCGCCAATCGATGCAATCTTGCGCAGATATGGAAGATTTGTAATCTCACCCGAAGGAATCTTCCAGTAGTCCATCTGCAATGGCACAAGCGAATCGATGCTGACAAGGTCAAACGGAGTACTCATGAACCCGATGCCTTCCTCACGGCAAAGCTGCGCAAGTTCAGGATAGGCACTCAACGGAAGATGGATAGCCTTACACATCTCAAGCTGCGACTCCCCTTCGCCTGTAGTCTCCTTCTGATATGCAGCCTTAGGTGCAATCGAAGAAATCACAAGTTCAGGCACGGCAGTCTGAAATTTTACATAGTCAGCTCCGGCACGCGCGGCCTCGACCACCATCCTGCGTGCCATTTCCATCGAGGCATTATGATTGACTCCGGCCTCGGCGATTATGATTATTTTTCCTGTCTTTTTCATACATTAAACACTGCTTCTTCAAAATAACGGCAAATCATAGTACCGGCCTTTATGTCTGCGGCAGGTTCAAGCGGGAGACCGACCGCCTCTTTCAGAATCATCGACGGAATGTCGGCCCCGGCATGAACCGAACAGACCACTCCGCCACCGAGACGCGGGTTTATCTCCATCAGCATCAAACGTCCTGTTGAGATATCACGCAGATACTGGAGTGTGACAGCGCCACGCAAACCAAGCTTAACAATCGCATCGACCGATGCCTCAAGCAACTCAGGGTTATCGACCGTGACGGTGCGCGAAACTTCCCCACCGACCACTTCGAGCCTCTTGCGCGGACTGACACAAAGAATCTTGCCCCGCTTCGAGATGTAGCAGTCAACAGTGAATTCCTCACGCTCCGGATAGTAGGTCTGAATAAGATACTCGTCGGCTATTTTTGAAATGCGCCGGAATTCGTTGATTCCATTTATTACTTCAATGCCTTTTGAGGCTGAACCACGGCGAGGCTTTGCGATAAGCGGAAAAACAGGGCGACCACCCGTATATGTCGGAGGGATGTCGAGACCGAGCGACTCGAACTCACGGGCCGACAGCACCTTGTCGAACAAAGTATCGGCCTTACCGGGTGTGACTACCGGCGACCACGAATCACCATAGGTAGCCACATAAGCTCCTGCGATGGATATCGCTCCGTCAACAAAAGGAAGCATTATATCTATATGATAGGCCGCTACAATCTGATGGAGATGCTCGAGGATGTCAGGAGCATTCCATTTGCGCCCGATAATAATGCCGCCGACAAGAGCAATCGGGACTTCCGGCTCAAGCTCATAGCTATAAATCCTGACATCCATGTCAAGCTTACGGCCGGCCTCAATCAATTTTCGTCCGAATGAAACACGCTTAGCGCCACCCAGAAACAGGATGTTTATATTACGCGTCTTACCGCTGTTGGAGTCAGTGTGTCCGCTCATGCTCAAAATCAAACGTTATAGATTCCTGATTTATATTTAGCAAGATTCCCGGACTTGGTAAACCATTCGACAGTCTCACGGAGTCCGGCCTCAAGGTCATAGCGCGGACGCCAGTCAGTCAGAGAGGTTATGAGTGAGTTGTCGCCACACAGACGGAACACCTCACTGCCCGATGGACGCAAGCGGGCCGGATCGACAACGTAGTCGACTTTTTCGCCCATTATATCGGCAATCGTTTCGAGAGTCTGACGCATGCTGACCTCTGTGCCGGTGGCAATGTTTATTTCTTTTCCTTCAATACCCTCGGCGCGTCCGAGTGCAATGAATCCGGCAGCCGTGTCCTTGACAAAGTTGAAATCACGGGTGGGAGTGAGATCTCCGACCTTGATTTCACGTGCCCCGTTGGCTATCTGTGTGATAATAGTGGGAATAATTGCACGGGCACTCTGGCGAGGGCCATAGGTGTTGAACGGTCGGGCTATGACAACAGGAAGTTCAAAAGCGTTATAGAAACTCATGGCGATGGCATCTGCTCCGATTTTAGTCGCACTATATGGCGACTGTGGCTGACGCGGATGCTTTTCGTCAATCGGGACATATCTTGCAGTTCCATACACCTCGCTTGTAGAGGTCACTACCAGTCGCTTCACGCCACAGTCGCGCGCAGCCTGACACATATTGAGAGTTCCCTTGATATTGGTGTCGACATAGCTGTCGGGTGCAACGTAGCTATATGGGATGGCAATGAGAGCGGCAAGATGATAGACAGTAGAGCAGCCATCTGTTATATGACGGCAGAAATTCGGATCTCTGACATCGCCGGTGACAATTTCCAGATCCGGATGACTGATTCCTTCGAGCCACCCCCAGTCGTTAAAGGAATTATATTGGCTCAAAGCCCTGACCTTATAGCCCTCGGCAAGCAGGGCTTCAGTCAGATGAGACCCAATGAAGCCGTCAGCTCCAGTGACAAGCACTTTTTCTTTAATGCTATCCATATATGTTATTTTCTTATTATCGAAGTGGTTTATATTTCGCAACTGACTATCCGTCTTTTAATGAGGATGAGTAAGATAGTATCTGTATTCAACTCCATCAGCCGATGTGTAACTTACCTCCATTTTTTTGCCGGTCAGACGGTCAATGTGGAGGCGAGTGACTCCGTCGGGTGAAAAGCACATTGCTTCCGGAGGATTGTAGAGATAATCTGTCCCCTGAGAGTTGTCATGATAGATAAAACACAGTTCGAGCAAATCGTCGTCACGCATCCATGTCCCAAAGCAATCGAAGACTCGATTGTGGGCATAAATGGTATTGATACGTATGATATTGCCCTGAAAGGCCCATGTGTAAAGTAGCGGACCGTCGGATGAATCGTCATAAAGCTCCGTTTCCTGACCGTCGGCCGTCAGTCGTTCAAGTCGCCATTCGCCAAAGAGGTCTCCTATATCACCGTTATGGCGTGTACACCCTGCCATGATTACAAATGACAGACAGACCACAAAAACAGTCATGGCCTTCATTATTTCAGCTTTAATCCGGGTAGACAACACTATGCTTCAGAATTAAAAGTTAAACAATCCGTCATATCTCACTCCGACAAGGAAACCGAAAGCATTCTCAGGCATGTTGCCACGGTCAAGTTCGATTTTGGCATTGACCGTCAATCCATTAATGCGTGCCGGGCGCCATGCGGTCTCAAGCATTACCGATGTCAGATTAATCGGTCGCGGCAGCATGTTGAACGGAGTCCCCCATGCCTTGCGATAGCCTCCTTTGACACGATAGTCGACGGCAGGCGTTATGCTTCCCTCAATACCAACGTGGAAACCGCGCACCGAGTTCGCGACAAAATTAGGATTGCCGTCAAGATTATAAATCGGCGACATCATGACAGGCGTTCCTAATGACATGCCGAAATAGGCATATGAATTATATGAGGCATTATTATAATAGTCATCAGCGCCTGAGACATGCCCCGGAAGTGTGCAACCATCGTAGTCTCCGGGATTGAAATGAATCGGACCACTCTGGTTTGTAAAGTCAAAATATTCGGCGACGACTCCTGAGATGTAGCCCGGACGTGAAGCCTTATATTCGACACCCCACAGTCCGTCAAAACCATTAAGTTTCCCGATGCCCGACCCATCGTCCCACAGCCATGAAGTGTAGGCGAAAATTTCATCGCCGTTCTTAAGACGATAGCGGCCACGGATGTCCCACGTTCCAAGATGATTGCCGGAATAGAATCCTTCGCCACCATCTTCCATGGGGAACAACATCTTTACAAAATATTTCAAAGATTTGGGATGACTTTGCGTGCGCGTAAGCTTACCGTCATAATACCATCGGGTCGTACCACCGAAAACAGCAGCCGCCTGCATACCGAAAATAACCGAAAACGGTTTGGACGGTTTTGTACGGAAATAGGCACGTTTGTAATTATAGAGCTGGTGGGATGTGATGTGGTTGCCATAATAGTTGTAGTGGTTTTTCCACCAACCATCATCAGCCATGTAACCGAATGCGCCTTCTCCTGAAATCTGTAGCCAACCGTTGGTGAAAGGAATATTCTGAAAATCCCAAAATCCCGCGCGAGCCTGCAACATCGGACGAGTGTTGCCGCTTTGAATCAAATCGCCGCTCGACAAGCGTTGGTTAAGCAGAGCCGAATTCTCTTCTTTAAGACCGATCCGGGCAAAAACGCCTCGGAATTTTAATTCACCATAAAGTTGCTGCAACCATACAGAAGACGGTGATTCCTTGTGAAAAAACCATGATTCGGTTTCAGCACTATAACGCTCATAGGCAACAGACGATGTATAACCACCTATCACATCCGCACCAAAACCATATGAAAAACGCTTAGCATAATCAACGTCCTTCCATAAAGAAGCTTCCAGCCTGACATTGTCAGATTGGGTAAAACGTCCGTGTTCTAATGAAGATATGTAGTATGGGGCAAATTTTCCCGAGCCTGTGCCCGCAAAGGCTGCCGCCTCATAATGCAAAACATCTTCCGCTCTTCCTGTGATGGAGAACATAGCAAAAACGAGAGCCAGATTATATTTTGCAACCTTATAAATTTTCATAAATTAAAGAATAATCGTATGCACATTCGACATTTCTATTCAGTCGTTACAGTGTATGATTATCGCCACAAAGTTACACAAAATAACCCGAACACCAACCATCTGAAGGCTATAGAACAAAAATTAGGGCAGGTTTCATCGCTAATTGAATATCAAAGCATAATAAAGCCACCAAGATTGCAGATTATCCGTCAGAAAAATAGTCAAACAAAAGCTACTATATAAAAAAGCCGAAGCCCGAGATGCGTTTGCATCTCAGGCTTCGGTCGGTTAG
>NZ_CAJTQC010000024.1 GCF_910578445.1 uncultured Duncaniella sp. | reverse complement strand
GAACAGGTGAAACTCAACCTCGCAGAATACCTCGAGAAAGGAATCGTGAAGTAAAACCTACGCTGAAATTGAGGGGTACATAAATTCAGAAATAACATAAATAACAGATTGATTATTGGAGGGCTTAATTCCTGAAATTAAGATAATACTGGAAGGATTAGAACCTGCCCGATATGAATTATCATTAAAATAATCTGTTATTTATGTTATTTCTGAATTTCTGTACCTTACCCACATAATATTCAAACCAGACAGTAATGGAAAAAAATTCCAAGATTTATGTCGCGGGTCATCGCGGGATGGTCGGATCGGCCATCGTCCGTGAGCTCCGGCGTCAGGGATACACCAACATCATAACACGCACACACGCCGAGCTCGACCTCATCAGCCAGCAGGCGGTCAACGACTTCTTCGCGGCAGAGAAACCGGAATACGTGTTCCTCGCAGCCGCAAAGGTCGGGGGGATAGAGGCCAACTCCTCGGCGCTCGCCGACTTCATGTACGACAACATGATGCTCGAGATGAACGTTATCCACGCCGCATGGCAGAACGGATGCAAAAAACTCGAATTCCTCGGCTCGTCGTGCATCTACCCTCGCATGGCCCCGCAGCCAATGCCCGAGTCATGCCTGCTCACATCCGAACTCGAGAAGACCAACGAGGCCTACGCGCTCGCAAAAATCTCAGGCCTGAAATACTGCGAGTTCCTCAACCGACAGTACGGTACGGACTACATCTCCGTCATGCCAACAAACCTCTACGGCCCGAACGACAACTACCACCCCACGCACTCCCACGTCCTCCCCGCACTAATCCGACGCTTCCATGAAGCGAAACTCGCGGGCGAACCGGTCGTGACATGCTGGGGCGACGGCTCGCCGCTGCGCGAGTTCCTCTACGTCGACGACCTCGCCCAACTGTGCGTGTTCCTCATGAACAACTACTCAGGCAACGAGACCGTCAACGCCGGCACAGGCAAGGAGCTCACCATCCGTGAACTCGCCGAACTCGTCGCCCGGACCGTCGGCTACGAAGGACGCATCGAATGGGACACCACCAAGCCAAACGGCACACCCCGCAAGCTCCTCGACGTCTCCAAGGCCACACGACTCGGCTGGACAGCCTCAACATCACTCGCCGAAGGCATACGCCTCGCCTACGACGACTTCCTCTCAAACCCAATGCGAGCCGAAAGATAAATAATAATTTCATCTTTTATTCATGAATGGATACAAGATTGCCGTTGCGGGCACAGGCTATGTAGGCCTCAGTCTTGCAACACTTTTAGCTCAGCACAACCATGTGGTGGCAGTCGATGTCATTGCTGAAAAAGTAGATAAAATCAATAATCGCGTGTCTCCTATTCAGGATGATTACATCGAACGTTATCTCGCTGAGAAGGAGCTTGACCTGACCGCAACACTCGATGGAGCAGAAGCCTACCGCAACGCAGACTTCGTTGTCATAGCCGCACCGACCAACTATGATTCTGTCAACAACTATTTCGACACCCATCACATAGAAGACGTCATCGACCTCGTGCTATCGGTCAATCCGGAAGCCGTAATGGTCATCAAGTCGACTATTCCAGTCGGATACTGCCGAAGCCTCTATGTCAGATATGCGGCCAAGGGTGTCAAGAAATTAAATCTGCTGTTCTTCCCTGAGTTCCTGCGCGAGTCAAAAGCCCTCTACGACAACCTCTACCCTTCGCGAATCATCGCAGGAATCCCCAAGCTCATAGACCAGCCGCGGTTTGCCGAAGAGAACGAAGCTATCGAAAAGGTAGCCGATATCGAAAAACTCGACAAAGCCGCACACATATTTGCCAAACTGTTGCAACAGGGTGCGTTAAAGCCTGACATCCCCACCATCTATATGGGATTGAAGGAAGCGGAGGCGGTCAAGCTTTTCGCCAATACCTACCTCGCCCTGCGTGTGAGCTACTTCAACGAGCTTGACACGTATGCCGAGGTTAAAGGTCTGGATTCAAAGGCCATTATCGACGGAATCGGGCTCGATCCGCGCATCGGATCCCACTACAACAACCCGTCGTTCGGCTACGGAGGCTACTGTCTCCCAAAGGACACAAAACAGCTTCTCGCCAACTATGCCAATGTGCCGCAAAACATGATGAGCGCCATAGTCGAAAGCAACCGTACCCGCAAAGACTTCATCGCCGACCAAGTATTGAAACTTGCAGGATGGTATGGCTATTCGGAAACAAATTCATATTCAGGCAAGGAAACAAATCCATGTACCATCGGTGTATATCGCCTGACAATGAAGTCGAACTCCGACAACTTCCGCCAGTCTTCCATCCAAGGTGTGATGAAGCGCATTAAGGCCAAGGGAGCAAAAGTCATCATCTATGAACCAACCCTTGAGGACGGCTCTACATTTTTTGGCTCGATGATTGTCAACGATTTGGCTACATTCAAACAGATGTCACAGTCAATCCTTGCAAACCGCTATGATTCCTGCCTTGACGACGTGATGGACAAAGTTTACACAAGAGACATATTCCGTTGCGACTAACTTACTAAACTGAAATCTTCCAACAAAAAAATCGCTGAAAGTCAGATTTTGACTTTCAGCGATTTTTTTTAGCGGAGTGAGCGAGATTCGAACTCGCGATACGCTTTTGACGTATACACGCTTTCCAGGCGTGCCTCTTCAGCCACTCGAGCATCACTCCATAGCTGTTATTCTCAACCAACGGCAACCGCAATATTCGGAAACTATTTTGCGGAGGTTTGCAGGACTTCCTACAATAATGCCGTAGCTTTTTAACGAGTGCAAAGATAGCTATTAAATTCGGATTATGCAAATTTTATCCGTTTCAAAAGCACGCTTCAAAACAAACAAAACCCACGGAGTAAAACACCGTGGGTTTATGCTGTCACAGACTCTGAGTCTGCAATTTTGCCGATAATTATTCAGCTGCGGGAGCTTCCTCTGCAGGAGCTTCTGCGGCCTCAGCTTCAGCAGCAGCGGCAGCGGCTTCAGCCTTCTTCTTTGCCACTTCCTCAGCCTTGGCTTTGTTCTTAGCCACTTCAGCTTCGAAGCGGTTCTTGGCGTCAAGCTCCATCTTGTCTGCCATAGAGGCACGGAGTTTGTCGACACTCTGCTGCTTCTGAGCCTTCCATGCATCGAAACGACGCTGAGCTTCAGCCTCGTCGAAAGCACCCTTCTTCACGCCACCCTGAAGGTGCTTCATGAGAAGTACGCCCTCGTTTGAGAGGATAGTGCGGACAGTGTCGGTGGGCTGTGCGCCAACATTCACCCAATACAAAGCACGCTCGAAGTTCAAAGTTACTGTAGCAGGATTAGTGTTCGGATTATATGAACCTATCCTTTCAATAAATTTACCATCTCGTGGTGCCCTGCTATCGGCGATTACAATAGGATAGAACGCATAGTTCTTACGACCATGACGTTGCAGTCTGATTTTAGTTGCCATTAATTAATTGTGATTTGTATTGATTTGATTTTGGGTGCAAAGTTAGACATTTTGACTCAATCGGCCAAACAGTCGGCAAGCATCAACACTCCGACCATATCATGTTTAACTATTTTTAATATTTAAGGAATCCAAAGTTCCACGCCGGATAGCGGCAACCCATGACTTAGATGCTCTTAAAAAACGGGATGGTCCGAAGCCTCTTATTGATGACGACTATTTACAATTGGGAGCTGACATTTGCCGGAGACGAGACCTTGTCTGCGACTCCAAGGAGTGGACCATCCCGCAGGTGCATCTGTCACAGATGTCACTATTGTTGTGTCTGAGGCGACCGTGCTTTTGGCTCGGCCGTTTTTCATGTCAGTTCGAATGCGGATTACGCGGGTGATAGAGCCAGCCCCTGTATTTGTCGCCCATCGAACGCACCACACTGTGCCAGTAGGAATCCTCTTCTCCGTCAAGCAGCCGGGCAAGCGAAGGGATTTCTGTCACAGCCCATACATTTTTCATGAGCTCACCGTCAAGCTGATCCATGTCCCATCCGCTATAACCGAGGAAAAAACGGATATGTCCGCCAACGGCATAACCGTCATTGATTATCGAAAGGACCGTATCGAAATCACCACCTATATATAATCCCGGTATGATTTCCCGCGAATCAGGAATCAGGCCTCCGAGAGTGTGCATGAAATAAAGTCTGTCACACGACATCGGGCCGCCACAATAGACCGGGATAGGGTCTGGAGCTGTCACCGATGGCAATATATCCTGAAGAGTGTAGGTCGTGCGGTTATTAAGGACTATCCCCATCGCCGTCCCTCGCGGTTCATAGTCAACGAGACAGATGACAGCGTGATGGAAATATCTTTCACGAAGAAAAGGTTCGGCGACAAGAAGCGAACCGGGACGCGGAATACACCTCGTGTCTATATCTATATTAAATATTAATGATTCAAAATCAATCATGTCTACAATTCGCCTCCTGTATTTATTTGATGGATATTTAATTTGTTGCTGATTGTGCGTGTAAGCCGTCGGATTTTCCACACCATGAACTTATGCCCCTCTAATTTAGTGCATTTTAACAGGAAAATCCAAGAAAAAGTGTTAAAATTAGCGAGTTGTACCCACAATCGGGACATTTACGTCTCAATTGTGGGTACAACTGAATGTCTTAATGGCTAAAACGGTTCACGCAAGTTCCCCGATGAGGGTCGCCGACGATGAATCCACCACCCTGACCCTTACGGTATCGCCGATGCGATAGTCGCCACGTGGGAACACAAGTGTCTTGTTCTGCTGATTACGCCCGACAAACTGTTCCTTCGAACGTTTTGACACACCTTCGACGAGCACATCGAAAGTCTTACCGACATCCCTCGCGTTGCTTTCACGAGACAGCTCGTTCTGCAGCGCTATCATCCGGTTAAGGCGGTCGATTTTCACATCCTCAGCCACATTGTCGGGCATTGTGCGCGCAGCGAGTGTCCCCGGGCGCTCGGAGTATTTGAACATAAACGACGAGTCGAACCCAACCTCGCGCATAAGCGAAAGCGTCTCCTGAAAATCCTCTTCAGTCTCGTCATGGAAACCGGTGAAAAGGTCGGTCGAAATGCCGCAGTCGGGTATCGCGCGACGGATGGCCGCGATGCGTCCGAGATACCATTCGCGCGTATATTTTCTGTTCATAGCCTTGAGCACCTTGTCTGAGCCGGACTGGACGGGCAGATGGATATGATTGCAGAGATTTCCGTAGGCCGCTATCACGGCTATGGTCTCGTCGCTCATATCCTTCGGATGCGATGTCGTGAAGCGGATACGCATATCCGGCGCAGCCTCAGCCACCATTGTAAGGAGAGCCGGGAAATCAATCTCACGTCCGTCAGGCGCAACGTAGCGGTAACTGTTGACGTTCTGTCCCAGCAGAGTAGCCTCCTTGAATCCGCGGGCACGGAGGTCGGCAAGTTCCGCAAGGATGCTTTCGGCACTGCGCGAGCGCTCACGTCCGCGTGTGTAGGGCACGATGCAATAGGAACAGAAATTGTTGCATCCGCGCATGATGCTGATGAAACCTGACACGGGATTGCCTGTGATTCGGGCCGGAATGATGTCGCGATAAGTCTCGGTGGTGC
Source organism: uncultured Duncaniella sp. (assembly GCF_910578445.1). Lineage (GTDB taxonomy): Bacteria > Bacteroidota > Bacteroidia > Bacteroidales > Muribaculaceae > Duncaniella. Next base: position 41,240 of record NZ_CAJTQC010000024.1, on the reverse strand, counting down.
TCAGCTCCACGTTGACGGCCTTCTCGCCGGCCTCGACTGAAGCAAAGAGATTCGGGAGGTCGAGATACGAGTCCGGGCCAGCCACGAGATCGACACCGTGACGGCTCACAAGCTCCTCACGGACGCGCTCGGCCATGCAGCCTATCACACCGATAATCAACCTTGGAGCATCCTTTGGCCGTTTGCGTCGCAGCGAGGCGAGATAAGCGAGGCGCGAAATGATTTTCTGCTCCGCGTTGTCGCGGATCGAACAGGTATTGATAAGAACTGCGTCAGCCTCCTCGACCGTAGGCACAATGTCATAGCCCACCGTCTCCATGACGGAAGCAACGACTTCACTGTCGGCCACATTCATCTGGCAGCCGTAGGTTTCTATGTTTAATTTGCGTGATATGCTCATAATTAATCTGTAGATTCTTTGGCTATAAGCTTAAGATTCCGTAATTTTGTCTGCAAAATTACGAAAAACCGCGTAATGGAGAAAATTATATTATTACTGTTTTTTATCGGCGCCAGCTCTCTCTTCGAATATCTCAAGAAACGGAGACAAGAGAGAGCGGAGTCCTCACGCCCGTCCGGCCGGTCAGGACAGACGGCCGTCAACGCCAATCCGTTTGCGCAGTTTTTCAACGCGGGAGCAATGGCAGCCGCCAACCAACAGCACGGAAGTCTGCCTTATGTCAGTCCGGACCAAGCTCCTGAACCGCCACACGACATTCCGGCTCACAAATCCACGACAAAAAATCGTAAGACCCAACAGCCGTTTCTCCCCGGCGAGCTTCACCAATCGCCGTCCGAAATGCAGCCGATGCCCGAAATCGCCATCACGGACCTTGACGAAATCAATGACACCACAGTCCCGTCCCTTGACAATCCGGACGACGAGACAACACGCCACTATGCCCGCTGGCGGCAAGCCATAATCGACAGTGCGATCATAACACCGAAATTCCGGACACAGGACGACTGAACCTCCCCACCCCTGCTCTCCCCACACCATTGGACAAAGCTATAGAATTACATAGAATCAATACATAAATAAACTCGCTCCTCTACCTTTTACATTCAGAAAAAGAGAAAAAAATTATGAAATTCCCCATCCTGACTCCCGAAGAGGCAGCTGAATTGTTCTTCAACGATGCCAAATGCGGATTTTCCGGTTTTACCGCTCCCGGTTCGCCAAAAGTTGTCACACAGGCCATAGCCGCGAAGGCTGAAAAGCTTCACGCTCAAGGCGAACCCTTCAAAATCAACATCATCACCGGAGCTTCGACAAGCGACAACTGTGATGGTGTCCTCGCCCGCGCAAACGCAATCGGCAAGCGCACTCCCTATCAGAACCATCCTGACCTGCGCAAGCGAATCAACTCACACGATGCCCACTACTTCGACCTCCACCTCTCTGAAGCCGCCCAGAAACTCCGCTACGGATTCTTCGGCGACAAACTCGACCTCGCAATCATCGAAGTAAGCGACATTCAGGACGACGGCACAGTAGTCGTAGGAACAGGCGTCGGCAACGTTCCCACCATCGCCAAGATGGCCGACAAGATTATCATCGAACTCAACGAGAAGCTCCGCCACGCTCTCTACGGTCTCCACGACATCTATCTTCCCCTCGATCCCCCTCACCGCACCGAAATCCCCATCTTCAAGCCGAGCGACCGCATCGGTTCGCCCGTCCTCAAGCTCGACCCCGAAAAGATTGTCGGCGTAGTCATGAGCGACCACTACGAGGGAGTAAAAGCCTTCACACCTCTCGACGATACCACAAAGCAAATCGGTGCGAACGTCTGCAAGTTCCTCATGTCCGAACTCCACGCAGGCCGCATCCCGGCTTCTTTCCTCCCCCTCCAGTCAGGTGTGGGCAACGTGGCAAACGCCGTCCTCTACGGTCTCGCAGACGCCAAGGAAATTCCGCCGTTCGAAATGTACACCGAAGTGATGCAGGACGCCGTAATCGACCTCATGAAAAAGGGTCGCTGCAAATTCGGTTCGTCATGCTCACTCACTGTCAGCAACGAAGTTGAGGACGAGGTCATCGACAACATCGAATTCTTCAAGGAACATCTCGTGCTCCGTCCGTCGGAAATCTCTAACAACCCCGAAGTCATCCGCCGACTCGGTGTCATCGCGATGAACACCGCCCTCGAAGCCGACATCTTCGGCAACATCAACTCCACCCACGTGACCGGAACGCGCATGATGAACGGCATCGGCGGCTCAGGCGACTTCACCCGCAACGCCTACATCTCGATCTTCTCCTGCCCCTCAATCACCAAGGAAGGAAAGATTTCAAACATCGTCCCCATGGTTTCGCACGTCGACCACACCGAACACTCTGTCGACATCATCGTAACCGACCAAGGCATCGCCGACCTCCGCGGACTCGACCCGGTGGAACGCGCCCACGTAATCATCGACAACTGTGCCCACCCCATCTACCGCGAACTGCTCCGCGACTACCTCAAGCTGAGCACCCACGGAGGCCAGACACCCCACACTCTCCACGCGTCGCTTGCCTTCCACACAGAATTCCTCGCGTCGGGCGACATGCGCAACGTCGACTGGTCGAAATTCGCATAACGCAACCATCGTATCCCATACGAACCATATTAAAAATACTATCCTCCGTGCGACAGATGCATGTCGCACGGAGGATAGTCTCTTTTATTTATTGATGATTTTAAACGTTTTTTTATCGGATAGCAATAAATCTTTTATCTTATAAATCGCTCTTTCACTTATATTTCGACTCGGCGAGAGCATCGGGCGACTCATAGAACGATGGCGACAGTAGCACCGAAAGAGCCACCGCACGGTTATCGAGGAGCGAAGCGACGATGCGATGGCCGATAAAACGCCCTGCCCCTCCCGGGACTTCCGACCCGATAGCCGAAGTGAAAGGCGCTGGGGAGGTCAGCGAAGATGCAAGCTGACGGTCACTGCTGAAAAGATATTTACGCCCCACGATTGCCTCCCACAGTTTATGCTCGTTTTTGTTAAGCCAGTCCATCTGCCGGTCGTCATAGCCCAGCGCCGTCTGCTCGCTGATTCCTGCAAGCTGCATCACCGACTCGACCAGCGCACCTTCATAGAGAAGCCTTGACAACACGGTCGGATAGTCAGCCGCCGGGGCATAAAGAAAATCGCGGTGCAACAATGCCTCGACAATGTCAGGGACGACACGCGTCGGAATCTTGCGCACACGCATATAGTCAGGGAAATATCCATATAGCGGATAATCCTCTCCAAGATAGTGGTTCAGACCGACATAAAGGAATGTATCGACCGTGAAAACCGACTGCCTGAAGGGTGAGATGACCGCATAAACCGACGGAAACGACTTGTCAGGGAAAAGTCTGGCATAGCGCGCCTTCACCCCCCCGAGCTGCGATTCAAGCCTGCGGGTATCACCCCACAGTGAATCGACGGCCGATTCATGGACACGCACCGACGGGTTGGCCATATAGGCGGCATAGGACGAGTCGTTCAGACTGCCATAGCCCGACACTTGAAACAGAGCTTCGGCCGGAGCTGCAAGCCCATCGGCCAAAGGCCGGCCATCGCGAAACGCATGGTCAAGGCGCACGACCTTAACTGATGTACCCGAGCCATCGGCCGACGAACATCCCGTCAGCACCGCCATGCCTGCAAGTCCGAGGAACACAAACAGGCAGAACGGGATAAAGAGATATAAAGAGGTGGAAATACGCAGTCTTTTCATAAAAATCCGGTTTTGAATCAAAATATGCCAAATGATGCCTGATATAATAATATTTAACACATTACTTATTGAACAAAATGTATGTCTATGATTGTTCAAAAGTAGCTATTTTTTGGCATTTACTCACAAAATTCAGTCCAATAAGAGGCATTTAGGGATAGTTTTGCTAACTTTGCCCAAAATTTGGCTAAGATTTTCACTTATGTCACTGACACGCATCATACGACTATTTATCATCATTATGCTTATGCCTGTCGTCTCCCGAGCTGAGTCCGACAGGGAATTTGTCGTAATGATTGACCCGGGCCACGGAGGGAAGGACGCCGGGGCACTTGGCCGACGGACCAACGAAAAGACAATCAACCTCGCGGTGGCCAAGAAGCTACGCAAGCTCATCGAAGAAGACATGAAGAATGTCAGAGTCGAAATGACGCGCGACGGCGACTTTTTCGTTCCGCTAAAAAGCCGCTCCGAGATGGCCAACCGTAAACACGCCGACATATTCGTGTCGATCCACGCAAACTCCATCGACAAAAGATCTCCGCTCCACAACACCATCCACGGAGCGGCCGTCTATACACTCGGTCTGCGCAAAAGCGACACAAACCTCAGCCTCGCCATGCGCGAGAACGGGGTTATAAAGCTCGAACCCGACTACACCACCACCTATGAGGGTTTCGATCCGTCATCGGCCGAAAGCTACATAGCCTTCGAAATGATGCAGCTCTCCAACATGGACCAGAGCATCGCTCTGGCCGAGGCGGTGCAGAACGAACTCGTACGCACAGCCGGACGCAAGAACAACGGTGTGCGCCAAGAACCGTTCTGGGTGCTTGTCGGGACAACCATGCCGGCGATTCTCGTCGAGCTTGATTTCATCTGTAACCCCTCGATGGAAAAATACATGGCCTCCGAAAGCGGACAGCAGAAACTCGCCCTCGCAATCTACCGCGGCATCGAACGCTACCGCAAAAACACGGTGAAGACAGTCGACAAGGCAAGCCCGACCACCGGCGATGTCCGCAGAGCCGAGCGCCAGACAGCCCGACGTGAACGCGAAACCGTGCAAACAGTTGCCGATACCGAAAGGAAGACCCGGACAGAAATATCGCCGACAAAAGGACAGATTATATATAAAATCCAGTTCCTCACCTCTCCAACCAAACTCCGGAACAAGGATTCAAGACTCAAAGGTCTGTCGCCTGTCGACTTCTACAAAGACGGAAAATCATTCAAATACACCTATGGGACATATCGGACACAACCCGACGCGGCTTCCGACCTGAAAAGAATCAAGAAACTTTTCCCCGATGCTTTCATCATCAGAACCCGCGACGGCAAACGTATCAAATAGCTGTCAGCATAAACCATAAAACAAACAACAGTCAAGTAACCAAACTCACATCCCGATCAGCCACAAGGCCATAGATCCACACCACACCGATTATGAAAAAACTACTATCTAAGGAAATGATCATCGGAGCAAGCGTATTGCTATCGCTGCTAATCCTCTTCTTCGGCATTGACTATCTGAAGGGAATCAACGTGTTCAAGTCGGCCAACTACTACTACGCATCCTACACCAATGTGGCCGGTCTGACACAATCAGCCCCCGTGACGCTCAACGGCTACAAAATCGGCCTTGTCCGCGAAATAAATTATGAATACGACAACCCCGGCCATGTGCTCGTGGAAATCAGCCTCGACAAGCAACTGAAAGTCCCCGTAGGCTCAAAGGCCGCCATTGTCACCGATATGCTCGGCACTTCAAGCATCGAACTGCGCATGGCCCCCGGCACTCAATACTATGAGGTCGGTGCGAAACTCGAAGGCGAGACCACAGGCGGAATGGTCGACAAACTCAGTTCGGAACTGATGCCGTCGATCATGACAATCGCGCCTCACATCGATTCGCTTGTCGTGGCCCTGACTGCTGTCACCACCGACCCGGCGCTCATCAGCTCAATCAAGCGCCTCGACAATATCATGGCCAACCTTGAGGTGTCGACCAACAATCTCAACGCAGCCATGAAGGGTGTCCCCATGCTCATCAACAATGCCAACGGAACTATGTCGAACGTCAAGGAGATTTCGGCAAATCTCACACAGATTTCATCGGCTCTCGCAGTGCTTTCGGAAGACCTGAAAGATATGCCCCTCGACTCGACCATGCGCAACATCAACCGCATCACTTCCCACCTCGACCTCGCTACCGAACAGCTCAACTCGACCAACTCGACTCTCGGCCTGCTGCTCAACGACCCGTCGCTCTATCACAACCTCAACAACTGCGCGGCCGATATCGACACTCTACTTCTCGACATCAAGAAGCAGCCCAAGCGCTACATCCCGCCGATTAAGATTTTCTAATCTAACAGATATACATCAGACAGCATCGAAAAGCGTCCGGCCTGCACAGGTCAGGACGCTTTTTTTATGCCGTCGGTCGGTCTGAGTTTGCATTATCGCATCTTTCCGTGTGGATTAAGGCTGTAATTTTGCGGTGTCCTACATCCCTACTCCCAATCGTAAAACCTGATAATCCATAACTATGATACACACCCAATCTATGCCGGATTTCGTGGCGACAGGCCTGAGATACAGCCGTAAATCCGACAAAAAAGGCAGACCGGTCTGGGATCTGCCCGTCACTAAAGCCTATTACCGTAAACTCGGCGAAAAAGTCATAACTGTCTACAGAAATGCCGGTTATACTTCCAAGGCACTCATCTATCAGATGATGGAATATCTCACGAATTATATGCGCAGCGGTTATATTCCCACGCTCAAGTGTCACAGCGAACCTATCGTCATCCTCTTCCAGTCGCTGCGTCTCGATGTCGATGCCGCCATCGAGCGTTCAGCCCGTGCACGCCAGCGGGCTGCTGCGCGCAAGGCACAAAAAGAGGCCGAGCGTCAGGCTACTGAAACAGTATCTGACGAAAAAGCAGCCACCGACACCGCCACAACTGACCGTAAGCCGGAATCACATCAAGCCACCACACCCACCATCAATCCTGCCGATGGTAATGGAGTCACGCCCCGCCTGCCACTCACGCCATCGCATCAGACCGTAAATCACACATCGTCCATTGATTACATAGCGTCGGATTAGGATATAACGAACAATTTAGCTATCTTTGCTCTCTCCTATCCCCGCCTGATATTTTTCCACATGGGGAAATACGCAAAACCCATACCTCAATATGACAATGAAAACACCACGGCTCATCGCAATGCTCCTCATCCTCCTTACGGCTCTCGTAGGATATGCGAAAAAGAAAAAAGACTGTCCGCGCGCCCGTATTAAAGTCAGCTATCTCTGTCACGAAGAGCATCTCAAAACCGATGCCAAAGTCTACACGGCCGAGTATCAGATGATACTGCTGGCCAATGGGACGGATTCGAAATTCTACAATGCAAAATGTGAATATATCGACTCGCTCCGCTCTACGCCATCAGGCCAAAGAATGTATCGCGAGATATTTAGCAACATGTCAAGAAAGTATGCTGAAACCGGAGTTCTCGACGACAGCGCTATGCCTGAATGCAAGATGTTTGTCTTCAAATCTTGGAATGATTCGGTCACGTCACTGTTTGACAGAAACGGCAGTTCAAGCGCCCATTTCTACACCGAACCTCTCGGCGAAATGCAATGGCAAATCGGCGACTCCGCGAGGACGATACTCGGCTATGAATGCGTCATGGCCGAGACCGATTTCCACGGACGGCACTGGACGGCATGGTTCGCGCCGGAAATACCCTTGCAGGACGGCCCGTGGAAACTGTGCGGACTGCCGGGCCTGATTTTGGAGGCCGGGGATTCATCGGGGCAGCACTCGTTTACCGCCGACGGCCTTGAGGAATCAGCCGCAGAGATGACTCCGGTCCGCAACAGCAAATCGTATGAAAAGGTGTCGAGAAAAGACATGCTCGCTGCCCAGCGGAAATTTCTTCTGAAAGGCGACACTATGTTGCGAATGCTTATACAAAACGCTCCCGACGGCAGCAAAATCGACATGCCTGAACCTGAATACAACAAAAATCCCGACCTCCACATCGACTTCCTCGAAACAGATTACCACCAATAAGAAGTTTCAACATCCGTAAAGTAAGCGAATTCAGCAGCCACAACACAGTTGACAGATTGGAATAAGAATGAATAGTGTTATTGCACAACCATTATAATAATTAAATTTGTTTTTTATCATGAATAGCAAACCCAAAATATGGTCGGTTCATAAGTTATTAGGGACGAATCTAATCATCCCTGATTATCAACGACCATATAAATGGACAGACAGAAACATAACAGAACTCATTCTTGATACTCAAAAAAGTATCGAGGAAAGCAGAAAGTACGCGAACTTCAAATATCGCATAGGCACAGTCATACTTCATAGAAATGAGAAAAAAGAGTATGAGATTGTTGATGGCCAACAACGCATACTATCATTCCTATTGCTGAAATTATATCTGGACTCTGAATTTTCATGTAATTTACTTCAAACAAACTTTTTAAACAAGATTACGCAAAAGAATCTACACGATAATTACACAACTATTCGAGAGTGGTTTTCTTCTATTGACGATGAAGAGAAAGCTCTTTTTAACGATGCTCTTAAAAACATTCTGGAAGTTGTCGTAATTACAGTAGACAAGATAGACGAAGCATTCCAATTATTCGATTCCCAAAATACTCGTGGTCGTGCGCTATATCCGCATGATTTACTTAAAGCCTATCATCTTAGAGAGATTCATGACAAGTATGAAATGCAAAATGCTGTGGTGAAATGGGAATCGAAAGACCCAAAGGCTATCCGTGAGCTATTCGACCTGTACCTTTTTCCGATATGGAATTGGGCAAAATGTCGAAAATGCGGTAATTTCACATCTGCTGATATAGACATCTATAAAGGTATTGAAGAAAAGTATGGCTACACCTATGCACGCAGAGCCAACAAAGCCATGCCTTACTTCCTACTCACAGAGCCATTCATTTCAGGAGGTGATTTTTTTGAAATGGTTGATCATTATATGCAGATGTTGCATAATATAAAAGAAGAAATTGCAACGAACCCTGCATTTCATGATATCGAACAGATTCTTACAAATGGGAAAGACGCGGATTCAGCAGAGGAATTAGATAAGTCTTTCAAATCATCATCCGTTGGACTTAACCATGCACGAAATCTATTTTTCTGTGCGTTGCTTTGCTATTACGACCGCTTCCATAACTTTGATGTCATGGCCGTGAAAAAACTATTTACATGGGCTATGATGATTAGGATTGACATGCTGCATTTAGGTTTCGATACCATTAACCGATATGCAATTGGTTTAGGGGATAATGACAAATATAGTAATGCAAAACCCGTAATATCCATGATTGCTTATGCACGTAGACATACAGAAATCTCCAGTATGAGACTTGATATGAGAGAAGAAGACAAAGCAGCCAGTGAAAATTGGGACAATTTATATAAACAACTTCGTCAACTTAATGGATACAATTGATATGGTAGAAGAATTAAAAATATTAGATGAGGTAACAATATTCGATACAAATGCTCACTATGTAATTCCGCGCTATCAGCGAGCCTATGCTTGGGAGGACAAAGAGATTGTACAGTTAATTGATGATATTAACGATATTGACTCGTCCGAGAATTATTACATCGGTTCACTTGTTGTTTCCAAAATACAAGGCAAAGCCGAAACTTATGAGGTCGTTGATGGACAGCAACGTCTTACAACACTTTTTCTTTTGTTGCAATATCTTGTCTCGGAAGGAGTATTGGAAGGAGAAGTAGGCCAGACACTCACTTTTGATTGTCGTTCTAAATCTAAATATACCCTTTCTAATATCCAACAAATACTGACAAACAAAAAACTTTCTGCCGACCAAGAGGAAAGTATAGACCAGTCTATCCTTAATGGCATAAAAGCAATTCGTCAAAAGTTTACAAGTGACAAAGGATTAAACAAGGATGAATTTGTTTCTCGGTTGCAACATGTGATACTCTACAGAATAGAAGTACCTGAACATACAGACTTGAACCGTTACTTTGAGATAATGAACACTCGTGGAGAACAATTGGAGCAGCATGATATCCTCAAAGCCCGGCTAATGAGATTCCTCAACAATAGAAAGGAACAAGAACTATTTTCACGAATATGGAATGCTTGTAGCGATATGACAGGCTATGTCCAAATGCACTTCTCAAGAACAGAGAGAGAAAAAATTTTCAATGGCGAGTGGAATGACTGGCCTGCTGATGAATGGGATGAATATAGTGACTGTTTGGATATTACGGAAGATTCGGAAACCAATGCAACCATAAGCGAAATCATTAAACCAAGATTCAAAGTTGACAATGTAGATGGCATACTTGACGATGATACTCATATACGCTTTGAAAGCATCATTGAATTCCCGCACTTCTTGCTTCATGCACTCAGAGTTTTTGTAGAATTATACGATGTGTCATTGAAAAAAGATTTGGGCGACTTGCTTGATGACAAGAAATTGATTGCTGACTTTGAAAACGTGATTAAGCACGGAACAATCGATGATGAACCTATCAAGGATAACAGAGAAAATTTTGCAAAAATGTTCATTATTCATCTGCTACAAACACGTTATCTATTCGACATGTTTATTATCAAGCGTGAATTTACAGGTGAAGACAAAGAAGGAGAATGGAGTCTCAAGGAAGTGCACACGTCGGGACAAGCATCTAAAAAGAAAGCATACTATTCAAATACAAAGTTGAGGTATGAAAATGAATGGGAGAAGACATATGCTCCACGCAATAAAGAATGCTTAATGATTCAGTCTGCACTTCGTGTATCATACACATCCCCCAAGGTTATGCACTGGATCACAGAGCTTATCCTATGGCTGTTTGAGGATAATAAAATAGCCGAATTAACAAACGAAGCAGAAGGCATAGCCGCAAAGGCAACCAAGGAGAATTTCTTAGATGGAGAGGACTACAAGCTTGGCGTAACGACTCCTCATATCGTGTTTAATTTCTTGGATTATTTGTTATGGAAGAACAATAAGAATACATATAGCGATTTCGAATTTGAATTCCGTAACTCAGTTGAACACTGGTATCCACAAAATCCATCTGACGGTTCTTTTGATTCATGGGATGACAAGGATACTTTCGGCAATCTATGTATTATATCCCGAAGCGTCAATTCAAAATTCTCAAATCTTTCACCGGAGTCAAAGATGAAGTCTTATAGCAAAATGGTCAAGAAAGGAAGTTTGAAACTTCGCATTATGGGTGATATTATAGAAAAAGGTTCAAATGATAAATGGATTAAATCTCAATGCCTTGAACACGAAGAAGAGATGATAGAGATTTTGAAAGAAGCATGTAGCAACATATAATTAGACGAGGATACGCACAACCATCAATAACAAACGACTCAGGCTGTCGGTCATTTGACTGACAGCCTGAGCCGTTTTTATTGGTTGATGAAGACAACCCTCAGTCAGAGAGCTAAGTCCTCATACGTATAATTATCAGATTTATCAGGCCTTGGCGTAGAGCTTCTCGCGAATAGCCATCACCTTTTCGTCAGAGATATAGTCGTCGTAGTCCATGAGCTTGTCGATAGTGCCGTTGGGCGTAAGCTCGATGATACGGTTGCAGACAGTCTGGATAAACTCGTGGTCGTGGCTCGACAGCAACAGGTTGCCCTTGAATGCCTGAAGAGTATTGTTGAACGCCTGAATCGACTCAAGGTCAAGATGGTTGGTCGGTGAGTCAAGCACGAGAGTGTTTGCATCGGTCATCATCATTCGGGCAATCATACAGCGCATTTTCTCGCCACCGGAAAGCACGGAAGCCTTCTTCAGCACCTCTTCGCCTGAGAACAGCATCTTGCCGAGGAAACCTTTGAGATAGATTTCAGAGCTGTCGTTGGAGAACTGCGAGAGCCAGTCGACGAGATTGAGGTCGCAGTTGAAGAATGCAGAATTGTCGAGAGGCAGATAGGCGGTGGTGATGGTCTGTCCCCACTCGAAAGTACCCTCGTCAGCCTTGCGGTTGCCGGTGATGATTTCAAAAAGCGCGGTCATGGCGCGGGGATCGTGGCTGAGGAAAGCAATCTTGTCGCCCTTCTCCACCTGAAAGTTCACGTCCTTGAAAAGCACCTCACCGTCGATTGATGCAGTCAGACCCTTGACTTCGAGAATCTTGTTGCCCGGCTCGCGCTGTGGAGTGAAGATGATGCCCGGATAGCGGCGCGACGACGGCTGAATCTCCTCGACGTTGAGTTTTTCAAGCATCTTCTTGCGCGATGTGGTCTGCTTCGACTTAGCCACGTTGGCGCTGAAGCGCTGGATGAATTCAAGAAGCTCCTTGCGCTTCTCCTCGGCCTTCTTGTTGGCCTGCTGCTGCTGACGCAGAGCGAGCTGCGACGACTCATACCAGAAACTGTAGTTGCCGGCAAAGAGAGTGAGCTTGTTGTAGTCGATATCGAGAGTGTGGGTGCAGACAGAGTCGAGGAAGTGACGGTCGTGGCTGACCACAAGCACCGTGTTCTCAAACTTCGACAGATAGTCTTCGAGCCATGCCACAGTCTCAAGGTCGAGGTCGTTGGTAGGCTCGTCGAGAAGCAGGTTGTCGGGGTTGCCGAAGAGAGCCTTTGCAAGAAGCACACGCACCTTCTCGTTACCGCTCATGTCGCGCATCAGCGTGTAGTGCTTGTCCTCCTTGATGCCGAGGCCGCTCAGAAGCGCGGCCGCGTCGCTCTCGGCATTCCAGCCTTCAAGCTCGGCAAACTTCTCCTCGAGTTCCGAAGCGCGGATACCGTCTTCGTCAGAGAAATCCTCCTTGGCATAGAGCGCGTCTTTCTCCTGCATGATATCCCAGAGGACAGTGTGGCCGCGGAGCACAGTCTCCATCACCGTGCAGTCGTCAAACTTGAAGTGGTCCTGTTCGAGCACGCTCATACGCTCGCCCGGTCCCTGCATCACAGTGCCGTGGGTGGGCGAAAGCTGGTCGCTGAGTATACGCATGAGTGTCGACTTTCCGGCTCCGTTGGCGCCGATTATACCATAGCAGTTGCCCGGTGTGAACTTTAGGTTCACGTCCTGAAAAAGCACCCGCTTGCCAAATTGCATTCCTAAATTGTTAACAGCTATCATTCTAACATTTTTGATTTCGGGGTGCAAAGTTACGAAAAAATCTTGATATTCCATCCGGAGATACCATCCTGACTTACATTAATCAGACATTATATTTTCAAAATCATACCCATTTCTATCATTTTTCGTTTTTTTAGCCACCTATCATTGCGAAGAAGTTTTAGAATAACTACATTTGCAAGTAAAGAAATCCAATGCCGTGAGCGGCACTTAAATTCGACAGACATGAAAATCCAGACACAGACATCACCTTCTCCGGCAGGAGAAATCACACTTTATACACTGACCAACGCTTCGGGTGCTTCGGTGACGCTTTCGAGTCTCGGCGCAGGCATCGTGGCTATATGCGTTCCTGACGGCGATGGCAAGCTCGCCAATGTGGCTCTCGGATACAAAGACCCGGCTTCATATCTCGGCGACGGTCCGTGTGCAGGAAAGATTCCCGGACGATTCGCTAACCGCATCGCCCTCGGAAAATTCACTCTCGACGGCAAAGAATACAGCCTCGCCATCAACAACGGTCCGAACGCACTCCACGGAGGCCCGACCGGTTTCATGAACCGCATCTGGGCGAGCGAGGCCGAAGGCGACAAGGTGACTTTCACATATCACGCAGCCGACGGCGAGGAAGGTTATCCCGGAGCTCTTGACGTGAAGGCCGAATACTCGTGGAGCGAAGACAATGAACTTACACTCCGCATCACTGCCGAGACTGACTCGGCAACCGTCGTCAACCTCACCAACCACGCTTATTTCAACCTCGACGGAGAAAATGCCGGTAGCGTGCTCGACCATGAGCTGCGTCTCGACGCATCACACTATCTTCCGACCGACGACACACAGATTCCCACTGGCGAACTCGCGCCTGTGGCATCAACACCGATGGATTTCACCCGCCTAAAGGCTATCGGACGCGACATAGAGGCCGACTTCCATCCGCTCAAAGTCGGCAAAGGCTATGACCACTGCTGGGTCATCGACGGCTATGAGAAAGGCAAGCTGAAAGAAGTTGCCGAACTCCGCTCATCGAAGTCGGGTCGCGCGCTCGTAATCTCCACAACCCAGCCCGGCATGCAGATCTACACAGGCAACTGGCTGGCAGGATGTCCCGAAAGCATTTCAGGCGGAGCTTACAGCGACTATGACGGCGTAGCCATCGAATGTCAGGGATTTCCCGATGCACCCAACAAACCCGGATTCCCTTCGCCGGTGTTGCGCAAAGGCGAGATATATGACGAAACCATAAAATTCAAATTCATTACATTATAATAAAACATAAAGTTTCTAAACCATCACAATGAAACCTACTCTTTTTGTACTTGCTGCCGGCATGGGCAGCCGCTACGGCGGTCTCAAACAGCTCGATCCCTTAGGACCTCAGGGCCAGACCATCATGGACTACTCAATCTATGATGCAATCCAAGCCGGATTCGGCAAAGTCGTTTTCGTCATCCGCAAGGATTTCGAGAAAGATTTCCGCGAAAAAATCCTCTCCAAATATGAAGGCCATATCCCCGTCGAAGTAGTATTCCAGGCCACCGACAAACTTCCCGAAGGCTACACCTGCCCGGCAGACCGCACCAAACCGTGGGGCACAAACCATGCCGTCATGATGGGCAGCGAGGTCATCAACGAACCTTTTGCAGTAATCAACGCCGACGACTTCTACGGACGTGACGCATTCCGCGTGATGGCCGAAGACCTCATGCGTCCGCGCGAGCGCAAGGGCGACTACTCGATGGTCGGTTTCCGCGTGGGCAACACAATGACCGAAAACGGCTCTGTGGCACGTGGCGTATGCTCAAAAGGTGAAGACGGCAACCTCACAGGTGTCGTTGAACGCACAGCCATCTCCTATGCACCTAACGGTGACATCGTATTCACCGACGAAAACGGCGTAGAGCAGACCCTCGACCCGATGACACCCGTGTCGATGAACCTCTGGGGCTTCACTCCCGACTATTTCGACTACTCGGAACGCGAATTCCGCACCTTCCTCGACAAAGACCTCAACACTCCGAAGGCTGAATTCTTCATTCCCCTCGTCATCGACACCCTCATCCACTCAGGCGAGGCTACAGTAAAGGTGCTCGACACCGACTCGCGCTGGTTTGGCGTGACATATGCGGCAGACCGCCCCGGAGTTGTCGAAAAATTCGCCCAGCTCCACGCCGACGGCATCTATCCCGACAAGATGTTCTAAAACACACATCCAAGTACACACTTACATTACCTTACCCATGGAATTAAAAAATAAAATCAGCGAGGCATTCGCATCGCATTTCGGAGGCGAAGGCACATTCTATGCTTCGGCCGGACGCATCAACCTCATCGGCGAGCACACCGACTACAACGGCGGTTTCGTGTTTCCCGGTGCAATCGACAAGGTCATAATGGCTGAAATCCGTCCTAACGGCACAGACAAAGTCAACCTCTGGTCAGTGGACCTCAACGACAGCTCATCGTTCGGCCTCAACGAAGATGACGCTCCCTCACAGCAGTGGGCGCGCTACATCTTCGGTGTATGCCGCGAGACAATCAAGCGCGGTGGAACTGTCAAAGGCTTCGACGCGGTGTTCGCAGGCAATGTGCCTCTCGGCGCAGGCCTTTCATCGTCGGCCGCACTCGAATCTTGTTTCGCATTCGCTGTCAACGACATGTTCAACGACAACACAATCGACAAATTCGAACTCGCAAAGATAGGCCAGTCGACCGAACACAACTACTGTGGTGTCAACTGCGGCATCATGGACCAGTTTGCATCCGTTTTCGGAAAGAAAGACTGCCTCATCCGTCTCGACTGCCGTTCGCTCGAATATGAATACTTCCCCTTCAATATCGAGTGTCACAAGCTCGTGCTTGTCGATTCAGTGGTGAAACACGAACTCGTCGACTCGCCCTACAACAAGCGTCGCGAATCGTGTGAGCGCGTTGCCAAGCGCCTCGGTCTCGAAACCCTCCGCGACGCCGACATGGAAATGCTCGATGCTGTCAAGGCCGACATCTCAGCCGAGGACTACATGCGTGCCCGCTTCGTCATCGGCGAGAAGGAACGTGTGCTCGGCGTGTGCGACGCACTCAACCGCGGAGACCTTGCCACTGTGGGACGTCTCATGTACGAGACCCACGAAGGACTCTCGAAGGACTACGAGGTGTCGTGCGAAGAGCTCGATTTCCTCAACGATGTGGCCAAGGAATGCGGTGTGACCGGCTCACGTATCATGGGAGGCGGTTTCGGCGGATGCACAATCAACCTTGTGCCCGACGACATCCATGACAAGTTTATCGAGACCGTGACCGCCAAGTTCAACGAACGCTACGGTCATGAGCCTAAAATCTATGACGTAATCATCTCAGACGGCGCACGCCGTCTCGAAGACTGATCACCGACTCATCAGTCCATTGCCTGATGACTCCGCTAAAGTCGGAATCATCTGCAAGCGATAAACAATTTGTAATAAAACACGGAGGACATCCGCACCATGACTCAATTTTCTTCATGAGTCTGTGGAGCGGATGTCCGTTTTTTTGCGCTGTCAGGGATTCAGACAAGCAACACTGTCACCATTCCCCAGACTACAAGCAGGATATTGCTGACGGCATAAGTCACCGTGTAGCCTATGGCCGGGACTGTGCTGCCGATGGCATCCTGCACAGCTCCGAGCGAGGCAGTGCATGTGCGCGTGCCGGCACAACAGCCGAGAGTAATCGCCGGATTGAATTTGAAAACCTTCTGCCCCATCCACATGCCCAACAGAAGCGGAATGGTAGTACCCACCGCACCGGCAACAAACAGCATCCACCCGACATCGCGAAGCCCTGAGACAAACGATGGAGCGGCCTCGATGCCGACAACGGCAATGAACACGTTAAGCCCCAAGTTATTCATCAGCCACAGCGCCGATGATGGAATATAGCCGAATGTCGGACGGCGCGAGCGCAGCCAGCCGAACACGATGCCTGCCACAAGCGCCCCTCCGCTCGTCCCTAAACCAACAGGGACGTTTCCGATCCAGACGCTCAGACTGCCCAAAATGCCACCGATGAAAATAGCAAGCCCCACAAACATCAAATCGCTTGAGTTGGTCATGCGGTCGGCATAGCCTATCATCCTTCCGGCGGCTGCGACAGCCTCGCTGTCGCCGACAAGTCGCAATGTATCGCCACGTTCGATGGTCTCCGCCGGGTCAAGCGCGATTTCTTTTCCACGGCGCATCACCCTCCTGACCGAGACACCACGCATCACGGGCGACGACAGCAGCCGGCCGAAGGGACATCCGACAATATCGGGCGACGCCACAAGAACCGACACCCGCTCCACGGGATAGGTCAGAAGCTCGCGGTTGTCGTCCTCAGGCCCGGTATAGTCGCCCACCTTGACCATGAATTTTCGCGGACCGCAGACCACGACACTGTCACCGCGATGAAGGGTGTCGGAAAGTCCCGGTGTAAAAATCCTGTCATCGCGCTGCACACGCCCGACATAGACATGAATGCCACGCACTTCGAAAAACGCCTCAAGTTCAGCGACACTCATCCCGTTATCAAAAATCCTGTTTGTCAACCGGTAGGAACGGAACGAGATGCCTCGGTGGGCATTGAATTTGGCAGGGTCGGAGTCCCACGACATATTGTCGAGGCTCTTCTCCAGCTCATGGGCCTCTCGCGCCACACGCTCGACACCGCCAAGCAATTTCGGCCCGAAATTGCCGAGGATTATGACCGTTCCGAGTGTGCCGAATATATATGTCACGGCATAGCAGACAGGGATAATCGAGATCTGAGCATCTTTTACGTCCTGACCGACAGGGAGTTTGCTTATAGCCTCAGACCCGACACCTATGAGAGACGAACAGGTCTGAGAACCGGCGAAAAGTCCGACTGTCTCGCCTTTTGTATAACCGAACAGAAAGGCAAGCCCGACAGTGACCGCGAAGCAACACATGCTCATCAACACGGCAAAAAGAACCTGACGAAGCCCCATCCCGCGCAATGACTTGAAAAACTCAGGCCCTACACTGTAGCCAATCGAGAAAAGAAACATCAGGAAAAACACAGTCTTAAGCGGCCCGGAAACCGCAATGCCGAACTGTCCGACAACCACTCCGACCAGCAGGACAGCCGTCACACTGCCAAGCGTGAACGAACCGATGCGGAGTTTCCCCAATAGAAATCCCATGCCTACGGTGAGGAAAACCGCCAGAGCCGGATAATTTCGCAGTATGTCGCCGAAAGCGTCTATAATCTCCATAACATGACATTTTTTAGAAGAGACGTGATATAATATCGAGTTGAGACTTAATGCGTAAACCCCACACTCAGCCCCGAACATGTATAATATCTAAACACGACACCACCCCATTTGTTTCACCGCAGTTCAAAGCGGATTTCCAGCAATGCAGTGGCTTCATTTATGATTAAGAGGCAGAAAAAAATTTCTTGTTGATTTTGAGCCGTAAGTTTTCAGATGACTTCAGGAAAAAGACAAGTGTTTCATTGCCTCATTTACACGATTTTGTGTGAGACTCTTGTAGAATAGGAGGATTCTGACGAACTTTGCTATAAAATCGCGCATGAGCAAATCAATATCGGCTAACAGAATAGCAGTTGCTATCTCACTAATATAAAGGATATTGCGCAATCTCCAATCAAATAAGACATCAGAATCAACGAGCAATACCATAATGATTATGAAAACTTTACAGGCAATAAAATGTGTAGTATTTCTTCTGATTGTGACAATTATGTCAACCCCTGTGCCGGCAAGAGAGAAATATAACTTCAATCCGGGATGGCTACTTAAAATCGGAGACTTCAAAGGAGCGGACCAACCCTCATTTGATGATTCGGACTGGAAAGCAATAAGCCTGCCCCATGCCTTCAACGAGGACGAGGCTTTTAAAGTATCGATTTCGCAAATGACCGATACGGTGGCATGGTATCGTAAGCATTTCAGAATACCTGTTGACCGGAAAGGAAATAAAGTTTTTCTTGAATTTGAAGGAGTGCGTCAGGGTGCTGATTTTTATCTCAACGGCCATCATCTCGGGCTGCACGAAAATGGAGTCATGGCAGTAGGATTTGACATTACCCCCTACGTCAGATTCGGCAAGGAGAATATCTTATCTGTCAGAACGGACAACAACTGGAAATATAAGGAACGTGCCACCGGAAGTCAATTTCAATGGAACGACATGAATTTTAATGCCAATTACGGTGGCATACCGAAAAATGTCAGGCTACACATCACCGATCCTATTCATCAGACACTTCCGCTCTACAGCAATCTCGGCACGACCGGAGTATATGTCTACGCAACAGACATCAATGTAAAAAGCAGAACAGCCACAGTAAATATCGAATCCGAAATAAAAAACGATTCTCGCAAGTCGGCGGAAATCGGGATGAAAGTCTCGGTCTACGATAATGAAAATAAAATGATTGCGACATTCGACTGCGAGCCGCAGACCGTTAAATCCGGCGAAACCGCAATGCTGAAAGCATCCTCCAAGATTTCAGACCTGCATTTCTGGAGCTGGGGATACGGCTATCTCTATGATGTGAAAACGACACTCATTGTGAATGGCAAAGAAGCAGACGAGGTTGTGACCAAAACCGGCTTTCGCAAGACAAGATTTGGAAGCGGAAAAATATGGTTGAACGACCGTGTCATCCAAATGAAAGGATATGCCCAGCGCTCAAGCAATGAATGGCCGGGAGTGGGAATGTCGGTCGCGCCTTGGATGAGCGATTTTTCCAACGGATTACTGGTTGAAAGCAACGGAAATCTCGTAAGATGGATGCATGTTTCCCCGTGGAAGCAAGATGTAGAGTCATGCGACCGCGTCGGCCTGATGCAGATGCTTCCTGCCGGAGATTCAGAAAAGGATGTCGAGGGACGGAGATGGGAATTGCGCAAAGACCTGATGAGAGATGCCATAATATATTACCGCAACAATCCAAGCGTGATATTCTGGGAATCGGGAAACGAATCTATCAGCAGAGAGCACATGATTGAAATGAGAGATATCCGTGATAAATATGACCCTCACGGCGGCAGGGCAATCGGTTCACGAGAAATGCTTGATATCAGGGAAGCAGAATATGGAGGAGAGATGCTTTATGTGAACAAGAGCGAGCATCATCCCATGATCCAGACTGAATATTGCAGAGACGAGGGTCTTCGTAAATACTGGGATAACTGGAGCTATCCCTATCATCGACACGGCGACGGCCCTCTCCACAAAGGGAAGGACGCCACGGCCTATAATCAGAATCAGGATATGCTTGCCGTTGAATTTGTGCGCAGATGGTATGATTTCTGGAGAGAAAGACCCGGAACAGGCCGACGCGTCAATTCAGGCGGAGTCAAGATTATATTTTCAGACACTCAGACTCATGGAAGAAGCGCTGAAAATTACAGGCTGAGCGGTGTAGTAGACCCTATGCGTATCCCCAAAGACGGATTTTATGTCCATAAAGTCATGTGGGACTGCTGGGTCGATCCTGAAAAGCAGGATTCTTACATAATCGGTCATTGGAATTATCCCGAGGGAACTGTAAAGCCTGTATATGTCGTATCAACCTGTGATTCCGTCGAACTTAAAGTCAATGGAATTACCCAACGACCCGCACAACAGTCATATCGCTTTTTATTTACATTTGACTCCATCGCATACAAACCCGGCATCGTCGAAGCTATCGGGTATGATAAGCGAGGGAATGCCGTGTCACATGTGAAAAAAGAAACCGCCGGCAGACCGGCAGACATAAAACTAAGTCTGATTCACGGGCCGGAAGGTGTGTTTGCGGACGGCTCGGACATTGCACTTGTCCAAGTGGAAATAGTCGATGATGAAGGAAGAAGATGTCCGCTTGCAAATGACACTATTGAATTTTCAGTCGACGGGCCGGCCGAGTGGCGCGGCGGTGTGGCTCAGGGTAATGATAATTTCGTACTGTCAAAGACAATTCCGGTTGAAGCCGGAATCAACAGAGTGATGCTCCGCTCCTTACCGACAGCAGGGTCAGTCAAAATCACAGCTAAAGCCAATGGTTTCAAACCTCGGGAAATTGCGTTCGACACGAAACCTATAAATGTCAAAGACGGACTGACTGAATTTGATCCCTCAGCACGGTTATGTAGTCAGTCATCCCGTGGAGAGACCCCTGAAGGGCAGTCATATACCGACAGTAAGGTTGATGTGAAAATTGAAAGCGCCACAGCAGGGACAAACAACGAGACTACATCGGCCAGCTACGATGACAACGAACTAAGCGAATGGAAAAATGACGGCCGCCTTTCCACGGCATGGATTACATATAAACTCGAACGACGCGCAGCTATCGATGATATCTGTCTGAAACTTACAGGGTGGCGACAGCGTTCTTACCCGATTGAAGTCTATGCCGATGATGTCTTGGTGTGGAATGGAAATACCGAAAGGAGTCTCGGGTATGTCCATCTTTGTATCGAGAATCCGATTCTTTCAGACACCTACACCATACGCCTACGCGGCTCTGCCAATGAAAGCGATGCTTTCGGACAGATAATCGAGGTTGCCGAGCCTGACGCCGGTGGACTCGGCCTCATGAAATCAAAGAAAAACGACAAAAAAAAGAGTGAACTGAGAATTGTGGAAATTGAATTTTTAGAAACCCTTAACAAGTAATCACAGGCTGTAAAACAAAATGAACTATTTTGCGACATGAACAGATTAATCACAAAGCGCGGTAAGCGGTAAAATGAAAACAATCTGCAACCATCACCATACCGAAGGCATCGTTTTAGACCAGATTTTAATAAAATCAATCAATTGACTGATAACGACTATTCAGGAACTCCTATTAAAAACAATGGATTATGATGCGGTTATCGTGGAGGGAACAGATTGTTTGTTTCATTATTTCGGGGAAAATGCGTAAATTTGCAGCTTGAAGTGCGCGGAGAGCTGATTTATATCCGATAAGCCTCCGGATTTACATCTCCGCCCATCATTCAACCCCAATCAACCGCAATCTCTCCAACAATCAATCTCCACTGTCAATCCAATATGCCACAGCAAGGATATAATCATCAGACAAACGGCGGAAAGTCACAGACCACCACCGGACAAAGAAACTCGAAAGCGGCATCGCGCCGTCCCGGGCAGAAAGGCCAGAAACCACGCCGTCATCGCGGACTCATAGCCACAATGTGGCTTTTATTCATATCCGTCATTGTAGGAATCTTCGTATTCCTGTTTCTGATTTACAATGGTGTGATCGGCTATATGCCACCGGTCGAGGAGCTTAAAAATCCTACCGACCGCTTTGCATCGGTGCTATACTCGGCCGACGGCAAGGAAATCGGACGCTATTTCGTCGGCACAGGCAACCGCGTCTACGCAGATTTCGATGAAGTGTCGCCACATGTGATAGACGCACTCATCTCAACCGAGGACGTGCGCTTTGAAGACCATTCAGGCATCGACATGCGCGGTCTCGGACGTGTGCTGGTCAAAACCGTCATCATGGGCAACAAGAATGCCGGCGGCGGTTCGACCCTCACCCAGCAGCTTGCCAAGCAGCTCTATTCGCCCAACAGCTCAGGACTCCTTTCGCGAGCCATGCAGAAGCCGATCGAATGGATGATCGCCGTGAAGCTCGAACGCTACTATTCGAAGGAGGAAATCATCAAAATGTATCTCAATCAGTTTGACTTCCTCTACAACGCTGTCGGCATAAAGTCGGCCGCCCACGTATATTTCGGCAAAGCGCCCAAGGACCTAAAGATTGAAGAGGCCGCAACGCTCGTCGGGATGGTGAAAAACCCGGCCTACTACAACCCGGTGCGCCAGAACGAGCGCACCCGCCAGCGCCGCAACGTGGTGCTCGCACAGATGGAAAAGAACGGCAAGATAACAAAAGCCGAACTCGACTCGCTCTCAGCCCTGCCTCTGACCCTGAATTTCAACCGTGTCGACGCCAAGGACGGTATCGCCCCCTACTTCCGCGAGGAATTGCGCCGAATGCTCAGAGCCCAGAAACCCGAACGCGAAAACTACCGCGGATGGGAGACCCAGAAATTCATCGACGATTCAATCGCATGGGAAACCAATCCGCTCTACGGCTGGATTGAAAAGAATCCCAAGCCCGACGGCTCGAAATATGACATCTATTCCGACGGTCTGAAAATCTATACCACCATCGACTCGCGCATGCAGAAATATGCCGAAGAAGCGGTGGCCGAACATCTCGGAGGCTATCTGCAGCCGGCTTTCTTCCGCGAGAAACGCGGGACAAAGGGCGCGCCCTACACCACAGACCGCGCAGAACTTTCAGAGATACGCCGAAATCACCTCGTGCGCAACGCGATGAAGAACACTGACCGTTACCGCATGATGGTCAAGGCCGGTGCATCGAAAGACGAAATCAACCGTGCGTTCCACACTCCGAGAGAAATGAAGGTGTTCACCTACAACGGTTCGGTCGACACCGTGATGACCCCTCTCGACTCAGTGCTCTACAACAAACATTTCCTCCGCACCGGATTCATGGCCATGAATCCTCTCAACGGCCACATCAAAGCCTATGTCGGAGGTCCGAATTTCTCATATTTCCAATATGACATGGTTTCGACCGGACGCCGTCAGGTGGGTTCGACAGTGAAACCTTTCCTCTACACATATGCCATGGAGGAAGGCTACACTCCCTGCGACGAATTCTCCAACACCCAGCCGGTGCTCACCGACGAGACAGGCAAGGTGTGGGCCCCGCGCAACGCAGGGTCTGCCCGTGTAGGCGAAATGGTCGACCTGCGGTGGGCTCTCACCAACTCCAACAACTGGATTTCGGCGCGACTCATATCGCAGCTCTCGCCACCTTCGCTCGTCAGAACCATGCACAATTTCGGCATCACGGCCGAGCTGCCCCCCGTGATGTCGCTCTGTCTCGGACCGGCCGATGTGTCGGTCAAAGAAATGGTGACCGCCTACTCAGCCTTCGCCAACAACGGCATGAGAGTCGACCCGATGTTTGTCACAGCCATCGCCGACAACAACGGCAACATCATTTCAGAATTCTCGCCACGCCACACTGAAGTCATAAGCGAAAAAGCCTACTACCGCATACTCTCGATGCTTCTCAACGTGGTCAACGAAGGTACGGCTCACAGAGTGCGCTCGCGCTTCGGCCTCACAGCCGAAATGGGAGGCAAAACCGGTACGACCAACTACAACGCCGACGGCTGGTTCATGGGATTCACTCCTAACCTCGTGGCCGGAACATGGGTCGGAGGCGACGAGCGTTTCATCCACTTCAACACAATGGCCTATGGCCAAGGTGCGTCGATGGCCCTCCCGATCTACGGACGTTTCATGAAGAAGGTCTATGCCGACCCCTCGCTCAACTATTCACAAAGCGCCAGGTTCAACTTCCCCGCCGATGTCAACCTCTGCGAAAAGGAGTTCTACGGTTATTACGACGAGGAGGTCAACGCCGACACCAATGCCGAAGACACCACAATGGAGGGTGTTTTTGACTGATAAACCGCACAAAACGGTTGATTTTACAAATTTTCTCATTATCTTTGCCAACGAAATGGTTGCTCTGAATCCGAAGAGTCGGATTTGACAAGAGCCGAAGAGGGAATCCGGTGTGAATCCGGAACAGTACCCGCTGCTGTAAGTTTCATTCATAAAACAGCTTCCACAATCAAGCCACTGACTGATTCAAATTGAGTCGACCGGGAAGGCGTGGAAGCAGGAAACAAGTCAGAAGACCTGCCATTTTCAAAACACAAGCCTTTTGTCTGCGGGACTTTACGGACAACTGTTGCATGATTCATCATCTCACCGGCGACAATTCTCCGTCGTCATACCCACAGAGCAATTGAATCTGTAACCATTGCGAAACAAAGCTGAAACAGCATAAAAAATCCGTATCTGTCCACAGACCTATCGGCCGATAGGCACTCGGGAAGATACGGATTTTTCGTTGTTACAACTATTTATATTCTTTCTATCTATAGTCAGACTCCGCCTGCACCGACGGTCTGCCAAATAAAAAAGCTGCCAAGACACACTTTTCATTCATGGAGAGCGCAGCGCCGGCATAAACAGAGGGAATCATGCCGGAGGGCAGACCGCCGGACACGGCGGCCAAACCATCAGCAAACAATTTTTCTGCCTATGGCATTGCTTCCGTAGTGGTGACGGGGGCAATGCCTTTTTTTCACAGCCACCGTGTCAGCGACATGGCGACGGACGCTACAAGTCGATTGTGTAAAGGACATGGCGCTTGAGCGGATGACCGTCGGCAATAGCCGGATGGTCAAATTCATCGGTCCGACGCATGCCGATTTTCTGCATCACACGCTCAGACGGAGTGTTGGCCAGAGCTGTAAACGAAAAGAGCTTCCTCAGTCCGAGGCTCTTTGCCACTGAAAGGACTGCCGTCGCGGCTTCAGGGGCATAGCCCTGTCTGTGATACGCAGCAGCAAGCCTCCACCCGATCTCGACTCCCGGCGCGAAGGGAACATCAAAGTTGAAAGCATGAAGCCCGACATAGCCGATGAACCGGCCGGTAGACTTAAGCTCGACGGCATAAAGACCATAGCCAACACGACGGAACTCATCCTGTATGCGGTCATAAAAAGCTTTTGTCTCTTCAAACGACAACGGCGCAGGGAAATGTCTCATCACCTCGCTGTCGGCATTGAGCGACGCAAAGACCTCAAGGTCGTCAGGTTTCCACGAGCGGAGCACAAGCCGAGGTGTCTCCGCATAGACATGTACTGTATCTGTTTCCATCACAAATAGATATGTATTGAGTCAAAAAAACAGTCTGGAAATCATGGATTTCCAGACTGCAAGAAATATTATCAAACAATTCAAAAATAATAGGTCAGACGTATGTCCCAAGTTCTGTTACGCGCGCTGTAGTCGGTCAGCACTTTCGCTTTGAGAGCATATGTCATGCCCCATGTGTATGAGGCCGAAAGCTGCCAGCGTCTGAAAATCTCAGCACCCGCACCGACTGTCAGACCGAGATCACCGCCTGAAAACTTCATAGCGTCACATTTGCTGTGGGCAGCCTGTATGTTGAACACCGGACCACCGAAAACAAATGGTGCGAGATAGTCTTCAAACCCCTGCAGACGGGTATATTTAAATTTCAGGTTGAATGGAATCTGGATATTGTGGATGTAGATGCGTTCATCTGCCGAGTAGCCCTGCGACTCCCAGAGAGGGAAATCGCCAAGATTGAGCTTAGCGCCGAGCTGCTCGTAGCGGAGACCTATGTCGATGCCAAATCCGATGCCGGGAAACATCATTTCGCCGTTGATTCCGGCAGACTCACCAAAGCCTTTGCCTACTGAAAGGATGCCGGCCTGCTTGAACTTGAAATCATTGAAATTGACTCCGACCGTAGCGCCCCAACGGAACTGGGCACTGGCCTGCTGAACACCACAAACGGCTGCAAGAATTATGATGAAAGCAAGAAATTTTCTTTTCATATGAAATACTTAAAGTAACTCTAAAAAATTAAACTATATAAAATGCAAAAGTAATCTCTTGAGATTTTTAAGAGTTACTTATGGTTTTTATACTGTAGAAAACAAGCACACAAAGTTACAACTTTTTCTTTAAAAAACTTGAATTGCCATAAATTTATAATAACTTTGCATCTGCCTTATGACAAATCGATATCATATAAATTGAACCCCATAAACCAATCAACCAAATCATGAATAAGTATTTATTCGGAGCGATGGCTCTCTGTCTGGCCTTAGGCGCTCAGGCTAAAGACAAGAAAACCAATGAGAACGACAGCACCGGAGGCTTCAAGTTCACAGACGTGAAGGTAGTGAAGACCACTCCCGTTAAGGACCAGAACAAATCAGGAACATGCTGGAGCTTCTCAGGCATATCTTTCCTTGAAGACGAAATTCTCCGCAAGACCGGCAAGGAAGTCGACCTCAGCGAAATGTATGTCGTACGCCACTGCTACAATGACAAGGCCGACAAGTTTATCCGCATGAACGGCACAATCAATTTCGCACAGGGCGGAAGCACACTCGACGTACCCTACGTCATGGTAAACTATGGTCTCGTCCCCGAAGAGGCGTATCGCGGACTTGAATACGGCGAGGAAAAGCACGACCACGCAGAACTCAGCTCCGCATTCACTTCATTTGTAAATTCGGTCAACAAAAGCAAGAAAAAATCTCCGGCTTGGAAAAAGGCATTCGGAGGAATACTCGACGCTTACTTCGGCGAGCTTCCCGAATCGTTTGAATATGAAGGAAAGACCTACACTCCACAGTCGTTCGCACAGTCGCTCGGCATCAATGCCGCCGACTATGTGCCCGTGACTTCATTCACACACCATCCTTTCTATGATTCGTTCGCTATCGAGGTGGCCGACAACTGGCTGTGGGAAAAGTATCACAACGTGCCTCTGGAAGAGATGAAGGCAATCGTTGACAACGCTCTTGACAACGGCTATTCGATTGCATGGGCTGCCGACGTGAGCGAACCGGGCTTCAACTGGAAGAAAGGCTACGCACTCATCCCCAAGAAGAAGACTGCCAACGACCTGTCGGGCACAGAGCTTTCGCGCTGGGTGAAACTCAGCGACAAAGACCGCGAGGCTGAATCAAACAAAATCAATGGTCCGACACAGGAAATCACTGTCACTCAGGAACTCCGTCAGGAGATGTTTGACAAGCAGGAAACCACCGATGACCACGGCATGGTAATCGTCGGTAAGGCTGTCGACCAGAAGGGCAACAAATACTACAAGGTCAAGAACTCATGGGACACCAACCAGATTTATGACGGTTTCTTCTACGTCTCAGAGCCTTACTTCCTTGCCAAGACAATCGACATCCTCGTCAACCGCGAAGCTATTCCCGAGGAAAT
This sequence comes from uncultured Duncaniella sp., assembly GCF_910578445.1. Taxonomy (GTDB): domain Bacteria; phylum Bacteroidota; class Bacteroidia; order Bacteroidales; family Muribaculaceae; genus Duncaniella. The sequence goes on along the minus strand of NZ_CAJTQC010000024.1, from coordinate 13,438 downwards.
CGCCAAAAAGATGAAACTTTAAGATATTTTATAGTCGACTTAACTGAAGATGTCCGTGACGGCGCTGTGATGGCTGTCACGGACATCTTTTTTTATTTCGTAAAAAAACCGACGCAGCCCGACCGCTACTCTTTGCGGACCTCCTTGCGCTTCGCACGGTTTGTGATGAGCATACCGGCTATGATGACAATCATTGCGAGCACCTGAATCCAATGTATCTCGGCTATACCCATTATGACCGACGCTATGGTTGCCACCACAGGCAGAAAATACTGATAGATGGACACCAACTCACTTCCTATCAGTTTCTCCGCCGGATTGATCAGGAAGTAGGACAAGAAGGTCGGGCAGATAAGCACGAAAGCTATGCAGGCCCACGGCTGCCAGTCGGTGGTATGGAAAATCTCGGCTTTCGGCAATGACGGCAAAAGCAGAAGCATCGGTATACACGACATCAGAAACACCCAGCGCAACATGGAGACAGGGCGATAGCGGTGCATAGGCCCTTCAAGAATCACAAGATAGAAGGCATAGCAGAGAGTCGAGGCGAGAGCGAGACAGTCGCCAAGTATATTGTCAGTGCCCTTCTCGCCTGAATGCTGGGTGACGATAACAAGGAAAGCGCCTATGAATCCGACGACAATGCCACATATCTCAAGCCATGAGGTGTGTTTATGCTGAAAAATTATACCTATCAGGATAACGAATATCGGAGGGAAAGTCATGATAATAGATACGTCAATCGGATTGGCATAGCGTAGCGACAGATTGAAAAGGTACATGAACAGAAAAAGCCCGACAGCCCCGCCAAGAAATATACGCAGATAGTCGTGACGCCCGATTCGGTCGGTCTTGATGAAAATCGAGGCAATCCACATCAGAATGCAACCGCCGCCAAGGCGGAAAACAGTGACATCGATTGAACTCATCCATTCCGGTATCAGCATTTTGACCACCGGGATATTGACTCCGAAAAATATCGTTGCAATCAGCACAAACAGATTGCCTTTGATCATATCGCCGACACTGCGTGACTGAGGGGGAGAGGCTGGAGGTGTTTTTATGTCAGACATATATTCGTTTTTTTACATGTTTCCAAAGATGTACGGAATATTAACATCAAAGCGTCACCTTCGGTTTGGCCTACGCGAAAGAGGCCGATATAATATTTCAAAATCACTGCGAAATCAGTAATTTTGCATCCCGATTACAGAAACTCAATCCCCCGATACAGTGAAACTCCATCTTTTCAATCCTGAAAACGACCTTGCCTTGGCACTCGGCTGCCGCCACTACACTCCCCCGCCCCACGCTGTTGCAATCCATAATGCCGGAGCGCTGCTGCCGATGTGGTGGGCTGAGGAAGGAGACAGTATCATAGCCCCGGAACAGATGCAGACCGAAGCCCTACGTCTCGCCGGGCGTTTCGGGCTGAACGGTGTGGTGGGCGGAGATGTCAGAAATGTCACGCAGGTCGCCCCTTGGGGATGGAGTCTCGATGCGAAACGGCAGTTTCTACGTGCCGGAGTCGACGGCGACATTCTGCCCGACGATAGCTCAATCGAACGGATGAGACAGCTGAGCCACAGACGTATGTCGGTCGAAATCCTCACACGGCTTGACTCGGGCAGTCCAATCGCACTCGAAACCACCAATCCGGATGTCGTGGTTGAAACAGAGCGCAACAATCCCGGATGTTACGTGAAATCACCGTGGTCGAGCAGCGGACGCGGTGTGTTTTGCGCACGGTCGCTCGACGAAAACGCACTGCGCCGGCGTGCGGAAGGAATCATCAACAGGCAGGGAAGCGTGATGGTCGAACGCGGACTCGACAAGGTGGCCGATTTCGCGGCGCTGTTCCACTCCGACGGAGTCCGTGTCAGCTTCCGTGGATTGTCGATGTTCACGACAGAGGCAAGAGGAATGTATAGCGGAAATGTTGTCGCACCTCAGTCATATATCGAATCCCGGCTATCAGGCATGATTGATTTCGACAGTCTCATGGAAATCATCAGCCGTGAGGAAGAAATATTGACCGAACTGACGGCGACAGCCTATAAGGGCTGGATGGGAGTAGACATGATGGTCTACAACGACGGCGGCCGTCGGCGAGTGATGCCGTGCGTTGAACTAAATCTGCGCATGACAATGGGTGTCGTAGCGCTTAAGGTGAGCGAGCGCCTCGGAGTCGGCACACCTCATTTCCTCGCATGGGAACACCGTGCCACCACCACCAACAACAACGATGAGACACCCGACAGCCTCATCATCCTTCCTCCGACCGACGGATTCACTCTAAGACTGACCAAAATATAATATTGCTGTCCGATAAAATGTCTAAAATCAACAATAATGCATTGGTTTATAATCAATTGTGTGTGAATCCTCGTTATTGGGCTTGCCAGAATGGTAAATCGATGTCCTGCCGGACATCATTTTGTTTAAATATATCTTTCCCCGCACATCTTCGCTTCGCTACGATGTACGGGGCTATGAGTAATTGGATGTCCTGAACGGACATCGGCATGTATTTTTCCATCGGAGGAAGTGCATTTATGGAAGCCAATAAGCCTCAGGCAACACGGAGTATCAGGCAAAAAATGTCCGGCAGGACATTTAATTACTCATAGCCCCGTACATCGCAGCGAAGCGAAGATGTGCGGGGACACAGGATAAATATAATGTGAATGTCCGGCAGGACATTGATTTACCATAGTCAAAGAATTGCCGATTGAATTTTATCATTGGTGTCAGATAAAACGTGTTTAACCAGCTATTTCATTGACAAGCACCCTGTTTCAGTGATTAGGGCGGCAGTCCGAGGAAAATAAAAAGTCAAATATGGATTGAAAGTTTTACCGGACACCAATAAAAATATAAGAAGGTCGGACAAATATCCGACCCTCTAAAAAGGAAAGGCCTGTATGCCAGACCCTTCCTTCTATAAATCCGTAGATTTAGACTGTTTTCAAATGTGAATACAGACGCTGGACAGGAAGTCCCATGACGTTATAGAAACTGCCAGTGATACCCTTGATTCCGGCTGCACCGATCCACTCCTGTATGCCATAGGCCCCGGCTTTGTCAAAGGGCCGATACTTACCGACATAGTATGCAATCTCATCGCCCGAAAGTGGAGCGAACTCCACTTCAGATAAGGCGCTGAATGTGGTCATGCCTTTTGCCGTCCTCACCGTCACTCCTGTGATTACTTTCTGAGTCCTACCCTGCAGCGACTCAAGCATCCTGCACGCGTCAGCCTCATCAGCCGGCTTGCCAAGCACCCTGCCGTCTATAATAACGACTGTGTCGGCGGTGATGACAAGCTTCTTTTCTTCATCACCGAGCGGATAGGCCTCGGCTTTAAGGCGCGACAGATAAGGGGCGACTTCCTTGGCGGGCAGTCCGGCAGGGACAGTCTCGTCGACCGGATGGGAAGTGTCGACACGAAAGTCAATGTCGAGCATTCCAAGCAATTCCCGGCGACGTGGCGAACCACTCGCCAGAATCACATCATAGTCCTTGATATTTTCAAGCGGATGAAACATGGTCAAAAATAATAAATCTGTATTTATCAATCTATTGTCATTACAGTGGATAAATCGTCCACACACTGTCCGGCAAATTTACAATAAAACGTGATATATTACCCAATTTTTACCTCTCAAATACAATCTATGCCATTCGGAAGAGGCTTATTGAGATAATAAATGTCAAAAAACGGAACTTTTATGCGTGAGCATAGGTTATAATTTGAAAAAATACTTTTACATTCCCACAAAGGGATGTCGGATTTTTAAATCTTTAAAACCTTGATATATTATGTTGAAAGAAATAAAGACACGTCCGGTCATAGCTCCACTGCCGGTACTTATTGTCGGTACGTATGACAACAATGGGGTAGCCGATGCCATGAATGTCGCTTGGGGAGGACAATGCTGGGACAACCATATCGCTCTGAATATTTCATCAAATCATAAGACTACGGAAAACATGCGTCTTAAAAAAGCGTTTACCGTACATATCGCAACAGCCGAGCGAGTGGAGCTTGCCGATTTTTTAGGAATGGTCTCCGGTCATGACGAACCGAAGCTGGATCATGTGCACGCATCGGTCGTAAAAGGCAAGATGGTTGACGCACCGATTATCGAGGATTTCGTGCTGGCCATGGAATGTAAGGTTGTCTCCCTGACCGGCAATGGCGACGGTGGCACACGTGTCATCGGCGAAGTGATGAGAACCGTCGCAGACGATACAATCATTGATTCGGATGGAAAAGTCGATTTCAGTATGCTCCACCCCATATGTTTCGATCAGGAAAAGAAAGTGTACCGTCCATTGGGAGAACCAATCGCCGAAGCTTTCCTCGTCGGCAAAAAACTTATGTAATAGGCAAATATCTAATATATAAGCCGTTAGACCGGGGTTGAAACAGAGACACTAAATCAACATCCCCTTTTTCGATGACCGCCGTTAAAGTTATGGTAATCCTAACTGTAACGGCGGTCGGATATTTATATGTAAATATATGAAAATCACAGCACTACACAGGCCTTTATATCTCTTTTAGTAATAATCGGAAAGAGTGTATGCAAAAAAATTTCATCAGTCATATGCAGTATTCGGTAAAAAATCCGCGTCTTATTATAGACGCAGTTGAATCCATAACGAACCTCTCTGCGCATTTTCACCGACATGAATATGACTGATCTTATAAGGCGATGCAAAAATGGTGATAAGGATGCGATGGCCAAGCTCTATCGCATCTATTCGCCATGTATGCTACGTCTCATAAAACGCTATGTCACCGACCGGGCAGCCGCCGAAGATGTGCTACACGATGGATTTATCATAGTACTTGCCAATATAGGCAAACTTAAAAATCATGATAAAGTCGAATACTGGATAGGAACAATCATGAAAAATCTGTCACTACAATATCTGAAACATCTCGATGCGACACAGCCAATTGACGATGAAGAAGAAATCCCAGACACTCCATATACCGAAAAAGGACTGAGCTACGAGGAACTTGATGAAATCATCAGAAAACTGCCGGCCGGCTATCAGAAAATATTCAGACTTGCCGTATTCGAAAACAAGTCACACAAAGAGATAGGTGAAATCCTTGGTATAGCTCCGAATTCGTCATCATCACAACTGTCAAGAGCAAAAGCTATGTTGCGACGGCTTATTAACGACCGGGAGGCAAAACTGCATATGCTTGCGGCTGTGTCGATGATGACATTCACAGTCCTTTACCTGAAAAATCGTCACGAACCACCAATTGCCTCCAATTCTGAAGTCACTGACCGACAAGCAGAATCCATCAGAGGCTTTAATTTAAAGCATGGAAATGTAATTGCAACTGAAACCGGACGCAATAACTCAAACGAGAAGACTATAAATCCTGATGCTTCGCAAAAAAGCTCAATACAACAGACAACGACCGATAAAAACACTCTAAACAGCCCGTCAGGCAATAATGTGACGACAATAGGTTGTCATCCGGACAAGGATGTATGTCATCCAGCGGACACGAAGGAAAAACTGCAACATCATGTGCCGGCAGATACCATCATTCGCGATGCGACAGATTTGTCAGCAGACTTGCCATATATATCGACAAACATAGCCTATGCAAAAAACAAGTCTGAATGGCAGAAATGGAGCGTCGGTGCGACAATGCGTTATACATGCCTGAATACAACCGAAACTGATATTTTTCAACAAATTCAACCGGGGCTTCCATCAGATGTAAAACTTATCGAACGAAAAGTCCATCATTCATTCCCTATGATATTCGGCATAACACTTTCCCGCAGCATGTCTCAAAGGCTCGCTCTCGAAACCGGTGTAACATACACATATCTTAGAAGCAGTCTGACATATGAAAGCAACAATGATTATGCTGAAATAAAAACAGCATCCCATTTCATCGGAATACCGCTGAAATTAAATTACATGTTAATTTCCCATGACAATTTATCAGCCTATGCAACTGTCGGGTGTAAAATAGATTTGCCTGTCAACACACAGTGCATAACGGTTTATGACAACACTGACAGCCCATTACCGAAGCTTAAACCAAACCTGCAATTCTCAATCGAAAGCGGAATCGGCATTGAGTACCGCCTGACACGCGGTATTAACATTTATGCCGAACCATCGGTGACATATTATCCTGACAATAATTCTTCATTACCGACCATGTGGCAGGAACGACCTCTGATGTTCAATATCCCAATAGGCATACGCTTCTGTCTGAAAAATGAAATCTGATTATTTTTAAAACCGGCAGACGCAGTATATGCCGGCTTCAAGCATCATTAGGATAAGCGTTAAAAACACCGCTTAACCATAATCATGCAACACAGACACAACGACAGAAACCAATATTTTTCAGAACTCGCTTATACAAGCGAAAAATATTTCATGCCTTATATAGCCGGCCATATGAATCTTGGCCGCCAACTGGATATACTTGAAATCGGTTGCGGTGACGGAGGAAATCTTTTGCCATTTGCAAAATCAGGCCATAGAGTGACAGGCATAGACATCTCAGCCAACCGCATAAAAGATGCTATTTCATTTTTTCAAAAAGAGAGTGCCAGCGGAAGGTTTATATGTTCAGACATATTTGAAATGAAATGTGACAAGCGTTTCGATATAGTCATATGTCATGATGTCATCGAGCATATAGCCGATAAGCAAAAACTCCTCTCAAGAATATCAGAACTGATGAAACCGGAAGGAATGGCATTTATGGGTTTTCCTGCATGGCAAATGCCATTCGGCGGCCATCAGCAGATATGCCACAACAAATATATCTCTAAAATGCCTTTCATCCATTTACTCCCGGCAGCAATCTACAGATTCATACTCAGAATCGGGAATGAAAAAGACAATTGCATTTCAGAATTATTGACCATAAAGAAATATGGAATCAGCATTGAACAATTTGAAAAAACAGTCATTTCTTCAGGCCTTAGAATCATCGAACGCAGTCTTTATTTTATAAACCCGCACTACGAGATAAAATTCAGACTGAAACCACGCTTGCTGCCAAAGAGTCTGTCCGGCTTATATTATCTGCGTAACTATTTTTCTACAAGTTGTTTTTACCTTCTACAACGATAATCTAATCCACAGCTACATGACTGAGGTGGCGTGCATGGGTCAGTTCGATTGATTCTTTTCCTGTCATGGAGGTGATTTCGAGTCGAAGGACGGTGACGTTGTTGATGAAACGTGAAATTTCCATAGCGCTGTCGATGCCCGGCGAATATTTCCCGGCGAGCATAATCAGGCCTTTTTTCAATTCATCACCGTCGCTTACAATCGTAACACGACCGAAGCATATGACACTGCGGAAATAGGTAGTAAACTTTTCAGGTATGATAACATCCTGAGCGACCACGCAGAATGAACAAGATTGATTGGCCGATATGCAGTCAATCTTGTGACCTGTAGTGGCACAATGGAAATATATGACATTTCCGCCGTCATAAACAAAGCTCAGTGGTACACCGTAAGGCACTCCTTCGGCATCGACAAGAGATAGCACACCGTGAGTGGACTCCCGCAGTATTTCTTTTGTTTCTGCTTCGGGCAGAAGCTGCTTGAAGCGCCGCATTTCATGTTGCATTGCAGTCATAACATTTTAAGTCCGACAATAGATATTATTAGGGTCGTGATAAAGAAGATGCGCCAGAACGTCACCGGCTCGTTGAAGAACACAATGCCGACGATAACAGATCCGACCGCACCTATGCCTGTCCAGACGGGATAGACCGTCCCGAGCGGAATCGTGCGGGCCGCCCGGGCCATGAGATACATACTGAGAGTGAGGGCGACAAGAAAACCGGCCCACCAATAATAAAGCGCCGGAGCGGAAGCCGCCTTTGTCTTGCCGAGACAGAAAGTAAACGCAACTTCCATAAGCCCGGCAATAATGAGAGTAATCCAGTTCATAAATAAAACAGAGTCTGAAATCAGACTGCAAAGTTACGACATTAGTCAGCATATTTTCTTATTACCTGATGAATCCGGATACTCAAACTATGCGAAATTCTCAATTAATATATTCACTTTGGGCTTAATACCTGTAAATCTCAGCCGGATAAGAGGAAAATTAGGGAGGAAATAAGACTAAATAAGGTTAAAAACAGACACAATTGACGGATTTAAACTAACTTTGCCAGTAGCGACGGAGGTTTACAGCGACTTTTTATGAAAGGGAGTATTATTGTGGACTCCTCCGGCCTGACAGAACGAATCTCTTCCTTCAATATGAAAAAAATTCTCACTCTAATGCTTGTTGCCGGTATCGGTCTGTCGGAGTCGACAGCCACCGGACAAAATGTGCTGACTGATATGCCGGACAAAGCTATCACCGACTCCATCGGAACAGCAAATGAAGCAGCCGGAAACGGAAGACCGGCCGGCACTCCATCGCTACCGTCGATTACAGGGCATGAACTTCTGCCAAAAGACAGTCTGATAAATTCAGACGTAACAGTAGGCAGCCCATCGTTGCAATCATCATATCCGAAACAACTTCAACCGTTCACCATGAGCGTCCCGACCGACGGCAGAATCGCAGTCTGGAACAGCGGTGGTCTGTTCGCCAATGGAGGATCGGCCTCAATGCCCGGAATGATGGGGATTGAAAGCGGGTCGCTGATATTGATGCAACAGGCAGGACGATTTACATTCACCGCACACGGTGATGCCATGAAGTATGGTTACTTCGGAGGATTGCAGACTGTATTCGGTTTTGGGGGCTCAATATCCTACCGATTCAGCGACCGCGTCAGCATGACGCTGTTTGGCAGCTACTACACATCACTAAACAATGCCACCACTTTACGGCATGCCGGAATGACACCCGGAATGCAGGGCTACACGGCGATACCCAACTTCGGAGGGTATGTCGATTACAGAATCGGCGACCGTTGGGGTGTGAAAGTCGGTGCGCAGGCCTACCGTTCGTCAGTGACCGACCGCTACGAAGCCCAGCCGATGGTCATCCCCTACTACCGACTGTCGAAGCATGCAGAAATCGGTCTTGATGTCGGAGGGATATTATACCAACTGATTAAATCAAATCAAGGTAAATCGATGCACGGCAATATGAATCCGACAATCGCACCTCCGGTTTTCGGGCCTCCACCCGTGAGATGAAGGACCTCAGGAAATGAAACATGTAATAGTCGAGTGAACAGACCTCACTCGACTATTTCTTTTAATGTGGCCGGAGCTACTTCCACCTCCAATGTCTTGCCTGACTGCACTCCGCTGTACTTATACAGCAGACCACGGCCGGTGGTCACAAGCGCCTGCATCTCAGACAGCATTGTCGAGTCGGATTTACTGACACGCAATGCTTCGATTATACCTTGATATAGAGCGTCTTTTGACACATTCGGATTGTCAAGCTCCAGTCCAAGCTTTTTCTCGTCAATCGAAAACGTATGAACCATCTTTTCAGGAAGAACTTCAACTGCGGTCTGGGTCGTGAAATCATCAATCACCAGCGGGAACTGGGCATTGGCTTTGACACATCGCGCCTCAAGAAGAGCATCGGCCTGAGCAGAGATGACGGCTAAAGAATCCTGCCGGGTCATTGCAGCATCGCCACCCGACGAACCTCCGCAGGAAACCGAACTCAGGCCAAGACATAATGCAGCACAGATTGGAAATGTGTATTTATGAAAAACGGTTGAAAATTTCATTGTTACGTGATATTTAGAGACTGTTGTTTAATCAGCCAAAGATAGTGAAAAAATAGTCTCCACAATATTCTTGGAACAGGTTTTCAAAAAAAAATAAAAATTTTCATGCAAAAATTTGGTGAATTGCGACAAGTGGCATACCTTTGCGGTGTGTTAGTCATGTACAACACCTAAACACCGCAGCACTGCAAATAGAAAAATTCATCACAATAATACCTTCACAACAATGAAAAAGTTTCTCCTTTCAATCCTTGTAGCATCAATAGGCACACTTGTCGGCAACGCACAACTCTTATGGGAAGTGACCGGCAACGGTCTCTCGAAACCGTCATATCTTTTCGGCACACACCATATAGCGCCTATCGCTGTCATCGACAGTGTCCCCGGATTTGCATCAGCACTTGCTTCAGCCGACAAAGTGTATGGCGAAATGGTCATGAGCGAAGCACAGAGCCCCCAGTCACAGCAGATAATGCTCACATATGCCATGGCTCCACAGGACAGCACCCTGACCTCAGTTCTTTCCGCCGCACAGATCGACTCCCTCGACAAAGTGCTAAAGCACTACATGGGCCCGATGGTTTCCGCTTCACAGATGGCAACACTCAAACCCGCCATGATAAACACGGTGCTTGCTCTCGCACAAAGCCAAGCTGCATTTCCAAATTTCGACCCGTCAAAACAGCTCGATGGTGAAATCCAGAAGCGCGGAGCTGCGGCAGGCAAGGAAATCGGAGGATTCGAGACCATCGAAGACCAGTGCAAAGCGATGTTCGGGACATCTATCCTCACACAAGCCGACGAGCTGATGGATATGGTGCGCAACGATGAGAAAGCAAGTGGAATCGCTCTCAAACTTGCAAAAGCCTATCTTTCAGGCGACCTGAACGCAATGCTCGAAATCATGGAGAGTCCAGACTCGGGAAACAGCGATGAATGGAGTGAACGAATGCTCAACAAACGCAATGCCGACTGGGTGCGTATCATGGCCGGACTCCTGCCCACAGCATCGGTTTTCATCGCTGTCGGCGCAGGTCATCTCCCGGGCGACAAAGGACTCATCAGTCTGCTGAGAAAAGAAGGTTACACAGTAAAACCGGTCGAAAAATGATTGAACTAAAAAACGTCACATACGCATACCGCCGTGGCTTTGTCGCTCTTGACAAAGTCACGGCAGATGTGCCATCAGGCATACATCTGCTGCTCGGCGAAAACGGAGCAGGAAAGACTACACTGCTACGCCTGATAGCCGGACTTATCATCCCGACAGAAGGATGCTGCCTTGTCGACGGCGCTACGATGACCCGACGCGAACCGTCGACACTGAAACGAGTGTTCATGATGCCCGACACCATGGAAATCCCGACAAAAACAATCCGCGAGTTCGCTAAAATCCACAGCAGATTCTACCCGGGATTCTCGCAGGAATATTTTGAAGAGAACCTTCGTGAGTTTGAATTAAACGGCTCTGAAACATTCAACCATCTCTCGCTCGGTCTGCGCCACAAGACTCTTTTGGCCTATATAATCGCGCTTGGAGTTGACGTGTTGCTACTTGACGAGCCCGCAAACGGTCTTGACATAAATTCGAAAAAAGCTTTGCGCCACATGCTCGCACGCTGCATATCGCCGGAACAGACGGTAATCATTTCGACCCACACCGTGTCCGACCTAAGGGAACTCTACGACGGAGTGCTCGTGCTCTCGCGGAGCAAACTGATACTGGCCAAACCGACTTGGGAGATTTCAGAACGAATTTCATGCGTGGCCACTCCTATCCCACCCTACGGAAGCCTGTTCATGGAACAAGGCGCAGGACTCTTCCACTCAATCGTAGTCAACGAAAGCGGAGAGCCGTCAGATCTCAACTACGGGCTTCTCTATTCAGCTCTCATGTCGGACGCCCGGAGCAAAATTCTTGAAACCATAAACAGACAACCACAAAACATCAGCTGATAAAATGGAAATATCCAGCCTTTCTGACAAATTCTCATGGAGACGCATGTTTGAATTCGGGATGATGTTCAAGAATTCCATGCGCGTTTACATGTTGGTGAGCGCACTCACATCGTTGGTGTGTTACCTGCTGGTTCAGTTAGCCATCTATCTCGGTGGAAATGGATTAGGAGTCTACACATTGCTGAGTTTCATCGTTGGAGTCGCTCTCTATCTCAGTCCGCTCACATTCGCACGACGCGACGACACGCTGCTTGCCCTCATTCCGGCAAAACCGGTTGAAAAATGGCTCGTGTACATATTATATTCCTTGGTCGTCGTGCCATTAATCATCGAAGGTACATGGTATGGACTTGAATTCATTTTCAAAATATTCGATTTAGGACCAACCATACAAGACATGATGTGGGCACGCGTCAAAATCGAATCAGGCATGATTGACTTAAAACACCGCAGTCTCATAATCGCGGTAAGCATCATCCAGTGCTACGCCATTATAATCACCATACTCTACGTGGTGATTAAAGCCGTGCGTAACCGCGTAGTGAAAGGTCTTCTCAGTTTGCTCGGGATATTGTTTGCCAGCAGTCTTCTCGCAGGAATAGTAGGTGGAGTCATCGCTTATTTTAATATTTCAATAAATCCAAATATAATTGACGACCCCACAACACTTATGATAAACATATTCTCTGTATTCAGGTATATATATGGAGTGCTTGCCATCTATCCAATAATAATCACAATTATGATTTACCGTCACATTAAGGTCGGGGAAATCAAAGCATGAAAGCACAGCAGAGTCAATCAATAAATTTCTCAGATGGATTTCACTTCAAACAAACCCATATACAAACAGATTATCGACTATAGTTTCGGGCAGATTCTGACCGGAGTATGGGCTGCCGGCGAACGAGTGCCGTCAGTCAGGGAGCTGTCGGTCCAACTGTCGGTCAACAGCCATACCGTACTCAAAGCTTATGAATTCCTGCAGGCCGAAGGTATAATCGTCCCGAAACGTGGCATGGGCTTCTATCTGACCGCAGACGCTCTCGACCACGTGAATGATGTGCGCCGTAAAGAATTTTTCGAAACTTCACTTAAAGAACTGTTTAAGGAAATGCGCCTGCTCGACATACCGATTGAAGAAGTCGTGAGGCGTTACAGAGAATCAGAAGTCTGAATCTCTATCAAGCTAAAAAATTCCGGCCGGGAGTCCATCAGATGGTCTTCCGGCCGGAGAGTGTTTTATGTTTAGTGCGTCAATCAGTCTGATTGAGGATTGAGATTGTGTGTGTCAGGCAGAAGTGACACCGTTTATCAGTAGTTCCACTGGCAGGCCACCATACGGAGGTTGTTGCAGGCGACAGTGCGGAGGTCGGTGATGGTGTTGAAGCGGCAGTTGATGTAGGTGAGGGCCTGGTCGAAGGACACGTCGAGCATTGTCAGCTGGTTGTTGTTGCAGAGCAGACGCTGGAGGAATGTCTGGTTGGAGAGGTCGAGCGAGGTCAGGTCGTTGTAGGAGCAGTCGACATACTGGATGTTGGGGCAGCCTTCGACCGAGAGGGTGGTAAGGTCGTTGTAGGAGCAGACGAGGTCGAGCAGCGCGTTGCAGTTGCGCACGCCGAGGGTGGTCATGTTGTTGTCGGAGCAGATGAGTGTGGCGAGCGATGGCAGGCCGGAGACGATGAAGTTTGTAATCTCGTTGTCATCGACGTTGAGGTTCTGGAGGTTCTCCACACCGGCGA